>NZ_JBCHVB010000002.1:0-646110 GCF_039023475.1 Erwinia psychrophila
CGCTATCAAAGGTCGCTTAATCGACCTGAATGAGACGCTGGGACTGACCACGGAGAGCGGTGCGACGCAGATTGAATATCATCCTGCGCAGTACGATCTCAATGGTACGGCCGGTAATGATGTGCTGGATGCCCGTGGCGCGAACTCCGTCGATGCGAAAGAGGGTGATGACACGATTGTGATCAACAGCACTAATTTCACAAGCATTAAAGGAGGGGAAGGTCACGACACGCTGGTCTGGGATTCTAATAACGATTTAGAGCTTGGCACGGTCTCAAACAAAATTAGCGGAGTTGAAACTATTCACATGGGGAATAACACGGCGCAAACCTTAGTCATTAGCGCCAGTGACGTACTCGAAATGACCAAAGATAATGGTAGTGAGGCAAATACGTTACATATTACCGGTGATGTGGGTAACTCAAACAGCAATAATGTGAGTGATACTGTCAATATCAATAAATCGGAATGGACCGTTTCAACATCACAAAATGAAAATGGCGTGAATTACGATGTCTATACCAATAATGATGACACTACCGTCAAGCTGTTAATCCAGCATGGCTTAAATGTTATCTGACCCGCCGGCGGTGGCTTCGGTCACCGCCCGTTCTCTGTCGCAGTCGGTCAGAGAACAGACTATTGCATAAACTCCCGCCCATGCACCGGCATGGGCGGGGGTCACTCCTTGTAAAATATAGTTATAAATAAAGGTGCCATGTCAGGATTAAAAACCTATATATGGCAATTTTGCAGAATTAACGTTGTTAAATGACACTGTGGGCGGTTACAACAGTGTCCTGTCGCAGACGGGTTCAGGCGGCAGGATAAATAGCCAACCCACTTCACTTGTTATTTTTGAGTTAACTATGAAGACAACCTTGTTTGCAGCAAAATACACATTTACGTTGCGCCATTTTATCGTGGGGTTGCTATTTATAAATCCCGTATTTAATGCCAGCGCAACGGATTTTATTGATATGATTCGTATGACGGCCGATCACCCTTCAGTACGATCGGCATTTTCGAACAGCGCAGGCGCCTATTATGATATTGAGCAGGCTAAGGCGGCTGACGGTTTTCAGGTCAGTACAGGCGTAAGCGCCGTAGGCTATTCAGGTCAGCCCGGCAATGAAAATAACCCCCTGTCACCTCATATTTCCATCAGTAAGTTACTTTACGATCATGGTCGTACCGATGCCAGCGTCGCCGGAAAAGAGGCTGCTTATTCTATGCAGCAGGCGCAAATTAATGTGACACGCGAAAACCTTAATCAGCAGGTACTTTCTCTGTTCACCTCGGCCGCCACTAACGCCAAAGTTGTCGCGGTGCTGGATAAAGAAATTGCGGCACTCCAGAACCTGTTAAACCGGGTGCAGAGTATAGCCAGAATCGATAGCGGCAGAGCCTCAGAAATTAATCAGGTCGCTACCCGTCTCAATGCGGTCATCGCCAGTCGCGAGATGAGCAACACCAGCTACCAGCAGGCATTGCAGCAGCTCAGTGCGCTATTAAACAGGGAGATTGTTCTCTCCCGCGATCTTCCCGATTTGAAAAAGGCAGGTCTCTTGCCCGCCTCGCTGGATCAGGCGCGGCAGGTCCTTAAGGAAAACCCAAACTGGGCCGTTTCGCGCGAACAGAAAGAGATGGCAAAAGCCGCCGTGGATCTGGCATCAAAATGGAACCGGCCAAAATGGAGCGTGCAGCTGAGTCTGGACAGCCCGAAACGCAACGGTGAAATGGAGCCGTTCAAAGCCGTCACGTTACAGGTAAGCAGCGATATTAACCTTTGGGATGGCGGTAGCGGGAGAGCGAATACCAAAGCTGAAACACAACGTCTGATCGCCGCTGAGGCGGAACAGGACGCCACGTTGCGCTCATTAAAGCAGCAGCTTGACCAGCTGTGGGTTTCATTACCTTTGCGTGAGCGACAGATCAACGCCCTGCAAAGGCAGTCGGAAACGGCGCTTCAAACCTGGAAAGCGGGAGAAGTGCAGTTCTTTGCCGGTCAAAGGCCCTTAACCGATCTTATCTCATTTGCGACGGATTATTACACCAGCCTGGCCAGTTATCAGGAACAGCAGATGCAGTACCTGGCGGCCCAATGGCAAATTGTCGCGGCGCTGGGAAAAATGAGCGATCTGGCACAAAAAGTGAACACATTGCCTGCCAACACGATTCAGGCAGTGCAGTAACGCCGCCTGAAGAATAACGAACGCTGTGCATGGCGGCAGCTCAACGTCCGCCACGCCTGTATGAATGAGCTGTCCAGAGGACAACACCGTGACTGAAATTCATCTTGAGCCTGAGAGCGCTGAACCGAACGCTGAAAGCCGGGCTATCCCCAAATCGCGGCCAGAGACGCAGGAAACTCTGCTGCTTGCTCTGCAAAACGCGCTACGGCTATTTGACGTTCGCCTGACGCTGAATGCACTGCGTGCTGATATGCCCGCTTTTCCTCCCCATGACGATACTTCCGCTCAAAACCAGTGGGCGCTGCGGGCACTACAGAGCCGCGGCATCAGTGCGGCCTGGCAGCAGATTGATCTTGCGGATGTGAAAAGCTTTGTGCTGCCGGCGGTGATGCGGCTGGAAACAGGCTACTGCGTGCTGACGCAGTGTAGCGAAAAGAAGTGCGCCATTATCGATCCCGCGCTGGGCGGTCAGCCGGTCGAGGTCGATTTTGCCCGTCTGGCTCAGCATTATAGCGGCGAGCTTCTGTTGCTGCGGCCGAAATCGTATCTGGACCACCGTGCCGATGACATTGTTCACGTCGGTGAGGGACACTGGTTCTGGCACACGTTATGGGGCTTCAAGCGCTATATCTATGAGGCTGCCGCGCTGTCGGTGGTGATCAACCTGCTGGTGCTGGCGATGTCGATTTTCACCATGACGGTCTATAACCGGGTGCTGCCCAATCAAACCTACGTCACGCTCTGGACCATGGCGATTGGCGTGACGCTGGCGTTACTGTTCGAACTGGCCGCCCGCCTGGGCCGGGCCTGGATCACCGATCGCGCCGGTAAAAAGATCGATCTCGTGCTGGGTGCACAGCTGTTTCGTCACGTACTGAATGGAAAAATGTCGAACCGTGCGCAGTCAAGCGGCGCCTTTGGCAACGTTATGCAGAGCTTCGACAGCGTACGTGAGCTGACCACCTCGGCGGCGCTTACCACCGTTGCCGACCTGCCTTTTGTATTACTGTTTCTGGTGGTTATTCACCTCGTTGCTGGCCCCCTTGTCTGGTGTGTCATTCTGATCTTGCTGGTGATTGTGGCGATGGTGCTGCTGATGCAGATCCCGTTAAAACGTCACTCTGAAGAGTCAATGAAAATCGGTAGTAACCGTTACGGGCTGGTGATTGAATCGCTGGACAATCTTGAAACGATCAAAGTGCTGCGTGCTGAAAACCTTGTGGCCTCGAAACATGATCTCGCCAGCGTCAAACTCTCCTCGGTGAACATGAAATCGCGCTTTCTCGCCACCATGGGATCGAGCGTCATTCAGACTACTCAGCAGTTCGGTACGGTGATCCTGCTGGTCTGGGGCGCGTATCTGGTTGGGGACGGAGATATCTCCATGGGCGGGATTATCGCCACCATGACGCTGATGGGACGCGCCATCATGCCTATTGCGACGCTCGCGGCGCTGGGGTTACGCATCCAGCAGGCGAAAACGTCGCTGGCGATCCTCAATAAGGTGATGCAGGCGCCCACCGAACGTGAAAAAGAGAAAGTCTATGTACAGCTCCCCCAGGGCAGCCAGACCGAAATCGTCTGTGAAGGGCTGACCTTACGCTATAAAGACGATCTGCCCGCCGTGGTTGAGCAACTTGATGTCCGGTTCCGCCAGGGCGAACGCGTCGCCATTCTCGGCAAGATGGGCAGCGGAAAATCGACCCTGCTGCGTCTGCTGGTCGGTCTCTATCCGCCTACGGCGGGCACGATCACCATCGCCGGCGTGGATATCGGTCAGGTTGAACCGGTTGAGCTGCGTACCCGTATTGCGCTGGTCAATCAGGAACCCCGTTTTATGTTTGGCACCCTGCGTGACAATCTGGTGATGGGCGCGCCCTTTGCCAGCGATGAAGAGCTGATGGAGGTGGCCAGAATGACCGGGGTCAGCGATATAGTTGCGACTCATCCGATGGGATTTGGCATGCCGGTCAGCGAGCGCGGTGAAAACTTCTCGGGCGGTCAAAAACAGGCGATAGCGCTGGCGCGTGCGGTGCTGTCACGTCCCGATGTGCTGCTGCTGGATGAGCCGACCTCGGGTATGGATATGGGATCCGAGCGCATGATCCTTCAGGCGCTGATCCCCGCCATGGAAGATCGAACCGTGATTATTGTGACGCATCGCCCGGCGGTTCTGAAGTATGTCGATCGGGTCATTGTCATGGATGAGGGGATCAAGGTTGCTGATGGCCCGCGTGACGAGATTATCGGCCTGTTAAACAGTGGGAAGATCCCGGCAGCTTCTGTGCTGCGTACCGCAGCCAGGCCCACCGGTATCGAGATCCCTGCGGAAAGCCCGCGCCAGTCTGAAGAGGTGACAGCATGAGTAAATTATCCTCTGGCGGTAAACGTAAAAAGCAAAACCTGTCCGGAGCAGTAGCCAGTGAGATGGTGCAGGCTGCGCGCCAGGATCGCTGGGAAGGGTGGCTTTATATTGCCTGGGGCGGCGTGTCGCTGATGGTGCTGATGCTGCTCTGGGCGGCCAACTTCAATATTGAAGAAGTGACCACCGGTACGGCCAAAATCGTACCAAGCTCTCGTGAACAGGTACTGCAAAGCCTGGAAGGCGGGATTTTGCAGGAGCTGATGGTGCGTGAAGGTGACACCGTTGAGAAAGGGCAGGTTGTGGCCAAGATCGACCCGACAAGGGCGGAAGCCTCCTTTCGCGAGAGCGCGAATCGCCTGCTGGCGCTTAAAGCGCAGGCTGCCCGCCTGGAAGCGGAGGCGACAGGAAACGATCTGACTTTCCCGCCCGAGGTCATGAAGGATCCTGAGTTAGTTACGCGGGAAACCGATGCGTGGAAGCTGCGTAAACGCGCCCTGGATGAATCTCTGGCCGGCTACCTGAAGTCAAAAACGTTATTGCTTAAAGAGCTGGCGATGGCGCGAGAGCTTTCAGCTAAATCATTACTCTCTAAAACGGAGGTGCTGAAGCTTGAGCGGCAGGCCAACGATGCTGAATTACAGATCACCGAACGGCAAAACCGCTATCGTAATGAAGCCAACGATGAGCTGTCGAAAGTCGAGGTCGAAATGACCAGTCTTCAGGAGACCGCGCTGGGGCGGCATGACACGCTGGAACGTACCGAAGTGCGTACGCCGGTGCGGGGGATCGTTAACAGCATCAAGATCAACACGCTCGGCGGAGTGATCCAGCCCGGCGCAGCCATTATGGAAGTCACGCCGCTTGATGACCAGCTGCTGGTCGAAACGCACATCCGTCCTTCGGACGTTGCTTTTCTGGCCCCGGGACAGGAAGCCGTGGTAAAAATTTCCGCCTATGACTATTCCATCTACGGCGGCCTGGAAGGGCGCGTACAGAGCATCAGTCCGGGAGCCCTGAAGGATGAGGAGAATAAAGGCGCACGGCGACCAGGCGCAGATGACACCTATTATCGGGTAATGGTGCTGACGAAAAGTAATACGCTGACTAAAAGCGGCAGTCAGGAGCTGCGGGTAATCCCCGGCATGACCGCGACGGTAGATATCCGCACGGGTGAGAAGAGCCTGCTGCAATATCTGCTGCGTCCATTACTGCGTGTGCAGGAGGCGTTTCGCGAGAAGTAAGCACGGTTGAAAAGGAAAGGCACGCTAACCCGGAAGGAAGGCGTGCTTTTTTGCAGCCATAATGCAGATGTAAAAAAGCCAGCGTTGGCGCTGGCTTTACTCAACTAATAAAAGGTTACTTCAGGATATAGACATTATCGACGCTGATTTCGGTATGACGATCGTTCCGGTCAACTTCGCCTGTTACCCGCACTTTCTTACCGACCAGATAACGGTCGTCATCGTCGTCATCCACATCAATACGAATACGTCCGGTCGAATCCTGCAACCAGTAGCGATCGTCATCAGCCCGCCCGCTGATCGTCCCCGTCAGGGCCACATGACGATCGTCATGCATTTTTTTGGCCTGTGCGACGGTGACCTCCTGGCGGGCAAAGGCCGATGTTGAACCCAGCAGGGTAAGGAGGATCAATAACGTTCTTTTCATTTACTACTCCTTTAATGAAGAGATACAGCTTCGTCATGTAGCTGGTTGAAACTTAAAAACTAAACCGATAGCCCGTATTAATCTGGTGCTGATTAAAGCGGTCGCCGTCTACCCTGTCAGCTTCCATAAAGAGAGTGTGATTGCTGTCGCGGAGGCTTAAGGTAAAAGCCTGCGCGGCCATCAGATAAACGGAATTAATTGGGTACGGGATCGAGGTGACTCGTTATGACGGATACTTTATTAACGCTGGCAGGATTATGCCAGGGGACGCTGAATTATGTAAAGGTGGCAGGGAAGTGGCCTTTTTAACATTGATTGATATCGTACCCTTCATTAATTACGTTTTCCTTTGAAAATTAAGGCGATGCGGTCATTGTCAAGTCTGTAATATTGTTAATTTTATTCACACCTGTCATTTTTCTGGAGTATTTACTTTTTCAACCATAGTGGATTGGGGCACCAAAGAAAATTTAAAAGCGCGCGTTGAAGCGGTATTAACCGGCTATTTGATAAAGTTCAGGCTTCAGATATTAAAACATTCAGGACAGGTTAAATAACAAAGTGCTGGCCAGCGTTAACAGAGAATGACTAAAAACCCGGTAGCGGCGACGGTGAGTATGTCTGCACCCTTTCTCTGGCCGTCAGGCGACCGGCCGTTAAGTTGTTTACGCTATGCTGAAAGAAAATCCTATCAGGAGATCATTCGATGAAAATCACCAAAATACATTCAGGCATCGTGCTGGCAGGCGTGATGCTCACCGCCTGTTCGCAACAGGAAGCCGCACCGTCGCGTTTAACGATGCATAATCCGGCTGCCGACTGGTGCCTTCAGGTAAACGGAAAGCCATCGCAGATTAAAACGGATGCCGGTACAACCAGCTACTGTACGCTGCCTTCCGGAGAACGGATTGAGCAGTGGGCGCTTTATCACCGGGATCACCCAGAGAAGGCGAAAACCAACTAAGCTGGTCGTTCATTCAACCTGCCGGCGCTATTGCACCGGCTTAAGCTGCTGGCGGGCTACTCCTGTTTTCCGGTGGATTGTGCCCGCGATCCCGTACGGTGGCGCGCTCTGTCCGCTGTTATCGCCTTCCTGCAAGACACACCATTACTGGAAAAATTCGCCACTCTGTCGCTCTGTTTGCACGTAAATAGTGGCTGTTACTGTCCGGCAGGAGGAGTGGTGAAGCACGACGTTATTCGCATCCGATCATAAAACCGCATCCTATACAGACCTTGTATGCAGCAAAACGCGTCTCGCTACCCAGCACAGGCAGGAACGCCGGTCGGCGTAAAAGGCCATATGTAAGCGGCGTGACATAGGCAAAGCGTATATATCGAGCCCCAGTCAATCAGGTAAAGCCAGAGCCGTTTCCACCTGAGGGCAGTTCAGCGCTGAAGAAAATAAAAGTAAGGCTCTTAAAAAACCATCCATACGGTTATTGATTTATTCAATGCTGATTTATGTAAATAAATGGCAGAGGGGCTATGTTTTCTTTATTAAATTTCCCGTCTAAATATTAATCTTTATAAATGTAAAGTTCAGTAATAATATAGTGGGCTGAAAATAATTTTGACGTCAGCTAAAATTTAATTAGCAGATTAAGCGTTATTTTATTATTAATATATTTTTAATAAATCAACAAACTACATTCCATTTTTGTAATAGTTATAATTATTTTTATAATCATGATGTTGCTTTTTTTCAGGCGCCTTTAATGATGTATTTGATCTCAATCAACAAACCAAGGGAAGTTAATTACAGGTGGCTGTTTTTCTGATGGTAGTATTTCTTTGATTATAAAAGTCCTTTCTTAAATGTTTTTTTATTGAGGGTGATTAATTGAAATACTTCGGGAAAGCAGCAATTTGCTGCACGGTATTTATCTGCACAAAATCCTATGCAGGTATTATGCGTAACGATGTCGATGTCCAGGAATACCGTGATTTCGCGGAAAACCTGGGTAAGTATACAGTCGGCGCCAGCAACTTACCGGTATACAAAAAAGAGGGAGCGCTGTCGGGCTATCTTGATTTTGCCATGCCCGATTTCGGTATGGTGGCGAATTATGGATACAGCACCCTTATTGCGCCTTCTTACCTTGCCAGCGCCCGCCATAACACCGGTTATCAAACGGTGGGATTTGGTAACGGCGCGCAGTATGGCGCAACCTACACGCTTATTAATCGTAATGAATCACCTCTCGCAGAAGAAGATTTTCACCTGCCGCGCCTGAATAAGGTCGTGACGGACGCCGTTGCTGTTGAGGCGGTAGAAAAATCAGAAATACGCAAAGGTGATACCGCTCGCTACAGCTGGTACACCCGCGTCGGAGGCGGTACGCAAAGCCAGGTCAGTGATGATGAATCAGAACGTATTACGCTGAGCGGAGCTTATAACTGGGTGAGTGGCGGTACCATCAACGCCGGAGCTGTTGCGCTGAATGCCTCATCCCTCCGGGCAACCAGTTATGGCGCGGATAATTCACTGACTTCTCCGCTCTCAATTGGCACCATGGGGGGAGACAGCGGCAGCCCGATTATGGTGTACGACGAGCAGGATAAAAAATGGAAAATTGCAGGCGTCCTGCACGGGGCCGTCGTGGATGACAAAATCACCAGTGAAACCAGCATCTGGGAATACATTCCTGATGGTTATATTCAGAACATCATTGCCGCAAACACCTCTCCTGATGTGGTTGATGTTGCAGGTAAGGGCCCTCTTTACTGGAATAAAGAGGCGATAACGCAACAGGATATCGCCTGGGCCTGGCGTGGACTGGATGCCGCTTACGCTGAGATTGCGCCTTCTGCCGCCAGCAATGATGAACTGGATGCCACCAAAGATTTACGCTTTAACGGTGCCGGCGGTCCGATTATGCTTAATACCTCCGTCAATATGGGCGCGGGTAAGCTGCAGTTTTCCAATAATTACACGGTGAAAGCAGCTGACGGTCTGAAGGCAACCTGGGTCGGGGGAGGCGTCGAGGTTGACGCAGGCAAAGAGGTGCTCTGGCAGGTTAATGGTCTGGCTGATGACGCACTGCATAAAATCGGCGCGGGAACGCTGCATATCAATGCAGAAGGTATTAACGCCGGCAGTCTCAATGTGGGCGATGGCACGGTGATCCTCGATCAGCGTGAGGATGCTTCGGGAAATAAGCAGGCTTTCTCCTCGGTCACTTTAGTCAGCGGTCGTCCGACAGTGGTCCTTCAGGATGCGGAACAGGTTGCAACCAGCAATATCTTCTTTGGCTACCGCGGCGGCAAGCTGGATTTGAAGGGTAACGCGTTGAGCTTTAAAAAAATCAACCATACCGACAGCGGCGCAGTGCTGGTTAACCATAGCCCCGATCAAAGCGCGAATCTGACCCTCTCTGGCTACGGCACTGCCGATGTCGCGCTAAATAAGTTCAGTAGCAGTAATCCTCAGGGGACGCCGGGTTCAATTTATGTTTACAACAACCCGTACACAAAAGAGACCGAATATTTCCAGCTGAATACTCAGTCTTACTGGTATTTCCCGACGGATAAAAGTTCAACCTCAACCTGGACCTATCTGGGAACAGATGCCAGTGCAGTGGTGAATTCCCGTTTAGCCCAGTTAAACCAGCAGGTTTTTCGCGGCTTTCTGGGGGAAACTGAAGAAGCGGCAGTTAATGGAGCGATGAACGTCACCTTGCAGCCGGAGAATGTCACGGCGATAACGGCGCTGACGGGTGGCATGAACCTGAATGGCAATCTCACCGTTGATAACGGGACGCTGATTCTTTCCGGTCAGCCGGTTGCGCATGCGGGTGGCGTTGTTATTGATGATGACTGGGCGACGTCGCTGTTTAACGCCAGCGAAATCAGCGTGGGTAAAGGCGCGCATTTTCAGGTGGGCGAATATGCCCGCGTACAGGCCAGCATTATCGCTGACGAGTCGGCACGCCTCGCTTTCGGCTACAACGACAGCGGCCGGGCAGATGAAAAGAGCTGGCGCTGTTATGCCGTTATTTATCAGGATGACGCCACCTGTGGTCAGCCTCAGCGCGATACTCTTGCGCTGTCGCTCCTGCCTGCAAGTCAGGTGGTGGGCGATGTTCAACTGGCGAATAATGCCAGCCTCTATCTGGGTAAAGTGAATTACCAGGGCGCGGTTACTTCATCCGGTACGACACGCATGACGCTGAACAAGGATGCCAACTGGCAGATGACCGGCAACAGTCATATCAGTGAATTGCAGGCGCAGAGCGGAGCCATGCTTTCCATGGTGCCGGCAGGAACGTGGCAGGCGAAAACCCTCAGCGTGGATTCGCTTGATGCTTCGGGTCTGCGGCTGATGTCAGGCATAAAACCAGCCTCGCTGGAAAGCGATCTGCTTACCATCAAAAATTCGGCCAGGGGGGCAATAATTTACTGGATGTAAGCCTGTTAGTTGACGCTGAAGAGCCGGTTGCGCTTACTCAGGATTTGGTGATGGTTGATGCGCCAGCGGGCACCGCGCATGACTATTTCTCTTTTGCGGATAGCTACAGCGGCTTCAGTGTTTATACGCCAAATTATCAGGTAAAGGAGGAAGGTGGACGGGTGACCTGGGTGCTTAAGCATAACCAGACCGTAGAGCCGGAAATTCCTGACAAGCCTGCCACACCGGATGCGGCTCCGGTTACGCCGGCAGAAGGTAATACCGTCCCGGATATCGGCACAGATACGCCGGCAGAAGGTAATACCGTCCCGGATATCGGCACAGATACGCCGGCAGAAGGTAATACCGTCCCGGATACAGGCGCAGATACGCCGGCAGAAGGGAATACCGTCCCGGATACAGGCGCAGATACGCCGGCAGAAGGGAATACCGTCCCGGATACAGGCGCAGATACGCCGGCAGAAGGGAATACCGTCCCGGATGCGGGCACAAATACGCCGGCAGAAGGGAATACCATCCCGGATACAGGCGCAGATACGCCAGAAGAAGGTAATAGCATCCCGGATACGGACATGGATGTGCCGGCACAGGGAGAGACTAAACCAGATACGGGGATTGACTCGCAAACCCAGGGCAATACTACACCAGGTGAGTCAAATGGTCAGGGCAAGGAAGAAAAAACGGATCCTGAAGCGTCAGCCGACCGGACGGATACAGCGGAAAAGCCGGCATTCAACCCGGATGACTGGTTTACCATTTATGATAACCAGCCGCTTATTCAGGATACGCGTGCAATGATGGCCTCGCGGCAGTATATCTTTAGTGAAGCGGTCAGCCAGTTGCATAGCCGGACAGACAGCCTGAGGACTTCGCCGGGCAGCAGCGGTTCGTGGGGTACGCTTGAGCAAAGGAAAGGGCGTTTCCTCGGCCTGAATGCCAGTCAGCAAACCCTGAATCTTGGGTGGGATCGGCAGGAAGGAACCCAGATAGCGGGGCTGAGCGCCAGCTACACTCAGGGGCAGATCGAAGGTAAAGGGAAAGAAAACCACCGTCTGGCCACCCTGGGAGGCTATTACTCATGGCAGTCGGATAACGGATGGTTTGCAGATGCTGCGGGTCAGTTCATGTACCTGAAACAGGAGTTAACCCTGGATCCGGCACTAGGTATTAACGGAAAAAAACCGGATAGCCATATGCTGGCTGGTGGTCTGAGAACAGGCTATCAGTTTAGATTCGCTAGCGACACCATCAGGGTTTCCCCGTTTATTGGCGTCAGCGGAGGCGTACTTTCAGGTTATTCCCTTCAGGGAGATGATGCTGAGGTGTCTCTCAGCTCTGGCAACGTTTATTACGGCAACGCTGGCGTTATGGTGCAAAAATATGGTCTGGGCACCGGACTCGAAAATGTGAACCTGTTTACATCTGTGACGTACCAGTATTCTCCAGGTAAAAATGGCCCTGAAACAACGCTCGCGGATCGTCAGTCAAAGCGCCAATATGATGCCTGGTCCGATAACCGCTATCGTGCAAAGATAGGTATAGAAGGCATAATTACGCCATCACTCTCCTTAAATGCAAAGGCGGAAAGCAGTTTTAGCGGTGAGTTTAAAACAGACTACAGCGGCGTAGTCGGACTTTCTTATCACTTCTAACCATTATCAGAGCATCATCTGGGATGATGCTCTCTTTTTTGACCTTTTATATTTACGAACCGGTATATTTTCTTTGCATTTCACATTCAGGAAATCTTCTTATTACTCGTCGGTGTTTTTAATATACACAAAGGCGAGGGGTGACTTTCGTAGGTTCTGATTTTCTGACGATCGAATTAAATAAGGCATAATAAATTGTATCTGAAAATTGATATAAATAAAAAGCCAACCTGCCAGTTGTGAAGTGGTTTATGTCAGGTTTAGTGACGCCGGTTTATTCTTTGTGAGGAGAGGTTCAATAATTATTTCCCTGTAAGAAGCTTTTTAATTTTACCGATTCAAAGGGTATAAGATGAGATTCGTAAGTAAAAATTATTCACGTAGTAGGACCTGGTGGCTGTTGCTGTTTTTTTGCACCCTCTTTTGGAGCGGTGGCGTCATTTTATTCTTATCGTTAATGAAGTAATTCACACCTGGTGACGGGGCTCGACTGAATGCGATAGTTCCCCCCCAAATAGTCTATCAGGTTCACTGTAAGCCATACCAGGCACCCATCAGATAGCCCCTTTGTTAGCTATGCCCACTGCCGCACAACGTCTGTTCGACGTCACGCAAGTCGTTTTTCGATCCAGAAAGAATCTTTAAAACCTCCCCACAGAAAAATGATTTCATCAATGCTGTTCATGATTTTATGCCTGAGATCGATTCTAAATCAGCCTTAAACAAAATCAGGGTTATTTGTATCATTAAGGTTAATTATTGTTTTTTGTTTGTTAATTTAAGAAGGGGTAATTTTATTTTCACTTGCTACAATTTGTTGATTTCTTACTTTTATTTAATTTTATTAATAGTTTTTTTATTTTTTTTGGCTCCTTTCTTTTGTTAAATTTTTTCTATTCGAAATCATATGGCGTCGTTGACGGTTAACCCTGCTGGTTTTAATATTGCGTCCAGTTAATTTTATAACTTTGAGTGGATGTAATATGAAGGAAAATAATTTTTTAAACTGTATGCCTGAGGCCATGGTCCTGTCCAAGGATGAACTTATCGAAAGATTAAAAAATGCACCTCCCCAGCTCGGTGAGCTAGTGGTTTTTTTAGACAAGCGATGTGGTTTACAGCTCCAGCTTGCGGATTATCAATATCTCCGGGCAGGGATAAACCGTTTCCTGTTTATCTATGATGATATGAAGCAGGATTACTCTGCGCTACGTAAGCTAATGTCCGAACTGGATTGCATTCTGATTTCTGCAAGCTAATTTATATGTATTAACTTAAGGTTTGGGAAGGTTGTAATTTTTTCCAGGGAAACCTTTTTAACCATTTTGGCAGTTCTGCTTTCAGCTCCTGCTTTTTCCTCTGGGGTCATGGCTATTCAAGCTACCCGAATTATTTGGCCTGAAAAAGCGCATCAACAAACCGTATCGATAATGAACTCGTCAACCACCGATAGTTTTTTGGTGTCGTCATGAGTGGAGGATGAGGCGGGCCATAAATCAAATGAATCAGTCGTGGCGTCGCCTTTATAGTTAAGCGGGTAGGTAATTTTTCGGATAAAGCCCGATGAGATGCTAAAAGAGGGTAGCACTCTGCTGTTAATTATACAAAGATACCTCACTCACAGACTGAGAGAATATACTCAATCTCAGCCTGAAGTTTTTTTAACTCTTTGAAATAAGACTCTGATGATCCATTGTAGTGATTGTACAAACACTCTTTAAGTTTTTCATGTATAAAACGATAGGCGGCAAGATCCGGATTATGTTCACAGACATTGTATAAAAAGTTGAGGATGCAGCCACATTCAACAAAACCATAAAAGCCTATCCTTTTGATTAACTGCTCACGATTCAGTAACTCAGATTGTGGAAGTGCCGTTATATTATCGTGAAAATTTATTTTCATAAACCTCGCCTTAAAATCCGGTAAGAATAGGGATGTAAACCTGCTAAAAGAGTAATATAGAACGAATCAAATGGAGCATTAAATAAGTTAATGCCTGTTAATTAGATTTTTAATCTGTAATTTTATTGATGTTTATGATTATATGCTGATGTTGGCGGCCCATGGTGATGGGATCGCGCCAGAGCATTCAGGTGACCCAACTGTCTGACCGCAGTCATCCTCTAAACTGGAGTATAAAGGGTACTATCGTTGCCGGATTCAGAACCTGTAATTACACAGAAGGCAGGCCTGCTGGTAAAGCTTAAAAGAATGAAGCCTGTTCGGTTTATCATCCCGGCAGTGGAAAATTTTATCAGCCACGTTTTTTTTCTATCGTAAACGAAGGAATGCTGCTGACATTCGGAACGGGTCCTCAGGTAGATTTCGATGAACCTGGATCCCAGTGCCTTAACGTACACGGGCTCGCCTTCGCAAATTACGGTAACGCCCGGTTGGTTGTCTCTTCTCTGTGGTACTTGCAAAAATCATTGATGTAATGCCCTTGCCTGAACAATGGCAGCTTGTTTCTAAAATAATACAGTCCAACTGATTAATGGTAGTGACTTGATGCATGTTCCCTGTGCTTTCTTTCATTCGTCTGATTCCCTGTAACTTAAAAATTAATCATGCGTCGGAATTATGCAGGCCCCTGTAAAAATGGGAAAGCCACGTTGTGGAGAAACCACGCTTTGCATTGATGTGATTAATTTATAATATTGAATGAGATTAATAGCAACTTCTTGAAAACATGAGTAGCGCAGTCTTGTGAAAACTTTTCACAGGTTTATTTAACAAAGTATTACAACGCGATCTAATTTTGTGATTGGTAACCGCATGTAAGGGTTGGTTTTTTATAATTTATAAGCTGGTACTAAGTGGGCGGCTTGGGTGATTTCATCTAACAAAAATTATGAAGCTTTATAACCAATGATGCCATGTCGTTCGAAAACATAAAAATCGGTTTACCGATCGTTTAATTCCCCGCAGCAAGGAATGGTGGCTCAGATTTTTCGTTAAATAACGGGCGGAATAAAACGCCCACACTGAATGCCATTTGAATATAATTATTTTAATTATCAAGCATTTTACGAAGAGGAGACTTACTTATCAGAGGCTATAACCGCCGCATAAGTATTGTGATTCGCGCCTGTTTGTCAGGTTATGGATGAAATAAATAATGGTTTATTGATAAAGCGTTTCGGTTGCGCAGGTAATGATATTCACCAGGGAATCCGTTAATGAAAAAACCGTACGCTACGGCAAGTGAGCCGTCACTGACAATACGACATACTGGATGATTGTCGCGTCACCTGCCGGCCAGGATTAAGGCCAGAAAAAAGCATCACACGGTGAGGCAGAGGTACGAGTGTGTTAATGCGCAATCCCGGGCTTGATGATGATCCAGCATCGGGCGTGCAGGTAATGTGCATAGCGCGAGCGGCTTCATGCCTGAGGCTAAATTGCGCCGTTCACGTTAGTAATAAGGAGAACGCAGATATGGCAGATATTATTGATGAAGCGATGGAGGTCATCGATCTCAACGCGGAGATAAAAGTAGCGGTAATACGTAGTCAGCTAAGCCAGCCCGGCCGCATGACATGTGAAAACTGTGACGAAGAAATCCCGGCGGCAAGACGGCAACTGCTGCCCTCGGTAACGACCTGTGTGACCTGTCAGGAAATTTTGGAGCTGCGTGAACGAACCGGCCAGTCGGTTCACGGTGGAACAGGCCGGGCAGCGGGAGATGACGTGGTGTGACCCCTGTTCAGGCTCCTGCATTTGCCGTCCGCCGGGCTGTCATCGCCAACGGTATGTTCACAACGGTACAACAGGCTGTTGCGCTATACTTTTGATTCGGTAAGGCAGGGCAGTTTTCCCAGAGTAAGCGCGAATTCATGATATATATCTTCCGCTGCTGATAAACAGGGAAGCAATTTTGCCGCCAGGATGCTGGCCGACAGTGTCTGTTCCTTCATCCATAACGGATGCTGTTCAGCCTGAAATAATCGTATTTAAGGTAAAAAAAACGCTCCTGAAAAAGGAGCGCAGCCAGGTTTAAGCTGCATAATTATTTTAGTTCGTGTTAGCAGCAATGAGGCGTTTATGACACTATTACATCATACGAAATATAAACCCTGTTTAAATGAATCTTATTGCGGCTTAAAATTATAAAAATATTCAACGCAGTGCGTTGACATGATATTGATAATTCGTATCAGATACTGTTCATTATACGGAGCCTGATACGTTAAGTGCAGCATCGGCTATGTCGTTCATATTTATTTTTTATTAATCAGGTTGGAGTCTGTTCAGGTGCGATGCTCTGAGAAAGTGACGGGAGTGGTACTATTTTTACTTTTTTACTGTGCAGCGGGTTATGTGGTGTGGCTACTTTTGTTTGAGTGGCGCTCACTGCTGCATTTTATTTTACATAAAATCTGAACGTTGATGCTAACGGTAGTCATGTTCACAGGTCTCGAATAATGTCCGGTAGACCAGTTGTGCACTATGTGAAAACCACCCTTTATAGTTGTCCGGTTCCTTATGTAAGAGGCAACTGGCCGTGTGAATCATGGATGCGGCATGAATATGATGCAAAAATAAAATAAACACAAAAAATCCTGTCAGTACCCAGAGACAGATGATTTTATTAGTTCTGTTATATGCATGCGACATAAGCGGCCATTGTACAAGTGTGTTATTGTCATAACCTGACAAGATGAAGTGAATTTTATCATTGAACATATAAGAATGTTCTATCTCCAATCGTAAACTGTCCATTAAACTTCTCTTATTATCCCACGCAAGTTAAAATTCAGCACTCTGGGGCTATTTTAGTTAACATGTTTTAAACAGCATGGCGAAATGTAATGATATTGCCGTGATCTGTTTTCACATTAGGAATGGTTTTATGATGAGTCTTTCGGCTCTCATTTTTTCAAAAAAATGACCTGTTGCAGCGGCTTAATCGTGCCATCAATACAGGAGCGGATCGCCGGCAGAAAGGTTTAGCTGAAGGAAAAGGGCTGACGCTGTACGGAAAGTGATGAGAAGAGCGATAGCGGATGGGAAGAGTATCACTGGGGGATAGAACATGTGCTCAGTGGAATATCTTAGCAAAGATGGACCAGCAGCACGTTCTCTGCCGCATTAAGGAAGTCATTTAACGTAGTCAGTGAAATTAACCCAGGCGAGCCTGAGTAAGCGCAATCGCCTGGGTTGCCCGTATAAGCCAGTGGCGAAGGCGCCGCCGTCAGAGGATACTTATTTATGCGCGTTTTAAACGCCTCACGCCTGGGAGCACATCGCGTTATACTTCGAAAAATTCGACCTTACCGCCAGCAAGATGATACATGCTGCCAACAATTTTGATTTTCTTACGATCTTCAAGATCTTTCAGTACTGGACTGTTTTTACGGATATTTTCGATGGTCAATTCCACGTTCTTGCGCGCAACAGCATCGACGAAATCGTAGTTACTGCCTTTACGCTCACCGCTGTACGACGTTTTTGCAATGGCTGGTTTAATTTCATCCAGCAGGCCCGTCAGGTTACCCAGTTGAGCATTATCAATCGCGCCGCGTACCGCTCCGCAGCGCGTATGTCCCATGACCAGCACCACTTTCGCCCCAGCCACTGCACAGGCGAACTCCATACTGCCCAGAATATCCCGGTTGCTGATATTGCCCGCTACCCTGGAGTTAAAGGTCTCACCAATGCCAGCATCCAGCACAATTTCCGCTGGCGCGCGTGAGTCGATGCAGCTCAGGATCACGGCAGCCGGATACTGACCCGCAATACTGCTGCGTTTCTGCTCCAGAAAATCATGTTTAACCGGACGGTTTTCACGAAAGCGCAGATTGCCCTCTTTAAAGCGTTCAATGACCGCCTCTGGCGTCATACCATCACGTTCTTCTTTGCTCAGCGAGGCTGCAAAAGAGATAGTCGGCACTGATAAGGTTGCCAGACCGGTGAACGACAGGGCGGAAATTGCCAGCGTTTGTTTGAGGATCTTCCGGCGGGAAGGCTTCGCTGGGTGGTTCTGTTGCATTATTTACTCCTGATTATAAGGTCAACTTTAATTGCTGAGATAATACCCAGGCAAAAGTTAATCTTTCGGCAACCAAAAGCTATTTTTAGCGCTTACTCAGTACCGCTAATGCAAAAAGAGAAAGATATAAATGAAATTATAATCAGTAAAACAAACTATCAACACAAATTTTATAAATATTTAACATGAGTTTTAACTTTCCCGTCAAACAGAATCCGAGAGGAAGAAAGAATGATCATGGAAGGGGCTGGATTTGATAATGCCATAATAACATTCTGATTAAAGAAATAATAATAAAAAAGAGGTGCGCTGTCAGAGTTGTTCCGTCAGCGCGGTACTCCTGAACGTAATGTCATTATCCTTCTGTCAGAAGAGACTCTGTTCGTCAGTATGCTAATATCATCTGATATTGCTATATATTGAAATAATGTTATTTTGCTTTAACCAGCATACTATAACGTGATCACCCTGTTCGCAGACGCAATCGTTGAGGGGCGGTGAGCTACAATAATACGGGTGATTTTTAGCGAAGAGATAGCATTATTAATCGCGGTTTCGTTATCAATGTCCAGATGACTGGTCGCTTCATCCATAAACAATATACCCGGCCGGCGATACAGTGCGCGGGCGATAAAGAGCCGCTGTTTCTGGCCACCCGAAATTCCCGATCCCAGCTCACCAATCAACGTTTCATAGCCCATAGGCATACTCATAATCTCATGATGGATATTACTGTAAATGGCGCAGGCCATAATCAACTCTCTGTCAGCATCTGGGGTAAAGCCGCTGATATTATCAGCGATGGATCCTGAGAAAAGCCTGTCATCCTGTAGTACGCAGGCGATACTTTGCCGAAAATTATTCAGACCAATTTTATGAATATCAAGACCTCCCGCCAGTATCTGTCCGCTGGTTGGTATTAAAAGTCCGCTCATGACTTTAAGAAGTGTGGTTTTTCCGGCACCGGAAGCGCCCACTATCGCTACGCTTTCACCGGGCTGGATCGTCATATCTATATCGACAAATACAGGTCTGGATACAGCATCATACTGATAAGTCAGCTTTTTAACTTCAAGAGCAATGCCTGTTCCTGGTTGAAAAACGGTACGTGGGGGGACTTCTGCTTCCGCCTCCGTAAAAATAAGATCGGAGATCCTCTCATTATGTAGTGAGAGCATACGCAAGCTTAATGTCAGATCGATCAGGCTGGAAGCACGCTGCGAAAACTGCCCGCGATAAGAGTTAAATGCCATAAACATCCCGAGCGTCATAGTGTTATCAATTACCATGGCCGCACCCAGCCAGAGAATCGCAACCTGATCCAGCGCAGAAATAAGCGTATTAATGCCGCCAAACAGCATATTGAAACGCGTGATCTTAATACCGGTATTGGTGGCGTCAATATTCAGGTTTAGCCAGTGGCCTGAACGGATGCGGTCAATGCCGAGTACTTTGACCGTCGAAATCCCGTAAAGCGTCTCCATAAAATGAGAACTGGCTTTGGCTCCCTTCACAATCTGCTCTTCGGATAACTGGCGATAAAGGCGATAGGTCAGCAGACGCAACAGTGCATAACAAAGGGTAAAACCTGACACCACCCATACCAGCCAGCCGCCATAAACCATCATCATCGCAAAAAGGCCAACAGTCATAATGGTATCAATAATGCCGGTGACAATACTGTTGGTAAAGGTTGTCCGTATGGCGTCCAGGGATGAGAAGCGGGACTGAATATCCCCCAGGTGTCTTTTCTCAAAAAAAGACAACGGTAATTTCATAAGATGATCGAACAGGGTGGTTTTCCACTGCACATCAGTAAGGGTTCCAAGCGCGATAGATGTCCATGCGCGGATGGCGCTGACAAAAGCCTTGAACAAGGTAAAAACAATCAAGCCAAGGCAGATTACGGTTAAGAGATCGTAATCATGCGCCTGAATGACGTGATCGGTAACCAGCTGCGTACCAACGGGTAAAAGTAAATTAACAGATTCAATCACTACCGACAGTGAAAATATTTTTATCAGCGCGCCCGTAAGACCGTTAATGTTTCGCATCAGGTCTGTCAGGCGGAGTTTCGTCTTTATCGTTTCCTTTTGAAATTCTTTATCAGGCCAGAGTTCCAGTGCTACGCCAGTAAAATGATTTGACATATCCTGTATGCCGACGACTCGCCGTCCGAAAGCGGGATCGTGGATAACAAATGCATTATGGCGAACTTTTACCAGCACAACAAAATGGTTCATATCCCAATGTAATATGCAGGGTGTTCTTAGTTTTTTTACATCATCGATATCCAGTGAAAGTGCCCGAGTTTTCAGCTGAAGCTGAGAGGCGATATTGGCCACAAGCTTTAACGTCGCCCCTTTTGTCGATATGCCAAATTGCTGACGCAGGTTAAAAAGATCAACGTTAAGGCCATAGTATGAAGAAACCATCGCCAGGCAGGCCAGTCCACATTCTGACGATTCAGACTGCAATATTTTGGGGACCTTTCGGCGCAAGGAGAAATTAATTTTACTGTTAATTTTTTCAAAAAGAGACTTACTTGTCATCGACAACTCCGCTCACGCTATTTTTAATTTTATTAACTGGCGCAATAGCCCACTGGTATAATGGCCTTTTCTCAAGGAAGATAATTGCCTTTGCCTGGAGACCGCTGGCTATTTCAAGCGTCTTGCCTTTATCGCTAAAGGCGGTTTGATTAATTGAGACAAGAACCTTGTAGTATGCGCCTTTGTCCTGATGAGTGCCGCTGCTGTAGCCACTCATTTCCTGAGGCGAGGCTGGAATAGAGGAGATTGATGCTATTTCTCCGGGGAACTGACCGAACTTATCCGAGGGGAATGCGTTATAGCGAATATTAATGCGATCGCCTCTTTTTGCGTAGGGCAGGCTGTGGTCCGGTAGCCACAGTAGCAGATAATACTGAACATTATCTGTAGGCTTTATCTGTGCCAGGCTGGCACCCGTATCGACCATCTGTCCAGGCGTTACGCTCAGGGATTGAATCAGTCCGTCCACTCTGGAGGTGATAATGAGACTGCCACTGGCCTTATACTCTGCCAGCTGCCGTTCGAGGTCGCTGAGCTGCGATTCATTTTGTGAAATTTGATTATCAAAGTCCGCCGCGCGAGTAAGCATATCGCTACGTAGCTGGGAAAGTTGAATAATTTCCTGCATGCTCTGATTGTTCAGCCCCTGATAAACACTCTGCTGTGAAAGTGACTGCGCACGCTGGTAATTAAGCTGATCCTGCGTAATCAATCCTCTTTTCAGATAGTTTTCATAATTACTCAGGCTGGCATTCATTTTTCGCACCCCTTCGCGGGCGCTTTTGACCATTTTTTCCGTTTCTTTATGTGCAGCAGCATAGTTATCAATTTGCGTTTGCACGTTTTCTAACGTGGA
Organism: Erwinia psychrophila; assembly: GCF_039023475.1. Lineage (NCBI taxonomy): Bacteria > Pseudomonadati > Pseudomonadota > Gammaproteobacteria > Enterobacterales > Erwiniaceae > Erwinia > Erwinia psychrophila. The sequence continues at coordinate 21,695 of NZ_JBCHVB010000002.1, forward strand.
TCTTTTATTATTTTTTAGCTTGGAGATGATTTCAAGGTGCTTTTCTTTCTGGATCTTAATCGACTCAAGGGCGGCGCTGGTTACACTACCGGAGGCGATCGTGCGGGAAACATCTATTTCATAGATCGGATCGCCTTTCTTAATCCGGTCGCCAACTTTAACAAAGCGGGTGATAATATAGCCCTGCTGAGGCGAGTATATGTTAATAGCGTGAGGGAGAGTGATGACTTCGCCATCAACGTCAATTCTTCTGTTATAGTCAAAAAAAACCATCGCCAGCAAAATAGTAATCACGAAAACCAGGCAAGTCACTGCCACCAGTGGCGCCGGAATTTTAGAGAGGAGCAGCGCTTTTCCCACCCATTTCTGGCGTTGATAATTTATTGCATTACTGCGGAATATACTTTTTTTATTATTGTTTTCCATGGGGTGTTCCAGCGGAAAAAAAAGAGCCACGAATGTGGCTCTTTGAAACAGGTATTATTAAGAAATTGTACCGTTGATCAGACCATCGACAGCCTGAAAAGCATATTTTTCGGTAGTATCCCAGCCAACAACCGCAGCAGCGATACCGCTGGCGACGCCACCAATGATGCCTGCACCGATCATACCTACTCCCTGACCGATGATACCAAATCCAAGAATACCGCCGCCGTCGCCGCCATGCTTACCGCCAATAACGGCGCCCGCCATGGTGCCCACGCAGGCCCCGATAGTCGCAGAAGCAACCAGTTCGCCCGCATTTGCGATAGTACTGCCAAGCAGGGAGGTAAAGCTGCTAAAATCCCAGCTATACGCGCCAGATACATCATCCATTTCATTGAGAGAAATTTCTTTCATTTTATTGCTCCTTTTGTGTAAAAAAGCCTTTGATATGGCCTTCCATTGATTTCCCGCTTTCACGGTAAATAAACCTTAAATGTTTTTATTTAGATGGGCAAATTATTTAATGTGAATTGATCTTGTCTTTAACTTAACTTTTTTGCTTTTATCTTAAAAATTGAGTCTTAACTGGTATAAAAGGTGCTTTTCTGATTATATGATGATTGCGCAGGTGATTATTTATTCGCAATGGGCGTTTCACCCACAGGTCAATTTTGAGTAATGGTAAATGTCATAGCAGCATTTGCTGTTCCCGGCGTAATACTTCCAGTTTGTTTATAGCGTGCGATTAGCGGTATTTCAATTTTTCTCTCCGCACTATTATGATAAGTCTTTGCTGTGGCAAAAGTTAAAGGAACCCGATTTATATCAAGGATCTCTACGGCGACGCCTGAAGCAGAATTATTGTCCGTGGTCAGGGGGAGCTGTCCCTCTCCCTGAGAAGTTCCGACCGGGTCAAACGTTACCTGGACCGGGATATTGTCTGCTTCACACTGCATGATAACGCTGAAGTTTCGTTCTGAGGACACGGCCGTACTGCCCACACCGCTAAACTCACTGCGATTGGGGCTTCCCAAATCAACGATCTGATTTTTAGAATTCACATCAGCCAGACAGCTTTTCTGTATCACAGTCAGACTGCTGACCGTTAGAGTGGCGAAGACACTAGAGTTCAGATAAAAATTACCATAAACCTTGTTGCCGCTAGTGCCGGGCGTTACTGGACCCGTTTTGACGAAGGTAAGCCTGACCTCATCCCGGGTAGTCCAGGGTGTTAATGCGCCAGGGCCGAGCGAAGTCGTATAGGGAACTGTCATACCTGTTTTATACAAATCGCCAATTATCACGCCCACACCGGGTATACCAGTTTCATACGCCCCTGCAACCGTGGTGCTGGCAGTTAATAACGATGCTGAACGATAGGGGGAACTGCCGGTGCAGCCAAGAACCAGGGTTTGCCCTGCAAAACCCTTACTGTAGCGATAACCCAAAATATCACCTATAGCGACACCTGGATCGATAGCAAGATTCAGGGCGCCAGTAGTGGCTTTTACGGAGGTTCCCATCATGCAACTTCCGGCATGGCATACTGAAGAAAGAGATAATAATATGAACAGAAATTGTAACTGCAAATTGATTTTGAAGAAGTCCATTTTTTTATTCCAGGTAGCGCTGCGGGTTTATTATTTCAGGTTACTGGCAAATACCGTTTAACATCTGAATGCCGGTCTCTGATTTTTGGTCCGGTAATTTAAAGGCGACATGGCATTTTTTATCATTGGATGTCCCCCACTGAACCAGAAGATTGCCTGTAGATTTCAAACCATTCAGATAGACCTGGCCGTCATTACCAACAATATATCCCTGCTTGTCGGGCTGAGCCTGGTCGACAGCAATAGCACCAAAAGGTACTGGCTGGCCCTTATAGCGCAGCGTCATAATGGCGCGCGCGCCTACTTGAGCTGAGAAGGGCGCGTGAACAAGTGCACCTCTGGTGGGGACCACGCTTTTAGTGGCTAACTCCAGATCAACCTCTTCAGGTAACGTAGTGGTATCAAGCACAATATCCGACTGCCGATAGGGCGTAATATTAGGCACGATTGTGTAACCACGGAAATCCGTCTTTACCCCGGTGTGGTTAATGACCTGCACTCCGCTGGCCCCTGGCGCCATCACTAACGCTGCCGTATCGCCAAATGCCTGACCTAACGTCACGCCATCTTTATGTACCGCAAGCCCGCCTTCTAAGCCGTAATTCAGTCTGCGCATTGTTCTGTCGTAACCATAACCCGCGGTAACTTCACCATATGTACCGCGATATCCGGCATCAAGATTGCCGCTATTTCCCACTCCCTGGCTGGCGTATCCTTCCCGGACGTTCCATGTCAGATTGTTATGTTCGAGCGCCATGCCGCTTAAGCCCAGACTTTGTCCGGTATTACCCGGCTTGCTGCTGGTAACCGTATAGCTAGCCCAGGTATTAGACAGCCAGCGATCCAGCGGTACCGAGACGTTGCATGAAATAACCTGGTCTTTACCGTAATACCCGCCAGACAGGCTGGAAGAATTACGGTTAAAGCTATAATTCACGCCGTAGCTGATGCCGTTATAACTATTGTTATAGCTGGACGAAAAGGATTCCAGACGGCGATCCGTCTGCCAGAAATCTTCACGCAGCAGGCTGATACTGATCGACCCGGCACGGGTTCCCAGATTCTGATTGAGGGTTAATTCTGTACGATTGCGGGCCTGTTCCTGCCATGCGGGCGTCGGATCGTTACGGTAAGTGTCCATCAGTTCCGTCAGGGAATAGTAATCACGCGTTGAGTAGCGATAGCCTGCGATGGCGAAGTTAGTCCCGGTCTCAGCGAAATTTTTACTGTAGCGCACCCGTAACGACTGGCCGTTTACTTTGCTCTTGTCTTTTGGCGTTGCCCACGCGTTGATAATATCTGTAGAAAAAGCACCAAACTGACCAAAGTTTTTGCCGAATCCGAAAGCAAGCGACTGATAGCTGGCCGCAAACTGTCCACCGCCATAAAGCGTGATATTTCCCGGCAGACCATAAATTAGCGTTGCCTGGCTGAAACTTTGGCTGTCAACCGAACTATCATGGGGGCGGTACTGGCCGGAAGTGAAGCTGTGTTTAAGATGGCCTTCGCGTACTAAAACCGGCAGAGAAGCATAGGGGACAACTAAATTTTGTTCGCTGCCGTCAGCTTCTTTAATCGTGACATAAAGATCGCCGCTGCCGCCGGTAGCGTATAAGTCGTTGATTTCAAAAAAACCTGGCGCAACATAGCTTTGATATATAATGTAACCGTTTTGGCGAACGATGACCTGCGCATTGCTGCGGGCTGTGCCGCGCACTACTGGTGCGTAGCCACGCAGGCTTTCCGGCAGCATCTCATCATCAGAAGCCAGCTGCGCGCCGCGGAAAGGTACGCTCTCAAATATATCGGAAGGAGACGTGCTCTCACCCAACGTCAGTTGCGATCTAATCGGCACAATATTGCGTTGCAGATAGGTATAAACCGAATCCCACTTACCGCTATGCGATGAAGTACTGTAACGATTCCAGATAGTGTAATTGCGTAAGCGCCATGCGCCAATGTTAAGGCCGGGTCTCAGGTTAAGATAATAGCTCTCATTGTCACGGGCCGTTTCATTAAGTGCGTAATTTTTGGCGCCGGCAAAACGATAGTTAAGTAATAGTGCAGTGATGCCTTCATCAAACTGTGCCGGGGATACGTAACCTCTTGCACTCGCCAGCAGAGCGGCTTGTGGGATACTTAGTATCAGACGCTGGCTATTAAAGTTAAATGTTGCGGTGGCCTGAGGGATGGCCGAAATATTCACGCAGCCGCGTTCGTCTTCTTTCATTTCCGGAAAAGCTTTTGTCCTGATGCCATAAGATTGCAACATTATCAGCTTTAAGCACGGCGTCAGACCGCTCTCTTCCTTTTGCGCGGCGTAAAATGCTACATTTTGCGATTCAATAAAACGATTGTTTAGCCAGATATCAACAATATAGTTACCCGGCGCCTGAGCACGGCTATTCTCAAAGACGGAAAGGTCTGTGCTAAAGCTGTTATCAGCACTATTTTTCAGAAAATCAGGATTGAAGGTTTCACCCGCCAGGCTTTTTGTTATAAAAAGGATGGGAATGAACGCCGCGATGAAAAACAGGCACGGGAAGTCCTTTTTTTTAGCGCTGTTCATATTTACACTCCATTGCATAAATACCGGCATTACGTGAACATAAAATGCGTTGCCAGATAAGGTGGATATATCAGTGTCACCTTGTGAGATACTAGTTTACAGATTATTAAATCTGAGTGTGATGCTCAGCCCCTATGCCGCCATAATCATTAATAATTCGCCAGCTAAGATCGCCTGTTGTTACGCCTGTGGGCATGTCAAAAGTAACCAAAGCGCCCGGAGCAACAAAACCACCTTCGGTGATTTTTTTATTATTGATCCTGACAGACATAAAGTTTATAAAGTAAGCGGAGGGGTTGGTTACGGTTAATTTATTGTTTTTCCTTACCCATTGCAGTTTAATCGCTTGCTGCTCCGGACCTTCGTCACTCAAGCTGTCAGGGCGATAGATCAGTTTTAACCGGGAACGGACGGCAATCTGTAAAGTATTTTTATCGGTATTGGATTTTGAAGGAATAGATTTAATGTTTAGCCAATAGAGTGACTCTTTATCCTGAGGCAGACTCCTCATGGTTCTGACTATTCGTAAAATGTTTTTTTGTTTACTATCGAGACGGAATAATGGAGGTGTGACAATAAATGGGGTATTGTCTTTCAGCAGAGTGCCGGTGGCGTCTTCTATCCATGACTGAATAAGAAAGGGTGAAGCATCAGGGTTTTCAATGCTGATGGCATCTTCTTTTTTATCACCGTGATAAATCATACGGCTGCCGCCAATGATTACGCCTGCGTTAACCGTTGTGGAGATAAAAAGGAAAACCAGGGTGAACAACAGTGAGATATTGCGCATTATCAAACCTTACTATGACAGAAAAAAGCGCCACCCTGAAGCCAGGGCGGCACCAGAACTCACGTATTAATAATTAACAGTGAAGGTTGCTACAGAGTTGGCCGGACCTGGTGTGACCGTCGCTGCTTTCTGAATATAGCGAGCATAGAAATCCAGCGTATTGACGTTTTCTTCGCCACTGACCAGGGTGTAAGCTGCTGATTCTGTAAAGAGAGGTAAAATACCATTTTTGTCAGAGAGCTGAATACCAACGCCGGTAGCTACGCCAGTTTCTTCACTCAGCGCCAGAGCGGTGTTATCGCCCGCGTAGGCAACACCATCAAATTTTACTTTCGCTGTTGATACCGTGTCCGGGCAATTTTTCAGAAGAATGTTGAACTTCGTTGCGCTTGCATCTCCGCCTGCGGTAGAACCAACGCCGGTGAAAGCACTTTTATGCACGTTCCCCATATCCACATCCGCCGTTGCCAGGCCAGTACCGTTAACATCGACGGTACATGCTGAATCTATAATGTTCCCTTTGAAATTAATTGTGCCGTCAGCAGCCATTCCCGGTGCTGATGAGATAAGACCCAATAAGGTTACTGCTGTCAGGGTTTTATTTAACTTTTTCATTATTTCTTCCTTTTTATTACTTCATCCATTCACGATAAATGGTCATGCGGCATGGCATGATGAATGCCAAATTATCGCGGCTCAGTCTGCTACTATTTTCTGCAGAGCGACTAAAGTAAACCAGATTTGTGTATCACCCAGCATGAATTTTTCCAGGGGGATGTGAGTTTTTCTCTTCACGTTCTCACTTTATATGATGCTTTAGTTTTGTTCATATATGAATATTTCTGTTATGTAAAAAATTTTATGCTTTTGTAGATTCAATGTTTTTAGGGTGTAAGCAGGACAATGGTTTACGAGGTGGATAAAAACGTTTTGCTTAAATATGCTATCAGGAATATCAGTATTACTGTGTTAATGATGATGTAAATGAGCCTGTTTTTTTCCGGGCCGTTAATGTGAACATTACCTTCTGCCTCATTATCATCAGAGTGAGCGTCTTTTCCTTCCTGGATAAAGCTTAAGCTATCAATATTTAAGAGTTTGTTTTTTTCGCAAATTTTTATTTTTAGTGTTTTGCTAAGCGTCAGACCTTTGTGAGGAACTGTGACTATGAACTTTTCAGTCAGGCCTGTTTCCCTGAGGGCCTTTCTTAATATTGATATGTTTTGATAATAGGTGTTCTGCGAAACAATGATACCCTTTTTCCCCCAAACCTCTTCGAAAAAAAATTCCCGTGAAATTACTTTGCCTGGATTCATCAGAAGTATTTGCAAGCACTTACTTGCAGGTGCATTAATACTCGTTATTCTGGTGTTTTTATTGCGCTTTGTTATTAGTTGGTTTCTGGTGGGGTAAAAGTATGTATTGTCATTAATGATAAAAACTATGTCTTCTCTGTAATCATTAGTAATGGATAATTTTCTCATATTAACCTCTGGTATGTTTAAATCTATTTAATTATATAAAAAATTAAATTCATAAGATTTTTATAGTAAAGTATAATTTATAGACTGCAGCATATAAACTATATAGTTATCGGAATAACACTATGAAGTCCAGATGGGTCAATATGAATTTTATTTCTCTAAAACTTAAATGGTATTATTTATACTTGAGATTAATATGAATTTCCATCATGCGCAAGGCTTAACTTATTGAAAAGATTGACTTTTATATTAATTTAACGCTAAGTTATCATTATAAAATATATTGGATTTTCCAGGTTATGGCACAATTGCGATGAGTCTGGCGATCGGCACGCAGCATAAGTTGAATACTGAAATTCTCATCGTTGCTGAAAAGGATCTGATTTATGCAAGATAAATCTGGTCCGCGAGCAATGCTCACAGAGCATAACTACAGGATAGCTATAAACTTCGCAATTGTGCCAAATTAGCGACTAGAATGATAATATATCATTAGCATCACTTAATTATTTTCATTTCAAAAGCTGACATTCGCTCATAGTAGGGAGAGGATTATTCCCGATATGCTTTTTAAAGTTGATGTCCTGGGAAAAGATAATCAGGCTGATTAATATTAACTGTCTGTTTAATTTTGGTGATTTGCATTTTATATTCTGTAATGATTTTATTGTACTTATGATTTTCTCCCTGACGATAAAGTTAGAATGTGGGGGGTTACGTATTGTCAATTCATCGCTATTTTTCGGCGCGCTTGTATAATCGCTATGGAGAGGAACGGGCTTGCTCCTTTCTTCTGTTTTTACTGCGCAGGTATCGCTCTGAACTGAAAGAAAGCTATCCTCTGGTCTTTTCATTTTTACATTTATGTGAGTATCGTGGATGCCTATATTGTGATGAGCGACTTCAATCGTGATATCTTCTGATAATATTATGCCTTTTCGTGGTATTGTAATCAGTGTGTTATCACCGAGGCCAATTTTTTTTAGCGCTTTTCGCAAGATTGAAATATTTTGATAAAATGTATTAGACGATACATAGCGGCCATTTTTATGCCAGACCTCATCCATGAACTCTTCCTGCCTGATAATCTCTCCCTGATTCTTAACTAGCTTAAGAAAACATAATGCTGCGGGATAATTAATGGTGGCTGAAGTGTTAATATCCATCCTTGTTAAGGTTTTTAACATCGGATCGAAACAAATGTTTTTATTGATTATATATTTTCTTTTCATTTTTTTTCTTATCTGTCCAATATCTTATATTAATTAATGATTTTAAAAAAAACTGTCTCTTTTAAATAAAGATGCCTCCTGTGTTTCAAATTGTAACATTTAAGACAATCATACTTCCTGTCACGCGTAAACGGAATGCCTGTAATGAATTTTTCTATGCCAAAATTGTGATATTGCAGCATAACAGCAATGCTTATAAATTAAATGCAGCTGAAATAAATTATAACTTTTTGATTTTATTAAGGTATTCACGAGGATTCGGGTGTCAGTATCCATTTCAGGCTGTTCAGAACAAATAATTGATAATGTTATTTTATAGGCTCATATCAATAGCTACTCATCCTGTCAGTCAGTATGGCATAAGGCGTAGCGTGGGGAAGGTTTCGAAAGCCTGCAATATCATCCTTGCTTAGTGAGGCCGTAAAAGAGATTGCAGGCAATGAACAGGCGGCCAGACCCATGACAACAGGGCGAAAATTGCCTGCATTTGTTTCTGGATTTTTCAGTAACCACAATAATATTGAGCCTGAGAGTTTTACGTTGGAAAAGAGTAATAGAAGAATAACAATGAGAATGAATAATTGAATAAAATGTAAATCAAATGTTGTTTGATATATTTCTTTTTAACATTGCGCAATGTACTGACCCGGCTAACCAGAGAGGACAAACATAAAACTATTTTTTGTTAAAAATGGCTTTCATAGAAGGTATATTGCATCAACGTCAGTTTAAATTAAAGATCGGTATTCTTCAGCAGAATAAATCCTCAAGAAGGGGGGCCATTAACCATATCTCGTTTAAAAGAGGTTACAGTAAGATGTCTCCGCCGTAAGCATTTCATAGTAAAATGATTATACAAGTGAATCATGCTATTAACATCTGCCATTAAAAGTGCCTGATAAAGGAGGTTGAAGATGAATAAGCTTTTCATAGTTATTTTGAGCGTGCTGCTTTCCGGCTGCGTGGATACAGGCACAGTAGGCTCACATCCATCTGTAAAGAACGCCTATTTTTCCGGAAATGTCAGGCAGGTCGAGGATTGTCTGGAGAGGGAAGCTTACCGGCAGAACTTGCTCCTGGAAAAAGATGATCCCTCTGCAGATGGCGATAGACGTTTTAATCTGCTGGAAAAGGGTACGCTCGTCGCGTGGCTGGAGGCATCGCATTTTGGTCATCATCAAACCAGCGTATACGCCTACTACGGTAAACAAGAAGCGGAGGTAGATGGGAAAATCTCGGCAATGTTCAAACAGTGTGAAAGAGAGCTGGAGTAGGGGCAGTTTTTAATAATACTAAGCAACTCTTTTGCGGTTTTTTAAGTAATCTACAGCACGCAATGCTGCGCTTCGATTGCTTTGTTAACCAAATATCTTTAAGGCTTAACGCTGTGGAATAGCGCCAGTGAATGCAGGAGAACCGCGTTGCGAAGAAATGCAGAAAGTGAGAGCGAACTGCGGTGCACAGGTGTGTGTGGTAATGGCAGAAGAGGGCAAGATTGAATTGCTAAGCTAGCTCAGAAAAGCAAAAAACCGCCGTAGGGCGGGTTCTTTAAACGATGGTGTCCGACCCGGAATCGAACCAGGGACAAGAAGATTTTCAAAACGCGTGTCAGTTCTGTAATAAGGTGTGGCCCGTTTTACCCGGATACTAACAGTCTATCGATACAGACCAGCCCGTTCTTATTGCCACTGATTCCGGTAATAAAGCCCCCAGGAAGGGGGCAGGGTTCAGTAATAATATACATACGGCTTAGTGCGGTGAGGGAACAGGATCCCGTTGGGATCATTTCCCTTCATGATTCGCGCAATAGCGACGGATTCCTTTGCCCGGCGTGGCCTGGTCATAAACATACGCGTCCAGGCTGACGGGCAATGACTGGCGTTCCAGTTCGGCCAGAACCCAGAGATGCGATCGTGATGGTGCATCATCTTGCCGTCGAATCCAGGATAACCCACATGGTAATGGGGTTTTGGTTTACCGTTACGATCGCGGTCCCTTCGTGTATTAAAAACAGACATAGTAGGTTCCTGTTATGAATAGTTACCTCATGTGTCCTCCTTACGTATTTTTTGCCCGTGCGCGTCGCTCCTGCATGCCTGGTCCATACCAGTAACGCTGGTGTCCACACATCCAGCAGGAACAGCTACACGGGGTTTTATAATGTTGGCCCAGATGTTTTGGGCTGCCGTCGCCAACCGCGTTGTCGTGTCGTCGTCTTTTTTTCATTCGACGCATATGGTGGCGTCGTTCAGTACGGGTTGTTGCCATGGTTTTTCCTCATATTAAGCGCGGTCGCCAACCGCCCGGATATGAGGAATATTATTTTGGGGTTTAAGATGTTCATTTTTGCTTATTCACGTCTGTGATGTTGAGCGGTTTGCAGTGAATCTTGTTCGAATAGCGGGCACGTGCTGGTATGTCAGAAACCCAGTTGCGTTCCGCGCGAGCAAGGAAATCTGAAATGGCTGCTTCAATCGCATCACGATTTAATACATCATCCTCAACGATAATCCGCAAGCCAATCCCTGCAACGTACCCCGGTAGGATTTGATAACCGCAGTAAACGGCTGGAGGATTATCACGTGCAATTTCCCCCGCCCGTTTGGCGGCAAAATTACTGAAAGCCAGTCCATCAAGCTACGGGTATATCAGGTCAGGTTTATGTTCCCACGTATGGCTGAAAATTTTGCTATTACTACTGATACCCCGCGCTAAATCAAGATACGTTGCCTGATATTTGCTGACAGCATCAAGCCTCGATAGGGCCTCATTGAATGCTGTTTCTTCTACAGCATCGGCAAAGGCCACATTCGCGGTGATAATCTCTGCATTCCAGAAAACAGCTGGATCATAGCCGAGGAAAAATAATGTCACTCAAGGTCAAATTGACACTGGCAGCTGCCATATCATAGTCGCATTCGTCATAGAGGATGCCACCCATGGTGTCGCGTTCACGGTGGATAAAGGTTTTGATTTTTAGAGTGTGAGCCCGACTTTTTCGACGCGAAAGGGAGGTAAATGGCGTATGTTTGCGGCCCATGGGGATTGCTGCGAATTTCCGCTGGGAGAATCCAGCCCTGTAGAGGCTACCTGAAGCGGCACGGCAGTGTAAGACTTTTGTAGTATCGTTGAATTGCTGGGCTAGCCCTGAAATGCAAAAACCCGCCGTAAGGCGGGTTCTTTAAATGATGGTGCCCGGACTCGGAATCGAACCAAGGACACGGGGATTTTCAATCCCCTGCTCTACCGACTGAGCTATCCGGGCAACGGGGCGCATTAAACCGTAAAGGCGGCCTGCCGTCAACGGGTTTGTCAAAGAAAGTGGCTAAACCCGCACTGACTGCCTGCTTTTCGGTCAGTCAGTGCGAAACTTGTTCAGGTTAGCGCGCCGTTTTTGCGACACAGCGCGAAGCTCAGCACGTCTTCCGCCAGGGTGCGGGCCGTTTCCACTTCCTGCACATTGCGTTTAACCAGCAGGCGGCTGAGGCAGCCTTCCAGAATCAGCTCCATCTGATGGGCGACCAGCTCGGGATTATCGGTTCCCAGCTCGGTCAGCAGATCGTGCGTGTACTGCCACGAGGCACGTTTCTGCTGTTCGGCAACCTGATGAACAGGATGGTCGGGCTGGGGGTAAAAGCTACAGGCGGCAATAAACAGACAGCCGGGATAGCGATTATTGTTTACGGCTTCGGCCAGCACCTGATAGCGCGCCAGCAGCTTCTGCTCCGCGTTTAGCGTATCGTCGAGCAGCAGTTTGCGACGCCAGATATCAATCTGCTGGCTGTGGTAGCGCAGGGCGTCGTAGAGCAGCGCCTCGCGGTCAGGCCAGAATCGTTTCAAATCCTGCTCTTCACACTGCACCTCTTTTGCCATCATAGCGAATGAGGTGGTGGGAGCCAGGCCATTTTGCTCAAGGATGTTTAGCGCATGCTCGAGTACCTGTTCACGTTGCAAGTGGATCACCTCTTGTCTGCATTTTTCACATCTTAGCCCGAAAGTCGTTTTCCAGTGTCGTTTACTGCGCCAGTTTCTGCAAATGCTGCTGAAAGGCGGGAGCCTTCATAAAGCCCGTCACCCGTGAATGCGGGATCTCTTTCCCGTTGGCGTCAAAGAACAGGATCGTCGGCAGGCCAAGGACCTGTAGACGATGAAGTAATTCACTGTCACGTGGGCTGTTGCGGGTCACGTCCGCCTGAAGCAGCTGTACATTGCTCAGCGAGGTCTGAACGCCGGGATCGCTGAAGGTATATTTTTCAAACTCTTTGCAGGCAACACACCAGTCAGCGTAGAGATCGAGCATCGTGATTCTGCCCCGGCTCTGAGCCAGAGCGGCATCCAGCTCTGCGCTATCCGTCACGCGGTCAAATGCCAGCTGGGAAGCTGCATGCCGGGTTTCAGCTGCGCCAAAGGCCCAGTCCTGAAGCGGGCGTGCCGCGACCAGCGCGGCGGCAAGCATTATAATCTGGCCCAGCCGCAGCCAGCCGTTAGACGATTTCAGGCTGATGAAGGCCCAGCCGAAGAAGGCCACCGCCAGCGCGCTCCAGAGGCGCAGCCCCCAGACTTCGCCGGTAAGGCGTTCAAGCAGAAAAACCGGCAGGGCAAGGATCACAAAGCCGAAACCTTCCTTGACGGTTTGCATCCAGACGCCGCGCTTTGGCAGCAGGCGGTTGCCGAATACGGTGACGGCAATCAGCGGCAGGCCCATTCCCAGCGCGTAAAGCCAGAGCGTACCCGCACCGGCCAGCATGTTCCCGCTCTGGGCAATGTAAAGCAGAATAGCGCTCAGCGGCGCGGTGGTGCAGGGTGAGCAAATCAGACCGGCAAGCGCGCCCATCAGAAACACCCCCGGCAGCGAACCGCCTTTCTGACGGTTGCTCCACAGCGTGAGGCGCGTTTGCAGCGATGAAGGCAGCTGGAGGCTGAACAGGCCAAACATTGAAAGGGCCAGCAGGATAAACAGCACGGAGAGCCCGATAAGCACGGCGGGTGCCTGCAAGGCGGCCTGAAAACGTAATCCAGCCGCCGCCACGACGATCCCCATTACCGTATAGGTCAGCGCCATACCCTGCACGTAGACCATCGCCAGCGTAAAAAGACGGCCCGTCGAGTAGCTGCGGCTACCGCCAAGGATGATGCCGGAGATCAGGGGGTACATCGGCAGAACGCAGGGCGTAAAGGCCACGCCGATGCCGATAAGCAGCGCCCACAGCGGCGAAAAAGGCAGCTTGTGTGCGGGCGCGGCGGTTAAGCTTGCTGAAGCCGAAGCCGAAGCCGAAGCCGAAGCCGAAGCCGAAGCCGAAGCCGAAGCCGAAGCCGAAGCCGAAGCCGCTGTTGGCGCGGCGACTGCATCTAACGGGAGGGTTCGCGTCTCCGGCGGATAGCAGAAGCCTGCCGCCGCGCAGCCCTGCCAGGTAACCGTCACCGTCGCGCCCTGATTCGCCTGGCGCAGCCTCAGCGGTAAGGTCAGGCTTTCAGGGAAAATCGCCGTTTTGCCGTAGAACTCATCCTCATGCGCTTCTCCTGGCGGTAACTGCCAGTCAGCAAGCTGTGCGCCCTGCGCGCTGATTTTTATCTGTTGGCGGTAGAGATAGTAGCCGGGCTTCACCTGCCAGCTCAGGGTCAGCCGATCGGCCTGCTGGGTGAAATCGAAGGCAAAGGCCTGATTGACCGGTACAAACTGGCTGCTGCTGCTCTGCCCGAATAGCGAAGCATGCGCGCTGCCGCCTGCGAGGGCAGCAAGCAGCAGAAAAATAAGTGTTGTGATGCGCTGGGCCATAAAAGGTAACCGCTCTTTCCATGTTGAACTGACTGAATAAAACGTCCGGGGGAATAAATAATGGCAGGAAGCCCTGAGTAATCCTTATACGGACAGCGCAGACTATATCATGCAGTGGTAGCGGCAGGTCTTTCAGGTTGTAACCGGCCTCCATGGCGGCAGTGACCGCCGTGAAGGCAGGGAAGGATCAACCGTCAGAGGATCAGGTGACCGAAGATAAAGCCAAAAATCACCGAGAGAATAATCGCCAGCGTACCGGGGATAATAAAAGAGTGATTGAAAACAAATTTGCCGATGCGGGTTGTTCCGGTGTCATCCATTTCCACCGCCGCCAGCAGAGTGGGGTAGGTGGGCAGGACAAACAGCGCGGATACCGCAGCAAATGACGCGACGGCGGTCACGGGAGAGACGCCGAGCAGCAGTGCCGCAGGCATCAACGCTTTGGTGGTGGCGGCCTGGGAGTAAAGCAGCGTGGAGGCAAAGAACAGCACGACCGCCAGCATCCACGGGAAATCGGTGAGCAGCTCCCCGGCGAACTGCTGAATTTCAGTGATATGCGCCTTCACGAAGGTATCTCCCAGCCAGGCCACGCCCAGCACGCAGATACAGGCGCTCATGCCGGACTTAAAGGTACTGGCTGACAGAATTCTGGCGGTATCCACCTTACAGCTCAGGCAGATCAGCGCGGCGATAGTCAGCATAAATACCACAATGGCTTCATTGCGGGGCAGAACAGGGTTGGTAATCAGGCCGACGGCATCGCTGATGGCCGTAGCGTAGAGCACGACGGCAACGATCCCGATCAAAAACAGCAGGACGGAACGCTTTGCCCCAGGTTTTTCTTCAAACACGCTGGCTCCGCGCAGTGATACTTCACCCTTCGCCAGGCGCGCCTGATAAACCGGATCGTCCTTCAGCTCTTTTCCCAAAAAGTTGGTAACCAGGGCCGCGATAAAAATGGCGACCATGGTTGAAGGAATAGAAACCGCAAGCAGGGCGAGATAACTTATGCCCTTCGGCTCCAGTATCCCGGCAAGAAACACCACGGCCGCCGAAATAGGTGAAGCGGTGATGGCAATTTGCGAGGCGACGACGGCAATAGAAAGCGGCCGGGAGGGACGTACGCCCTGCTCTTTAGCCACCTCGGCGATAACCGGCAAAGTGGAAAACGCCGTATGGCCGGTGCCGGCCAGAAGCGTCATGCTGTACGTCACCAGCGGGGCGAGAAAGGTAATATAGCGGGGATGCCTGCGCAGCAGTCGTTCAGCCAGACTCACCAGATAATCCATGCCGCCCGCGACCTGCATCGCCGCAATCGCGGCTATTACACTCATAATAATTTCAATGACGTCAAAGGGAATGGCGCCAGGTGGGATTTGAAAGCCCAGCGTCAGGATCAGTATCCCCACACCGCCCGCAAAGCCGATGCCGATGCCGCCCAGGCGGGCGCCCAGGTAGATCGCCAGAAGAACAATAATTAACTCCGGCACGATCATGGTTTTCTCCTTAAGTATTTTGAAAACTAAACGTTAAAAATATGTAGGCCACGCCATTAAAAAAGGCGCATCGTTATGGAAACCGGCGCGCCTTAATCAGGTCAGGATGTGCTGCAGTTACGCATTTTCATCAGTGTAACGTCTGGCTTTATAGACCGGGAACATCAGGTTCTGGGTGGAAAATATGTCATCCAGCTCCGCTTCGGTAAGCAGGCCGCGCTCCAGCACGACTTCCCGTACGCTCTTGCCCGTTTCCGCGCAAATTTTCCCCACGATATCGCCGTTATGATGACCAATGTAGGGATTGAGGTAGGTAACGATGCCGATAGAGTTGAAGACATAGGCTTCACAAACGGCTTTGTTAGCCGTGATGCCGTTGACGCATTTCTCCAGCAGGTTCAGACAGGCATTGCTCAGGATATGCACGGACTCGAACATGGCCTGGCCGATAACCGGTTCCATAACGTTGAGCTGTAGCTGACCCGCTTCGGAAGCCAGGGTGACGGTCACATCATTGCCAATCACCTTGAAACAGACCTGGTTGACGACCTCAGGCACAACCGGATTTACTTTCGCCGGCATGATCGATGACCCGGCCTGAAGCTCCGGTAAGTTGATCTCATTCAGGCCCGCCCGGGGCCCCGAGGAGAGCAGGCGAAGATCGTTACAGATTTTTGAGAGCTTAACCGCCAGACGCTTAAGCGCGCTGTGGACCATCACGTAAGCGCCGCAGTCGGAGGTCGCTTCAATCAAATCTTCCGCCGGCACGCAGGGCAGGTTACTGACTTCCGCCAGCTTCTGTACCGCCAGCTGCTGGTAACCCTCCGGCGTATTCAGTCGCGTACCAATAGCGGTGGCACCCAGATTCACTTCCAGCAGCAGCTCGGCGGTGCGGCGGATGTTTTTAATCTCTTCGTTGAGCAGCACGTTAAAGGCGTGAAACTCCTGGCCCAGCGTCATGGGCACGGCATCCTGAAGCTGGGTACGCCCCATTTTCAGGATAGATTCGAACTCTTTGGCCTTGCGCTGAAAACCTTCGCTCAGCTGGCCAATTGCCTCCAGCAGGGTTTCGATGGAGGTATAAAGCGCAATGCGAAAGCCGGTCGGGTAGGCGTCGTTAGTGGACTGGCACTTGTTGACGTGGTCGTTGGGATTAAGAAACTGGTATTCCCCTTTCTGATGCCCCATCAGCTCCAGACCAATATTAGCCAGCACTTCATTGGTGTTCATATTGACCGAGGTGCCCGCGCCGCCCTGATAGACGTCCACCGGGAACTGGTCCATACATTTCCCGTTTACCAGCACTTCGTCACAGGCCATGATGATGGCGTCGGCCACGTTACGGGGAATAGTTTGCAGCGCTTTATTCGCCATCGCCGCCGCTTTTTTCACCATTACCATACCGCGAACAAATTCGGGAATATCGCTGATTTTGCTGCTGCTGATATAAAAATTTTCAATTGCGCGCAGAGTGTGAACGCCGTAGTAAGCCTCTGCCGGAACTTCACGCATGCCTAACAGATCTTCTTCGATGCGGATGCTTGTCGTCATGGGAACCTTCTTATTATCGCCAGCGCATTTATCTTCGGGTAAAGAGGCGCTCACGCAAAAAATTATCGGGTAAATATTACTACACTCCAGCCAGTTTCAGGAGGAGAGCGGGCGTAAAACCCTGACTTTATCCGTTTGTGCATTGATCATACGCTGTCAGCGATAAAAAGCTTGATGGCATAACACCCAGCCCGCATTTTTTTATCTTTTAACGCGATGCTTTGATCCCGATCCCACTATGATTACCTGCAGGAGATAAGGCGGTTAAGGTTGAAAAGCGCCTGTACTGCCCCCAGTTCTCTTTATTACGATCGTTAAGATCCCATTTTTGCCGGTACGCCCGCTGCGGACTGGCGCTGATATACAGGAGATTGCGGTGCGCTGGATACCGTTTTTAGTACTTTTCCTTCTCGCCTGGATCGAGATAAGCCTGTTCATACAGGTGGCGCACGTGATGGGCGTGCTGCTGACGCTGCTGCTGGTGGTCTTCAGCTCCGTCATTGGTATTTCGCTGGTCAAAAACCAGGGAATGAAAAACTTTATGCTGATGCAGCAGAAGCTTCAGGCGGGCGAAAGCCCGGCGGCGGAGATGATCAAAAGCGTTTCGCTGATTCTGGCGGGCTTCCTGCTGCTGCTCCCCGGCTTCTTTACTGACTTCCTGGGGCTGCTGCTGCTGCTGCCTCCGGTACAGAAGCATTTGACGCTGAAGCTGATGCCGCATTTACGCGTCTGGCGCGGTGCAGGCGCAGGCCCGGACAGCGGCTACACCGTTGAGGGAGAGTATGAACGAAAAGACTCAACGCTGATTGAACACGACGACCGGGACGAGCGTAAATAAGCTAAGGGCGGAGATATCCGCCTTTTTTTTTGCCGTTCTGTACTATCCGCTCGTAAATTGACCAGTTGTGACGCAGAAGCAAAATTTTTTATTTTTTTACCCTTGAAAGCGTCCCTTCGCGTCCCTATCTCTTCCGTCACGAGGCCGGTGCCAGTGAAGCCCGGCTTTCATCCCAAAAGACTGATTGGACTTCTCAAAGGAGAGCTATCAATGAAAATTCGTCCTCTGCACGACCGTGTTATCGTCAAGCGTAAAGAAGTGGAATCTAAATCAGCAGGTGGCATCGTTCTGACCGGCTCTGCGGCGGGTAAATCTACCCGTGGCGAAGTGCTGGCCGTCGGCAATGGCCGTATCCTGGAAAGCGGTGATGTTAAGCCGCTGGACGTGAAAGTGGGCGATGTGGTCATTTTCAGCGAAGGCTACGGTGCCAAGACTGAGAAAATCGACAACGAAGAGGTGCTGATCATCTCCGAAAGCGACATTCTGGCAATTGTTGAAGCGTAATCGACGCGAACCTCACTGAACGAAACGAATTTAAGGGATATTTAAGATGGCAGCTAAAGACGTAAAATTCGGTAATGACGCTCGTGTAAAAATGCTCCGTGGCGTTAACGTACTGGCAGATGCAGTAAAAGTTACCCTGGGCCCGAAAGGCCGTAACGTGGTTCTGGATAAATCTTTTGGTGCACCGACCATCACTAAAGATGGTGTTTCCGTAGCGCGTGAAATCGAGCTGGAAGACAAGTTCGAGAACATGGGCGCGCAGATGGTGAAAGAAGTAGCCTCTAAAGCGAACGACGCTGCAGGCGACGGCACCACCACCGCAACCGTACTGGCTCAGTCCATCATCACCGAAGGTCTGAAAGCCGTCGCTGCGGGCATGAACCCGATGGATCTGAAGCGCGGTATCGATCAGGCCGTTATCGCTGCGGTTCAGGAACTGAAAAACCTTTCTGTGCCTTGCTCCGACTCTAAAGCTATCGCTCAGGTAGGTACCATCTCTGCTAACTCCGATGAAACCGTGGGCGAACTGATTGCTCAGGCGATGGAAAAAGTGGGCAAAGAAGGCGTTATCACCGTTGAAGAAGGCACCGGCCTTCAGGACGAGCTGGACGTGGTTGAAGGTATGCAGTTCGACCGTGGTTACCTCTCTCCTTACTTCATCAACAAGCCAGAAACTGGCGCTGTTGAGCTGGAAACGCCATTCATCCTGCTGGCAGATAAAAAAATCTCCAACATCCGTGAAATGCTGCCCGTGCTGGAAGCCGTTGCAAAAGCCGGTAAGCCTCTGCTGATTATTGCAGAAGATGTTGAAGGTGAAGCGCTGGCGACCCTGGTAGTGAACACCATGCGCGGCATCGTGAAAGTGGCTGCGGTTAAAGCACCTGGCTTCGGCGATCGTCGTAAAGCGATGCTGCAGGATATCGCTGTGCTGACCGGTGGTACCGTTATCTCTGAAGAGATCGGTATGGAGCTGGAAAAAGCGGCGCTGGAAGATCTGGGCCAGGCGAAACGCGTTGTTATCAACAAAGACACCACCACCATCATCGATGGCGTGGGTGAAGAAACCGCTATCTCTTCTCGCGTAACGCAGATTCGTCAGCAGATCGAAGAAGCGACCTCTGATTACGACAAGGAAAAACTGCAGGAGCGCGTAGCGAAACTTGCAGGCGGCGTTGCCGTACTGAAAGTTGGCGCAGCCACTGAAGTTGAAATGAAAGAGAAGAAAGCCCGCGTTGAAGATGCCCTGCACGCGACCCGTGCTGCGGTTGAAGAAGGTGTGGTTGCTGGTGGTGGCGTGGCGCTGGTGCGCGTTGCGGCACAGCTGACCGAGCTGCGTGGCCAGAACGAAGACCAGAACGTGGGTATCAAAGTTGCGCTGCGCGCAATGGAGTCTCCACTGCGTCAGATCGTTTCCAACGCCGGTGAAGAGCCGTCCGTGGTCGCGAACATGGTGAAAGCGGGAGAAGGTAACTACGGTTACAACGCTCAGACCGAAGAGTACGGCAACATGATCGACTTCGGTATCCTGGACCCAACCAAAGTGACCCGTTCTGCGCTGCAGTACGCGGCCTCTGTGGCTGGCCTGATGATCACCACCGAATGCATGGTGACCGACCTGCCTAAAGGCGATGCGCCTGACTTAGGTGCTGGCGGCGGCATGGGTGGCATGGGCGGTATGGGCGGCATGATGTAATTGCTGCTGACTGCTTAAGTCATCAGAAACCCCCGACCGGAAACGGCCGGGGGTTTTTCTTTTGGGCCGGAAAATAGTATAAGTAGTAGCGCAATCGTTCGGCTATAACGGGATCAGGGCAATGAATGTTCAGAAAAAAAAGGCTTTTTTCTGCTACGCTGCCACCCGACTCTGATGATAATAAATGGGGATTACAATGCGGATTAACGTTTTGCTGGGGCTCTCTGTCGCAGCGGTACTTCTGGCCGGCTGTAGCAGTTCGAACAACACGCTCAGCACAGCGGGCGAAAAAGTGACTTTCACCGATCAACAGCCCGCCGGTGAGTGTCAGCTGCTGGGGAACCTGACCGGTTCTCAGAGCAACTGGTTAAGCGGTGCCGGCGGTGAAGGCAGCTCGCTGCGCGGCGCGGCCAATGACCTGCGCAACCGTGCGGCTGAGATGGGTGGCAACGTGATTTACGGTGCAACCAGCCCGACGCAAAATTTCTGGTCCAGCTTTGCTCCCCTGGACAGCAAGATGAGCGGCCAGGTCTACAAGTGTCCTTGATCGCTTAAAGCGGCGGGCGAAGCGTTACCGGCGCTTCAGCACCGGATCTCCTCGCCCGCCGCGAAGAGAACGTAGAGCAGGGAAGGCGAGTTAATCTTCCCCTGCCGAACGCCCGCTAGCTCTGGCGCAGCTGCAAATCGAGCGGCGTTTTGCTCGGTTCACCGCCAATCTCCCTCGCCAGCTTCGGCACCATATAGCCCGACACTCTCGTCAGAAGCTCCCGCATAATGCGCCGGGCCTCCTCATCAGACACAAAGAAATGCGCTGCGCCCTGCACTTTATCCAGCACGTGCAGATAATAGGGCAGGATGCCGGCATCAAACAGGGCGTTACTGAGCGCGGCAAGGGTCGCTGCATCGTCATTGATATGCCGCAGCAGCACGCTTTGATTTAACAGCGTCACGCCCGCGCGCTTCAGCTGCTGCATCGCCTCGCGCAGCTCTTCGTCAATCTCCTGAGCATGGTTGATATGGGTCACCATAAGCGTCTGCAGACGTGATTCCGCCAGGCGGCGGCAGAGCGCAGGCGTGATGCGGCTTGGGATCACCACCGGCAACCGGCTGTGGATCCTCAGCCGTTTCAGATGGGGGATTTCTTCCAGCTGGCCGATCAGCCAGTCCAGTTCTCCATCTTTCGCCATCAGCGGATCGCCACCGGAGAAAATAATCTCATCCAGTTCTGGCTGCTCTCGGATATACTCCAGGGCCTGCTGCCAGTTGCGCTTGTTGCCCTGGTTCTCAGAATAAGGGAAATGGCGGCGGAAACAGTAGCGGCAGTTGACCGCGCAGCCGCCTTTCACCAACAGCAGCGCACGGTTACGATATTTATGTAACAGACCCGGCACCACGCTGGTCTGCTCATCGAGCGGATCGGTACTGTAACCCGGCGCATCAATAAACTCCTGGCTGGCAGTGATCGTTTGCAGCAGGAGAGGATCTTGCGGATCGCCCTTGCGCATCCTGGCGGCAAAGGCCCGGGGGACGCGTAAGGCAAAAAGGCGACGGGCGTCACGGCCTGCCGTCAGCGCCGGATGCGAATCAAGGCCTAAAAGCCGCAATAATTCGTCTGGATCGGTGATTACATCTGCAAGTTGATGCAACCATTCTTCTCGTGAAGGGTTATTTAGGGTTACAATGTGTGCCATTTTTTTGGCTAAGTACCAGTGTTAAATTGTAGAGGGCCTTTATGGCGACTTATTCTAGCAACGATTTCCGTCCCGGTCTTAAAATCATGTTCGAAGGCGAACCTTACGCTGTCGAATCCAGCGAGTTCGTTAAACCCGGTAAAGGTCAGGCTTTTGCCCGCGTGAAAATGCGCCGCCTGCTGACCGGCACCCGTGTGGAAAAAACCTTTAAATCTACCGACTCCGCTGAAGGCGCTGACGTAGTAGATACCAACCTGAACTACCTGTACAACGACGGTGAGTTCTACCACTTTATGCACCCGGAAACTTTCGAACAACATCCTGTTGAAGAGAAAACCGTGGGCGATGCTGCCAAGTGGCTGCTGGATAACGCAGAATGTATCGTAACGCTGTGGAACGGCAAGCCTATCCAGGTTCTGCCGCCAAACTTCGTTGAGCTGGAAATTGTTGATACTGACCCAGGCCTGAAAGGCGATACCGCGGGTACGGGCGGTAAGCCTGCAACGCTGACTACCGGCGCCGTTGTAAAAGTGCCGCTGTTTGTTCAGATTGGCGAAGTGATCAAAGTTGACACCCGCTCTGGCGAATACGTTTCACGCGTAAAATAAATTTGCGTGCTGTGGGCCTGAACCTCAGGCCCCGTTTTTATCCGTGGATGTCGTCCGGGCGCTCCTGAATAAACGCTCTGCGGCTTCGCTGAGGATGACAATAGCCTGACGGCCCCTCCTGCTTTCTCAGTCCCTTTATACCTGCCCTCTATTCCTGTCAGAAATTTCTGTTTCCTTCTTCGTAGCTGAAGCATTCGGCTGAATTACGGCTATGCTTAAAGCGTGGTTTCGACTTCTACTTAAAAGGAAATTGTTATGTTAAAGAAAAGTATTGCTACAATTTTTTCCGTTCTGGTGCTTTCTTCTCTGCTCTCCGCCTGTAACACCACGCAGGGCGTAGGTGAAGATGTGGAAGCGGGCGGCGAAGCCATTCAGCGCAGCGCACAGTAATCCGCGTGCCGGTGCACAATGGGCACCGGCTCCCTTAGCCCTGTTTTACCCAGATCAGCTTCGACACGTCAAAACCTGCCTGACTAGCCTTCGTCAATAGCGACGCTTTTACGTCATCCGCAATCTCCGGCGTTCGCGCTAAAATCCATAAATAGTCCCGGTTCGGGCCGCATACCAGCGCATGCTGATAGGCATCATCGAGCGCAATAACGTTATAGCCGCCATAGAAGGGGCCAAAGAAGGAAACTTTAAGCGCCGCCCGATCGGCCGGTCCGGTGAAATACGCTTTACCCACGCTTTCCTGCCAGCGCTGCTTTTTCTCATTAAAGCCCCGGTTAACCACTTTCAGGCCGCCGTCTTCGCGCTTGCTGTAGGTCGCGGTTACCTGAGTAAGGCCGCGCTCAAAACGATGATCCAGCCTGGCAATTTCATACCAGCTACCCAGATAGCGTTCTGCGTTAAAACCGGCCACTGGCGTAACGCCTTTGGGCGGCGTGGTGCTACAGGCAACCGAAAGCAGCGCTGCGCCGCCTGCTGCCACCATTTTCCAGAGAGACATAAGCTATTCCTTTAAGTATGAATGGCTTAAGTATAGGGTATTTTCAGCGGGCAACCAGCGCTCAGCGGCTTAATTCACAGCGCCAGCAGACCCGTTGCCGTCACCACGCTGAGGATGGCGGCAAGGCCGTAAAAGACCCATTTGCCGGCTGGCACCGCGATCTTCAGATCGTGCATGCCGTGATGAAGTCGGTGCAAGCCGCACCATAACGGCATCACAACAGCCAGAAACAGAAAGCCTTTACCGGGCAGCGACTGGGCCAGGCCTAAAATTCGCTCATAGCTGTAGGTTGGATCTGACGCGCCGCTCAGCGGCAAAAGTAACCCGACCAGCAGCACCAGCGCTGGTGAAACTAGCGCCGCCCACATGCCGCCCGCACCAAATAATCCCCAGAACAGAGGTTCGTCAGAACGCACCGGTTGCGATTTCATCTTCGTCTCCTTATGACCATACCAGCCAGAACAGTAAGCCTGCGCTCACTAACAGCATCACCGCCCATAACCCTTTAATAACCGGACCGGGCGGCAGCTTTTTATCGCCCAGGATGATGATGGACGCTTTCGGCGCCAGCTCAAACCAGGTCTTACTGTGCAGGAGGGCAGCAGCCAGCGTCACCACGTTTAACAGCAGCACGACAGGGTGCTGGAGGAAGGCAACAAACGCGACCCAGCTTTCAGGGCCGTGCCGGAGGGAGAAGAGGCCGGCAATCAGCTCAATGCTGAACCAGATCGCGGGCAGCGCCGTTGCCTCGCGCAGCATATAAAACCGGTAAAAGGCGGACCTGCGCCACCAGCTGGCATCCATTGGCCGGGAATAGGGCTTACGTTTTGTCATCATCAGCCACTCCTTATTGCGGTCTGAGCCGGGTAATCATAAAGTCTTTCGCACTCTCCACCTTGCTCTGCTGGATGGCGGCGGCGGGATCGACCTGTTTCGGGCAGACTTCAGAACAGTAACCTACAAAGGTGCAGGGCCAGACGCCATTTTCGCCGTTTAGCTGCGGCATCCTTTCCGCCTTACCCCGATCGCGGCTGTCCAGATTGTAGCGGTGCGCGAGGGTGATAACCGCCGGTCCGAGAAAGGCTGGATTGAGACCAAACTGCGGGCAGGCGGCGTAGCACAAGCCACAGTTAATACAGCCTGCGTACTGGTGATACTTCGCCATCTGGCCCGGCGTCTGGATGCCCGGGCCCGCTTGCGGATCGGACTTATTGCCGATAATCCAGGGCCTGATTGCGGCAAGGCTTTCGATGAAGTGACTCATATCCACAATCAGGTCGCGCTCAACCGGAAAATGCGCCAGCGGCTCTACGGAAAGCCCTTCAGGGTAGTCACGCAGGAACGTTTTACAGGCCAGTTTTGGAACGCCATCCACCATCATGCCGCAGGAGCCGCAGATTGCCATACGGCAGGACCAGCGGTATGAAAGGTCATACGCCAGGTTATCTTTGATATAGCCCAGCGCGTCGAGCAGGGAGGTCTGCTCATCCCAGGGCACCTCAAAAATCTCCCGGCGCGGTACTTTGTCTGCTTCAGGGTTATAGCGCTGGATAGCAATTTTACAGCGCATGTTGTCACTCATTGATCTTCTCCTTTCGCTCAGACTCCTCACCGTAAACGCGCTTCGCAGGCGGAAGATGGGTGATGGTTACCGCATCCCAGGCGATATCGGGCGCGCTCCCGGCACGGTAAAAAGCCAGTGAATGCCGGAGGAAACCGGCGTCGTCTCTTTCGGTGCAGCCCGCATCAAGCCGCTGATGCGCGCCGCGGGACTCTTTGCGCTGAAAGGCGGCATGCGCCATGCACTCGGCGACGTCCAGCCCCTGGGCCAGCTCAATGCTGTAGAGCAGCTGGGTATTGAATACGCTGGAAGCGTCGGTGATACGTACCCGGGCGAAGCGGGCTTTAAGTTCGGCCAGCTTGTCGATGGTTTTCTGCATCAGCTCCGGCGTGCGGTAGATGCCGCAGCCTTCCTCCATCGCCATGCCCATTTCATCGCGCAGCCCGGACCAGGTTTCATCCCCTTGCTGAGCGACGAGCGCGTGCAGCCGTCGTTCGCAGTCGCTGGCCTGTGCATTCAGCGCGGAGGCGGAGGCTTTGCCGGCCTGAAGCGCACGTCCGGCGGCTTGCTCTCCTGCCAGCCGGCCAAATACCACCAGCTCCGCCAGGGAGTTGGAGCCGAGACGGTTTGCGCCATGCAGGCCAACAGAAGAGCATTCCCCTACCGCAAACAGGCCGCGAATGCGGGTTTCGCAGCGCGCATCGGTTTCGATCCCACCCATCGTATAGTGCGCGGTGGGCCGGACAGGAATGGGGGCGCTGACCGGATCGACACCAACGTAGGCTTTGCTCAGCTCGCAGATAAAAGGCAGTCGTTCAAGCAGCTTTTTCTCGCCAAGGTGACGCAGGTCGAGGTGGACAACATCGCCACGCGGGCTGGAAATAGTGCGGCCCTGCCGCCATTCGTGCCAGAAGGCCTGGGAAAGCTTGTCCCGGGGACCAAGCTCCATATATTTATTCTTTGGCTGACCTGCCGGTGTTTCCGGTCCCAGACCGTAGTCCTGTAGATAGCGATAGCCATCCTTATTGATCAGGATCCCGCCTTCACCACGACAGCCCTCGGTGATCAGGATCCCCGAGCCGGGCAGTCCCGTAGGGTGATACTGCACAAATTCCATATCGCGCAGCGGTACGCCGTGGCGCAAGGCCATGGCCATACCGTCCCCGGTAACGATGCCGCCGTTGGTGTTGTAGCGATAAACGCGTCCGGCGCCGCCGGTAGCCAGCACCACGGCATTCGCCTGAATCTGAATCAGCGTTCCTTCCATCATATTCATCGCCACCAGCCCGCGAGCTTCGCCCTCATCGACCAGCAAGTCCAGGACGAAATGCTCGTCGAAACGGGTGATTTGAGGATACTTCAGCGAGGTCTGAAACAGCGTATGCAGCATATGGAAGCCGGTTTTATCGGCGGCAAACCAAGTGCGCTCTATCTTCATGCCGCCGAAGCGGCGTACGTTAACTGAGCCATCTTCGCGCCGGCTCCACGGGCAGCCCCAGCTTTCCAGCTGCGCCATCTCGCGCGGGCAGTGCGCGACAAAATAGTCCACCACATCCTGCTCGCACAGCCAGTCGCCGCCGGAGACGGTATCCTGAAAGTGGAGTTCAAAACTGTCATGGGACTGGGTGACTGCGGCGGAGCCGCCTTCAGCGGCAACGGTATGGCTCCGCATCGGGTAGACTTTGGAAACCAGCGCAATAGATAAGGTGGGGTTGGCCTCGGCGGCGGCGATAGCGGCCCGCAGTCCGGCTCCGCCCGCCCCGACAATGACCAGATCGACTGTATAGCTTTGCACGGTGTTCTCCCTGTCAGCTTGTCATGATGAAAGTTGGGGATGCCCCCTCACTCTTGGCGCGAGGTAGTATAAAAGTGCCTGAGGGGGCTAAACTTGATGTGTTCAGGTATTGGGGTGAAAAATAAACAGGAAAAGCGCGATCGGGCCGCCGTTTTTTATAAACCGGAAGATTTACCGGGCAAAAGCAAAACAACAAAGCGGGCTTTATCTTCCCGCAGATTTGTGTGTCTCAGCCTGTACGGGTAGACTGCTTCACCTTCTTCCTGAGGAGTTAAAACTATGAGCGATACGGCCAGCTGGCAGCCGAGCGCCCCCATCGCCAACTTATTGAAACGCGCGGCGATTATGGCGGAAATACGACGTTTCTTTGCCGATCGTGGCGTGCTGGAAGTGGAGACCCCGGCGATGAGCCAGGCCACCGTGACCGATATCCATCTGGTGCCGTTCCAGACGCGGTTTGTCGGACCGGGCGCGGCGGAAGGGATTGACCTCTATCTGATGACCAGCCCGGAATACCATATGAAACGGCTGCTGGCGGCGGGCAGCGGGCCGATCTATCAGCTCTGCCGCAGCTTTCGTAACGAAGAGGCGGGCCGCCATCATAATCCCGAGTTCACCATGCTTGAGTGGTATCGTCCCCATTACGATATGTACCGGCTGATGAACGAAGTGGACGATCTGCTTCAGCAGGTACTGGAGTGCGCGCCGGCAGAGACGCTCTCTTACCAGCAGGCGTTTATTCGCCATCTGGAGATCGATCCGCTTTCCGCCGATAAGCCGCAGCTGCGTGAAGCGGCCGTTAAGCTGGGGGAGGGAGAAATTGCTGAACGTATCGACGATCGCGATACGCTGTTACAGCTGCTGTTTATGGTGGGCGTGGAGCCGCATATCGGCAAAGAGAAGCCGGCCTTCGTCTATCACTTCCCGGCATCGCAGGCGGCGCTGGCCGAAATCAGTACGGAAGATCACCGCGTCGCGGAACGCTTTGAGGTTTACTTCAGGGGAATTGAACTGGCAAACGGCTTCCGGGAGCTGACGGACAGCCGCGAGCAGCGTCAGCGGTTTGAGCAGGATAACCGCAAGCGTGCCGCCCGCGGCCTGCCGCAGCAGCCGATTGATACCCACCTGCTGGACGCGCTGGCGCATGGCATGCCCGACTGTTCCGGCGTGGCGCTGGGCGTGGATCGCATCGTGATGCTGGCCCTGAAAGCGGAGACGCTGAGCGAGGTCATCGCTTTTTCCGTCGATCGCTGCTGAGGGTGAGCGGGGGGTCTGGTGGCCGCCCCGCTCATTCAGTCAGAGCCCGCCCGATTTGTAGGTGCGCGCCACCGGCGCGGCAGGGTTTAGCGGCGTTTTACCGCCAACGGTTTCCATCCGGACCTGGAACGGCGGGAACGGCATTTCCAGACCATGTTCATGGTAGCCCTGCAAGATAAGCTTATGCAGTTCATGGCGTAGCGGCATACGGTGCACCATCTCCGCCGCGTGAATACGCAGCTCAAACAGCTGAATCCCCTGCTGTAAATCAACCAGGAAAGCCTCCGGCGGCGGCGTATCCAGCACGTACTGGCAGCGCTGGGCGGCCGTCAGCAGCACGTTGGTCACCTCCTCACTGTTGGCTTCTGCCGCGGCGGGAATAGTCAGGACGACGCGCGTGACCGAATCGGAAAGCGACCAGTTGATAAACTGCTCGGTGATAAAGGCCTTATTCGGCACGATGATCTCTTTGCGATCCCAGTCGGTGATGGTGGTGGCACGCGTATTAATACGGGTAATGCTGCCGGTGAGATCGCGGATGGTGACGGTATCGCCAATGCGAATCGGCTTTTCGAACAGGATAATCAAGCCGGAGACAAAGTTGGCGAAAATCTCCTGTAAACCGAAACCGAGTCCCACACCTAAAGCCGCCACCAGCCACTGAAGCTTCGACCAGTCCACGCCAAGCATGGAAAAGCCGAGCAATCCTCCCACCAGAATCAGCATATATTTCAGCAGGGTGGTAATGGCGTAGCCGGTTCCCGGCGTCAGATTAAGGTGCTGAAGCAGCGCCAGCTCCAGCAGGGCAGGCATGTTACGTACCAGCTGCGTGGTGATAATCAGCACCAGAATGGCGATCAGCACCGAACCAAGCGTAATAGGTTGCAGGCTTTCCACGCCCTGCACGGTAGTGCTGGCGTCCCACAGCCGGATATTCTCCAGAAAACCGAAAGCGGAGTGGATCTCTGACCAGAGGACAATGACCGAGAGCAGCGCGATCAGCGTCAGGATCGAGCGGACAAGACGCAGTGACTGCGCACTGATCGCGTCCAGATCGATAACCGGTTCCTCCACGTCAAGCGCATCGGAACTGGTCTGCTGGGCGGCAATCTCGTCTTCACCTTTGGCGCGCTGGGCCAGGATCTCCGCGCGGCGCGTGCGGGCGCGATCGAAAGCGATACGACGACGCTGGATCAGCATCCAGCGCCGGATAATATGGTAAATCACCAGCAGCAGGAACCAGATCGCCACCGAGGTTTCCAGCCGCGCCAGCAGCGCCTGCGCCGTGGCGAGATAGCCGATGCAGGAGGCGAACGCGGCGATCAGCGGGATGCCGATCATCATGTTCCATAAGATACTGTTAATGAGGTTCTCGCCGCTGCCTTCCTTATCCAGATAGAGTGGAATGCCGGCCCGCTTCAGGCTTACGGTGACCAGGCTGAGCGTGCCGCAAATCAGAATAAAGCAGAGCCGCCCCAGCGTGGAAGAGAACTGACGGTCGTCAAGATTATCGAAGCTAATCAGCAGCATGATCAGCGGCACGGCCAGGCCGACGCAGAGGGAGTAAAAGCGCATCGCCCGCGCCACGCGGGTTTTTGGCCAGCGGAAGTGGGCGATAAACAGGCCCTGAGGACGGGCAAAGGCGGCGCTGATCATAAATGCCCAGAGCAGGGGAACCGTTGCGGTCACGCCGTCGCCTATTGCCACCGCGATCGGCCAGGGCCAGGCATGCTGTAACCCGTAGCCAAAGGCCATCCACAAAACCGGCAGCGGCAGCGCCACCAGAATCGACCAGAAAACGGTACGCATCGTCAGGCTGAAATGGTCCTGAGTGACCTTACCCACCTTTTGGGAGGAGCGGTTGAGGAAGTCCCGATAGTGACGGCGTGAGCTAAGGCTGAAGCCGACCAGCAGCAGGGCGCCCAGAACAGGCACGACGGTTTCCTTGCTGGTGAACATCATCACCAGCGCGCCGCCCATTTGTCCCAGCGTATCCAGTGAGAGCAGACTCTTCAGGTCCCGCACCAGATCGAGGGGAAAACTCAGGCCAATGGGGCTGACATCCGCCGTCCAGAACAGATAACGGTGGGCGGCCTCCTTCACCTGATTCAGGGCATCTTCAAGCTGTCCGTTGGCCACTTTCAGCTTGGTGACTTCCAGAATCAGGTTATCGCAGCCGGCAAGCAGGGAATTGATCAGCTCGCGCTGGGTTTTAAGCTGAGCATCAAGGATACGGCGCTGGTTGTTGGTTAGCGGCGAGCCATCGTCCTGTTTTTGCTGGCGTAATAACTGCTGGCGTTCAAGCAGATCCTCATAGCGAAGGCGCTGCACCCGCAGTTGCCCCATCTCATTATCGAGCTGCTGCGGTTTCGGCATCTCCGGCAGGCGCGCTACCTGCGCCCGCAGAGCTTCGCCGAGCAAGTTTGATACGCCCAGCCACTCTGACTGCTCGCGGATAGTTCCCAGCGCCTGGCGTACCTGAATGGTCTGGTTCATCGCCGTCCGCTGCTGCGAGGCGATCAGATCCAGACGCAGCGCCTGCTGATTGAGGGCGGCAGAGAGCTCGCGGTTTACGCGAAACTGCTGGCTGATACTTTCCGGCAGATCGCCGCTGTTTTCCGCCAGCTGTTCGGTACGCTCCAGCGCCAGTTCCGCCTCTCGCTGACGCTGGCTGTTGAGATGGTTACGCAGAGCCTGAAGATAGCTGTCGAGCTGGGCAGCCTTGCGCTGATGCACCTCGCTGCGCATGCGCGCCAGCTCCTGGCGGTTGTTCGCCGAAAGCTGGGCCAGCTCCAGTTCATCGACCCGCGCTTTACGGGCGGCAGACTCAGCCTGGCGGGAGACCAGTTGTGCCTGCGCCAGCGGCGTGGTGGGCGAGGGCTGGCCCTGCAAACGACGTTCAATTTCATTCAGCGCCCGCCGGGCCTCAGACTGCTGTTGCGGAAGCTGGGAAAGCGAATCGCTGATTTCACGCGCGCGCTCCTGCTCCTGCTGTGCCTGACGGCTCTCCTCCAGTAGCTGACTGCTGACCTGCAGGATCTCCTGATCCAGTTCGGCGGCCGTCATCGTACTGCGAACGTTTTTTTCATTGTCCAGCAGCGAGGCCGCCTGCTGGCGAAGCTCGCGGCTTAATTTGGGGAAATCGTCGATAACCTGCTGGTAGGTTTTAGTGTTATCGAGCGATTTCTGCCGCTCTTCCAGCCAGTTTAGGGTGGACTGAAGGATGTCCACCCTTTCCGCCTGATTAGGGGCATTTTTGTCAGACTGGGCTTCTTCAAGCTGCTCTCTGATCTGGCCGGCATCCGGCGGGCTGGCTGACCAGGCGGGCTGGAGAAGCATCCAGCTCAACAAAATAGTAAGAATCAGGCGTAACATAGGTATCTGCTATGGGTGATGTAAAACGTCTTCCGCACTGGTTTTTTGCAGTGCGATAGCCAGCGTCTGGCCCAGACGCGTTTGGGTTTCCGGCGTCAGGCTTTCGGCCAGTTTGACCTTGCCGGAGGCAAAGAGGTTGATAACCGTTGAGCCAAGCTTAAAGCGGCCCATCTCCTGGCCTTTCAGCAGGACCACGGCACCGTCTTCCTCCGCGCCCGGCCAGCTCCAGCGTTTGATCACGCCTTCGCGAGGCGGCGTCACCGTGCCGGCCCAGACCGTTTCGATGCTGCCCACGATGGTCGCACCAACCAGAATTTGCGCCATCGGGCCAAATTCGGTGTCGAACAGACAGATAACACGCTCATTGCGGGCGAAAAGGTTAGGGATATTCTGCGCCGTCAGCGGATTAACCGAGTAGAGATCGCCAGGCACATAGATCATTTCGCGCAGAATACCGTTGCAGGGCATATGCACACGGTGATAGTCGCGAGGCGCCAGATACGTTGTCACGAACTCGCCGTCACGAAACATTTCTGTCATGGCGGTGTTGCCGGCAAGCAGCGCTTCCAGCGAGTAAGTGTGTCCCTTAGCCTGGAAAATCTGGTCGCCATCAATGTGACCCAGCTGGCTGATTGCGCCATCAGCGGGCAGTACCAGCAGGTTAGGATCGGTTTCAATCGGACGGGCTTCATCGCGCAGCGGACGGACGAAGAAATCATTGAAGGTACGATAGCTGGCGGTATCCGGCTTCTGCGCTTCAGCCATATCCACTTTGTAGAACCAGACAAAAGCGTCAATGACGGCCTTGGTGAGCCAGCCGGCGCGCTTGCCTGCGCCCCAGCCCGCCAGTTCAGTCAGGGCTTTTTTAGGTAGAACATGATTCAGGCCGAGTTTTAAACGATCCAACACGGTAGCCTCCTGGCTTGATCAGATAGCAGTTAGAGAAAAGGGGGCGGATTGTACCAGTGCCCTTACAAATAGGCTATGTTGCCCGCCCGGAAGCGCGGGCAGGCAAGTTCAGTCGCTGCTCTCAGAAAAGTTACGGCGCGTTTTGAGCTGCATATCCGACATACTGTCCAGAATGCGGTGATAACTCTCAAAGCGCGCCTTATCGATCTCGCCGTTTGCCACCGCTTCACGAATGGCGCAGCCGGGATCGGTGTCATGTTTGCAGTCACGGAACTTACAATGGCCCAGAAACTCACGGAATTCGACAAATCCCCGCGTGATTTGTTCCGGCTCAAGATGCCATAAACCGAACTCGCGCACGCCGGGGGAATCGATAACATCGCCGCCGTGAGGGAAGTGATAGAGCCTGGCGGCGGTGGTCGTGTGCTGCCCCAGCCCGGAAACGTCGGACACGTCGTTGGTCAGAATTTCTCCGTCACCCAGTTCCAGACCCAGCAGAGCGTTAAGCAGGCTGGATTTCCCCACGCCGGACTGCCCGGCAAAAATGCTGATCCGGTTGGTCAGCTCTGCCTCCAGTTCTTCCAGGCCCCGCTTGCGGTGGCTGGAAACCATCAGCACGCGGTAACCAATTTTGCGGTAAATCTCCATCTGCTTATCGACAAATGCACGGCCTTCTTCATCCAGCAGATCGGTTTTATTCAGGACTAGCAGCGGCTCAACATCCAGCGTTTCACTGGCGACCAGATAGCGGTCGATAATATTGAGCGAGAGCTCCGGCAGGATGGCTGAAACGATAACGATCTGATTAATATTGGCGGCAATGGGCTTTACGCCGTCATAAAAATCGGGGCGGGTCAGGACAGAGGTGCGCTCGTGCACGGCCTCAACAATTCCTTTGACGGTGGCGCCGCCCTCCTGACCAGGACGCCAGAGTACGCGATCGCCGGTCACCAGCGATCGGATAGTACGGCGGATATTACAGCGGTGAACCGATGCATCCGCATCTTCCACATCAGCGTGCATACCAAAGCGGCTGATTACCACGCCATCGCGCGCTTCACCGAACAGGCTGTCGTCCGGTTCCGGCTTATCCGCACGCTGCTTCAGGCGGCGCTCATGGTTGGCGCTGACGCGACGCTGCTGACCTTTCGACAGTTTGTTTTTACTCACTCTTCCTCACACGGCTTGGCAGGTTTCGCCCTGGCAGGGCAAAACGTTTATGATACACCCTTACGTTTGATGATATAAGCCACGGCGAGGAACCCCATGACTGTAAATGCCAATAATCTGATTTGGATTGATCTTGAAATGACCGGGCTGGACCCGGAGCAGGACCGTATTATTGAGATCGCCACGCTGGTCACCGATTCCGATCTGAACATTCTGGCAGAAGGCCCGGTTTTTGCCGTTCATCAGTCAGACGCGCAGCTTGCGTTAATGGATGAGTGGAATGTACGTACTCATACCGGCAGCGGTCTGGTGGATCGTGTTAAAGCGAGCAGCATTGACGATCGCGCCGCGGAACTGGCGACAATTGAGTTCTTAAAGCAGTGGGTCCCGGAGAACAGTTCGCCGATCTGCGGTAACAGCATCGGGCAGGATCGCCGCTTCCTGTTTAAATATATGCCGGAGCTGGAAGCTTATTTCCATTACCGCTATCTGGATGTCAGCACCGTTAAAGAACTTGCCCGCCGCTGGAAGCCTGAGGTACTGACCGGCTTTAAAAAGCAGGGGACGCATCAGGCGATGGACGATATCCGCGAATCCGTAGCTGAACTGAGCTGGTATCGCGAGCAGTTGTTCAAGCTGTAACACCCGCATCCGGGCGTTACTGAGGGCTGGCTTCCCGCTATGCGCTTACCCGTAAAAAAGTCTGCGGTATGGCTGCAAAACTTTGCTTTTCATTCGTCGCTAAGCAGACCGTATCTACGGGATATGAGGGAAGCTGCCCTTAGCGCCGCCATACCGGCTGAACGCTTACTGAGGTAATTGCCTAAGGAGAAGAGACAGGAAGTGCCTGAAAGGCTGTTTCCGGCGCGCCTGGTTGCGTAATAACCACTTAGCCGCGCGGGCGAAGAAAGGGCTTGCCATTCCCTCCTGATGCGTTCATAATTCCCCACGTTCCAGAATGCGGTTTTGATAAAGTTCTTTTTAAACAACCAGTTACCTTAAACAGGTGGCGAGTTTTGTTGTTATAAGTTAACGTTATCTGGCCTGCAGGCAGCATTTTAAGCGGGAATAGCTCAGTTGGTAGAGCACGACCTTGCCAAGGTCGGGGTCGCGAGTTCGAGTCTCGTTTCCCGCTCCAGAATGTCAGAACAGGTATCAGCGTTAATGCGGGAATAGCTCAGTTGGTAGAGCACGACCTTGCCAAGGTCGGGGTCGCGAGTTCGAGTCTCGTTTCCCGCTCCAAAACGCGACAGCAGGATACCAGCATCAATGCGGGAATAGCTCAGTTGGTAGAGCACGACCTTGCCAAGGTCGGGGTCGCGAGTTCGAGTCTCGTTTCCCGCTCCAGATAGTATTTGCAGGCTCTCAGCGTGCAATAAACGGAAAAAGGAACTGCGGTTCCTTTTTTTGTGCCTGAAATCCGATAATTTCAACACCCAACACCCAACACCCAACACCCAACACCCAACACCCAACACCCAACACCCAACACCCAACACCCAACACCCAACACCCAACTTTTGGCATCCCTGTGCTGTCCCGCTTCCCGAACCTCCCATTCCTGTGTGTCAGCCTGCGGCACGTATCGCAGCGAACAGCAAAACAGAGTAACCGGGCAGTGTTTCTCTGAACCCGTGCCGCATATGAACGCTCTTACGCTTTAGCCTGCGCTAAGCGGCTGCTACCTTCTGCCCCGACAATTCCACTGGCGGAGGGAGGAGAACAGATGAACGTGCCCGAAGAGATGTGGCAGCGCTTTCCTGAAGTGTGGTTTTCAGGACTGGCGATACTGGGAGCGTGCGTGGGAAGTTTTCTGAACGTTGTGATCTACCGTTTGCCGTTGGCATTATCAGCAGAGCCTGCTGCTGCTGGCATCTTCAGGCTGCTTTACCCGCCTTCACACTGCACATCATGCCATGCGCTTGTTCGCTGGTACGACAAAGTACCGCTGATAAGCTGGGGGCTGTTAAAGGGGAGATGCCGGTGTTGCGGGCGCTCTGTCAGCCGCCAGTATCCCCTGGTTGAAGCGCTTTCCCTTAGTTTGACGCTGCTGGTGGGCCTCTTTTATCCGCCTGGTCCTCATCTGGCGGGCCTGCTTATTTTCAGCTGGTTACTGCTGGCGCTGTCGGTCATTGATTTTAATACGTTGCTTTTGCCGGACAGCCTGACGCTCACGCTGCTCTGGTCGGGATTACTCTTCAATTTAAACGGCGCTTTCACCTCATTATCCGACGCGGTGATCGGGGTAATAGTGGGGTACGTAGCGTTAAGACTGCTTGGTGCGCTGGGGGAGGGGATCTTTCGTAAACCCTGTCTGGGGTATGGGGACTGTAAAATGGCGGCAGGTCTGGCCGCATGGACCGGATGGCAAAGCCTGCCAGAGCTTCTGCTGCTGGCTTCAGCGATCGGACTGGCGGGATTAACGGTGGCCTGGCTACGCGGAAAAAAAACCTTCGCCAGCCCCGTGCCTTTTGGGCCGGCGCTGGCTGTGGCGGGATGGCTAATACTGGTTACTGCGACCCCTTGATTCTCCAGCTTTTTTAGGCACCAGGCTCAATCAGCACGCGCTATCCTCTCTGATTTATTACGCCGCCTGCGCTTATTTGCAGGGCTAAAAAGAGCTTGTCATCGGAAAGTAATGGGTCCATAATGCCCCCCATTCCGAAATTCGGGATTGAGAGTTAATTAAAAATCAAAGAGTTACAACGATTTTGTCGGTTTTCTCTCCGTTTTTTAGTGCTCAGTATCTTAAGCGGGAATAGCTCAGTTGGTAGAGCACGACCTTGCCAAGGTCGGGGTCGCGAGTTCGAGTCTCGTTTCCCGCTCCAAACACACACAACCTCATTTATCCTCAGTTGAATTATCCACAGCGATAACTCTGCTGCGCATCGTCATTTCCGGTTATACAAAAAGTTCGTCAACAGAGTTATGCACAGGTTTGTATTAGTTATGCTGATACGAAAGGTTATGTGTAAATTTAACCTTTTCGCATAATCTATTGTTTTATAAAATAAATTGAATATTTCAAATTGTTACCTGGATCGCTTGTGCTTTCAGTGACGGTTGAATGACAACGATTTTTTAATTTTATACACAGCCTGTGGGAAACTTGCCTGCGCCATGACAGGCCCTGTTTGCTCAGTTATGCATCACGCGGTAATCCCTTCTCAACCACCCTGACTAAGCGCTTATGCTGCGAGCTTTGTAACTCAATGGCATCCTGACTTCTGGCCGCCAGTTGGCGCTCAATAGCCCACTCAATATGTTCATCAAGCATCGCATTTTCGCCCCGGCGTGCCGTAAGCGCTTCGAGTGCTTCTTCTGACCATGGCGCGTTACCCAGCGCCACGGCGACGTTACGCAACCAGCGCAGATGACCAATCCGGCGAATGGCGGAGCCTTCCGTCACGCGAAGAAACTGCGGCTCATCCCATTTAAAGAGTTCAGTCAAAGGTGGCGCATGTAACTGCGCGCGCGGGCTGAAATCCTCTTCATCCGTAAGCTGCCCGTAACGGTTCCAGGGACAGATCAGCTGACAATCGTCACAGCCATAAATTCTGTTACCGATAAGCGGCCTGAACTCTTCAGGAATAGCGCCTTCCAGCTCGATAGTCAGGTAGGAGATACAGCGCCTGGCATCGACCGTATAGGGCTCGACAATAGCGCCTGTAGGGCAGATGGTCATACAGGCCACGCAGCGACCACACTGCTCTTCCTGCGGCGTGTCTACGGGAAGCGGCAGATCAATCAGCAGCTCCCCCAGGAAAAACCACGAGCCGGCTTCACGATTGAGGATTAACGAATGTTTGCCGGTCCAGCCCAGCCCGGCTTTCTCCGCTAAGGGCCTCTCAAGCAGTGGCGCCGAGTCCACAAAGGGACGAAACTGAACCTCTGCGCACCGTTCGCGGATTTTATCGCCAAGCTTTTTTAGGCGGTTGCGTAATACTTTGTGATAGTCCCTGCCCAGCGCATAGCGACTGACATAGCCGAGCTGAGGATTTTTCAGGGTGCTGGCGAAGGCCGCTTTCGCCGGCAGATAATTCATTCGTACGCTGATTACCCGCAGTGTACCAGGCAGTAGCTCATGGGGACGGGCGCGCATCATGCCGTGACGCGCCATCCATTCCATCTCTCCATGATACTGCTTGTCGAGCCAGGCCTGGAGGCGCGGCTCTTCATGGCTCAGATCGGTATCACAGATGCCGACTTGCTGAAAACCGAGTGACTGCCCCCACTGTTTAATATCCAGGGCAAGTTGATTGAGATCGAGAGGATGCGACATGACTAACCTAAACAGACAAAAAAACAGTACCAGTTTACCTTATTCTGTCTGGCCTGTAGAGAAGCTGGCGCAATTTGAACAGGAAGGAGCGGACAGCCTTGGCATTACGCTGTTTGAACTGATGCAGCGCGCCGGGGAAGCCGCTTTTGCCAAAATACGCGCGCTCTGGCCCGCGGCGGAACACTGGCTGCTGCTTTGTGGACACGGCAATAACGGCGGCGACGGCTTTATTATCGCCAGGCTGGCGCAATCCGCCGGGTTAACGGTGACCGTTATTGCCTGCGAAGGCAGTAAACCACTGCCTGAAGAAGCCGCTCAGGCGCGTGAAGCGTGGCTGGCGGCAGGCGGAGTGATTCACGATCCCGCCGCTCACTGGCCGGAGAAGGTGGAGCTTATTGTGGATGCGCTGCTGGGAACGGGGCTGAGCCGGCCTCCTGAAGCGCCTTACGATCGGCTTATTGCAAAAGTAAACGCTCACTCTGCACCTGTTTTTGCCGTGGATGTCCCTTCAGGGTTAGTGGCCGCTAATGGAACAACGCCAGGCGAGGTGATTTTCGCCGATGAGACGCTTACCTTTATCGCGCTAAAGCCAGGCTTACTGACGGGGAAAGCACGGGATGTGGTAGGACGCCTGCATTTTCATGCGCTGAGCCTGGATCCCTTTATCGCCGGACAGGAGGCGCCTTACTCGCGTTTTGATGCGTCTTCTCTGAGCGCCTGGCTGAAGCCGAGGCGGCCCACGTCTCATAAGGGCGATCAGGGTAAATTGCTGATTGTAGGCGGTGAGCCAGGGACGGCTGGGGCGATTCGTATGACGGGAGAAGCAGCGCTTCGGGCCGGTGCCGGATTAGTGCGAGTGCTTACTCACAAAGATAACGTTTCACCTCTGCTGACTGCCCGTCCGGAACTTATGGTGCAGGCGTTGAGCGATGACGCCATCGATCGGGCGCTGGAATGGGCCGACGTCATTGTCATCGGCCCGGGGCTGGGTCAGGAAAACTGGGGTAAAAACGCCCTGCGCCGGATAGAAAACTCCCAGAAACCGATGCTCTGGGACGCGGATGCGCTTAACCTGCTGGCAATCAGTCCGGATAAACGTCAAAATCGGATCCTTACGCCGCATCCGGGCGAAGCTGCAAGGTTGCTGAACGTGAAAACGAGCGAAATAGAGAGCGATCGCTTACATTCAGCGACGCAGTTGGCTAAACGCTACGGCGGCGTAGTGGTGCTGAAGGGCGCAGGTACTTTGATCGCCAGCGCAGAAGGGCAGCTGGCGATTGCCGACGTAGGCAATGCAGGTATGGCCAGCGGCGGCATGGGAGACGTCCTCTCCGGCATTATTGGCGGTTTGTTGGGGCAGAAGCTCTCATTGTATGATGCCGCCTGTGCAGGCTGCGTGGTCCATGGCGCCGCTGCTGAAGCCGTAGCGAAACGCTATGGTACCCGGGGGATGTTAGCGACCGATCTTTTTTCCGAGCTGTATCTGTTTGTCAACCCAGAGATGTTGAATACAAAAGAATGAAGAGCTGTGTAATAACACTGCCTGATGAGGCAGCCACCCTCGCACTCGGCGCCAGCCTGGCCGGTGCCTGTAAAGGTGCGGTAACAATTTATCTCTATGGCG
Organism: Erwinia psychrophila; assembly: GCF_039023475.1. Taxonomy (NCBI): domain Bacteria; kingdom Pseudomonadati; phylum Pseudomonadota; class Gammaproteobacteria; order Enterobacterales; family Erwiniaceae; genus Erwinia; species Erwinia psychrophila. The sequence continues at coordinate 60,885 of NZ_JBCHVB010000002.1, forward strand.
ATCTGGGCGCAGGGAAAACGACCTTCAGTCGGGGATTCCTTCAGGCACTCGGGCATAAAGGCAATGTGAAAAGCCCAACTTATACGCTCGTGGAGCCTTACGTCCTGCCAGATCGCCGGGTCTATCACTTCGATCTTTATCGCCTTGCCGATCCCGAAGAGCTGGAGTTTATGGGGATCCGGGACTATTTCACCGGCGAAAGCCTCTGTCTGGTTGAATGGCCGCAGCAGGGCGCAGGCGTATTGCCTGAGCCGGATCTTGAACTGCATCTTCACTATCAGGATGACGCACGCCAGGCTGAGCTACGCGCCTGTTCCACGGCGGGTGAGGCGATGGTGCAGCAGATTATTATGGAAAAAGGTTGTTGATGATGTTGCGCATGAAGTTTGGTCTGATCCTGGCACTCCTGCTCAGTTCTTTTTCCGTTTTTGCCGCCAGCCTGTCCGATATCAAAGTCGCGAACGGTGACGATAAGGCTACCGTCACGCTGAGCTTCAGCGGCCAGCCCATCTACGGTTTTTTCCCGCTGCATAACCCGGAGCGTGTGGTGCTCGACATCCGCCAGAGCGGCGTGGTGAAAGGATTGCCGCTGACCTTCAGCGGGCAGAATATGGTGAAACGCATCCGCACCAGTCAGCCGAAGGACAGCCAGAGCATCAGGCTGGTGTTTGAATTAACCCAGCCGGGCAAAACGCGTGCCGTAACCCAGCGCAGCGGCAATAACTATAACGTCGTCTTCACTATCAGCGGCTCGCGTTCTTCAGGCACTGTTGCGAAAGCGACCGGTACGGCGCCTTCATCGCCCTCCGAAAACCCGTTCACCTCTAATCCGGTGACGGCCGTCACCAGTGGAAATCAGGTGGCCAGGCCCGGTAAAGTCTCCCGCCCGGCAAACGAGCCTGTCATTGTGGCGATCGATGCCGGACACGGCGGCCAGGACCCGGGTGCAATTGGGCGGGGAGGTCTTCAGGAGAAAAGCGTTACTATCGCTATTTCCCGCAAGCTGAAAGTTCTGCTGAATAAAGATCCTATGTTTAAGGGCGTAATGACCCGCGACGGCGACTATTTTATCTCCGTGATGGGCCGTTCAGAAGTGGCCCGCAAGCAAAATGCCAACCTGCTGGTCTCTATTCACGCTGACGCTGCGCCTAATCGTAGCGCGTCGGGTGCTTCAGTCTGGGTACTCTCAAACCGCCGCGCCAACAGCGAAATGGCGGGATGGCTGGAGCAGCATGAAAAACAGTCAGAGTTACTGGGCGGCGCGGGCGATCTTCTGGCCAACAGCCAGGCCGATCCTTATCTCAGTCAGGCGGTGCTGGATCTGCAGTTTGGTCATTCTCAGCGGGTCGGCTACGACGTGGCGGTCAAGGTGCTGGCGCAGCTAAAGCGCGTAGGTTCGCTGCATAAAAAGCGCCCCGAGCACGCCAGCCTTGGCGTCCTGCGCTCGCCAGATATTCCTTCACTGCTGGTGGAAACCGGCTTTATCAGTAATTCTTCGGAGGAGCGACTGCTCGGCAGTAGCGCATACCAGCAGAAGATTGCCGAGTCCATTCATCAGGGACTCCGCAATTACTTCCTGGCGCATCCGCTGCAATCTCTCCCAAAGGAGGAAAACCGCCCGCTGCAGTCCGCAGCGGCGGTTGATTCAGGTACGGATCCCGTCTCAGCCATGGCGCTCTATTCGGGAGCGACCCAGCGTCATGTGGTAAAACGTGGAGAAACGCTGTCGGGCATCGCGGCGCACTATAACGTCAGCATGGCGACCCTGCGTACGTTGAATAAGCTGAAAAAAGATGGCGTCTGGGTAGGGCAGCGGCTGAAAGTGCCGGTGGGAAGTCAGGCCAGTGCATCGAAGCCACAAAGGCCTGTGCGGCATAAGATCGTAAAAGGTGACACGCTGACGGAGATTGCGGTGCATTATGGCGTCAGCGCCAAAGCGATTCAGCAGGCCAATAATATGAAGTCACAAAACGTAATGCTCGGCCAGACGCTGACCATACCGGCGTCTTAACCAACCAAGGAGCGTGTATGCCCATTCAGGTGTTGCCTCCCCAGCTCGCTAACCAGATCGCGGCCGGTGAAGTGGTGGAGCGCCCGGCGTCGGTGGTCAAAGAGCTGGTAGAAAACAGCCTTGATGCAGGCGCAACGCGCATCGATATTGAAATCGATAAGGGCGGCGCGAAGCTTATCCGCATACGGGACAATGGCTGTGGGATAGGCAAGGAAGAGCTGGCGATGGCGCTGGCCCGCCATGCCACCAGTAAAATCACCTCGCTCGACGATCTTGAAGCCATTATGAGCCTGGGTTTTCGCGGCGAGGCGCTGGCCAGTATCAGTTCGGTCTCCCGTCTGACGCTGACCTCGCGCACCGAAGCTCAGAGCGAGGCCTGGCAGGCCTATGCGGAAGGGCGCGATATGGCGGTGACAGTTAAACCGGCGGCGCACCCGGTCGGCACCACGCTTGAGGTGCTGGATCTGTTTTACAATACGCCGGCCCGTCGCAAATTTATGCGTACCGAAAAAACGGAATTCACGCATATTGATGAAATTATCCGCCGTATCGCGCTGGCGCGCTTCGATGTGGCTTTTTCGCTGACCCATAACGGCAAGCTGATAAGACAATATCGTGCCGTACGTGAAGCCAGCCAGCGGGAGCGTCGTCTGGGCGCGATTTGCGGCACCGCTTTTCTCACCCATGCGCTGGGCATTGAATGGGAACACGGCGATCTGAAACTGCACGGCTGGGTCGCCGATCCGGTCGGTTCGCGCGCGCTGAGCGAGCTGCAATATTGCTATGTGAATGGCCGCATGATGCGTGACAGGCTGATCAATCACGCTATCCGTCAGGCTTATCAGGATAAGCTCGGCGCCGACAATCAGCCCGCCTACGTTCTCTATCTGGATATCGATCCTCATCAGGTGGATGTGAATGTCCATCCCGCTAAGCATGAAGTTCGCTTTCATCAGTCGCGACTGGTGCACGATTTTATCTATCAGGGCGTCATCAGCGTTTTACAGGAAACCGGTCAGACGCAGCTCCCCGAGACGGCGCCGGAAGCGCCTGCCGCTCGCTGGCAGCCAGAAAACCGACCCGCGGCGGGCGGCAACCATTTTTCTTCTCCTCCTCCCGCTAAAGAAGCGACGGTTTACAAAAGCTCAGGCGGTGCTGCGGGCTCATCTTCAGCGCGTGTCGCCTCCGCTGCGTCAGACAAAGGTCGCGCTCCGCAGGAGAAAAGCGCTTCTCTCCCTGTTCCCGCCTGGCAGCGGCAGACGCCGGTTTATCAGAAGCGGGAAGGGGCGGTTTATCAGCAGTTGCTGAACGCCTCTGATGTGCAGCAGGTGCAGGAGCCCCCCCAGTCTGAGGATGCGCCGCCGCTCAGCGGGCACTGTCAGAGCTTTGGTCGCGTACTTACGGTGTTAAGCGAGGATTTCGCCCTCGTCGAGCAGCAAAACAGACTGGCGCTGCTCTCTCTCCCCGTGGCCCAGCGCTGGCTGAAGCAGGCGCAGCTCGAACCCGGTGAAGAAGGGCTGAAGCCTCAACCGCTACTGATCCCGGTACGGATGAAAATGGACGCTCCCGAGCGTGAAGCCCTGAATCGTTGTCGCGATCTGTTGGTGCGGATGGGCATAGAGCTGAACGCAGACGGTCATCATGTGACCCTGCGCGCGGTGCCTTTACCGTTACGCCAACAAAATTTACAAAACTTGATTCCAGACCTGTTAGGCTATCTCGCCCGGCAGCAGGATGTTTCGGCGACGCAGGTGGCGCAATGGTTGGCGCGTCATTCACAGACTGAGCATCCACACTGGAATCACTCACAGGCGATTGCGCTGCTGGCCGAAGTGGAACGACTTTGCCCACAGCTGATTAAATCGCCACCTTCTGGATTAATGCAGTACGTCGATACTGAACTGGCGATGAATGCCCTGAAGCATGAGTGAAATATCCAAGGCTGGCCGGCCAAAGGCAATTTTTTTGATGGGGCCAACGGCTTCCGGTAAAACCGCGCTGGCAATTGCGTTACGCCAGGTGCTGCCGGTTGAGTTGATTAGCGTTGATTCTGCCCTCGTGTATCGCGGTATGGATATTGGCACCGCCAAACCTACCGCCGGGGAAAGAGCTCTGGCGCCTCATCGTTTACTGGACATCCGCGATCCCGCCGAGGCCTATTCGGCCGCCGAGTTTCGTCGTGATGCGCTGGCTGAAATGGCGGAGATCACCCAAAAGGGACGCATCCCGCTGCTTGTTGGTGGCACCATGCTCTATTACAAGGCTCTACTGGAAGGATTATCGCCGTTGCCCCCGGCGGATCCGGAGGTTCGTCAGCGTATTGAGCAGATGGCGGAGGAACAGGGTTGGGACGCCCTTCACCGCCAGTTATGTGAAGTAGATCCCATTGCTGCAAATCGTATTCATCCGAATGATCCCCAGAGACTCTCGCGAGCACTGGAAGTTTTTTTTATTTCGGGTAAAACTTTAACAGAACTGACGAAAACTTCTGGTGAAGCGCTGCCGTATGATGTTATTCAGTTTGCGATTGCTCCCCCGCAGCGCGAACTGATTCATCAGCGAATTGAACAACGTTTTCATCAGATGCTGGCATCAGGATTTGAAGCGGAGGCCCGGGCACTTTTTGCACGGGGTGATTTACATACGGACATGCCTTCCATTCGTTGTGTTGGTTATCGCCAGATGTGGTCATATCTGGCCGGTGAAATTGAATACGATGAGATGGTTTATCGGGGAATTTGCGCAACCCGGCAGTTGGCCAAGCGTCAGATAACCTGGCTGCGCGGCTGGAAGGATGTTCACTGGCTGGATAGCGAACAACCTCAGGCGGCATTGGCGCAACTCTTACAGGTTCTTGATGCGAAGCATGGGTGATTGTGTACAATTGGTACGTTATCTTGCGCAAATTTTTACGCAGTATTTCAGGGCCGATGAGGTTCTTAAGTAGCAAACAACAAGCATATAAGGAAAAGATAGAATGGCTAAGGGGCAATCATTGCAAGATCCGTTCTTGAACGCACTGCGTCGGGAACGTGTTCCGGTTTCGATTTATTTGGTGAATGGTATCAAACTTCAGGGTCAGATTGAGTCGTTTGATCAATTTGTAATTTTATTAAAAAACACGGTTAGCCAGATGGTGTATAAGCACGCTATCTCTACCGTTGTGCCGTCCCGTCCGGTCTCCCACCATAGCAACAATGCAGGTGGCGGAAGCAGCAACTATCATCACGGTAGCAGCAATCAGGGGGCCGCATCTCAGCCTCAGCAAGACAGTGAAGACGCAGAGTAATCACCGTTCTTCATGGCAGGGGGCCCTGAGCATTCAGGATCCCCGTCCTGGCCTTCCGTTTCAGGTCCGGCTTTTTTCCGGGCTGGCGGGTAGTGCCAGGCGAAACAGGCCGTCTTATTGACAGAGGCGCGCATTCTGAATCTGATTTTCACGCTGTATGGCCATTGTGTAGCAGGTTTAATAAGGTTCTGAGAGGTTTTAAGTTTGTTTGACCGTTATGATGCCGGTGAGCAGGCCGTACTGGTACACATCTATTTCTCCCAAGACAGAGATATGGAAGATTTGCAGGAGTTCGAAACCCTGGTTTCTTCCGCGGGTGTCGAAGCGCTGCGAGTCGTAACAGGCAGCCGCAAGTCGCCCCACCCCAAATATTTTGTCGGCGAAGGTAAGGCAGTTGAAATTGCCGAAGCGGTAAAAGCCAGCGGTGCGTCGGTGGTATTGTTCGATCACGCCCTGAGCCCGGCACAGGAGCGCAACCTTGAAGCGCTTTGCGAATGCCGCGTTATCGATCGCACCGGCCTGATCCTGGATATTTTTGCCCAGCGCGCCCGTACTCACGAAGGTAAATTACAGGTAGAGCTGGCTCAGCTACGCCATCTTGCCACGCGCCTGGTTCGCGGCTGGACCCACCTTGAACGCCAGAAAGGCGGTATCGGTCTGCGCGGGCCCGGTGAAACGCAGCTGGAGACGGACCGCCGACTGCTGCGTAACCGCATTACGCTGATCCTTTCACGGCTGCAACGCGTTGAAAAGCAGCGCGAACAGGGCCGGCAGGCACGTAGTAAGGCCGATGTGCCAACGGTGTCGCTGGTAGGGTATACCAACGCCGGTAAATCCACGCTGTTCAACTGTATTACTTCCGCTGAGGTTTACGTCGCCAACCAGCTGTTCGCCACGCTGGACCCCACACTTCGCCGGATTGACGTTGCCGATGTGGGTGAAGTGGTGCTGGCCGATACGGTCGGCTTTATTCGTCATCTTCCCCACGATCTGGTTGCGGCGTTCAAAGCCACGCTTCAGGAAACCCGTCAGGCAACATTATTGCTGCACGTTATTGACGCGGCCGATCAGCGAGTGGATGAAAACATCGAAGCGGTGGATGAGGTTCTTGAAGAGATAGAATCTGATGATATTCCCACCCTGCTGGTGATGAACAAAATTGATATGCTGGAGGACTTTGTCCCCAGAATCGATCGTAATGAGGAAAACCTGCCTGTTCGTGTCTGGCTATCAGCGCAGACGGGTGAGGGCATTCCACTGCTGTTCCAGGCGCTCACCGAGCGGCTGGCCGGTGAGATAGCGCAGTACGATCTTCGTCTTCCACCTGAAGCAGGACGGCTGCGCAGCCGTTTTTATCAGCTTCAGGCGATAGAAAAAGAGTGGAATGAAGACGACGGTAGCGTAGGTTTACAGATACGTATGCCGATCGTTGACTGGCGTCGCCTGTGTAAACAGGAGCCGAGCCTGGTCGATTACATTGTATAACGGGTTTTGCCTGTCACGCGTATCCCGGCCTGGGATACCACCGCACACACAATTAATGGAGTATAAACATGGCGTGGAATCAGCCCGGGAATAACGGACAGGACCGCGACCCGTGGGGGAGCAGCAATAATCAAGGCGGCAACTCTGGGGGCAACAAAGGAGGGCGCGATAAGGGGCCTCCTGATTTGGACGATATCTTTCGCAAGCTGAGCAAAAAGCTCGGTGGATTTGGCGGTGGTAAAAATGACAACAGCGGCGGTCAGCAGACACCGGGCCGGGGCGCAGGTCGCCTGATTGGTATCGTTGCCGTTGCGGCCGTCGTGATCTGGGCAGCCAGCGGTTTCTATACGATCAAGGAAGCGGAGCGCGGTGTTGTCACCCGCTTTGGTAAATTTGACCATCTTGTCGGCCCTGGTCTGAACTGGAAACCTACCTTTGTTGATCAGGTTCGTACGGTGAACGTAGAAGCCGTTCGTGAACTGGCGGCATCCGGGACCATGCTGACATCCGACGAAAACGTTGTGCGCGTGGAAATGAACGTTCAGTACCGCGTGACCAATCCGGAGCGTTACCTGTTTGCGGTAACCAACGCGGATGACAGTCTGCGTCAGGCGACGGACAGCGCGCTGCGTGGCGTGATTGGCCGTTCCACCATGGACCGCATTCTGACCGAAGGCCGTACCGTGGTCCGTAGCGAGACCCAGCGTGAGCTGGAAGAGACGGTTCGCCCGTATGATATGGGGATCACTCTGCTCGACGTTAACTTCCAGGCCGCGCGTCCGCCGGAAGAAGTGAAGGCAGCGTTCGATGATGCTATCGCCGCACGTGAAAACCGCGAGCAGTACGTTCGTGAAGCAGAAGCCTACGCGAACGAAGTTCAGCCCCGGGCCAATGGTCAGGCGCAGCGTATCCTTGAAGAGTCCCGAGCCTACAAGGCGCGTATCGTGCTGGAAGCGCAGGGTGAAGTGGCTCGTTTTGCCAAGATCCTGCCGGAATATAAGGCAGCGCCGCAAATCACCCGTGAGCGTCTCTATATTGAAACGATGGAGCGCGTGCTCGGACAGACCCGCAAGGTGCTGGTTAACGATAAGGGCAATAACCTGATGGTGCTTCCGCTGGATCAGCTGATGCGCGGCCAGGGTAATACCCCACATACGACTCAGGACAGCAGCAGTAACAGCTTGTTGCGCCTGCCACCGGCTTCAGGCAGCGGTGAACGCGCCAGCGGCAGTACGTCGTTCAGTCCGGACGACATCATGGATCAGCGTCGGGTGAATGCCCAGCGTAGCGATTCCCAGCGCGAAGGGAGAGAATAAGCGATGCGTAAGCCATTAATCGTCGTATTGATTGTTGTGCTGGTGGTGCTTTACGCGTCACTGTTTGTAGTACAGGAAGGCCAGCGCGGCATTGTTATGCGCTTTGGTAAAGTTCTGCGGGATGATGAAAACAAGCCACTGGTCTATGCGCCAGGACTGCATTTCAAAATTCCTTTCCTGGAGTCCGTGAAGTCACTGGATGCCCGTCTCCAGACCATGGATAACCAGGCGGATCGCTTCGTTACCAAAGAGAAGAAAGACCTGATCGTCGATTCTTATATCAAATGGCGTATCAGCGACTTCAGCCGTTACTATCTGGCTACGGGGGGCGGCGACGTCTCTCAGGCTGAGGTGCTGCTGAAGCGTAAATTCAGCGACCGCCTTCGTTCTGAAATTGGTCGTCTGGACGTGAAGGATATCGTAACGGACTCGCGTGGACGCCTGACGACCGACGTACGTGACGCGCTGAATACCGGTAGCGCTGGTCAGGATGATGATATCGCCACGCCGGCCGCCGACGATGCGATCGCTTCAGCAGCGGCTCGCGTTGAGCGTGAAACGAACAGCAAAGAGCCGGCGGTTAACCCTAACAGCATGGCCGCGCTCGGTATTGAAGTGATTGACGTGCGGATTAAGCAGATCAACCTGCCGACGGAAGTCTCAGATGCGATCTACAACCGTATGCGCGCTGAACGTGAAGCGGTGGCCCGTAGCCAGCGTTCTCAGGGGCAGGAAGAGGCTGAGAAGCTGCGTGCAACAGCGGATTACGAGGTAACCCGCACGCTGGCAGAAGCGCAGCGTACCGCGCTGATCACCCGCGGTGAAGGGGACGCGACCGCAGCGAAACTGTATGCCGATGCGTTCAGTCAGGATCCCGATTTCTACGCCTTTATCCGCAGCCTGCGCGCCTACGATAACAGCTTCAAGGGCAACCGTGATGTGATGGTACTTAGCCCGGACAGCGATTTCTTCCGCTTTATGAAATCGCCCGCTAACGCCACACGCTAAGGATCTGCTATAAAACGAAGGGCCGGATAAAACCGGCCCTTTTTTTATGAGCGGGAAAAATAATGAACTCAACTGTCTGGATGGCGCTGGCGCTGGTACTTGTTCTGGAAGGGTTAGGGCCGATGCTGCTGCCGCGCATCTGGCGCCGTATGATCCTCTCGATGGCTCAGCTGCCCGATTCTCTGCTGCGGCGTTTTGGCGGCGGGCTGGTCGTTGCCGGCGCGGTAATTTACTATATGGTCAGCACGCACGCCGGGAATTAACCGCTGGCAAAAAACTGCGCAATCGACTGCTAAAATAGCTGAAAGACGGGTTTTACGGTGGTAGAATCCTTTTTTAAGCAATCGGTGATTTTGAGAAATGGGTAAGAACGTCGTCGTACTGGGCACCCAATGGGGTGACGAAGGTAAAGGTAAGATTGTTGACCTCCTGACTGAACGTGCAAAATACGTTGTGCGCTATCAGGGCGGCCATAACGCTGGCCATACGCTAGTCATCAACGGTGAGAAAACCGTCCTCCACTTAATTCCCTCTGGCATCCTGCGTGAAAACGTGACCAGCATCATCGGCAACGGTGTGGTGCTCTCGCCTGCTGCGCTGATGAAAGAGATGAAGGGACTGGAAGATCGCGGTTTCCCGGTACGTGAACGCCTGTTTATTTCTGAAGCTTGCCCGCTGATTCTGGAATATCACGTTGCGCTGGACGTGGCGCGTGAAAAAGCCCGCGGCGCGAAGGCGATCGGTACCACCGGACGCGGCATCGGCCCGGCTTATGAAGATAAAGTTGCCCGTCGCGGCCTGCGTGTCAGCGATCTGCTCAACAAGGAAACCTTCGCCGCGAAGCTGAAAGAAGTGATGGATTATCACAATTTCCAGCTGGTGAACTACTACAAAGAAGACGCGGTCGATTACGACAAAGTGCTGAGCGATACGCTGGCCATTGCGGATATCCTCACCGGCATGATTGTCGATGTTTCCGAACTGCTGGATGGCGCACGTCAGCGTGGCGATCTGATCATGTTTGAAGGCGCGCAGGGCACGCTTCTGGATATCGATCACGGTACCTATCCCTATGTCACTTCCTCAAACACCACCGCCGGCGGCGTGGCGACAGGTTCCGGTATCGGTCCCCGTTATGTGGATTACGTGCTGGGTATCGTTAAAGCCTATTCAACCCGCGTTGGCGCAGGTCCTTTCCCGACTGAGCTGTTTGACGAAACCGGCGAGTTTCTCTGCAAACAGGGTAACGAGTTTGGCGCAACTACCGGCCGCCGTCGCCGCACCGGCTGGCTGGATGCCGTAGCCGTCCGCCGCGCAGTACAGATTAACTCCCTTTCCGGTTTCTGCATGACCAAGCTGGACGTGCTGGATGGCCTGAAAGAGGTGAAAATCTGTATCGCGTACCGTATGCCGGATGGCCGTGAAGTGACCACCACGCCGCTGGCCGCAGAAGGTTGGGAAGGCATTGAGCCGATTTACGAAACCCTGCCGGGCTGGAGCGAGAACACCTTTGGCGTGAAAACGCTGGAAGGCCTGCCGCAGGCCGCGCGTGACTACATCAAACGTGTGGAAGAGGTGACGGGCGTGCCGGTAGATATCATCTCTACCGGTCCGGACCGCAGCGAGACGATGATCCTGCGCGATCCTTTTGACGCATAACGCAGTCACACAGACCGGGCTCTGCCCGGTCTTTATCATTCAGCCTCGCATTCCCGTCCCGCTTTGCCTCCCGCTTGCTTAAATAAAATGGCCTTGAAGGCGAAGGCTGGTTTATCATCATTATTAACACTTATTTATGAGCGGATTACTGGCGTTTCAGATGTGCTTCTCTTCCGCGAGGTTACCGTGCAGCTAACGAGTTTTACCGATTATGGCTTACGTGCGCTCACTTTTATGGCCGCATTGCCGGCCGGCAAATTGACCAGCATCACTGAAGTCACGGAGACTTACGGCGTCTCACGTAATCATATGGTCAAAATCATCAATCAGCTGAGCCGGAATGGTTACGTCATGGCCATTCGGGGTAAAAACGGCGGCATCCGGCTCGGGAAACCGCCATCGGAGATCGTGATAGGCCAGGTTGTCCGCGATCTGGAGCCGCTTCAGCTGGTGAACTGCCACAGCGATTTTTGCCATATCACTTCGGCCTGCCGTCTGAAAAACGCGCTGAACGAGGCGGTGCAGACCTTTCTCGCCGTCCTGGATGGTTATACGCTGGCCGATATGGTTGAAGACAACCAGCCGCTCTACCAATTATTGCTGAGTGAAAAACCTTCGCTACGCAACTGATGACAACGGAGGAACCGCAATGTCAAAAGACCCTTTTAAGGAACGGGAAGCTGAGAAATACGAAAACCCCATTCCCAGCCGCGAATTTATCCTGGCACACCTGGATAAACGCGAAAAACCGGCCAGCCGTGAAGAGCTGGCGGAAGAACTCTCCATTTCAGGAGAGGAGCAGATTGAAGCGCTACGCCGCCGTCTGCGCGCCATGGAGCGCGACGGGCAGCTGGTCTTCACCCGCCGCCAGTGCTACGCGCTGCCTGAGCGTCTGGACCTGTTACGCGGTAAGGTAATCGGCCACCGTGACGGCTTCGGCTTCCTGCGCATCGAAGGCAGCAAGGACGATCTCTACCTTTCTGCCGATCAGATGAAAATGTGCATGCATGGCGACGTGATCCTCGCCCAGGCGATGGGGGCCGATCGTAAAGGCCGCCGCGAAGCCCGCGTGGTGCGTGTCCTTGAGCCGCGTAACAATCAGATTGTTGGCCGCTACTTTACCGAAGCGGGTGTGGGCTTTGTGGTGCCTGACGATGGCCGCCTGAGCTTTGATATCCTGATCCCGCCGGAAGAGCTGAAAGGCGCGCGGATGGGCTTTGTGGTGGTGGTGGAGCTGATGCAGCGCCCAACCCGCCGCAGTAAAGCCGTGGGCAAAGTGGTCGAAGTGCTGGGCGACAATATGGGCACCGGCATGGCCGTCGAAATGGCGCTGCGTACCCACGATATTCCGCACAGCTGGCCGCCAGAGCTGGAGCGTCAGATCGCCAAACTGAAAGAAGAAGTGCCGGAAGAGGCGAAGGTCGGGCGCGTTGATCTGCGCGATCTGCCGCTGGTCACCATCGACGGTGAAGACGCACGTGACTTCGATGATGCGGTCTTCTGTGAAAGGAAACGCGGCGGCGGCTGGCGCCTCTGGGTCGCTATTGCCGACGTGAGCTACTATGTCCGCCCGGGCACGCCGCTGGATGATGAAGCCGTGAATCGCGGAACGTCCGTGTATTTCCCGTCTCAGGTTGTCCCTATGCTGCCTGAAGTGCTGTCAAACGGCCTCTGCTCGCTGAATCCGCAGGTTGACCGCCTCTGTATGGTCTGCGAAATGACCATTTCCGCCACCGGCAAGCTGACCGGCTACAAGCACTACGAAGCGGTGATGAACTCCTGGGCGCGCCTGACCTATAACAAGGTCTGGAGCATCCTGCAGGGGAATCAGGAACTGCGCGAGCAGTATCAGCCGCTGGTAAAAGATCTGGAAGAGCTGCACCGCATGTATCTGGTGCTGGAAAAATCGCGCGAGCAGCGCGGCGGCATCTCCTTTGAAACTGACGAAGCCAAGTTTATCTTCAATGCCGATCGCCGCATTGAGCGCGTTGAGCAGGTTACCCGTAACGATGCGCATAAGCTGATCGAAGAGTGCATGATTCTGGCGAACATCGCTTCTGCTCGCTATGTGGAGAAGAATAACGAACCCGCGCTGTTCCGCGATCACGATCGCCCGGGCGAAGAGAATATTAAAAGCTTCCGTTCGGTGCTTAATGAGCTGGGTCTGACCCTGGGCGGCGGCAACAAGCCGCATCCGCTGGACTACGCGGCGCTGCTGACGCAGATTTCCAGCCGCCCGGATGCGGAAATGCTGCAAACGATGCTGCTGCGCTCCATGAAGCAGGCGGTTTACGATCCGGAAAACCGTGGGCACTTCGGCCTGGCGCTGGCTTCCTATGCGCACTTCACCTCGCCGATCCGCCGCTATCCGGACTTGCTGTTACACCGCGCCATTAAGTACCTGCTGGCGAAAGAAAATGGCATGCTGGAAGGGATCACCACGCCGACCGGTGGCTACCACTACGAGCTGCAGCAGATGCTACAGCTTGGCCAGCACTGCTCAATGACCGAGCGCCGGGCTGATGAAGCCACGCGTGACGTTGCCGACTGGCTGAAGTGTGACTTTATGCAGGATCAGGTCGGGGAAACCTTTACCGGCGTGATTTCCAGCGTCACCGGCTTTGGCTTCTTTGTCCGCCTTAACGATCTGTTCATTGATGGGCTGGTGCACGTCTCCACCCTCGACAATGATTACTACCGGTTCGATGCCGCAGGCCAGCGCCTGATCGGCGAATCCGGCGGCAAAGCTTACCGCCTGGGTGACACGGTGGAAGTAAGAGTTGAAGCCGTCCATATGGAAGAGCGTAAGATCGACTTCGCACTGATCTCAAGCTCACGTAAACCGCGTGGCGAAGGGAAAACCGAACGCGATCGCGCCAAAAAGCCGCAGAACAACGGTAAGCGCCGTCGTGAACAGAGCAAGCGAACCAATTTTGAGCCGGACAGCGCCTTCCGCGCGCCAAAGCCAAAAGAGGGCGCAGCGGACGGCGGCAGCAAGAAGGCCAAAAAACCGTCGGACAAAACCCGGAAAATCGGGGCCGCTACGCGGGCTAAACGCGCGGCGAAAAAGAAACCAGATAACCCGGCATAACCCTCAACCGCTCAAGCATCTGTTCCGTTAAGCCGGTGGATGAATGAGCGGTCCGGTGTTTCAGGGGAAGAAGATCATCTTCTCCCCTGCTATAAAATGACCATTTGAGTAACCGTTCAATGAGTGAAATAGTTTTTGGTATTCACGCCGTACAGGCGCTTCTGGAGAGCGATCCGCAGCGTTTTCAGGAAGTTTTTATTCTTAAAGGTCGCGACGATCGCCGCCTCCAGCCGCTGGTGAAAGCGCTGGAAGAGCAGGGTATTGTGATTCAGGTGGCGAACCGTCAGTGGCTGGACAATCAGGTCGAAGGCGCGGTTCACCAGGGTATAGTGGCCCGGGTTAAGCCTGGCCGTCAGTATCAGGAAAACGATCTGCCCGATCTGCTGGCAAGCCTGGCGTCGCCGTTCCTGCTGATCCTGGATGGCGTCACCGATCCTCATAATCTGGGTGCCTGCCTGCGCAGCGCGGATGCCGCAGGCGTCCATGCGGTGATCGTGCCGCGCGATCGTTCCGCGCAGCTGAACGCGACGGCGAAAAAAGTCGCCAGCGGCGCGGCTGAGCATGTGCCGCTGATCCGCGTAACGAACCTGGCCCGTACGATGCGCGTGCTTCAGGAAGCGAACGTGTGGATCGTCGGAACGGCAGGTGAAGCCGACCATGACGTCTTCCAGAGCAAAATGACCGGCCCGATGGCGCTGGTGATGGGCGCGGAAGGCGAGGGAATGCGCCGTCTGACCCGCGAGCACTGCGATGAGCTGATCCGCATTCCCATGGCCGGCAGCGTCTCTTCGCTTAACGTCTCGGTCGCTACCGGCATCTGCCTGTTCGAAGCCGTCCGTCAGCGCCGCAGCTAAGATCCTCAAAGCCAGCCCGGTTAGCGGGTTGGTTTGTTCTTTTTGAATCGCGCCAGTCTCGCGCTAAATCCAGCCATAAAACCTCCGCCTTCAGCCCAGCTATAAGCAAACCACAAGTTTCATCCCGCGTGATAGCACCCTGGCAAAGTATTCACTGATGCTCTTTTCAGGCTTTTCCGCCTTCAGACTTCTGCGCTGCCTTGTGATCCATCCCCCAAAAACGGCGCCTCGCGCAGCCTAATGTAAGTGGAGTCACATCATCAGCCTGAATAAGCAAAGGGGAAGTCAATGGACTGGAAAACCCACACCGTTTTTAACCAGCCCCGGCCACTGAGTAACAGCAATTTATTTCTTTCCGATATGCCCTTACGCGAGGCAGTGGTGCGCGAAGGAGCCGGCTGGGACAGCGATCTGCTCGCTTCCGTGGGGCAGCAGCTTGGCGGCGCCGAGTCACTGGAGCTGGGCCGATTGGCCAACAGCCACCCGCCGGAACTGTTGCGTTATGACGCCTGTGGTGAAAGGCTGGATGACGTCCGTTTTCATCCCGCCTGGCATTTACTGATGCAGGGGCTGTGCGCCAACCGCGTGCATAATTTGCCCTGGCAGCCGGAAGCTCCTCCTGCCGCGTTTGTGGCCCGCGCCGCCCGCTTCATTTTGCACGCTCAGGTTGAAGCCGGCACGCTCTGTCCCGTCACCATGACTTTTGGCGCTATCCCTCTGCTCCAGAAGCAGCTGCCCGCTCTCTTTCAGGCCTGGCTGCCGCCTCTGCTCTCCGACAGATATGATGCTCACCTGCAACAGGCACCGCTTAAACGGGGGCTGCTGATTGGCATGGGAATGACCGAAAAGCAGGGCGGTACAGACGTACTGAGTAATACCACCCGGGCGGAACCTGTTGCGTCGCGCGGCAGCGGAGAAGCCTATCGTCTGACCGGGCATAAATGGTTTTTCTCGGTGCCACAAAGCGATGCCCATCTTGTACTGGCGCAGGCAAAAGGCGGCCTGTCCTGCTTTTTCCTGCCGCGCCTGCTGCCGGAAGGTGAACGAAACGCAGTCAGAATTGAACGTCTGAAAGAGAAGCTGGGAAACCGTGCCAACGCCAGCGGGGAAGTGGAGTTTTTTGAAGCCACCGGCTGGCTGATTGGCGAAGAGGGCGGTGGGCTCCGGCAGATCCTGAAAATGGGTGGTTACACGCGCTTCGATTGCGCTCTGGGAAGCCACGGCATGATGCGCCGTGCATTTTCCGTGGCGCTTTGCCACGCGCATCAGCGGCAGGTGCTGGGGAAAAACCTGATCGATCAGCCCCTGATGCGCCAGGTGCTTAGCAGTCAGGCGCTGATGCTGGAAGGGCAGACGGCAATATTGTTCCGTCTGGCGCGAGCTTGGTCGCAGCGCGAAAGCGAGCAGGGAGAGATGTTCAGCCGGCTCTTTACGCCTGCGGCGAAATACGCTGTCTGCCGACGCGGCATCGCTTTTGTGGCGGAGGCGATGGAGGTGCTGGGAGGTGCGGGTTACTGCGAGACGAGCGAGCTGCCAAGACTCTACCGGGAGATGCCCGTCAACAGTATCTGGGAAGGTTCAGGCAACGTGATGTGTCTGGATGTGCTGCGCGTACTGAGCAAACAGCCGGGCATCAGAGATATGCTCGCCGCCGAATTTGAGGCGGTAAAGGGGCAAAATCGCCACTTTGACAGTCAGTGGCGGCAGATAAAAAGCCTGTTACGTAAACCGCAGGAGTCGCAGGCACGTATGCTGTGCAAGGGGCTGTTTAACCTTGCTACCGGCGTACAGGTTATGACGCATCTTGAACCCGTTCTGGCAGACGCATGGTGTCGTCAGAACCTCGATCCCCGAGGCGCCCGCAGCCTGCCTGAAAACGTCTGTGAGCGTTTACTGCTCCGTGCGACTGGCGTCGTCTGAAGGCCCGTAAAGAATAGCGCTGGCATACCAGTAACCCGGCATGACCGTCTCGCTGACCATCTGGATCTGATACCAGGTCGCACCGGCCGCATTGGCTTTATCGGCAATGGCTCGTTCAGCGTCATCTGGCGATCCGCGAACGTGGGCGGTGATGGAACCCAGGCGCTTCAGGGTCAGGCTTTGGGCGCGGTTGATCTCCTGCGCCGTAGAAGTCGCGGGAGGGGGTGGCTGTGGTGTCGTCTGGAACTGACTGCAGCCTGTCAGCAGCAGAATGAGCGTCAGGGACAATAAGCGGATCATAGCGGCCTCATCACAGTGGGATAGCATAAAGTGTAAGCTATCCCACCGGTTTTATTTAGCCCTTGAGCGTAAATACGCTGACGAGTTGCGTCAGATGATGCCCCTTGCGGCTCAGTTCCTGGGCAGTCTGTTCGGAGTTCGCGACCAGTTCGGTATTCTGATGCGTGGCCTGGCCGATATGGTTCATCGCCAGATTGACCTGGCCAATGCCCTGAGACTGCTCTTTAGAGGCGATGTTAATCTCGCTCATCAAGACCTTCACCTGCTCAATACGGCCCACGATATCGTCCATCGCCTGACGGGTCTGCTCGGAAAGATCGTGCCCCTGTACCACTTTGCTGAGTGAGTTATCAATCAGGCCATCGATCTCTTTGGCGGCCTGTGCGCTACGCTGTGCCAGCGCGCGAACTTCTGCGGCAACGACCGCAAAGCCCTTGCCATGTTCGCCGGCGCGGGCCGCTTCAACGGCCGCGTTCAGCGCCAGGATATTGGTCTGGAAGGCTATAGATTCGATCACGTGGGTAATATCGGCAATGCTTTGTGAGGCATTCTTGATGTCCGTCATAGTGACGACCGAGCGTGACACGGTTTCACCCCCGTTTTTCACCACCGTGGCGGCTTCACCGACCAGCGCCAGCGCCTGGTTGACGTTCGCGGCGTTCTGCGCAACGGTGGCGCTCAGCTGTTCCATACTGGCGGAGGTTTCCTCCACGCTGCTGGCCTGGCGGGTAATCTGCTCGCTGATATTCTCGCTGCTGAGAGCGATAGCGTCCGTGCCGCTGCTGATATCCTGCGCCGCTTCACGCACCTGTGAGACGATGCGTTCAAGTCCGTCGCCGATCCCGTTAATAGCGACGATCAGCTGACCGACCTCATCATGGCGCTGGGTTTCCAGCGTGGCTTCCAGGTTGCCTGCGGAATAATGCTGGGCCAGTTCAATGACCTGCTTCAGCGGCTGACTCAGCCAGCGACGGGTGGTGATCACAAACCCGAGGGCAAACAAAATCACCAGCGCCGCGCCAATCATCAGGAACATATTCCCGGTGTGCCTGACCGGTGCCAGCAGGCTGGCCTTATTGACTTCGCCCAGAATCACCCAGTCCCAGCCCGGCAGCTGTTGCCAGCTGACAATCTGATCTTCACCCTTCTCATCTACGATCTCAATCGTGCCCAGTTCCTTGCCCAGTAGCTGTTTTTGCAGGGTATCAGGCCACTTCGGAAGCTGGCCTTCCAGCGTAGGGTGGAAGATGAACTGACCCTGGTTTTTCCCTTCGGCGTTATTCAGTACGTAGAAACGACCGCTTTCTCCCTGGGTCTTCGTCAGGACTTTTTCGCGGATCTCTGCGTATTGTTTAGTGATATCCACGCCGACAAAGAGAATGGCGATAACCTTCCCGCTGCTGTCCTTAACCGGCTGATACTGCGTGATATAGCGCTTGCCGAAGAGCATGGCTACGCCCTGATAAATATCGCCTTTCTGCGCGAGCTTCCACGCTTTACTGTTGCGGTCGAGCAGAGTGCCGATAGCGCGTTCGCCATTCTCTTTTCTGAGTGAGGTGGAGACACGCAGAAAATCATCGCCCATACGGACAAAGATGGTGGAAATCGCACCGGTTCGATTCAGGAAGTCATCGACCAGCGTCTCGTCAAGGTTGAGCGTTTTCAATCCTGCGCGTAGCGTTGGTGCCGCTTGCGTACCGATGGGAATCGTCTCGGCTTCATTAATTGAGAAGTTTTTTGGCAGGAAGCTTTCGAACAGCGAGGTATAGTTCGCCACTTCTTCGCTCAACGTACTGTTGAACATGGAGGCCATATCGGCAATGCCGCTGACCTGATTTTCCATATTTTCCAGCGTCAGGCTCTGCATTTGCCGTGAGGCACTCTGCGTAAGCGACAGTGTCAGCGTCAGGAAAAGGATAGCCACCGTGACCGATGTAATGATCGAGAGTTTTACGCCGATACTCCAGCGCCGGAAAGAGAGGTGTTTCATAGGTTAACCTGTTAAGGATGGAATGGGGTCTTAACGATTAACGGCAACTATTTAGAAACATTTAGCGCTTATTTACTGATTTGCGTTAACGAATAACCCTATAATTTATGTGATCCAGGTCAAATAAATGACTTTCCCGCAGAGGGTTGGAGCAGGACGGCAATCTGCCCGCAGTATCCGCACCAGGCTTCTCCACGCGCACACCCTGAATGGCGGAGCAAACTGTCTGGGTTCCGGATGCTGTTCCTGTTAAAAAGCGGCGGGTTTTAACAGGCTAACGTGGAGGCATTTAGCACGCCTGGGCATAAAAAGCGTTGTAGCCTACAGGAGGCAGGCTACAAATCTTCCAGCAGGCTTTTGGACAGCTGTCTGAGCATTGCCAGCTCATCATCCTTCATCCGCATGGAGCAGCGCATCTGGTTTGGAACATCGACGATCTGTTCTTGCAACGCCAGCGCCTTATCGGTAAGCACAACTTTCTTTACCCGCTCATCTTCGGCTACAGCAACCCGGTTCAAAAAGCCTTTGCTTTCAAGCTTCTGCACCAGCGGGGTTAACGTTCCCGAATCAAACAGGGTTTTTTCACCCAGCTTCCTGAGGGAGATATTGTCCGCTTCATAGAGCGCCATCAGGACAACAAACTGCGGATAAGTGAGATCTAATTCTTTCAGACGCGGCCTGTACTGCCGGATCAGGGCGTTGGTCACCGAATAAAGTGAAAAGCAAAGTTGGCTTTCTAACAGGTTGTTTTCTTTCATTTTTACCTCTTTCCTCACTCTTTAGCGTTAAAAAAGTATAAATAATATTTGACTGAAAGTATCTTGTGCGCAAGTATTATGCGTACAAGAATATAGCGAAGGAGGGGAAGTGGTTCCTTTCCTGAAAACAGAACAAACACAATTTCAACAGGGTAAAACTCATGAAAACCATATCGACGATCTTAACCTCTGCCGTTTTTGCTTCAGTGACCTCAATGGCTTCAGCGCAGGAAATTAATACACCTGCACCGACGGCAGGCGTACAGGCCTTCCTTAATGCCCTCAACGGCGGCCACGGTAAGCCGATGGAACAGATGACGCCTCAGGAAGCTCGTCAGGTGCTAATCGGCGCACAAAAGGGCGTAAAACTGCCTGCCGCGCAGGTTTCTGAAAAAACCATTCATATCGATGGGCAGGACATTAAGCTGAAAATCGTTAAGCCGCCTAACGCAAAAGGCACGCTGCCGGTATTTATGTTTTTCCACGGCGGCGGCTGGGTGCTGGGCGATTTCCCGACGCATGAGCGTTTGATCCGCGATCTGGCCAGAGAATCTGGCGCAGCCGCCGTCTATGTGGACTACACGCCCTCGCCAGAAGCACACTTTCCTGTTGCCATCAGTCAGGCCTATGAAGCGACAAAATGGGTCGCTGCACATGGAAAAGAGATCGGCGTGGACGGTACGCATTTAGGACTGGTAGGCAACAGCGTGGGCGGCAATATGGTGGCGTCGGTCGCGCTCCAGGCGAAGCAGTTCGGCGGGCCAAAGATCCGTTATAACGTCATGATGTGGCCGGTAACTGATGCGAACTTCGATACCCATTCTTACAACCAGTACGAAAACGGCTATTTTCTGACGAAAAATATGATGAAGTGGTTCTGGGATAACTATACGACCAGCACCGCCGATCGTAATAACATCCTTGCCTCGCCGCTCCGTGCCAGCACTGAACAGCTGAAGGGCTTCCCGCAGACGCTGATTCAGACGGCAGAGTTGGATGTGCTGCGTGATGAGGGCGAGGCGTTTGGACGCAAGCTGGATGCGGCGGGTGTCCCTGTCACCGTGACCCGCTATAACGGTATGATCCACGACTTCGGTCTGCTGAATCCGCTGAGCCAGGAGCCCACGGTCAAAACTGCGCTGGAGCAGGCAGGTGCGGCACTGAAGGAGCATCTGAAATAAAGCATCCGTAATGACATCATAAAAGCACGGCCTCCCGGTCGTGCTTTTTTATGCCCCAATACTCTTCGGCTGGCCTTTCTTTGGCGTTTACTCTTTTTGTTTTTTGGGCTGGTAAATATCAGGGCGGGTAATCGTCCATGCATAGCCAGGTCGGTTAACGGGTTCATAGCCAAACTTTTCGTAGAGCCAGGAGGCCGTGGTAGTGAACAGTAATATTCTGCGTAAATGTGCAAAAACAGGATGGGCGTGAAAGCACGTCATAAGCCATCTTCCCAGGCTATTTCCCTGGTGCTCTTCAAGGATGTAAACGTCGCACAGATAGGCAAAAGTCGCATAGTCAGTGATAACTCTTGCAAAACCTATCTGTGAGCCCTGATAAAAAACACCAAAGTTAAGGCTGTGCTGAACGGAATTAACAACGGTCTCTTCATCAATCCCTCCGGCCCATGTCGATCTGGTCAGATAACGATGTATGGCGGATATATCTAATTTGGTTTTATCTGTGCTGATCAGATAATCCTCTTTATGCCACTCCTGTATTGCTAACTCATCCATTTTTTCCTCCTTCCATGCTGTCGCTATGGTGTTAAGGTTTAACGTTATCGGGGCGGTGTGGTGGCCGACGTTTTACGCAGAGGGCACCAGAGCGGCAGACTTATGTGGCATTCTTGCTCCATTCATCGCGGGTAAGCGTGAAGAGCAGGCTGGGAGGAGCATTCTCCACATCATGTACCTCTTTGCTAAAGCTCATCCCGGATTTGAGCAAAACGTTTTGTGAAGCAAAATGATTTGGCCTTACCACAGCGGAGATGTCATCAAGCCTGAGGTCGTTAAATCCATAATGAATGGCGGCCTGAGAAAATTCTGTCGCCACTCCTTTTCCCCAGGCTTGCGTTGCAAAGCGATAACCAAGGTTATTGATGAGCGAACCTGCGCAGCGCCTCACGCTTATGCCACCAAATCCGATAATTTTTCCAGGCTCACTGTGAAGTGAGATGGCCCAGTTTCCGCAACCTCGCTCTGTCCAGTGCGCCATCCACTGCTTCAGAACAGACGCAGCCTGATGGCTATCCGTGTAGGGGCCGGCGGGGTTGAAAACGTTCGTTGCCGGGTCGCCGTAGATAGTGAAAAGCGTCTCCACATCAGACGGCCTGACAGCCCGGCAGCAAAGGCGTTCTGTTTGTAATGGCATAATTTTCCTCCTCCTTTCGCTTAATCCTTTATACCCCGGTTGTGCGATATGACGAAGATGATGTCATGGGTGAATGCAGTAAACCACTTCAGTTCGCGGGAGAAGCCAGCAGCTTTCGGAGCCTTATCAGGTAAGGGTTCAGAAACGACAAAAGCCGCTTAATAAGCGGCTTTTGTCGGCACTTCCTTATGCGACCATGATTATTTAATCAGCTCGGCAGTTACATAGGCGTTGTTATCCACCCGTGCGCCGGTAATTTTATACATTGTTCCAGCCTGCTTAGCCTGGGCTGCCACTTTGGCTTCCGCACCGGCCAGCGTGGCGGCGGTAACGGTGACGGTCTGGGCGAAGCTGCCGAATGAAACCAGTGACAGGGCGGTAACTGCAACGAAAGTTTTGATGGATTTCATGGTCATTTCCTCGGGTGTTTTTTTACGGGAGAGGCGTTCTGCCTCGATGTGAACAATCTTATGCCTGACCGGGAGGGATTGTTAGCGGAGGGATTTGCTCTGCTAAATCAAAAAAAATGAATAAGATTTACACAGCGTTTAGGAGTGGATGAAAAAGGAACGTGACCGTAAAGGGGGACTCGCCGGAAGGGTAAAATCACGGTTTCTGAGCAACCCAGCATCACATACAGGATAGCGTGGCAGCGTTTCTTTAAAAGCATGTCATTTTTGAATATACTTATTTGTATATACAAAAGGAGCAGCAAGGATCATCGAAATGGAATTCGAGTGGGACACTGTCAAAGCGGCGAAAAATTTTCGCAAGCATGGGATTCGGTTTGAGGAAGCGGCACGGGTATTTGACGATCACTCATCTCTCCGTACAGGATCGCTTTGAACATGGGGAATACCGGTGGCAGACAATCGGCGTAGTGACCGGATGTCTGATCGTTTTGGTTGCCCATACCCTACGCTTTGAAGAAGGTGCTGAAATTGTTCGGATCGTCAGCGCACGCCGGGCTGAGCGTGCTGAGAGGAGGCGTTATGAGTACAGTCAGATTTAAAAGAGGCATATTGCCGGCGCTGGCAGAAGGGCGCGAATCAGAGCTGAAAGCGCTGGCCGCAAAGCCTGACGCCGAAATTGACTACAGTGAAATTTTGCCGCTCGATGAATCATTCTGGGAGAAAGCCGAAAAGGGCCATTTTTATCGCCCGGTAAAAACCCAGGCTTCGGTCAGGATCGATGCAGATGTGATGGCGTGGCTGAAAGAACCGGGTAAAGGCTATCAGACAAGGCTTAACGCTATTCTGCGTGAAGCCATGCTGCGTGACTTACGGCGTAAAGAATGATCGTATCAGCCCGCCTGGGGCGGGCTTTTGTCGACGCTGTCTTATGCGACCATGCTTATTTGATCAGCTCGGCTGTTACGTAGGCGTTGTTATCCACCCGTGCGCCGGTAATTTTATACATTGTTCCGGTCTGCTTAGCCTGAGCAGCCACTTTGGCTTCCGCACCGGCCAGCGTGGCGGCGGTAACGGTGATGCTCTGGGCGAAGCTGCCAAATGAAACCAGTGACAGGGCGGTAACTGCAACGAAAGTTTTGATGGATTTCATGGTCATTTCCTTGGGTGTTTTTTTACGGGAGAGGCGGTCTGCCTCGATGTGAACAATCTTATGCCTGACGGAGAAGGATTGTTAGCGGAAGGATTTGCTCTGTTAAATCAAAAAAAATGAACAAGATAAGAGGGCTACGTTGTTATGAATAACGGGCTTCTTAGCACGGTATGCAACAGGAGAGGGCATGATTGAAATTGATACTGAATCCTTTGCCGGCATTGATTGCCTGCATGCGGCGCCAGCCGGTAAACGGCATCAGCCCCTGCCCACAGTGATTTTCTATCACGGCTTTGCCTCTTCGAAAGAGGTGTACGCCTACTTTGGCGTTGCGCTGGCTCAGACCGGTTTTCGGGTGATACTGCCCGACGCTGACCAGCACGGTGCCCGTTACGAAGGCGACGCAGGATTTCGCCTCAGTCATTTCTGGGAGATCCTGAAAAGCAGCATTGATGGGCTGCCGGCCCTTGAAGCGGCTCTGCGCGAGAAGAAGCTGGTGGAGGCGGAACGCTTTGCCGTGGCGGGTGCCTCAATGGGGGGAATGACGGCGTTGGGCGCACTGGCGCGCTATTCACATCTTTCCTGCGCCGCCTGCCTGATGGGGTCGGGATACTACATGTCGCTTTCCCAGCGGCTCTATCCGCCGCTGGTGGCTGAAACAGCCGCGCAGCAAGAGCAATTTGCCAGGCGTATGGCGCCGCTTGCCGCCTACGACATCAGCCATCAGTTAGGCAGCATCGCCAGCCGTCCTTTGCTGGTGTGGCATGGGGAAGCGGATGAGGTGGTACCCGCTGATGAGAGCGCCAGGCTGGTGAAGTCGCTGCGAGAAGCGAAGCTTGACGGTAACCTGACTTACCTTACCGAACCGGGCGTGGGGCACCGCATTACGCCGACCGCGCTGGCGGCGGTTACGACGTTTTTCGGTCGCCATTTATAGCCGGAATGCCAGGGCTGCCCCTGTTTTCAGGAGATAAAAAGATCCGCTAAGCGCGGTTTCCCGGCGGCTTTACGCTGTCCGTTCCGCCTGCTGAGAACTAATTTATCCCCCGCGATGACTTTACCTTGAGTTTCCTCCCCGCCGCCAGTATGATTACGCGTCAATTTTTCAGCCGCACTAGCAGGTTGTGTTTCACAGCCTATAACGTTCCTTGCTTCCATGGGCCGCGGCTGACCCCGACAGGAGGCTGAATAATCCGTAAGGAGCAAATTCGATGCGTCATTACGAAATCGTATTTATGGTTCACCCTGACCAAAGCGAACAGGTTCCTGGCATGATCGAGCGTTACACCGGTGCTATCACTGGTGCAGAAGGCACGATTCATCGTCTGGAAGACTGGGGCCGCCGTCAGCTGGCTTACCCGATCAATAAACTGCACAAAGCACACTACGTTCTGCTGAACGTTGAAGCGCCGCAGGAAGCGATCGATGAGCTGGAAACTAACTTCCGCTTCAACGACGCCGTTATCCGTAGCATGGTTATGCGCGTTAAGCACGCGGTAACTGAAGCTTCTCCGATGGTTAAAGCGAAAGACGAGCGCCGTGAGCGTCGTGAAGATTTTGCTAACGAAACCTCTGATGAAGCTGATGCTGGGGATTCTGAAGAGTAATTTACCGTGACGGCTAACCGTCTGACGCTGTCTGGCACCGTGTGCAAGACGCCGATGCGAAAAGTCAGCCCGTCAGGGATTCCACACTGCCAGTTCGTGCTTGAGCACCGTTCAGAGCAGGTGGAAGCCGGTTTTACCCGGCAAGCCTGGTGTCGGATGCCGGTGGTTATCAGCGGCAAAGCCCATCAGGCAATTACTCAAAGTATAACGGTCGGCACGCATATCACCGTTTCAGGCTTCATTAGCTGCCATCAAGGGCGCAATGGACTGAATAAAACGGTACTGCATGCCGAGCAGATTGAATTGATAGATTCTGGAGACTAGCCTAATGGCACGTTATTTCCGTCGTCGCAAGTTCTGCCGTTTCACCGCGGAAGGCGTTCAAGAGATCGATTATAAAGATATCGCAACGCTGAAAAATTATATTACTGAAAGCGGTAAGATCGTACCGAGCCGTATCACCGGTACTCGCGCAAAATACCAGCGTCAGCTGGCTCGTGCTATCAAGCGCGCGCGTTACCTGTCCCTGCTGCCGTACACTGATCGTCATCAGTAACGGCCACTGTCCATAACGACTTTAAGAGGATAAGGTAATGCAAGTTATTCTGCTTGATAAAGTAGCAAACCTGGGCAGCCTGGGTGATCAGGTTAACGTTAAAGCGGGCTACGCTCGTAACTTCCTGGTGCCACAGGGTAAAGCTGTTCCTGCTACCAAGAAAAACGTTGAGTTCTTTGAAGCACGTCGTGCAGAGCTGGAAGCCAAACTGGCTGACGTTCTGTCTGCGGCTAACGCACGCGCTGAAAAAATCAACGCACTGGGCACCGTTAACCTCGCGTCTAAAGCAGGCGACGAAGGTAAACTGTTCGGTTCCATCGGTACCCGCGACATCGCTGATGCAGTGACTGCAGCTGGCGTTGAAGTGTCAAAAAGCGAAGTTCGCCTGCCAAACGGCGTTCTGCGTACTACCGGTGAGCACGAAGTGAGCTTCCAGGTTCACAGCGAAGTTTTCGCTAAAGTGATTGTAAACGTGACTGCTGAAGCTTAATCGCTTCCTCTCTCACGCATAAAAACGCCGGCCTCGCGCCGGCGTTTTTGTTTCTGTTAACGGCATTGCTGCCGCCTCCCTGATTACCGCACTCGCAGAAAGCTGCCATCCGGCTGGCGTGTAAACAGCACCTCCCCCTGATCCGTCGTCACCGTCAGACCGGTAATCGTGCCCTGAGCGCTCTGGCGGATGCGGATCGCCTGCCCGGTATGCAATGTACTCAGCGGTTTATCCTCTCCCTCAACCTGAGCCATTGCGAAGACATCATTGACCGGCAGGTTATTGTCACGAAAGAGCTGCGCCAGCGTCTGTCCTGAAGCTATCTGGTAAGCGCGCCACTCTCCCTGCGTGTCAGGGGAAGCGACGGGCGCTGAAGGCTGCCCGGCGTCAGGCTGCTGGTCGCTCAGTTCGGCCTGCATCGGCACGCGGGTCTCCGGCTGCCCCCCGGCGGTGACCGGGCGCTGGGGCTGCTCCGGCGAGGAGGCAGGCCATAAAAACGCCAGCAGGATGACCGCGACGGCAATAATAATGGCCCGGCGGTGAAAGGACGGCAGTGGATCCATCCAGCGGGCCTTGTCCGGCAGTTGCCAGATTTGGTTAACTAGCTGCGTTACTGTTGCAGACGCTTTAGGCATGGCGTCCTCCTCCTGGCGCGAAGCTCGCGCAAATAATGAGCTTTTACCTACCCGGTGCAGAAACCCTGATAGTGAAAGCGGCTGGCTTTTCCTTCGCCGACGGGCAGGATGGCCCATGTTTACCTCGTCACAAATATAGCTGATAACGCGTTGCCGGTGTGGAGTTTACGCCGACGATGAGAGGGAAGTATTGTTTCCTTTTCACGGCGAAAAGTCACCCGGAGAAGATGGGATTTTACGCCTGATGCCCGCGCTGTTATGCTTCGCCTTCGTTTTTATCAATGATGAAAGGAAATTCCATGACAACCCCTTCTTTTGACGGCGTGGAAGCGCAAGCAAGTTACGGTATCGGTTTACAGGTTGGTCAGCAGCTGCTGGAATCTGGCTTGCAGGGTCTGCAACCAGAAGCCCTGCTGGCGGGCCTGCGCGATGCGCTGGAAGGGAACGCGCCTGCTGTCCCGGTCGATGTTGTTCATCGTGCGCTGCGTGAAGTTCATGAGCGGGCCGATGCCGTTCGCCGTGAACGCCAGCAGGCGATGGCAGTTGAAGGTCAGACCTTCCTTGAAGAGAACGCTAAACGCGACGGCGTCAGCAGCACCGAGTCAGGCCTGCAATTCAGCGTGATTACTCAGGGTGAAGGTGCGATTCCGTCCCGTCAGGATCGCGTACGTGTGCACTACACCGGCAAGCTGATTGACGGCACTGTGTTCGACAGCTCCGTGCAGCGCGGCGAACCGGCTGAATTCCCGGTAAGCGGCGTGATCCCAGGCTGGATCGAGGCGCTGACGCTGATGCCAGTTGGCTCAAAATGGGAGCTGGTTATTCCACAAAACCTGGCCTACGGCGAACGTGGCGCAGGTGCCTCTATTCCGCCTTTCAGCACGCTGGTCTTTGAAGTTGAGCTGCTGGAAATCCTGTAATCCGCCGCTATTTCTGAACGAACAGTGAAAACAAGGCGGTATCATCAGAACCGCCTTTTTCGATTGCGATCCCCTTCCCTGGGCTGTTGCTCAAAAGCAGCTGGACACGCTGAAATGCCGGAAAAGTAATGTCATGGCCTTTTTCAGTAAAAATTAAAAAACCAGCCTGCATAAGTGAGCCAGACTGGTTTTATTTTTGCCGTTATTGCCAGCGGTTATTTTTTCTGAAGATCCACTTTATAAATAGCGAAACCTGTCTCGTCAGTTCCCTCCTGCGTCAGTGAATACTGAGCACGATCGCGAATAAAGTCGCGGGCTTTATCGCCAGGCGACGTTTCAAAGCGGATATCCAGCGGCGTTTTGCTGTCGATATGGGCAAGCCGCCAGTTATTATCCGCGCCGGGCTGAACCTCGCCCTGCGCTTTCGTTTGCGCGCTGATATAGGCCGCCACCACGCTGCGATTCTCATCCGGCGATGCGAAGGCGATATGTGCGTCCCCCGTGCCGGCGAATTTTCCGCCGTAAGCCCGGTAATTATTGGTGGCAACCAGGAAGGTGGCATCAGCATCGATCGGTTTTCCCTGGAAAGTAAGCTGCTTAATGCGTGAGGCATTTTCATTCACTTTCTGGCATTCAGCGTCATAGCGTGCCGGCTGGGTGACATCAATCTGATAATTCACACCGTCAATAACATCAAAGTTATAAGTGCGGAAATCCCAGTTAATCAGCGACTGGGGCTGGCTGTTGTGAATATCAATCTGGTTATATTGTCCCGCCGAGCACTCCAGCCACTCTTTCACCTCTTTTCCGCTGACCTTCATCACTACCAGCGTATTGGGATAGAGATAGAGATCCGCCGCGTTACGGAAGGTTAACGGGCCTTTCTCCACCTCCACGTAGCTGGCCGGATCGTTCTTACGGCCGCCGGCTTTAAACGGGGCGGCGGCTGACAGCACCGGCAGCCCGGCGAGGTCAGGATCTCCCTGAATAAACCGCTTCACGTAGTCTCGCTGGGCATTATTGACGATTTGCACCGTTGGATCGTCCTGCACCAGCGACAGATAGCTATACATAACGTCAGCCGACTTGCCGATCGGCTTGCTGACAAACTTCCGCGTGGCGTTATGATCGTGCTCAAGCACCGCGGCCAGCGCCGGATCTTCTGCCGCCAGGGATCTCTTCGCGGCTTTATCGTAGATAGGGCGCGCCTCTGCGTTCGCCTGACTGACCTGCCAGTGACCCTTATCGTTATTCAGCACCAGATCCACCACGCCAAGATGATCGCCCCACATGCCGGGCATCACGGCAGGAATGCCATTAAGCGTGCCTTTAGTAATATCAGCCCCCGGAATGCTGGCAAAATCTTTACTGGGAAAGACGGCATGGGCGTGGCCAAACAGGATCGCATCAATACCGGGAACCTGGCTGAGATAGTAAACGGAATTTTCCGCCATCGCCTGATAAGGATCGGCGGAGAGGCCCGAGTGAGCAACCGCGACAACCAAATCCGCACCCTGTTTGCGCATTTCCGGCACCCATTTCTTTGCGGTAGCGGTAATATCGTTCACCTTCACTTTGCCGCTGAGATTGGCCTTATCCCAGACCATTATTTGCGGCGGCACAAAGCCAATATAGCCGATTTTCAACGTCTGCTTTTTGCCGTCACGATCGGTCACCTGCTCCTCTTTGATCAGAAAAGGCGTAAAAAGCGGCTTGCCGCTCTTCAGGTCGATAATATTGGCATTGATATAGGGAAAGTCGGCGCCGGAAATCGCTTTATGCAGATAGTCCAGCCCGTAGTTGAATTCATGATTACCTAAGTTACCCACCGTATAATCCAGCGTATTCATCGCCTTATAGACGGGGTGGACTTCGCCCTGCTGGAGTCCTTTCGCGGCCACATAATCGCCTAAAGGACTGCCCTGAATAATATCGCCGTTATCGACCAGCACGCTGTTGCCCGCTTCTTTTCTCGCGGCAGCGATCAGCGAGGCGGTCCTGACCAGGCCAAATTTTTCGGTCGCCGAGTCTTTGTAGTAGTCAAAATCCATCATGTTACTGTGCAGATCGGTAGTTTCCATCAGGCGGAAATCCACCGTTGCGGCCTGAAGTGTTGAGCTGACCAGCAGTGCTGCCAGCGTCACGCAGGGCTTCATCATTTTTCTCTCCATGTGACCTGTGCCAAAGAGTCTAAACATCTCAGATTTTTGTAAAACATTTATGTTACGTCACCCATAAATGTGACCGGTGACAAGTTTTTAGCCCTTCCGGGGGCAGGATCGCTGCCGGCACGACGCTGCCTGCGAGCAATTGGCGGAGAATACCCGGAAAAACAGAAACTCCTGCGGTAAATAATGCATTATGCTTTTGATAATTAAGCTAACGATGATGTATGCCCGCTGGCCATTACGGTAAGCGGCTTCCGGCCCGGAGCCTGGCGCGATCTGCTGCTAAGATCATTGAAGGAGCATTTTTGTGAAGAAAATGCAGCAGGTTCTCCAGCTGGTGCGGCTGGCATCATGACGACGAAAGGGGTTTACAATGTTAGATAAAATTTGCCAGCTGGCTCGCGAAGCGGGCGACGCCATTATGGAAATCTACGAAGCCGGGACGCCGCTCGATATTGCCCAGAAGTCCGATGACTCACCGGTGACAGCGGCTGATATTGCCGCACATAAAGTGATTTTGCAGGGCCTGTCTCAGCTTTCACCGGATATTCCGGTGCTGTCGGAAGAAGATCCGCAGCCATGGGAGGTTCGTCAGCACTGGCAGACCTACTGGCTGGTCGATCCGCTGGACGGCACCAAAGAATTTATCAAGCGTAACGGAGAATTCACCGTAAACATCGCCCTGATTGAAATGGGTAAACCGGTGCTGGGCGTGGTCTATGCGCCGGTGCTGGGCGTGATGTATTCCGCCGCAGAAGGTAAAGCCTGGAAAGAAGAGGGGGGCCATCGTGAGCAGATTCAGGTGCGGGAGGCGCGTCCGCCGCTGGTGGTGATCAGCCGCAGCCATGCGACGAACGATGAAGAACTGAAAGAGTATCTTAATCAGATGGGCGAACACCAGACGACGGCGATAGGCTCATCGCTGAAGTTCTGCCTGGTGGCGGAAGGTAAAGCGCAGCTTTATCCCCGCTTCGGGCCTACCAATATCTGGGATACCGGCGCAGGCCATGCGGTCGCGATTGCTGCGGGTGCGCACGTTCACGACTGGCAGGGAAAAACGCTTGATTATGCGCCGCGCGAATCTTTTCTCAATCCCGGTTTCCGGGTCTCTATTTTCTGACTGGCGGCGGGGCGGTGATATCTGCCCCTGTCGGTAGGTGAGTTGTCCGCTGCTTCTCTGCACCCCCGGTGCAGAGAAGCAGCTAGGCCCGGCGCATCCGCTTATAGCATGATGCAGGCCGGAAAAGTGCGTCAGGATGTTTTGAGGAGCTGACGTATGAGCGCGACAACCTGCTTCACCTCTTCCTGCGTCAGGGCGCCATCTTTGGCAAAGCGAACGTTACCGGACGCGTCCAGCACGACGATAGCCGAACCGCCATCTTCCAGACCCCAGGCTTTTTTCGCTGCGCCGTTATCATCCACGATAAACTGCGACCAGGGGAACTGCTTCTTATTATTCTCAATACTGCTGCGCACAAACATCCCCGTGCCGGGAATGGCATCGTCAGTGTTCACGACCGTGGTTGTCTGATAGCGCTCGCGTGACAGATGAGCCGCCTTTATCGCTTCGATTAGCGCCGCATTCATGACCTTCGCCGATGAGCGTCCGGCAATATGCTGGATGACTCTCACTTTTCCCGGCAGCTGCGCGCTGTTCCAGTTTTTATAGCTAAACTCATCGTGTTGATAGAGTAGCTCTCCCTTATCGGCGATGCCCACAGGCGTCACGCGCTGGCCGGTGGTGAAATTATGCGCACTGGCGGTGAGAGGCAAAAGCAGCGTTAAAATCAGGGGGAGCTGGCGGAAAGTGAACATGTAAGCCCTCTTAAAGAGATCAGACCAGATAGTCATCTTCCTGCAATAATATGCGCAGATACTGCGCCTGTCGCCATGAAATAACATCTTTGCAACACACTGCACATTTCCCTGCTGGACGAAGGATTATACTGTTTTACCTGGCATGACTGACAGAGCCTACTGTCACGATATGTAAAAGCAGGAAAATAAGTCGATTTTCGGACTTCAGGAAACGGATGATGGTCTATAGTAACTTCACTTTGCGCTGCACAGACTCGTTCCGATATTGGATACGAAGCAGCGTACATTGATGACTAAGGAGTAGAACCAGAATGAAGATCTTCCAGCGATACAATCCGCTGCAGGTAGCCAAATACGTTAAAACCCTGTTCCGTGGCAGGATTTACATAAAAGACGTTGGCGCTTTTGAATTTGATAAAGGCAAGATCCTGATCCCACGCGTAAAAGATAAACAGCATTATAGCGTGATGTCAGAAGTGAACCGTCAGGTACTGCGCTTGCAGACCGAGTTTAACTAAGTAAGAAGGCGCGAACTCTCGCGCCTTTTCTGTTTTTCCCGTTACTCTTCAGCCGTTTTGATCAGCACTGGCGTCGCCGCCGGCCTGGCGTCAATGCGCGTCACCAGCAGCTGGTCGATGCGGTAGCTGTCAATATCCACCACCTCAAACTTATAGCCGTGAAACTTCACGAAGTCGGTCCGTTTAGGGATCTTACGCAGCATATACATCATAAAGCCGCCGATGGTTTCATAATTGCCGGACTGTGGAAACTCGTCGATATGCAGCACGCGCATCACATCATCAATCGGCGTACCGCCTTCAACCAGCCATGAGTTCTCATCGCGGGCGACAATCTGCTCTTCCATCCCCTGGCCAACCAGGTCGCCCATCAGCGTGGTCATGACGTCGTTTAGCGTAATGATCCCCACCACCAGCGCATATTCATTCATGATCACCGCGAAGTCTTCACCCGCGGTTTTGAAACTTTCAAGCGCTTCGGAAAGCGTCAGAGTGTCCGGCACGATGAGCGCCGCGCGGATCTGCACGCCGCTGTTAAGCGCCATGCTTTGGTTGCCCAGCACCCGCAGCAGGAGTTCTTTAGAGTCGACATAGCCAACGATATGGTCAATGTCGTCATTACAGACCAGAAACTTGGAGTGCGGATGATTGGCAATCTTTTCCTTCAGGCTCGCTTCGTCTTCGTTCAGATTGAACCAGACAACGTTTTCACGCGAGGTCATTGAGGAGGGAACGGTACGCGACTCCAGCTCAAACACGTTTTCGATCAGCTCATGTTCCTGCTTGCGCAGGACGCCCGCCAGCGCGCCCGCTTCCACTACCGCATAGATATCGTCAGAGGTGATATCATCTTTGCGGACTAACGGGATCTTAAACAGGCGGAAAATAATATTGGCGCCGCCGTTGAAAAACCAGACCAGCGGGCGAAAAATAAACAGGCAGAGCCGCATCGGATTGATGATTTTCAGCGCAATCACTTCCGGCGCGATCATCCCAAGACGCTTAGGGAAGAGGTCGGCAAACAGAATGAACAGGCTGGTGACCACGGTAAACGAGCAGATAAAACTCAGCTGCTCAGCCAGCTCGGGGCTGGTGAAGCGCTCAAACAGGGAGCGAAACGCGGGAGAGAATGCCGCATCGCCGACCACGCCGCCGAGGATCGCCACCGCGTTCAGACCAATCTGCACCACGGTAAAGAACATGCCGGGCGTTTCCTGCATCTTCATTACGCGCTGGGCGTTGATATTGCCTTCGTCCGCCAGCAGCTTGAGCTTAATTTTACGCGCGGCGGCCAGAGAGATTTCTGAAAGAGAAAAAAACGAGCTGATCGCAATCAGCAGTAAGATGACAAGCAAGCTGTCTAACATAGAGCATCCAGTAAATGACGTGATTCAGTGGCTATCGAAAAAAGCGCCGTGAATCCGCCTTGGGTTAATTACTTGTCATTTTTGGCCTGGGCAGCGAGTGAAAATCGGTCAGGGTCATCTACCGCTCGGTGAAGCTGGGCTGTCCGTGCCAAAAATGTCTGCACCGATTCGGCATCAGCCGGGGCAGAAGTCAGTCAGTGAGCCGCAGGGCGGCCTTCGCAGAGGATTATAGCTGTGGTAAACCCTGCTTACAATTACGGCGATCAACAGGATGAGATTTATCCGAGTGTGAAGGCGCCGGACGCTCCTGAGACATTCAATCACGATCCTGTGTTGTAACGTGCCGGTTCTTTGCACACAATATGTCAAGAATTTGGCTTTACCTATAAAAAGAGGTTCGTGACAGGCAAAATAGTTTGCCATGGTTAACGGAACGCCAGGATGTTTAACGGCTTTAAAAGAAAACGTTCTGCCCATCAGGGATCAGGGCCGGCAAAATAGCAGGAGTAAGCGTGCCACGAATTCAAGTCTACTGCATGTTCTGTCTGATCGCAGCGGTACCGGTTGCACACAGCGCCACCGTGCGGTTACAGGTAACAGGGTTAACCGGGGAGTTAGAGAAGAATGTCCGGGCCAGACTTTCCACCATCTCTGGCGATGAAGTCTCCGCCGATGGGCGTTTCCGCGCTCGCGTCAGCGACGCCGTTAAGGAAGGGTTAAAGGCGCTGGGCTATTACGATCCGACCATTGATTTTGAACTCCAGCCGCCGCCGGCGGGCGGCAACCGGCCGGTGCTGCTGACGAAAGTGACTCCCGGTGAACCCGTCCGCCTGGTGGGCGAAACGGTGATTATTCGCGGCGAGGCGCGTACGGATAAAGATTATCAGGAACTGGTACGCGACGGGAAAGGCAAAATCGGCGGCGTGCTTAACCATGGCGACTACGACAGCTTCAAGAGTTCGCTTAATAATATGGCGCTGCGTAAGGGCTATTTCGACGGTGATTTTGCCAAAAGCCAGCTCGGCGTTTCGGTCGAGCGACGTGAGGCTTTCTGGGATATCGATTACGACAGCGGCAGACGTTATCGCTTTGGTGATGTCAGCTTTGAAGGCTCACAGATCCGCGAAGAGTATCTGCAAAACCTGGTGCCGTTCAAAAAAGGGGATTACTACAGCTCCCGCGATCTGGCCGAGCTGAATCGTCGGCTCTCTGCGACCGGCTGGTTTAATTCCGTGGTGGTGGCGCCCGAGTTCGATAAATCCCGCGAAACGAAAATTTTGCCTCTGCATGGCGTGGTCAGCCCGCGCACCGAGAACACCATTGAAACCGGCGTCGGCTATTCCACGGACGTTGGCCCGCGCGTGAAAGCAACCTGGAGAAAACCCTGGGTCAACTCTTACGGTCATAGTTTTACCAGCAGCGCCAACGTCTCCGAGCCGGAGCAGCAGCTGGATTTCAGCTATAAAATCCCGCTGTTAAAAAGCCCGCTTGAGCAGTACTACCTTTTGCAGGGCGGCCTGAAACGCACCGATCTGAATGACACCAAATCAGACTCGACAACGCTGGCCGCTTCGCGCTACTGGGAGTCTTCAACCGGCTGGCAGAGAGCCATCAACCTGCGCTGGAGCTTCGACCACTTTACCCAGGGGAACGTGACCAACAGCACGATGCTGCTCTATCCCGGCGTGAGCATTAACCGTACCCGCTCCAGAGGCGGCCTGATGCCGGTCTGGGGCGATTCACAGCGCTACTCGCTGGATGTCTCAGACACCACCTGGGGTTCGGACGTGGATTTTGCGGTGGTTCAGGCACAAAACGTCTGGATCCGTACCCTGGCGGATAAGCATCGCTTCGTGGTGCGCGGCAATCTGGGCTGGATAGAGACAAATGATTTCGATCGCGTCCCGCCGGATTTACGCTTCTTCGCCGGGGGGGACCGCAGCATTCGTGGCTACAAGTACAAAGGGATTTCGCCACGGGATGAGGACGGCAAGCTTACCGGGGCGTCCAAAATGGCGACGGGCTCGCTGGAATATCAGTATAACGTGACCGGAAAATGGTGGAGCGCGGTGTTTATCGACTCCGGCGAAGCGGTCAATGACATCAAGCAAAGTAATTTCAAAACCGGTGCGGGCTTTGGCGTGCGCTGGCAGTCGCCGGTCGGACCGATCAAGCTGGATATCGCCCGACCTATAGGCGATGACGAAAAACGGGACATTCAGTTTTATATCGGATTGGGGCCTGAACTATGAGTCGCTGGAAGAAGGTCCTTATTGGCATTCTGATTTTTCTGCTGCTGTTGATTGGCGGCGTGGCCTTTTTAGTGGGAACGACGACGGGCCTGCACCTGGTACTGAACGGCGCGTCGCGCTGGGTACCGGGGCTGGAGATCCGGCAGGTTGACGGCGGCTGGCGCAATCTGACCCTGAAAGGGGTGCAGTATGAGATGCCGGGCGTCACGGTTAACGCCGGTGAATTTCACCTGGCGCTCCAGCTGGGGTGCCTGAAGAACAGCGCTTTCTGCGTCAACGATCTTTCCCTGAAAGATGTGAACGTCATTGTGGACAGCAGCAAGATGACGCCCGCGCCGGAAAAAACGGTGGAAGAGGAGCCCTCTTCAGGCGATTTGAGTACGCCTTATCCCATCACGCTGCGGCAGCTGGCGCTGCATAACGTCAACGTCAAAATTGACGATACCGCGATTTCGCTGGCCGATTTTACCTCCGGTATCCGCTGGCAGCAGCGCGCCTTAACGCTGACGCCCACGCATATTCAGGGGCTGCTGATCGCCCTGCCAAAAGCGGCGAAAGTCGCCAACGAGCAGGTGGTGCAGCCCAAAGTTCAGCAGCCGGAAGCGGACGAACCGCCGCTGGGCGAAACGCTCAAAGCGATGTTTGCCAAACCGCTGCTTCCTGAACTTCCCGATTTTACGCTGCCGCTGGATGTGGACGTTCAGCAGATCCTGGGCGAACAGCTGCGTATCACCGGTGATACCGATATCGCGATCGATCGTCTGCTGGTGAAGGCAAGAACGCAGGATCGGCTGCTGCATCTGGAAACGCTGGATGTCGATTCCCCGCAGGGGCAGCTTAACGCACAGGGACAGGCGACGCTTTCGGGTAACTGGCCGGTCAGTTTCACGCTCTACAGTTCACTGAATATCGATCCGCTCAGGGGCGAGAAGGTCAAAATGACGGTCGGGGGCGGCCTGCGTGAGCAGCTGAACCTGGCGCTGAACCTTTCCGGACCGGTGCGGATGCAGCTGAACGCGCAAACTGAGCTGGCTGAGGCGGGGCTCCCGCTCGCTATGACGCTGCAAAGCGCCCGGCTGCGCTGGCCGGTAAACGGTGAAACGCAGTATCAGGCCGATAACCTGAACTTCAGCATTAAAGGAAAGGCGACGGATTATGTGATGTCGTTCAGAACGGCGCTGCAAGGGCAGGGCATCCCGCCGGCCACCGTGCAATTGGATGGCAAAGGCAACGTCGAACAGTTCTCGCTCGATAAGCTACGGCTGGCGGCGTTGCAGGGACATGCCGACCTTACGGCGGTAGTGGACTGGAGCAAGGCGATCAGCTGGCGTAGCGAGCTGACGCTGACCGGCATCAACACCGCGAAGCAGTATCCCGACTGGCCCGCAACGCTTGCCGGAAAAATCACGACGCGCGGCAGCCTCTATGGCGGCAGCTGGCAGATGCGCGTCCCTGAACTGCAACTGCGCGGCAACGTGAAGCAGAACGCGGTAACGGCGGACGGCTCTCTGTACGGTAACAGCTATAACCAGTGGAACATCCCCGGTATCAAGCTGGTGCTGGGACGTAACAACATTGACGTTAAAGGTTCACTCGGCGAGACGCTGAACCTGGATGCCAGCATAGATGCGCAGCATCTGGATAATGCGCTGCCCGGATTAGGCGGCGTGGCGAAAGGGACGATCAAAGCGCGTGGCGATCTTACTGCGCCGCAGCTGCTGGCCGACCTCACGGCAACCGGCCTGCGCTGGCAGGCGATGACGATAGGCCGCGTGAAGCTGGATGGAGACGTCACTTCTGGCGAGCAGGTGCAGGGCAAACTTGCGCTTCGCGTGGAGCGGCTGAAGCAGGATGCGCTGACCATCTCTCAGCTGGTGCTCGACGCCAGCGGCACGGAAAAACAGCATCAGCTGAAGCTCAACGTTGACGGCGAGCCGGTATCCGGCCAGCTGGCCTTAACCGGCAGCTTCGATCGTCAGGCGCAGCGCTGGCAGGGATCGCTGAACAACACCCGCTTTGAGACGCCGGTAGGCGAGTGGCGGTTAACGCGGGCCATTGCGCTGGATTACCTCAACGCGAAGCAGACCGTCAGCGTCGGGCCACACTGCTGGCTCAACCGGGATGCGGAGCTTTGCGTACCGCAAACCATTGAAGCAGGTCCATCGGGCCATGCAAAAGTCGCGCTGAAACGCTTTGATCTGGCGATGGTCAAACCTTTCCTCGGTGATGCCACCTCGCTCAGCGGCATATTCAGCGGCGACGCTGATGTCAGCTGGCGCGCCGACGGCGGGCTGCCTGAGGGCCGGGTTGCGCTCAAGGGTAACGGCGTCAAGGTGGTGCAGGATGTGCAGGGCAACAAGCTGCCGATCGCTTTTGACACGCTGAATCTCAATGCCGCGATGCGCAATGGCCGGGCACAGCTTGGCTGGCTGATCCGCATTGCCAATAACGGGCAGCTGGACGGCAACGTGCAGATTGCCGATCCGCAGGGACGGCGCACCCTTTCCGGCAACGTCAATATTGCCGATCTGTCGCTGGCGATGCTTAATCCGGCGTTGATGAAGGGCGAGCAAATTAAGGGCATGCTGAACAGTAATCTCCGGCTGGGCGGCACTCTGCAACAGCCTCAGGTATTTGGACAGCTGGGTCTGAAAGACGTCGATGTGGACGGCAGCTTTATGCCGGTCGAGCTGACGGCAGCTAACCTCAATATGGTCTTTAACGGCATGAGTTCAACGCTACAGGGTCTGGTGCAAACGTCCCATGGCGATATTGCGCTGAATGGCGATGCCGACTGGCGTCAGCTGGACGCCTGGCGCGCGCGCATTGCGGCGAAAGGCGATCGCGTTCGCATCACGGTGCCGCCGATGGTGAGGATGGATGTGTCGCCTGATCTGGTGTTTGAGGCCACGCCTGAGTTGTTTAACCTGGATGGTCGCGTGGATATTCCCTGGGCGCGTATTACCGTACAGGAGGTACCGGAAAGCGCCGTGGGGGTCTCTTCCGATGAGGTACTGCTGGATAAAAATCTGCAACCTATCGCACCACAAAGCACCGCGATCCCGATCAACAGTAACCTGATCATCCACGTCGGGGATGACGTCAGGCTCAGCGCATTTGGCCTGAAAGCGAAGCTGAACGGCGATCTGAAGCTGGTACAGGACAGACGTGGGTTGGGTCTGAACGGACAGATCAATATTCCTTCCGGCCGCTTCCACGCCTATGGGCAGGATCTGGTGGTACGTAAGGGGGAACTGCAGTTTGCCGGTCCGCCGGACCAGCCATACCTGAATATTGAGGCGATTCGTAACCCGGAAGCTACCGAAGATGACGTCACGGCAGGCGTGCGGGTGACCGGGCTGGCCGATGAACCGAAGGCGGAAGTCTTCTCCGATCCGGCTATGTCGCAGCAGGAAGCCTTGTCCTATCTGCTTCGCGGACAGGGGCTGGATGCCAACGGCAGCGGTAATGATGCAATTACTTCCGCATTGGTAGGATTGGGGCTTGCACAAAGTGGCCAGGTTGTGGGTAAAATCGGTGAGACCTTTGGCGTGAGTAATCTGGCCCTGGACACGGCTGGCGTCGGCGACAGCCAGCAGGTTCAGGTCAGCGGCTACGTACTGCCGGGTCTACAGGTAAAATATGGTGTCGGCATATTTGATTCACTGGCGACGTTAACTCTGCGTTATCGCCTGATGCCCAAACTCTATTTGGAAGCGGTGTCTGGTATCGACCAGGCGCTGGATGTGCTCTATCAGTTTGAGTTTTAGCAATGCGAATAATTGTCTACGGCAGCTTAAGACGTAAGCAAGGCAACAGTCATTGGATGACCAATGGGCAGTGGCTGGGCGATCATCTGATCGACGGCTATGAACTGTACAGTTTGGGTCTCTATCCTGGCGTGGTCACGGGTAGCGGGCAGGTTTATTGTGAAGTTTACCGCGTAGATGCCTCAATGCTGGGCGAGCTGGATGCGCTGAGAACAAAGGGCGGGGAGTATAAGCGAGAGCTGGTACCAACGCCTTACGGCAGCGCATGGCTCTATGTTTATCAGCGTCCGGTGAAGGGGAAAAAACGTATCGACAGCGGCGACTGGCTGCTGCGTGACGTCCCGGAGAAGGAGTGATTGACAGGGTTAAATAAAAACACCGCTCAGAGAGCGGTGTTTTTTTATCGGGCGGCGAAAGTTACTTCTTCGCTGCGCGCTCGAAAGAGCTCACGATTTCCGCTTTTGCGGCTTCGGCATTATCCCAGCCTTCCACTTTCACCCATTTGCCTTTTTCCAGCGCTTTATACTGCTCGAAGAAGTGGGTGATCTGCGCACGCAGCAGTTCCGGCAGGTCGTTCACATCTTTGATGTGATCGTACTCTTTGGTCAGCTTGGTGTGCGGAACGGCAACCAGTTTGGCATCTTCACCAGACTCGTCGGTCATTTTCAGCACGCCAACCGGACGGCAGCGAATTACCGAGCCAGGCTGCAGTGGGTAAGGAGTCGGGACCAGCACGTCTACCGGGTCGCCGTCTAAAGACAACGTGTGGTTGATGTAACCGTAGTTGCACGGATAGAACATCGCGGTAGACATAAAGCGGTCAACGAACAGGGTGCCGGAATCTTTGTCGACTTCGTATTTGATCGGATCGGCGTTAGCCGGGATCTCGATAACTACATAGATGTCTTCTGGCATATCTTTGCCCGCTGGAACCAGGTTCAAACTCATGGTTATTTCCTTTATTCAGTCTAGATCGAGTGACGCTCATTATAGCCAACTGAATATGAAAGTATCCCTCCTTTTTGGCCTTTCGGAATGCTCCAGTTCTGAAAGCGCAGCGCCCGGCGCGTTTCGGCATCGCGGCACTCTTTAGCGCGGGGGAATTCAGCAATCATCCGGGTTTGCACAGCCAGCCGCCGCCAGCGATCTCAGCGCCAGCGTCTGGTTTTTAACAAGGTTCACACCCTGCGCCGCCACTTCAACCGACGCCAGCGTTCCTCCGTCGCTGAGTCGGGCTTTACTGGCTTCCAGCCAGCCGTCGCGGTATTTCAGCCAGGCGCGCTGCGCGCTGCGTAATTTGGCTTTTTGGGCATGATTAAGCGTCGTCATAAGGTCGGCATATGCTTTATTCATGTCACGCTCCCAGGCAAGATTTGCCGTGCGGTAA
Source organism: Erwinia psychrophila (assembly GCF_039023475.1). Classification (NCBI taxonomy): domain Bacteria; kingdom Pseudomonadati; phylum Pseudomonadota; class Gammaproteobacteria; order Enterobacterales; family Erwiniaceae; genus Erwinia; species Erwinia psychrophila. The sequence continues at coordinate 101,990 of NZ_JBCHVB010000002.1, forward strand.
CATTGCTGGATCGCCAGGGTAGTGGAGGCGCCCTCAAGACACTGCTGCTCTGCTCTGTCCACCGGATTACTGTCAGCATGGCTGGCAAAGGCGCACAGCAACCCTGCCAGCAGGAGGGTTTTTTTCATTAAGTTATCCTTTTCATTGCGTTGCGTAAAATTGATCTAAATCAATTTAGTGGCGATGAGTGACGCCGATCACATTATATCCGCTAAAGGTTGGCGCCGGGCTGACCGATACCTTCCTCGTCTATTTCTATCCTGCCACATCTGCCTTAACGAGGATCACATAAGATCATGCTTAGAAAAATCTCAATCCGTAACGGCCTGTTAGTGCTTCTGGCGCTAATGACGCTAATGCTGCTCAGCGTCAGCGTGATGGGCATTGTTGCTATCAGCAAAGGGAACCGCTCCCTCGATGTGATTAACCGCATCCAGGGCGTTGAGCAGAACAGCCTCTACCAGGCGAACGCATTGCTGCTGCGGGCCAGGACGGCCGGTGCGCTCTCTATCAGGAAGCTGGAAATTGGTCTTCTGGATGAGGCTGATGTGGCCACGGCGCGTGCTCAGGAGTACGCGGATAATTCACATAAATTGCTGAAGCGTTTTGTGGATGCCGGCACCGTGACGGCACAGGGTAAAACGCTGGCGGATGCGGTTGTCGCCAGCTACAACAGCTATATTGATAAAGGCATTACTCCCATGCTGACCTCGCTACAGCAGCAGGATTCCGGGGAATATTACCGTGTCCTGGAGGAGAACCTTTCCACGCTGAACGCCACCTTCAGTAAAGCGATGAATGATTTTAATCTCTATGCCGATGGTGTGACGGCCAGCCAGCTGGCCGATGCGGCCAGAAATGAAAAAATGCTGACGCTGCTGATCCTCTTCTGCGGCATTCTGACCGTGGCTTTGCTGACGATCTCCTGGATGTTACTGCGCTCACTTCTGCTTAAACCGCTGGATGCCGCGATAGAACATCTGGAATTTGTTGCCGCAGGCGATCTTACGCAGGCGCTGCCTGAAGGCGGTAAAAATGAGCTGGGTCGCCTCAATACGGCGCTGGCTGACATGCAGGCTTCTCTGCAACTTTCCGTCAGCCGCGTGCGTGACGCCAGCCTGCAAATTGATACGGGCAGCCGTGAGCTTGCCTCCGGCAACCTCAACCTTTCTCAGCGCACCGAAGAGTCAGCCGCTTCGCTTGAGCAGACCGCCGCCAGCATGGAGCAGCTGACCGCCACCGTGAAGCTGAACGCCGGAAACGCCGATCAGGCGCACCAGCTGGCGCGTTCGGTTTCCGATAGCGCCGATCGCGGCAGCGAAGTTGTCTGCTACGTGATTGAAAAAATGCAGCAAATCGCCAGCAGCTCTAAACGCATTGGCGACATTCTGGGCGTCATTGATGGTATCGCTTTCCAGACGAACATCCTGGCGCTGAACGCCTCGGTAGAAGCCGCTCGTGCCGGTGAACAGGGCCGTGGTTTTGCGGTGGTGGCGAACGAAGTCCGTAATCTGGCGCAGCGCAGCGCAACCGCCGCGAGAGAGATCCGTGAGCTGATCGTCGAGTCACAGGGCCGGGTGGATGAAGGATCGCAGATGGCAAGCCAGGCCGGGGAGACGATGGATGAGATCACCAGCGAAGTGACGCGTGTTACCACGCTGATGAAAGAGATCTCCAGCGCGTCACAGGAACAGAGCCGCGGTATTGAGCAGGTTAATATGGCGGTGACGCAGATGGATGAAGTGGCGCAGCAGAATGCGGCGCTGGTCGAACAGGCGACGGCAGCTACCCAGTCGCTGGAAGAGCAGTCTCAGCAGCTGGTGCAGTCAATGGCGGTATTTAAGCTGCATACGGCCTGACGAATTCCGGGCAAAAAAAGAGGGCCATCCTGAAGATCGCCCTCTTTTTTGTCGCCTGCAAAATGGCCTGACGTCAGGCGTCAGGATATTCGCGCAGGAAGCGTTCGGTATCCTCAACCATATCCGTATTGCCCACGAAGAAAGGCGAACGCTGGTGCAGCGTTTCCGGCATCAGGTCCAGAATACGGTTGGCGCCGTCGCTCGCCTTGCCGCCCGCCTGTTCGGCCAGGAAAGCCATCGGATTGCACTCATACAGCAGGCGCAGCTTGCCTTTCGGGTGGCTGGCGGTGCTGGGGTAAAGGTAGATCCCGCCCTTAAGCAGGTTACGGTGAAAATCCGCCACCAGCGAGCCGATATAGCGGGAGGTATAGGGACGATGGGTCGCCTGATCCTCTTCCTGACAGAACTTCAGGTACTTTTTCACGCCCTGAGGGAAGCGGATATAGTTACCTTCGTTAATGGAGTAGGTATAGCCTTTTTCAGGAAACGCCATTCTCTCCGCGCTGAGGCAGAAAACGCCCAGGGAAGGATCGTAGGTAAAGGCGTGTACGCCGCAGCCGGTGGTATAAACCAGCATGGTGGAGGAGCCATAGACCACGTAACCTGCCGCAACCTGCTGGCTGCCAGGCTGGAGGAAATCCTCTTCCGTTACCGGCGTGCCCATAGGGGTGATACGGCGGTAGATGGAGAAAATCGTGCCTACAGAGACGTTAACGTCGATATTGGAAGAACCATCAAGAGGGTCCATCAGCACCACGTACTTGCCGTTTTCCACGCCTTCGAAGATTACGATCTCATCTTCTTCTTCTGAAGCGATACCGGCAACGATACCGCGCGCTTTCAGCGCCGCTTTCAGCTTTTCGTTAGCGAACAGGTCGAGCTTCATCTGCTGTTCGCCCTGAATATTTTCAGCACCGCTGGCGCCTAAAATATCGACCAGTCCGGCTTTGTTGATATCACGGTGAATAATTTTCGCACCCAGCTTGATGGCGGAAATCAGCGCCGTCAGTTCGCCGGTGGCGTGAGGAAAGTCGTGTTGCTTCTCGACGATAAATTCGCCTAACGTTTTCATAACACTATCCCTGAATCTGCGGTTGAGCAGCAGCCTGAATTACAAACTGCCAACGAATGCGTACGCAGTTTAGCCGAATGAACGCGAAAGAACATAGGGCAAATCCGTTTCTTCCTTCCAGGGAGGGCGCTACACTGTGCCTCGAACTTTTCAGTAAACGGACCTGTTATGCGTATTCATATTCTCGGTATCTGCGGCACATTCATGGGCGGGCTGGCGGTTCTCGCCCGTGCGTTAGGTCATGAGGTCACGGGCTCAGATGCCAATGTTTACCCTCCGATGAGCACGCTTTTAGAAAATCAAGGTATTGATTTAATAGAAGGTTACGATGCTTCTCAGCTTAATCCTGCACCGGATTTGGTCATCATTGGCAATGCGATGACCCGTGGCAACGCCTGCGTTGAAGCCGTGCTTGAACGCAATATCCCCTATCTCTCCGGTCCGCAGTGGCTGCATGATTTCGTCCTGCGCGATCGCTGGGTGATTGCGGTAGCGGGGACGCATGGGAAAACGACGACGGCGGGCATGGCCGCCTGGATTCTGCAGGCCTGTGGACTCGAGCCCGGCTTTGTAATCGGCGGCGTGCCGGGGAATTTTGCCGTTTCGGCAACTTTAGGCAAAAGCCCGTTCTTTGTGATTGAGGCGGATGAATATGACAGCGCCTTTTTCGACAAACGCTCCAAGTTCGTTCACTACTGCCCGCGTACGCTGATCCTCAATAATCTTGAGTTCGATCATGCCGATATTTTTGACGATTTACGGGCGATCCAGCGCCAGTTCCATCATCTGATCCGCATTGTGCCGGGACAGGGCCGGATTCTGGTTCCTGAGCATGATGTTAACCTGAAGCAGGTGATCTCAATGGGCTGCTGGAGCGAGCAGGAGAGCCTGGGCGAAGGGGGACGCTGGCAGGCGAAAAAGCTGACGGCGGACGCCTCTCACTGGGAGGTCTGGCTGGACGGCGAGCGCGTGGCGGAAGTGAACTGGTCGCTGGTAGGCGAGCACAACATGCATAACGGCCTGATGGCCATTGCTGCCGCCCGGCACGTGGGGATCAAACCGGAAGATGCCGGCCACGCCCTGAATGATTTCATTAATGCGCGCCGGCGGCTGGAGCTGCGCGGTGAAGCGAACGGCATCCAGGTTTATGATGACTTTGCGCATCATCCGACCGCCATTCTGGCGACCCTGACCGCGCTACGCAGCAAAGTTGGCGGCACGGCCCGCATTCTGGCCGTTCTGGAACCGCGCTCAAATACGATGAAGATGGGGATCAGCAAGGAGGCGCTGGCGCCGGCGCTGGCCAGAGCGGATGAAGTTTTCCTGCTGCAGCCGCACCATATTCCCTGGCAGGTTTCGGAAGTGGCGGAGGCCTGCGTACAGCCGGCGCACTGGAGCGCGGAGGTGGATACGCTGGTGGAGATGGTGGCGAGAGCGGCGCAGCCGGGCGATACCATTCTGGTGATGAGTAACGGCGGCTTCGGCGGCATTCATCAGAAGCTGCTGGACAGGCTGGCGGGCTAAGCCTGGCCTGGATGGCTGTGCTGCCAGCGTAACCGGCCCGCAGCCATCCCGATAACGCCGCCGGGCCATCAGGGCCCCTCTTTACGTAAGCGGGGCCGTCCGGCTTACTGGGCGCCGGCAAGCTCGCGCAGATACTGGAAGATCTGGCGGGCGGATTTTGGCGGCTTGCTGGCGGCTTTTTCTTTCTGCGCGTTGCGGATCATCGAGCGCAGCTGCTGACGATCGGCGTCGGGATAAAGATTCAGCACTTCCTGCATGGCGTCGTCACCCTGTTCAACCAGACGATCGCGCAGCACTTCCAGCTTGTGGAAAAGCGCAACCTGCTGGTTGTGGCGGTTCTTCAGCTTGTCGAGCGCCTGGCGGATAGGATCTTCATCACGCGAGCGCAGCATTTTGCCGATCAGCTGCAGCTGGCGGCGGCGGCCCTCTTTTTTGATCTTCTGAGCCAGTTCGATCGCCGCACGCAGATCTTCATCCAGCGGAATTTTATCCAGTGAGTTCTTGCTTAGCTCTACCAGTTCTGCACCCAGGCGCTTCAGCTCCTCGGCATCACGTTTTATTTCACTCTTGCTGACCCAGATAATCTCTTCATCTTCTTCTTCTTCGTTATCTGGTACATCATCGAGCCAGTCGTCGGGCTGTTTGGTCATGGGAGGCTCCCTAAAAAAGAGGCTAATGCTATCAGGAAACTGAGGTACTGCGAAATTGTTCTCTGAGTCTGTTAGACTCAAATTAACCTTAAACACCGAAGAGTTTGCAAAACTGGCACAGGCACAGGCCAGAAAGCCCTCTGCTAATTATATGGTAGGTCGATGAAATTACTCTCCCAAGTTGCAGAACAGCGTAAAACCCTCGAAGAGGCGGTCGCGACAGCACTCGATCTGGCTAAGGTCAGCACCGATGGAGCAGAGGTCGCCGTCACAAAAACGACCGGCATCAGCGTCAGCACCCGCTATGGCGAAGTGGAAAATGTCGAATTCAACAGCGATGGTGCGCTTGGCATCACCGTTTATCATCAGAATCGCAAGGGCAGTGCGTCGTCCACCGATCTGAGTCCCGAGGCGATCGCACGCACGGTGCAGGCGGCGATCGATATCGCCCGCTTTACCTCACCCGATCCTTTTGCCGGCGTCGCGGATCGTGAGCTGCTGGCGTTTGATGCGCCGGATCTGGATCTGTTTCACCCCTCCGATCTCGATCCCGACCGGGCTATTGAGCTGGCGGCGCGGGCAGAGCAGGCCGCACTGAAAACCGATACCCGCATTACCAACACGGAAGGCGGCAGCTTTAACAGCCATATCGGCATGAAGGTGTTCGGTAACAGCCACGGCATGATCCAGGGCTATTCCTCAAGTCGTCACTCCATCTCCAGCAGCGTGATTGCAGAGGCAAACGGCGACATGGAGCGTGATTATGCTTATACCATTGGCCGCGCCATGGAAGATCTGGCATCGCCTGAATGGGTAGGTGAAGAGTGCGCCCGCCGTACGCTGTCTCGCCTTTCACCGCGCAAACTTTCCACCATGAAGGCGCCGGTCATTTTTGCCGCAGAAGTCGCCACGGGCCTGTTTGGTCATCTGGTCGGGGCGATCAGCGGCGGCAGCGTCTACCGCAAGTCCACCTTCCTGCTGGATGCGATGGGGGAGCAAATTCTGCCGGAATGGCTGACCATTCAGGAGCAGCCACACCTGCTGAAAGGGCTGGCGTCCTCACCGTTTGACAGCGAAGGCGTGCGTACCACGCAGCGCGACATTATCAAAGATGGCGTACTGCAAACCTGGCTACTGACCAACTACTCGGCGCGTAAGCTGGGGCTGCAAAGCACCGGCCATGCGGGCGGCATCCATAACTGGCGCATCGCAGGCCAGGGCGACAGCTTCACGCAGCTGCTGAAAAGAATGGGCACCGGCCTGGTCGTCACCGAGCTGATGGGGCAGGGCGTCAGCGGCATTACCGGCGACTACTCGCGTGGTGCGGCTGGCTTCTGGGTGGAAAATGGTGAGATACAGTATCCGGTGAGTGAAATCACTATCGCCGGCAACCTGAAGGATATGTGGCGTAATATCGTCACCGTTGGCAGCGATATAGAAACCCGCAGCAATATACAGTGCGGCTCGGTACTGCTGCCGGAGATGAAGATCGCCGGGCAGTAAAATACCGTCAGATCTGTTTTCAAAAAGCGTCCCTCCGGGCGCTTTTTTTGTCTCCTGGATATTTCACGCATCCAGCGTACTGTAATTTTTAATCCGGTAATTTAAGCATCCTTTTTAAAATATCTATTTTATTGTGCCGGGGGCGTGAATAAGCCTGTAGGGTTAGCGCCAGAAAAAAGATAATTCAGTGATATTGTGCTGATGAGCAGAATAGTTTCTGAATAAGAATTTATCCCGCAATGACAAAGGTTCACCTTTCCCGAAGCGTCACCCTGGCCCGCCATCTTCCCGCGGTAATTATAAGTTTTTCCTATCTATTTTCATCCACAGGCTTTTTTCCCCATCGCGTAACGCGGGCAATATATTGGCTATGCATCATAAAACCGATGTTTCTGTGATAAACCTCAAATTAATGCATATTTTGTGTTGAATTAACGGTTTTGTGATTCAGTCGTCGCCGGGGGAGGGGATTTCCACTTTGAAGTGGAAAAAGTCGGGCTACAAACCTGGCGCTGAGAAAGTTAATTTGGCTGCATCAGGAATTAACGATGTTCCGCGCCAGTGCCGGAACGGAAAATGGGGAGTATAGCGTGGGAAATGGAGCGGTATCGGTGAATACGGCGAAAGATGACCTGGCGATCCAGGCGCTGGCGGAAAAAGTCATGGCGCAGATCGCCGGACTCTTTGCAGCCCGGGGGATCGTACCCACGGCGGTGCAGCAGCAGATGCTGGTCTCACACGTTAAGGCGATGGCGCTGCGATCGCTGACGGGCGAGCCGCTGCCGGAGGTGGAAGCGGAGCTGTTTGAGGATATCTCTCCCGAATCCATGTCGCTGGCGCAGCAGGTGGTCGATCTCTTCGGCAATCTGCCGCAGGAAGAAGCCTGGCTGCTCTCGGTACATTTTGAAGTCGCGAAAGAGAACGACGAATAAGCCTGGCAGACAGGTGCCCGGCTTAAGGGGGGTCTGTCCTGCCATCAACATTATGCAACGGCAATATAAGGAATAAATCATGTCACAAGTCATCGTAGTGATCGGCGATCGTTTAGGAAAGGGCCAGAAAGTCGCGGCCGGCGTGGAGAAAGCCGGTGGTAAAGCCATTGTGGTGCCCGGCGTGGCGGCAGATATGAAGCTGGGTGACGTCATGAAAGCGGAAGGGGCCTCGTTCGGCATCTCTTTTTGCGGCAGCGGCGGTGCGGGTGCAATCACCGCGCAGAACAAATATGGCTATAAAGCGAAGCACGGTATGCGCTCCGTAGATGAAGGCGTCACCGCCATCAACGAAGGGGCTAACGTGCTGGGTTTCGGCTTTATGGATAAGGAAGAGCTGGGCGAAAAGCTGGTTCAGGCCTGGAACAAGAAGCATGGTAGCTGACCGATGAAGGAGCACTTCACGACGACGGTAAACGTCAGCGGCAAAGGTGACAGCAAAGCGCGCGCCTTTGCCGATGCGCTTTCCAGGGTGCAGAACACGCTGCTGAAATCGACCAGTAAAGTGCTGTTGCGTATTGAGCCGCAGGAGGTGCAGGTAGTCAGCGCCCGGGAGCGCGTCAGAAAAGAGAAGTTCCTGTTTTTCTTTCTGGCGAGAGAGCGGCGGAGCTACAGCGTGGAGCTGAACATCACCGTCAGCGTGACCGTGATTGACGTGGAAAAAGTTGATTTCGTCGCACAATAAAGCCCTGCCCTCGGGGCAGCAATAATCATGATTTAAAAACGTTGGCGTAAGCCTGAAAGGAAAGACTGATGTTTTTAATAATTCTCTTTAAGTCGCTCATCATCGGCGGACTTGTCGGTGTGGGCGTAGGCGCGGGTGCCGCGCGTATGTTCCATGCCCCGACAACGCAGGGGATGGGGGCGTTTCGTACACTGGGTGAACTGAATTCCTGTGAAGGCGATCCGGCTTCTCACTTCTCATTTGGCCTCGGGTTTTTCTTTAATGCCTGGGCCTCCTCCGTGGCGGCGGGTTCGTTCACGCAGGACGTTGATCACCGCATTATCCCTCACTGGGGCACCGCCGCGCTGATGGTTAAAAACCGCAACGTGGCCGAAACGATGCACGATCCGAAGAAGATGGCGGTTGCCTGCGGGATTATCGGCATGATCGTGGTCGCCTTCCTTAACACCACCGCTTCGGCCGTTCCGGCTGCGTTGCAGGTAACGGCGGTTAAGGTGCTGGTGCCAGCCGCTAACCTGCTGGTCAATACCGTGATGCCCGTGATCTTCTGGCTGGCCGCTATTGATGCCGGTAAAAAATCGGGCTTCTGGGCCACCATCTTTGGCGGACTGGCGCAGCTAATCATGGGCAATGCCGTACCGGGTCTGGTACTGGGCATCCTGATCGGTAAAGGCGTTGAAGAGAGCGGCTGGAACAAAGTCACTAAAACCATGATGGTCGCTATCGTTCTGCTGTTTGTGCTTAGCGGTTTCTTCCGCGGCTTTGATTTAAAAGTGCTGGAATCCTTCCAGCTGGGCGTGCCGGGCTGGCTGGATATGATCCACAACACCCTGAGCGGTAAATAAGAGGACGATAAGAATGGAAGAGTCAAAAAGCGGTTTCTGGTATGCCGACTGGTCATTCCCGATTTTTGTCGGCCTGCTCTCTGCCGGGGTGTTTGCGGGAACGCATATGTACTACGTTTACGGCCTCGGCGCCTTTAACGAGGTGGCCTTTGTCTCCATGCTGCGGGCCGGAATGGAAACCGGCGTCTACGGCGCGGTAGCGGCGTTCGGCGCCAGCTTCCTGTTCGCCCGTATTATCGAAGGATCGCTGGTCGGTATTCTGGATATTGGTGGCGCCATTCAGACCGGCGTCGGCCTGGGCGTACCCGCACTGCTGCTGGGCGCGGGCATTATCTATCCGTTGGCGAATTTCGCCGCCTCGCTGATCACGGGGCTGGTACTGGGCCTGGCGATTGGCTACGTCATCATTCTGGCGCGTAAGTTCACCATCAATAACAGCGATTCGACCTATGGGGCGGATGTGATGATGGGTGCCGGTAACTCCTCAGGCCGGTTCCTGGGCCCGCTGATTATCCTCTCGGCGATGGCCGCCTCTATTCCTATTGGCCTGGGATCGCTGATTGGCGCACTGATGTTCTATCTCTGGAACAAGCCCATTACCGGTGGCGCGATACTGGGCGCCATGCTGCTGGGCGCTATCTTTCCAGTCGCCCTCTGAGGAAACGGCGGCCTGCTCAACCGGAGCAGGCCGCTCTGACGGATGCGCAGGCATCCGGTGATACAGGAGTTTGCCATGTTTGATCTCATCATTCGTCGGGCGCGTCTTGCTGATGGCAGCCTGACCGACGTCGCGGTTCGCGATGGAAAAATTGCCGCGCTGGGCGAGGTGCAGGGCGAAGCGTCCTGCGAGCGCGATCTTGCCGGGCGTTACTGGCTGAGCGCGGGCTGGATCGACTCTCACGTTCACTGCTATCCCAAATCACCCATCTATCATGATGAGGCGGATCGGGTGGGTGTTGAAACCGGCGTCACGACCGTCGTCGATGCTGGCAGCACCGGCGCCGATGACGTCGACGAATTTTACCAGCTGACCCGCGGTGCCAGTACCCATGTCTATGCTCTGCTGAACATCGCCCGCACCGGCATCGTCACGCAGAACGAGCTGGCGGATATGAACCAGATCGATAAGGCGTGCGTTTGCAACGCGGTCAGACGCCTGCCCGATTTTATTATCGGCCTCAAGGCGCGCATGAGCAGCAGCGTGGTGGGGGCTAACGGCATTCAGCCGCTGGTCCGGGCCAAGGCGATTCAGCAGGAAACCGGCGGTTTACCGCTGATGGTTCATATCGGCAATAATCCGCCCGATCTGGATGAGATTGCCGATCTGCTGCACAGCGGCGACATCATCACTCACTGCTATAACGGCAAGCCGAACCGCGTGCTGACGCCGTCGGGCGAGCTGCGTGCCTCGGTAAGCCGTGCGCTACAGCGGGGTGTCCGGCTGGATGTGGGGCACGGCACCGCCAGCTTCAGCTTTGAGGTGGCCCGCGTGGCGATCGCGCAGGGGATCCTGCCGCACACGATCAGTTCCGATATCTACTGCCGTAACCGCCTCAACGGCCCGGTCTTTACCCTCGCGCATGTCATGTCCAAGTTCTTCAGCGTAGGTATGACGCTGCCGCAAATCATCGCCTGCGTGACTACCCAGGCGGCAGAAGGCCTGCGCCTGCATGATAAGGGCAGGCTTGAGGTGGGGGGCGACGCTGACCTGACCATTTTTGATGTCAGAGAGGAAACCTGCCTGTTTACCGACTCCGAAGGGCAGTCGGTGGCGGGAGAGAAACAGCTGGTGCCGCTTGCCGCCGTTGCGGGCGGAGAGTGGTTCACTACCGACGAAGGGAAAAAGCATCATGTCTTCGATTTATGAAAAATATGACCTGAAGCAGGTCATCAACGCCTCAGGTCGCATGACCATCCTCGGTGTCTCAACGCCTGCCGCCGACGTCGTCGATACGGTGAAGTACGGCCTGAATCACTATTTTGAGATAAAGGATCTGGTGAATAAAACCGGCGCCTATATTGCCGGGCTGCTCGGTTCGGAGGACGCGGTGGTTGTCTCCTGCGCCTCCGCCGGCATCGCGCAGTCTGTCGCCGCCGTTATTGTCAAAGATGACGAATGGCTGCTGGAGAACCTGCATGCCGCGCCGCTGATTGTGCCGCACGATATCGTTGTGCCGAAAGGGCATAACGTCAACTACGGTGCGCCGGTCGGCACCATGGTGACGATGGGGGGCGGCCGTCTGGTCGAAGCTGGCTACGCCAATGAGTGTTCCCCGGCTCAGCTTGCCGCCGCGATAACGCCGCAGACCGCCGCCATTCTCTATATCAAATCGCACCACTGCGTGCAGAAAAGCCACCTCAGCGTGGAACAGGCCGCCAGGGTCGCCCGCGAGCATGGCGTGCCGCTTATCGTGGATGCGGCAGCGGAAGAAGATTTGCAGTGCTACTACCAGTACGGTGCCGACCTGGTGATCTACAGCGGGGCCAAAGCGATCGAAGGGCCAACCAGCGGGCTGGTGATGGGACGCAGGCAGCACGTCGAGTGGGTGAAGCGTCAGTCTATGGGCATCGGACGCGCCATGAAGGTCGGCAAGGAGGGTATTCTTGGCCTGACGCAGGCGATTGAAAACTATCTGGTGCAGGAGAAAGTTTCCGGCGCGCAGATGGTGGAAAAAATGACCCCCTTTATCGACAGCCTGAACGGCCTGGCGGGCATCACCGCCCGTGTAGTCTGGGATGCGGCCGGCCGCGATATCGCGCGGACCGAAATCCACTTTGACGAAGCCGTCATTGGTCAGACGACAGGCGACATCGTGCAGGCGCTGAAAACGGGTGAGATCGCCATCTATTTCCGGGGCTACAAAGCTAACGAAGGCATCGTTGAAGTTGACGTGCGCAGCGTCTCACCCGAACAGCTCAATACGATTTACGTGTGTATTAAAGCCCTGCTGACAGGAGAGAGAAAAGCATGATGCTGAAACCGAAATTTTATCAGAACCGCGTATGCCTGAACGTGCTGGCCGGTTCAAAAGAGAATGCCCGGGAGATCTGGCAGGCCGCGGAAGGCCATGTGCTGGTGGGCGTGCTGTCGAAAAATTATGATAGCGTCGCGAGCGCGGTGGCCGATATGCGTGAGTATGCTGCGCTGATCGATAATGCGCTTTCGGTCGGCCTGGGCGCGGGCGATCCTAATCAGTCGGCGATGGTCAGCGCCATCTCCGCCGAGGTACAGCCTCAGCACGTGAATCAGGTCTTTACCGGCGTGGCGACCAGCCGTGCGCTGCTGGGACAGAGTGAAACCCTGGTGAACGGCCTGATTTCACCTACCGGCACGCCCGGCCTGGTGAAGATCTCTACCGGTCCGCTCAGTTCGCAGGCCGCTGACGGTATTGTCCCGGTTGAAACCGCCATCGCGATGCTGAAAGACATGGGCGGCAGCTCGGTAAAATACTTTCCGATGGGCGGCCTTAAGGCGATTGAGGAATTCAAAGCCGTGGCTGACGCGTGCGCACAGCAGGATTTCTGGCTTGAACCTACGGGCGGCATCGATCTGGAAAACTATGAAGCGATCCTGAAGATCGCGCTCGACGCGGGCGTCAGCAAAGTGATCCCGCACGTCTACAGCTCCATTATCGATAAGGCTTCAGGCAATACCCGACCTGCCGACGTCAGCACCCTGCTGGCTATCACGAAAAAACTGGTCGGTTAAGCCGGTACGGCGGGCAGTCTGCCCGCCTTTTCAGACGGATGTTAAGGTCAGGCGGAGGGGAAGCGGGCCGTAAAGATGACGTCTGGACGCCGGATGACGATACGCGTACCTTGAGACTGTCATAACAGGCGCTCTGCCGGAAACGGCGCGGCGGCACAACTCACCGTTTTGTTCCGCCAGCGGCATCTTCTTACTGGCTGATGACAGCAGGGCGACCGGCGGGCCTTCGCTGCGGATGTTAATGCTGTCGTTATTTTTTGCGGGCCGGTATGCGGCCCCTCTTATCAGGACGGGGAGAACCGTGAGATTTCCAAACCATCGCCTTGCCCAACTTTTTGATCTACTCCAGAACGAAACCCTGCCGCAGGACGAGCTTGCGCGCCGCCTTGAGGTGTCAACGCGCACCGTGCGCACCGATATCACCACCCTGAACGAACTGCTGGCGGATCACGGCGCCCGCTTTGTCCTGAGCCGGGGCGAGGGCTATCAGCTTAAAATAGAAGATGCGGCCCGCTACGGCGCGCTGCGCCAGCAGTCGCCTTCGCCGCTGCGTATCCCCCGCACTTCTGCCGCCCGCGTGCACTATCTGTTAACTCGTTTTCTCACCTCAGCCTTTTCGCTGAAGCTGGAAGATCTGGCGGACGAGTGGTTTGTCAGCCGCGCCACGCTACAGAGTGATATGGCTGAGGTCAGAGAGTGGCTCGGACGCTATCAGCTGGCGATTGAAACCAAACCTCGCTACGGCATGAAGCTGTTTGGCAGCGAGGTAGCGATGCGGACCTGCCTGACGGATTTGCTCTATCAGATAGCGCTGGAGGACAGCGACGATCCGCTGCTGCGTCAGGAAGCCCTTAACAGCAGTATGCTTGAGACGCTCCAGCCGCTGCTGCAGCACTGCCTCAGCCGCTTTCACATTCGCATGTCCGACGACAGCGAATTCTATCTGCGGCTCTACTGCGCCGTGGCCATCCGGCGTATCAGTGAGGGCTACCCGCTTCAGGAGTTCAGCGCAGAGGATGTGGATGAAGATGTCAGGGATGCCGCACGCCATATTATCAATCTGCTGAGGCCGATGACCGGCAAGGCTATTTCACCTTCTGAAGAAGCCTATCTCCGCGTCAATATTGCGGCGCGGCGGGTGGAAGAGATCGCGCCGAGCGCTATCAGCCCGGATGACAGCGAATCGCTGGTGGACTACATCCTCAGCTACATCAACGCTCACTACAACTTCAATCTGCAAAACGATCCGCAGCTGCGTGCTGACCTGCTGACGCACATCAAAACGATGATTACCCGCGTCCGCTATCAGATAAATATTCCCAACCCGCTGCTGACCAATATTAAGCAGCACTATCCGATGGCCTACGATGTAACCCTGGCGGCAGTCTCCAGCTGGGGAAAATATACGCCCTATGCGATCAGCGAAAATGAGATCGGTTTCCTGGTGCTGCATATCGGTGTCGGGCTTGAGCGGCACTATAACGTCGGCTACCAGCGCCATCCGCAGATCCTGCTGGTATGCGATACCGGCAATTCGACGGTACGCATGATCCAGGCGATGCTGCTGCGCAAATATCCGCAGATTATCGTCAGTGGTATTGTTTCCCTGCGGGAATATGAGCAGCAGGCGAGCATTGAGGCGGATTTCGTAATCTCCACCGTCCGGCTGAGCGAAAAAGATAAGCCGGTGGTGGTGATGTCGCCTTTCCCGACCGAATATCAGCTGGAGCAGATTGGCAAGCTGGTGCTGGTGGATCGCACCCGTCCTTATATGCTGGAGAAGTTTTTCGACGCCAGCCACTTTCTGATTATCGACCAGCCGATGGAGCAGACAGAACTGTTCCGCACGCTCTGCAACCGGCTCGAAGAGGAAGGGGTGGTGGACGAAACGTTCTATCCCTCGGTTGAAGAGCGTGAAGCCATCGTCAGTACGATGCTGGGCGAAGGGATTGCGCTGCCGCACTCGCTTGGCCTACTGGCGAGGAAAACGGTGGTCTATACCGTCCTGGCTCCGCAGGGCATCGCCTGGGGGGAGGAAACGGCCTACGTGATTTTCCTGCTGGCGATCAGCAAAACGGAATATGAAGAGGCGATGGCAATTTACGATCTCTTCGTCACTTTTATGCGGGAAAGGGCGATGACGCGGCTGCGTGAGAGCCCCGATTTTGCCAGCTTCAAGTCGGTAGCCATGGATTGCTTAAGCCGGCTGTAACAGAAAACTGGCAGTACAGGATGCCGGACGGGTAGCGGGAAAGGATTCATGCGAGGGAGAGAATCATCCGTCCGCGCGATAAGGCACGGACGGACAAAGGACTATTTCAGAATGGTAAAGGCGGTAGTAACGTGCTTCACGCCGCTGACGCGGCTGGCAACATCGGCGGCGGCTTTCGCTTCTGACTCCGTCACCAGACCGAGCAGGAAGACTTCACCGTTCTCGGTAGTCACCTTCACATTTGACGACTTCACCTGCTCACTGCCCAGCAGCTGAGAGCGGATTTTGGTGGTGATCCAGGTATCGGATGACGCCGTGCCAAAGGTCACTTTGCTGCCGGTGCGGATTTCGTTATAGACCTCAGTGGCACCGTCCACGCCCATCGTAATCTGTTTGGCGCGGCTGGCTATCTCACTCGTTGGCGCCTGGCCGGTTAACAGTACTTTACCCTGATAGGCGGTGGCAACGATGTGCGCGTCGGTTTTGATCTGTTGATCTTTACTCAGCGCGTTACTGACGCGGAGTTCCAGCGTTCCGTCGTCTACCTGAGTTCCCATGGTCCGGGGATCCGTAGCGGTTTTCGTGGCGACCGCTGCGCTGCCCACAACCGCAGCCACACAGCCTTGTAGCATCAGTGCGGTAAGAACAACGGCAATGGCGGAGAGTGCTTTCATGTAAGCTCCTTAAACGTCCTGGTGGGGAAACAAGGTGTTGTCGATCAAATCGCACAGGCAATTGACGGTTAACATATGCATTTCCTGAATCCTCGCGCTTCGGTGCGAGGGAATACGAATTTCCACATCGTGCGGACCCAGCAGGCCGGCGAGTTCGCCGCCGTCATAGCCGGTCAGGGCGACAATGGTCATATCCCGCGTGACGGCCGCTTCAACCGCTTTCACAATGTCACGGCTGTTGCCCCGGGTTGAGATGGCCAGCAGAATGTCGCCAGCGTGGCCCAGCGCACGAACCTGCTTGGCATAAATTTCATCATGCAGACGGTCATTACCGATGGCGGTCAGCAGGACATTATCCGCACTCAGCGCGACGGCGGGCAGGCTTGGCCGTTCGGTTTCATAACGGTTAATCATACTGGCTGCAAAGTGCTGGGCGTTGGCGCTTGACGTACCGTTGCCACAGCTCAGGATTTTGTTGCCGTTGAGCAGGGACTGTACCATGGTGATTGCCGCCCGTGAAATGGCATCCGGTAACGCTTCGGCGGCGGCAATCTGTGTTTGAATACTCTCGGTAAAACAGACTTTTATTCTTTCCAGCACTTCTTTCACCTGGTTTATGGTGGCGAAAACGACTCCGCCGTAAATGCATTGGGCAACCAGTCAATTTCTGAGCCGGTTATGGCGACCACATCAAAACGGCAGTCGACGCTCTCGAGACTGGTTCCGCGTGCGCGCAGCCACAATGCGGCAGCGCGCAGCAGCTTTTGCTGCTTGCGACGGGTGACGCTGGCCGCCGCGCCGCCAAACAAGGCGTTACGCCGGTAGCGTACCTCGACAAAAATCCATGTCTGCCGATCGCGCATGATCAGGTCGATTTCACCAGACCGGTAACGCACGTTCGCCGCTTCGAAAGCCAATCCTGCTTTCTCCAGCAGACGGCGGGCCTGCTGTTCATGCAGCGCCCCCGCCTGCTGGCGACTCAGGATGCCGGGACGATTTGCCCCTGACGATACTGGTTCCATGTCAACTTCCTGTTGATAACGCACTCCTGGGTCGCGCTCAGGCCGCCGGTTTCTCCCTGGATCCGGAAGTCCGGCATCTGGCGCATATCATCAAAATGGTTAGCCAGCGTCCAGGCGTCCACGCCCATCGCATAGAGGCGGACCAGCGAATAATCATTATTGAAGTTCTTCACTGCCTGCTGCATCAGCGCCGGATTGGTACCGGAAAGCAGCGGGATATCGCTAAACTGCACGCCATCCATCTCCAGGCGGTAGTCCGGTCCGGCGCCCGCCTGATAGCTGCGCGAGCTGGCGTAAATTTTCACCATGCTGCGGCTGCTGACGCGCATTGAGATCATCGGCTTAATCAGCGCCATTTCACTCTGGTTGGCGACGATATAAACCGAATCCACGCTGCCGCCTTCCGCAGCCGGTGGCGTCTCTTCTACCGGCGCCGGAATGGTCAGCCCCGCAATGGTCACTCCCTGCGGCTGCTGTGGCTGGACATTCACCGGCGTACCGGAAAGGCGCAGGCCCGCTCCGCTGTTAATCCCCTGCTTCAGCTCGCTGACTGAACCAAACAGCTGTTGCAGCACGGTGCCGCCGCCCAGCGTTTGCCATTCCAGGGCGAAGGCTTTACTGACCCGGTCGCCCAGCGAACTGCGCGGTAGCATCAGCAGCGGCGAACGTACGCCCTGTTCCCACATATGATGGGCGGCATCCCGCGCTTCGTCTTCAGGAGAAAGCGCAAAGTAGCACAGATTCGGACGGTTCTGGATGGTGCCCGGCTCATTCAACGCAAGGATATTCAGCGGCGTTTGCAGGCTGTAGAGCTTCTCGACGTTGGATTTGATCAGGGGACCGACGACCAGCGTTGCGCCATCCTGCTGGGCCTGGGTAAGGATCTGGTCGATAGGCTGTGAGCTGGTGTCGTAAATCTGCACCTGGGCCGAACTTGATGGCGGGGCAGTCTGCGCGACATTGCCGTTCTGCGCCACGGGCTGAGCGGGCTCCTCAACCGGTGCTGGGCTGGGTTCACCCTCAGTATTGCCCGGCGCTTCGATTGGCGCAGCGGAAGGACTGACGACCGCTGACGGATCGGCCGGATTCGCCTCGGCCGCCGGCGCAGATGAGAGGTTTTCCGGTGCCTGCATGGGGGCTGCGGACTGCGCCAGCACACCGTTTCTGGCGTCGTTAAATCCCTTCTCAATGGCGTTAGCAAAGACCTTTGCCTGACCGTTGAGCGGCAGCAGCAGCGCAATTTTTCCGGTTGAGGATTGCTGATAATTCTGCACCTGGCTCAGCGCCGTTGGCAGCATTTTCGCGCCGGGATTGTGAGGATAGCGGGTTTGCCAGTCGCCAATCGCCGCCTTCAGCATCTCCGGGTCGCTGCTGTTAGATTTATAGACGTTGAGCAGATCTAACCAGCCCTGGAGCGTGTTTTCATCGGCGTTGATAACCAGATTGTTCATCTGTTGCGGGGTAATCTGCACCAGCGTTTGCCAGGTCGCATCAATATTCTGTTGCTTGTCGGCGGGGGAGGAGAGCAGCGGCTCCTGCGCAATATAGGCACGAAGCACCTCAAGCGAAGGACGACCCTGGTGGGTGGCAATCACCAGCTGATAGTAGCGCGCTTTCTGCGTTTCAGAGAGTGCGCCCACCTCGATCTGACTCAGCAGGGCAGCGGCGCCGCTAAGGTCCTGCTGCACAACGCTTAACTGCGCTTTCAGCAGGTCGCTTTCCTGACGCTGCGTTTTGTTGAGCGTCTGCGGCAGTTTGCCGATCAGATCGACGGCCTGGGGGATCTTCTCTTCTTTCAGCAGCGCTCTGATTGCGAGTAATTGCCAGTCAACCTTGTTATCATCGTCGCTTTGCTGCATCTGTTGCAGATAGTAATCAGAAGAGCCCGTTGCTGCGCCCTGCACGTTCGCCACCGGCGCCTGCGGGTCCTGGCTGGTACATCCGGCAAAAAGGAGCGCGGCCAGCAGCAGGGAAAAGCAGCGTCCTGCTTTGTTATGAATGACTTTCGAAGGAAGCATACTGTATCCAGTGATGTTTTTTTCAAGATGCTCAATATTAAATCGGCAATTCGGATCTCACAATGAAACAACACGATCGGGCAGAGATTTCTGCCAGCACGCTCTATATTGTTCCCACACCGATCGGTAACCTGGGCGATATCACTCAGCGTGCGCTGACAGTGCTCTCAAACGTCGATCTGATCGCAGCGGAAGATACACGTCATACCGGGCTGTTGCTACAACATTTCGCCATCAATGCGCGCCTGTTCGCATTGCACGATCACAACGAACAGCAGAAGGCGGAGTCCCTGCTGGCGAAGCTGCGCGAGGGACAAAGCATTGCGCTGGTTTCCGATGCGGGCACGCCGCTGATCAACGATCCCGGCTACCATCTGGTGCGCCTGTGCCGCGAAGCGGACATCCGCGTGGTGCCGCTGCCGGGCGCCTGTGCCGCCATTACCGCATTAAGCGCGGCAGGGCTGCCGTCCGATCGTTTTTGTTACGAAGGGTTTCTTCCCGCTAAAAGCAAAGGCCGCTGCGATACGCTGCGCGCGCTTGAGCAGGAAGCGCGCACGCTGATTTTTTACGAATCCACCCACCGTCTGCTGGAGAGTTTACAGGATATGGTGACGGTTTGGGGAACGGATCGTTATGTCGTGCTGGCGCGTGAAATCACTAAAACCTGGGAAACGATAAAGGGCGCTCCGGTTGGCGAACTGCTGGCATGGGTGCAGGAAGATGAAAACCGCCGTAAGGGCGAAATGGTGCTGGTGGTGGAAGGGTATCATGCGCAGGAAGATGCGCTGCCGCCGGAAGCGCTGCGCACCCTGGCGCTGTTACAGAAGGAGCTGCCGCTGAAAAAGGCCGCCGCGCTGACCGCTGAGATCCACGGTGTGAAGAAGAATGCGCTCTATAAGTACGCGCTGGAACAGCAAGAGGGGTGACAAACCGCGTGGAATGCCCTATTATCCGCGCCGAAGCTGACCAGACAGTCGCCGCTTTGTTGCCGTCCTCCTTCGGGGGAGACAGACAGAGGGGAGGAAAGTCCGGGCTCCATAGGGCAGGGTGCCAGGTAACGCCTGGGGGGCGCAAGCCTACGACCAGTGCAACAGAGAGCAAACCGCCGATGGCCCAGAAATGGGATCAGGTAAGGGTGAAAGGGTGCGGTAAGAGCGCACCGCGCGTCTGGCAACAGTTCGCGGCACGGTAAACTCCACCCGGAGCAAGGCCAAATAGGGGTTCACAAGGTACGGCCCGTACTGAACCCGGGTAGGCTGCTTGAGCCAGTGAGCGATTGCTGGCCTAGATGAATGACTGTCCACGACAGAACCCGGCTTACCGGTCAGCTTCAACACATTCAGTAAAAACCCGCTCCGGCGGGTTTTTTGCTTTCCGCAGGATGGAAAGATGAATGGCCACTCAGAAATATGTTGATGGAAGAGCGTGTTTTACCGTTTAGCTACGGACTCATTTAGCCTCTCCAGTTATTCTGGTTTTTGCTCTGGAAGGAATCAGAACTTTATATACAGTCACGCCGGCCATTATTACCCCGCCAGCAAATAATGCTTTTTCTTCTTTATCTTCGCGCAGCATCCTTCCTGGAACAAACCCCAACGGTTCACATTTATTGAGCGTTTACAGCAGCCTTATCGCACTTTTCAGCCATAATGTAGATAAGAAACAGGCCGTTTATCCCCGGAAACAGTTTTTTGCAGCAGTCCTTTTCAAACGGAGTAAGATGGCTCCGAAACCCTTTCGACAGGCGCAGGAGAACGCAGCATGAATACTGGACCCTTAACGGAAGAAGAACTGGAGTGGCTGGACAATGTTCTGCTTGAATACGGCAATGACGCCTCCGTCATGGATGTTTCTGAACTGGACGGCATGTTGACCGCCCTTCTCTCCGGCCCGAATGTGGTGGAACCGGCTCTCTGGCTGGCGGCACTGTGGGGCGATGAAGACGATCGGCCTGAATGGCCTTCCGACGAGAAGAGGGAGCGCTTTCAACAGCTAACCTGGCAGCATATGAACGACATTGCCGAAAGGCTGAACGATGCGCCGGATCAGTTTGCGCCGCTGTTTGGCATCAGTGAGATGGACGGCGAAGAGTATACCGTTGTGGAAGACTGGTGTGTTGGCTACCTGCGCGGCGTAGCGCTGGGGGACTGGGCAGCGCTGCCGGAGCAGCAGCAGAAAGCGCTGGACGCCATTGCGCTTCACGGTATGGAAAGCCGTTTCTCTGAGCTTGAGCAGATGACGCCGGAAGCCTATGTGCAGAGCCAGAACGCGATTGGCCCGGCAGCGCTGACGCTGCATCGTTACTGGCTGCCGCTGCGCGCTTCAAAACTGAACTAGGCCGCAGGCTGTATTGACAACACCGGGCGCATGTCCCGGTGTCTGTTGTCAGACTGGTAAATCAATCACCAGCGCCCGCAGCGGGGTGCTGGCCGTCAGCGTTACGCTCTCTTCTTCCTGAATAAACGCACCATCTCCGCAAACCAGCGCCTGTCTGGAGCGGGAAGGTGTGCCGACGTTTAACGCGCCGTGTATCGATTGCAGATAAGCCTGGCGGCCACGCAACGCAATGGTTTCCACCTCGCCGGGTTCAAGCTGTAGCTGATGAACCCAGACCTGCTGACGAAGCTGCAGGCTGTTCTCCGCGCCGTCCGGCGAGGCCAGCAGCAGATGGCGCTGATTGGGCGGCATAGCCAGACGCTGCACCGCCGCACTTTCACGCGTTGGGGCCGCATCCAGCCAGAGCTGCATACGCGTCAGCGCCTGTTCTTTACTGTTATTATGTTCACTGTAGCTGACGCCTGGCTGGGTAGAGAGCAGCAGCGCTTCCCCACTGCTGGCGGTAACGTGGTTGCCTTCGCTGTCGCGATATTCCGCCTCGCCTTGCAGGATCAGATTCAGAACATCGACCTTTGGGTAGGTTCTGGGTTGAAAGGAGGCCCCTGGTGTCAGCACTTCCTGATTGAGCACGCGTAAAGAGGCGTAGCCCAGTAATTTTGGATCAAAATAGTGGCCAAAGGAAAAGGTGTATCGCGACTGTAGCCAACCGTAATCAGCCTTGCCACACTCTTGCGCGGTGCGACTGGTAATCATGAAATCCTCCCATCCGGCCGCTCGTATTTCCGGCCGTTTATGATGTTCTTATAGTAAGTTTCTGGACGCAGGATTGTTAGCCAGTTAATCTGCTTGGCATGTTCAAATTTACTGACAGAGAAATGCTATGGCAAAAGACCGTGCGCTGACGCTGGAAGCATTACGCGTAATGGATGCTATCGATCGTCGGGGCAGTTTTGCGGCGGCGGCGGATGAGCTGGGACGTGTTCCTTCCGCCTTAAGCTATACCATGCAGAAACTGGAGGAAGAGCTGGACGTGGTGCTCTTCGATCGCTCCGGCCACCGGACCAAATTCACCAACGTCGGGCGGATGCTGCTGGAGCGTGGCCGGGTGCTGCTCGAAGCGGCGGATAAACTGACCACCGACGCCGAAGCGCTGGCCAGAGGCTGGGAAACCCATCTGACAATCGTCAGCGAAGCGCTGGTGCCCTGCCGCTATCTCTTTCCGCTGATCGATAAGCTGGCCGTGAAGGCGAATACCCAAATCTCGCTGGTGACGGAAGTGCTGGCCGGGGCCTGGGAGCGGCTGGAGCAGGGGCGGGCAGATATTGTGATTGCGCCCGATTTGCATTTTCGCGCCTCCTCAGAAATTAATACCCGCAAGCTCTACAGCATGATCAGCGTGATTGTCGCCAGCCCGGATCACCCCATTCACGATGAGCCAGAGCCGCTTTCCGAAGTGACGCGCGTAAAATATCGCGGTATCGCGGTGGCGGATACCGCGCGGGAGCGGCCGGTGCTGACCGTGCAGCTTCTGGACAAGCAGCAGCGTCTGACGGTGAGCTCTATCGAAGATAAGCATCGCGCCTTGCTGGCAGGGCTGGGCGTGGCGTCGATCCCCTATCCGATGGTGGAAAAAGATATTGCGGAAGGTCGCCTGCGCGTCGTCAGCCCGGAATATACCCAGGAGGTGGACATTATTATGGCGTGGCGGCGGGACAGTATGGGAGAGGCGAAAGCCTGGTGCCTGCGTGAAATTCCGAAGCTTCTGGCGAAGCAGCAGAAATAAGCCCTATCTTGGATCGGGACAGGCGATTGCACCTGCCGGACAGCGAACTTCCGGCAGGTCCGTACGTGGCATTTAGCGTAAGCGGAAGCGCTCATCCCTGCCATGCGGCTCATCCCAGTTAAAGGCCGGCCCCAATGAAATCACGCCGGACGGATTAATGGTGGTATGGCTGCGGTAGTAATGATGGCGGATATGCGCCAGATCGACCGTTTCTGCCAGCCCCGGCATCTGATAAATTTCCCGCAAAAATCCGTTGAGGTTGAGATAGTCGCTGATGCGGTGCTTATCGCATTTGAAGTGGGTGACGTAAACCGGATCGAAGCGAACCAGCGTGGTCCAGAGGCGCAGGTCAGCCTCGGTCAGCCGATCGCCGGTCAGGTAGCGGTGCTGTCCCAGCATCTGTTCAAGCCGGTCAAGCGAGCTGAACAGGGCGGTAACCGCTTCATCATAAGCTTCCTGCGAGGTGGCAAAACCGGATTTGTACACGCCGTTGTTGACCGTGTCGTAAACCCAGCTATTCACTTCATCGATTTTGTCGCGCAGCGCGACAGGATAATAATCCCCCGCACGCGCACCCACGCCATCAAACGCGCTATTAAACATGCGCAGGATATCGGCTGATTCATTACTGACGATGGTGTTCTGCTGCTTATCCCAGAGCACGGGAACGGTGACGCGCCCGGTATAGTCGCTATCCGCGTGCAGATAAAGCTGATAGAGGAAGTCATTCTGATAAAGGCTGTCGCCGGTGGCGCCAGGGAAGGCCTCATCGAAGGTCCAGCCGTTTTCCTGCATCAGGGGATGAACGACGGAGACGGAGATCATCTGTTCCAGTCCTTTCAGCTTGCGCATAATCAGCGTACGGTGCGCCCAGGGACAGGCAAGAGAAACGTAGAGATGGTAGCGGCCCGCCTCAGCCTGAAAACCCGCTTTGCCAGTGGGTCCGGCTTCGCCGTCAGCGGTTACCCAGCTGCGCCAGGCGGATTCAGAACGCTTAAAGCGGCCACCGGTGGATTTGGTGTCGTACCAGTTATCGTGCCAGACACCCTCGATAAGTTGTCCCATTAGCGGGCTCCTTGACGTTTATTTGGCTGTTTATTTCCGGGGGGGTTGATGAGATAACAGCTTACCTCACCCTGCGCTACGTGAAGTCGATCTGCATTACAGAGAAGCATAACAGATTGTACGGAGGTGATTATTACCGCCCCTGGTTTTCCCGTATCTGGCTTATTAAGCCTGTCGCCATTTCATAGCTGTAAAGCGTTATCTGTCAGTCACTGAATGAATTTTTCTGATAAAAATAAAAAAAGGCTATCAAGGCTATCGGTGAATGCGGATTACCCGTTGGCCCTTATTTATTTTTACTGTTTCCGCTCAGATAACGCCCGGATGCTTTAACGCTGAGGCAGTTAAAGCCGGAATACTATTTAAAGCATCCGGGAGAACGTTAGCCGCGCAATAAAAGAGAGGCAGGGCAGCAATCGGCTGGCCCCGCCTGTTTTATTATGCCGCTGCTTTAGCGCCGTTCAGTTTTGTTTTTTTGCGCAGCAGGTGGTCGATGCTGATTGCGCCCGGGCCGGTGATGAACAGCAGCAGATAGCCACCAGCAATGCTCAGGTTCTTCATAAAGTTGATGGAGTTACCCGCCACTGAGGCATCGCTGTGAAACAGCACAGCGGTCAGCAGAGTAAAGACCACGGTGACGATAGCGGTAAAGCGGGTCAGGAAGCCAAACAGGATCGCCAGACCGCCGCCGAATTCAAGCAGGATGGTCAGCGGCAGGAAGAAGCCGGGAACGCCCATGCTCTCCATATACTGCTGAGTCCCTTCATAACCGGAAATCTTACCCCAGCCAGCAACAATAAACAGGATTGGCATCAGAATACGTGCCACCAGGAACCCTGCATCTTCGAATTTTTTCATGATTAACTCCAGCAATAATTGTTAGTCTGGCGACGATGCCAGCCGCTATTTCTTCAGGCATAACGCGACGTTGAGCGCAGTACCTTTCGTTGCTGGAGATAATATTCGCGTAAGGGGATTTTTGTAAGCGAGATAAACTGTTTTAGTTGTTCAGTAAAATTGAAGTTATGGCTGGGGCCAGCAGAGTCTGGTCCCCAGGAAGGTCGGCGAGGCTCTGAAGCGCTTAGCGGCCGGGCAGATAAGCCCGCACGATGCGCCAGGTGCTCCAGAAGCCGAGACCGCGCTTAACCATACGAGTAATAAAGCGGGGGTTACGCACGGACCAGATGGCCATCAGACCGCTGCCTACGGCCGCATAGCGGCGCAGGTTAACCAGCGTCATCCAGCCCCGATCGTAGCGCGCGGTGCGCTCCAGCCAGAGCTTTCTGCCTGCGCTCAGATCCAGCCGTTGCTGCTGAATCTGGCGCAACAGCTCGGCCTTATGCTCGTCACGCTCGCGGCTCATCAGTCATCCTCCAGCAGTTCACGGTCTGACTTCAGCTCCCGGCGCGTGGCGCTGAGCAGCGTGGAGCGCCGCGATTTTGCCCGCGTCCAGAGGCCGAAAATCAGCGCCAGCGCAAAAAGCATGCCGGTAGTAATGCCGATCGCCATCAGCCTGTATTGCGGATCGACGGCCCAGATAATCAGAACCATCAGACTCATCAGGCCAAAGGCAGTAAAGAGCATTGTCAGGCCAATCATAATCAGCATCTGGATCAGATTGGCTTTCTCTTCCTCAAGCTCAACCACCGCCAGCCGCACACGGGTTTCCACGATCCCGACCAGCGTGGTGACGATGCGCTGTCCGATGTCTATGACCCCTTTGCCGGGGCCGTGGCTTTGCGGAGAATTTGCCATAATTAGCGACGCGTCAGCAGGACACCCAGCACGACACCTACAGCGGCGCCGATACCTACGCTGGTCCAGGGATTGTCACGCACGTAAACGTCAGCGTGGTCTGCCACTTCGCGCGAGGTTTTGGCGATGCGATCGCCTGAATCACCCAGACGGGCACGGGTATCTTTCAGCGCGCTCTGCGCTTTGCTACGCAGCTTATCCAGTTCGCTCCTGGACTTGTCGCCGGTGTGGCTCAGGACTTCTTCCAGCGTATCCGCCAGCGTTTTCAGTTCGGCGCGCAGGTGCTCAGATGTGGTGTCTTTAGACATGACAAACTCCTTTATTGGTCAGTTGTGAGAGCCAGAGAGTCAGCGACCTAATAGGGTGCTGCCTGGACTTCCCTAAGTTCACGCCTGGCTTCGGCCAGTTTAGCTTCACGTTTGGCGATTTTTTGACTGTCATCACCCTCCGCTTTTTCCTTATCCAGCGCTTTCTGACGTTCCTCCACTTTCTGATGATGCTCTTTAATCTTTTCCTGGTGAAGAGATTTCAGCTTTTCGTCAGTACAACCCGCGCGTGCTTCAGTTAAAGCCCGTTCCAGTCCGTTCACGCGGCGTTGGTTGTCATTCTGGCGGGCCAGATCGATCTCATGCTGAATATCCTGCGCCTTTTGCATACAAAGGGAGTCAGCTGCATGGGTGATAGTGGTCAGCGTCAAAAGGCCGAGGCCAAGGATCGTGCGGTAAATCATAGTGGTCGCTACCTTCCATTGCCCGGGACGCTGGAACGTTCCGGTTTTTCCCATCACTGCGGTTGGAAATACACGCCCGTTAAGCATAGTCATAAAACCGGGAAAGCTCAAAAAGAGAGAAGATTCTTAGGGATAGCGGGAAGGGCGGGCGAACAGGCGGCTGCCCGTCAGCCCAGCGTCTTTCTGGCGGGGCTGATACGGCTAGTCCTCTCCGGGGAGGCCGTTTTATCCAGGCGGGCGATATCAAAACCATAGGGCAGCATGTCGCGGAGCACTTTTTCAGCGGCCTTACTCTGTTCGGCCGAGTCAAATTTTATGACCAGAGAATTATCATCCGGCGTGATGCTTTTGATGTGAATGCCTTTGGCGTTAAGGCGCTGGTAAACATAAAACCCGTCGGGCACGGAAATGCCCTGCTGTGAGGGGCGGATTTGCAGGGCGGTTTCGTTGCGAAACAGCGCGGGCAAAAAGGCCACCAGCAGCAGCGCCGCAGCGCCAGCCAACAGGGCAGCAAGCAACCGCAGAGAGGGGCGGCGTTGAGTGAGCATCAGGAGTGTCCTTTCCCATTGTCCGGGCTGCGTTTTTTGCGCCACAGCACGTATAGCGAACCAAAGAGGCCAAAGACCAGCAGCACCAGCGGCAGCAGCATCAGACAGAACATCAGCTGATCTTCATATTTGAGGAAGAGGGGGGTTTTGCCGAGGGCAAAGCCCATCACTGTCAGGATCAATACCCATAACAGTCCGCTCATCCAGTTAAAAAACTGGAAACGCGCATTACTCAGGCCCGACAGGCCCGCAATGGTCGGCAGCAGCGTGCGGACAAAGGCGATAAAGCGTCCTATTAACAGCGCGGACAGGCCGTGACGATGGAAAAGCTGATAGGCCCGCTGATGATACTGGGCGGGCAGATGGGAGAGCCATTTTTGTACCGTGGGCGTATTGCCCAGCCACCGGCCCTGAATATAACTCACCCAGCACCCCAGGCTTGCCGCCGTGGTCAGGATTAGCAGCGTCAGTGGGAAGGTCATCGTGCCTTTGGCAATCAGCACGCCGACCAGAATCAGCAGGCTGTCACCCGGCAAAAACGCGGCGGGAAGCAGGCCATTTTCCAGAAAAAGGATCATAAAGAGGACAAAATAAATCGCCCAAACCAGCGACGGATCGGCAAGGGATTCATAATCCTGTTGCCAGAGCGCATGTATCAGTTCTTTAAATATATCCATTGGGTATTCCTGAACATCATTGTTAACGTTGTTCTGGCAAAGGCCGTCACGAAATATTATTTATTATAGGTGCAGGCTGAGTCAGGACACGTACGGTCTTCTACCTTTGTCAGAAAAGCGGCGCGGCACCTTGATTCTGCCTCAAACCGTAAAAAATGACGGTTGACTGTAACAAACTACGGGCAACTGAGACAGGGGAAACTTGGCATTAACGATGTTTTACAGGGGCTGGCGGTAAGCGGAAAGTGGCTTTACACAGGCTGACATTAATCGCGTCATCTGCGTCTTACTCTGGCCTTTACGCGCATTAAGAACGCTCCTTTCCCGCAGTTGAAACCCGAAGCGGGGACTCAGCACCATTTTTATCTGTTAAGCCGTCAGCGGTTTCCTGCCAGCCTGTTAACGTCCTGATGATGAGTCGGTATGGTAAGTTTCTCTTCCGGAAAGTGACAAACGGGCGGGGGCTTACCTTGTGATCCGGTCTTCTGCTGCGGCGATTTATAAAAATGAGGCCAGACTTCGGGGAACAGGAACAGTTAGCTCCGGAGAGCGGAAAGCACCCGGCAATAGGGTGCGGTCAGGCTCGCTGGCCCGACCGCGCCACCGGCATCACACCGCTTTCTGCTCTTCCCGACGCTTTTCAGCCATACAGGCAGCGGCAGTAAACAGAATATCGGTGGAGGAGTTCAGGGCCGTTTCGGCAGAATCCTGCAGTACGCCGATAATAAAGCCAACGGCGACCACCTGCATGGCGATATCATCCGGGATGCCAAACATATTGCAGGCTACCGGGATCAGCAGCAGTGAACCGCCCGCCACGCCCGAAGCGCCACAGGCACAGACGGCCGCCACCAGGCTCAGCAGGATAGCGGAGCCAATATCGACCTGAATATTGAGCGTTGTAACCGCCGCCAGCGTCAGCACGGTGATGGTGATCGCCGCGCCAGCCATACTGATGGTCGCCCCGACGGGAATCGAAACGGAGTAGGTATCCTCATCCAGATTCAGCTTTTTCGCCAGCGCCATATTAACCGGGATATTGGCGGCGGAGCTGCGGGTGAAAAAGGCGGTAACGCCGCTTTCGCGCAGGCAGGTAAACACCAGCGGATAAGGATTGGCGCGGATCTTCCACCAGACCAGCAGTGGATTCACCACCAGCGCCATCAGCAGCATACAGCCCAGCAGCAGACAGAGCAGATGGGCATAATCCCACAGCGCCGAGAAACCGGTTGAGGCCAAAGTGGACGCCACCAGCCCAAAAATACCGAGCGGCGCGAAGCGAATCACGATGCGTACCAGTCCGGTGACCGCAGTGGAGGTGTCGTGCAGAAAAGTGCGCGTCGTGCTGCTTGCGTGGCGGAAGGCAATGCCGAGCCCGATAGCCCAGACCAGAATACCGATATAGTTCGCGTTCATCAGCGCATCAACCGGATTCGCCACCATGCTCTTAAGCAGGCCCTGCAATACGGCCAGAACGCCGGTAGGCGGCGTGATTTCTGTCGTGGCAGCGGTCAGCGCTAAGGTCTGAGGGAACAGGTTACTGAAGATAACCGCGACTACGGCGGCGCAGAAGGTGCCTAACAGATATAGCGTGATAATGGGGCGGATAGTGGTTTTCTGCCCCTGCTGGTGACTGGCAATTGAGGCCGTAACCAGCACCATGACCAGAATGGGCGCAACCGCCTTCAATGCGCTGACGAAGAGATCGCCCAGCAGCCCAACGGCCAGCGCGCTCTCTTTGGAGAACCATGCCAGCACAATGCCCGCCACCAGACCAATCATGATTTGGGTGACAAGGCTACCCTGCATCAGGCGATGCAGCAGACCCGAACGATTATTTTCCATACTCATAGTAGAAACCAGCTGTGATAGTGATAGGGATGCGCGTCAGCGTCGATCGCGCTGAACATAGCGGCATACTCATGTTTGCGCTGGGAAGTATAAGGAAATGTCCTGGCAGGGAAAGCGAAAAGTAGCGAAATTGAGCCCGGAGATGCATTAACTTTGCGTACTCCGGGCCTTACTCACAAAATGACCGCGTTTATTTGCCCGATAACCGGCGATCGTTGCGGCGGTTAACCCAGGTGTTAATCAGCAGCGTCAGGGCGAGGATACCTCCCACGGTGCCGAGGGAGATGGCCACAGGGATGTGATAGAAATCGACGATCAGCATTTTAATACCGATAAAGACCAGTACCACCGCCAGACCATATTTGAGCATGGAGAAACGCTCAGCGACATTAGCCAGCAGGAAGTACATGGCACGCAGGCCGAGGATGGCAAAAAGGTTAGAGGTCAGCACGATAAAGGGATCGGTTGTCACGGCGAAGATCGCCGGAATGCTGTCGACCGCGAAAATCACGTCGCTCAGTTCCACCATAATCAGCACCAGCAGCAGCGGTGTGGCGAACAGAATGCCGTTACGACGGACGAAGAATTTTTCCCCCTCCAGATTGTCGGTCATTCGCAGATGGCTGCGCAGCCAGCGCACGACCGGCTTGTCGCCGACGGCCTCTTCCCCTTCGCCACCGGGCATCCCCATCTTGATGCCGGTAAAGATCAGGAAGGCACCAAACACGTAAAGGATCCAGGCGAACTCAGAAACCAGCCAGCTGCCGGCGAAGATCATGATAGTACGCAGGACGATGGCACCCAGCACGCCGTAGATCAATACGCGACGTTGCAGCGCTGCGGGAACGGAGAAGTAGCTGAACAGCATCAGCCAGACGAAGACGTTATCGACAGCCAGCGCTTTTTCCAGCACGTAGCCGGTCAGAAAGGCGAGCGTCTGGGTATGGGCAATTTCGGGGCCGACGGTTCCTTTCAGATACCACCAGAAGGCCGCAGCAAAGAGAAGAGAGACGGAGACCCAGATCAGAGACCATACGGCAGCCTGCCGGAATGTCATACTTTGCGCGCCGCGACGACCCTGCAAAAAGAGATCGATCGCCAGCATAATCAGCACCACGACAGCGAAGCTGCCCCAGAGTAACGGTGTTCCTACACTATTCATGGCATTATCCTGTGCATAAAAAATGGC
This sequence comes from Erwinia psychrophila, assembly GCF_039023475.1. NCBI lineage: Bacteria > Pseudomonadati > Pseudomonadota > Gammaproteobacteria > Enterobacterales > Erwiniaceae > Erwinia > Erwinia psychrophila. Next base: position 132,687 of record NZ_JBCHVB010000002.1, read on the forward strand.
CAACGTTGGAAGACGTCAGCCACAGTGTTGATGCTGTCAGCAAACCTCGCCTCCCGGCAAGGTCTCACTTACAACGCAGGATGCGATCCTGGCTGCCCGGTAACCGGGTACTTAGGTACCGTATTGACGATTAGCCGGCAATGAAGTTACTCCCCTTTGCTGCGAATGAAGATAGGTGCCAGAGCACCCCAGGTCAATCTCAGGCGGTAATATTTAGAAATGTTTACATAACCACATTATCCGCAGGGAAGATAACGTTGGTCTGACGGCGTATTTCGGTCAGCAACTTCGCCGTACTGCGCGATCGGGCCAGACCAGCGTGATCCACCTGATTACCCTCTATCAGTTTGGCAAAGGTTTCCGCTTCGTAGAGCATGGTATTGATGTGCTGAGGCTGACTGAGATCCTGCGGCTTACCGCTGCGCGGTACGAAGGTGATGCGCTGACACTCGGCTATCTGCTCAATGAGCAGCGATCCATCCTCACCCTGAATCTCACTGGTGTTAACGGACTGGCTGACTTTGGAATGCAGCAGCGTAACGTCAAAATCGCCGTAGTCCATCACCACGGTGCCATGCGCATCCACGCCGCTTTCCAGCAGAGAGGCGTTGGCGATCGTGCTGGCAGGTTCGCCCCAAAGCGCGATCGCCGAGGCCAGACAGTAAAAGCCGATATCCATGATGGAGCCGTTGGACCAGGCCGGATTGAACGTATTCGGGTTCTCACCATCCAGGTAGCGCTGATAGCGGGATGAATACTGGCAGTAGGTCAGCTGCGCCTTACGCAGCTTGCCGATTTTCGGCAGCGACTGCTGAAGAACCTGGAAATTAGGCAGGCTGGCGGTTTTGAACGCTTCAAAGAGCACAACCTGGTTTTTACGGGCGCAGGCGATCATCGCTTCGGCTTCGCGCAGGTTGGATGCCAGCGGCTTCTCACAGATCACATGTTTCCCGTGCTGCATAAACAGCAGCGCTTGCTGGCAGTGCAGCGCATTCGGGCTGGCGATATAGACCGCGTCGATGTCACCGGACTGGGCCATCTGCTCCAGGGAGGTAAAAAGATGCGCCACGTGATAATCGTTGCTGAAGGCCTGAGCCTGTTCAAGCGCCCGGGAATAAACGGCGGTAAGTTTCATTTTACCGGTTTCATGAGCGGCATCGACGAACTGCCGCGTAATCCAGTTGGTGCCTACTATTGCGAAGCGAATCATGGCTTGTTGCGATCTCCACTTATTAAATTATCTGTGGAACCGATCGGTCAGCGTCCCACCCTGTTCTCGATCAGAGTAGCATGCGGGGCTGGCGGCGGGCTGTGAAAAAATCGTTGTTTTAATAACAAAAACCGGTAATGGCAACGCCGGGGAAAGCGGATGAATATTTGATTTTTTACGCCGCCTCTTGGAGGATAGGGGCAGAGAACACCTTCCGGGATAAATGCACAACAATGACTACGGGCAGCCGACATGCACTGAACTGGACCAGCATACTTGTTGCGATTCCGGTGGGATTTGCCGCCTCGCTGGTGACGTTGCTTTTCCGGATGACCATCGAGCTAATCAACTCTCTGCTGTTCGGCACCGAAAAGGACATTACTCAGGCGATTAACGTCTATCCCTGGTATTTCTGGCCGCTGATCGTCGGGACTGGCGGCGTGATAGCCGGGTTCTTTCTGCGTTATGCCACGGCGATTGAGCAAAAAGAGACGGTGCGGACAGACTATCTGGAGGTGATTAACGCCAGGCTGGATGCGGTTCCGACCAAAACCTCGCTGTTCCGGGCGATCTCCTCTATCGCCAGTATCAGCAGCGGGGCGTCAATCGGGAAGGAGGGGCCGATGGTGCAGCTTTCCGCGCTCTGCGGCAGCCTGATGGGGCGGTTCTGCTTTCAGCGTTTCAACCTGAAAAACAGCGATCTGGTGGCGATGGCGGCGGCGGCGGGCCTCTCGTCCGTCTATCATGCACCGCTCGCCTCCGCCATTTTTGTGGCGGAAATCGCGTTTGGCATCTCTGCGCTTCAGCGCGTGATCCCGCTGATTATCTCCTCCGGCGTGGCGGTGCTGACCATGTGGACGCTGGGACACCGTTCCGCCATCTATACCCTGACCAGCGCGCAGTTTGAGCTGACGCCCGTTAACATGCTGCTGACCGTTGCGCTGGGGCTGCTGGCCGGGCTGGTGGGCGGGGCATTTATCTGGCTGATCAATCAGTGCAAAACCCGTTTTGGTAGGGTAAAAAGTCTGCCGCTGCGTTTAGGGCTGGGCGGGCTGCTTGTCGGTATTCTGGCGATGGGCAGCAGCAATATACTTGGCAACGGTTACGAAGTGATTGTGGCGATCATGGCCGGCGGCCTGATGCTGAAAGGGCTGTTGCTTTTGCTGGTGCTGAAGATGGTCGCCACCGCCGTGTCGGTTGGATCGAATGCCGTTGGCGGTCTCTTTACGCCCTCGCTGCTGATTGGCGCCATTCTCGGCGTGCTGCTGGCCTCGCTGGCGACGTTTGCGGGCCTGCCGGTCAGCCACGCGGTCATTTTTGCCGCCATCGGCATGGGGGCCGTGCTGGCGTCGGTCAGCCAGGCACCGCTGATGGCGATGCTGATGGTACTGGAAATGACGCTCAACAGCAGTCTGCTTTTTCCGACGATGATCGCCTGCGTGCTGGCCACCATGACCGCTTACCGGTTGCAGCTCGCCAGCACCTATCCGCTGATTAAAAACCACTTCAGCCGCTCAGATGCAAAGTTCGAGTTTGATAATGGCATCATTTCGCAGTTCATTGTCTCAGGCGCGGCGCTAAGGCCTGACGATTCCGTGGGCAAAGCGCTGGCGGTCAGCTCGCTGAAACGGGAGCGCTTTGTCTATGTGGTCGATGATGAAGGGCAGTTTCTTGGCGCGACGTCCATCCATGACATTTCCCGTAAGGTGCTGGATAAAGAAATCACGCTGAATTCCCCGGTCAGCTGCGTGATGGACGCCGATTTTCCGACCATTTTTGAAAACCAGACCATTACGGAAGGGTGGGAAGCCTTTGCGAGAGTGACGCTGGAGCGGTTACCGGTGCTGAACAATCCGCAGGAAAGAAAATATCTTGGCGCGCTGACCAAAACCAGCCTTATCCAGAAGGCGAAGGCGTTTCTCTGACGGCGGGCGCTGCTTACCGCGTTTTGTCGCAGGAGGGATTTCACACCCAGGGCCGCTCTGGCCCGCATTGTCCATAAGCTTATGCGTCAGACGTGAGATATGAGATAGAAGGCGGTTCACTGCTGGCGTCTCCGGCCGCGTATTCAGGGACGTTCTTTATTCAGCTCTTTCCAGTTAAGCCAGAGCCGCATATCAAACTCCAGCTGATGGTAATCGGGATCCATGTGGCAGCATAACTGGTAGAACGCTTTGTTATGCTCTTTCTCTTTCAGATGCGCGAGTTCATGGACCACGATCATCCGTAAAAAATCTTCCGGGCCGTCGCGGAACAGAGTGGCGATGCGGATTTCATTATTGGATTTCAGCTTGCCGCCCTGCACGCGGGAGACAAAAGTATTGGTGCCCAGCGTGCCCTTAATCGGGTTCTGTTTGTTGTCGTACATTACCTTAGAGAGCGCGGAGGCATTCCTCACATAGCGCTGTTTGAGATCGGAAACGTACTGATACAACGCCTTATCGTTCTGCACGCTATGACCGCCCGGATACTTTTTATCCAGCCAGAGGCCCAGCTTGCTCTGGTCAAACAGCGTCTGCACCTGAGTGATAATGTTGGAGGGATAACCGTTCAGATAGCGTAACTGAGTCATAATGCCGGAAAAGTAATAAATTTCCCCGATTATAGCCTTTTAAGGCGGCAGTTGAACATCGCTCCGGCGATCGCCGGGGCGGCACGTCCTCACCGAAGAGAGCGTTGAGCGCCACTTTTAACGCTGACCGCGCCGCCGGCGGAAGAAAAACGTTTACTGTCGGCCCGTTTTAGGGGATAAAACGCGGGAATTTTACCACGCCGGAGATCCCATGAGCCAACTCGAACTGAGCCACCGCACGCTGACGCTGCACCGTTTTCCCCAGATGCGCGAAGAGAGTCCGTTGCAGGCATGGGATGCAGCCGATGAGTATCTGCTCAGCCACATTGCCGAAACTCCCGCGAACGGGCCAACCCTGATCTTCAATGACACCTTTGGCGCGCTGGCCTGCGCGCTCTTCGGCGAAGAGTTATACAGCATCAGCGACTCATTTATCGCTCATCAGGCAACACGACAGAACCTGTCGATGAACGGCATGGATGAAGGTGACGTAACGCTGCTGGACAGCCTTGCGCCACTGCCCGACTCCCCTGCGCGCGTGGTGATTAAAATCCCTAAAACGCTGGCGCTGCTTGAGCAGCAGCTGCGCGCGCTGCGCAGCGTGGTCACGCCACAGACGCAGGTTATCGCGGCGGGTAAGGCGAAGGATATCCACACCTCGACGTTACAGCTATTTGAGCGCGTATTAGGCACCACCAAAACGTCACTCGCGGTCAAAAAAGCGCGGCTGATCTACTGCACGCCGACGCTGCCAGCGCTTGCGGACTCGCCGGTTATCAACAGCTGGCCGCTTGACGGCACTTCATACCAGATTCACAACCATGCCAACGTTTTCGCCCGCAGCGGCCTTGATGTTGGTGCGCGCTTCTTCCTGGAGCATCTGCCGGATGGGCTTGAAGGGGAGATTGTCGATCTGGGCTGTGGAAACGGCGTGATTGGCCTGATGGCGCTGGAGAAAAACCCCGCTGCCGAGGTGCACTTCCTCGATGAATCCTGGATGGCAGTGGCTTCCAGCGAGATGAACGTGGAGCTGAACCGTCCTGAGGATCTGGCCCGCAGCCACTTTGGCGTGAATAACGCGATGGCCGGTTTCCCTTCCGATCGCTTACATGCGGTACTCTGTAATCCGCCGTTCCACCAGCAAAGCGCGCTGACCGATCATATCGCCTGGCAGATGTTCCGCGATGCGCGGCGCTGCCTGCAATACGGTGGCGAGCTGCGCATCGTGGGCAACCGCCACTTAGATTATTACCGCAAGATGAAAAAACTGTTCGGTAACTGCACCACAGTTGCCTCAAATCAGAAGTTCGTTATCCTGCGCTCGGTAAAACTCCGCTAGGCGGGGTCCCGCTCTACCGCCGCTTTATCCAGGAGAATCGCTGCTGATAGCCGTGGCTGAAATGGGTATTGCGGCGATAGCTCGCCTGCGCTTCCGCCATGCAGTAGGTACAGATCCGGCTCAGCTCGATCTGCGCCTCGGGGACGCCTTCGCGCATTGCCATCCGCTTCACCAGCAGCGGTAAGTCGAACCAGACGCCCTGCGTGGTGCCACAGGCCTGCGCGCGTATGGCATGGGGATTGGCTGGCTGCTGTTCAGTAAAATGCATCATGCCGGCCAGGCTGAGCGGATCCTCCTGCTCTGTCCGATCTATCAATGTTTTCCCCAGTTCGTAACAGCACGGCCCGATAGAAGGGCCGATGGCGATCGTCAGGCTCTCCGGCGATGCCCCGCGCTCGCACAGGCGATGAATGGCATTGATCACCACGCCTTTCAGTGCGCCGCTGAGTCCGGCATGCACAGCCGCAACCTGCTTCATCTGCGTATCTGCAATCAGCACGGGAAGGCAATCTGCGGTATAGACCGCCACCGGCCGGGTATCCGTGGCGATCAGGCCATCCGCGTCGCGGCTTTTCACCGGCAGCGCCTCATCCGCCAGCACGACGGTGGCGCTGTGGCGCTGACGGTTATAAATCGCGTCTTCAGGCGGGCGCTCGCCCGCAGGCAGAAAAGCATGTTCCAGCCAGTCAAGACCCGACAATAGCGGAGAGTGGTAGTGCAGAGGCATCAGACAGTCCTTTTCGGCAAACGTCATGCTGACAATGTCTGCACATTATGGCCGTGATGCAACCCCTGGCTGCTAAATATTGAGCGCCAGCCGGGTTCCCTGTGCGATAGCGCGACGGGCATCCAGCTCCAGCGCCACATCCGCACCGCCGATGATATGGACGCGCTTGCCTGAGGCCATCAGCGGTTCCGCCAGCGCCCGGTTTGGCTCCTGCCCGGCGCAAACCACCACATTATCGACGTTCAGCTGCGCTTCAACGCCGTCGCGGCGGATTAACAGTCCCTGGTCATCAATCCTCAGATACTCCACGCCGCCCCACATTGTCACCCCATGCATTTGCAGGCTTGCGCGGTGGATCCAGCCCGTCGTTTTACCGAGCCCCGCGCCGGGTTTACCCGCTTTGCGCTGTAGCAACCAGATCTGACGTTCAGAATGAGGAAGCTGAGGATCGGTCAGGCCGCCAGGGTGCTGAAGCGTCTGGTCAATTCCCCACTGGCGGCAAAAGGCTTCAACATCCAGGCTGGTGGAGGGACCGTGCTGACAGAGATATTCGGCGGTATCGAAGCCGATGCCCCCGGCACCGATAATTGCGACGCGTTTGCCAACCGGCTTTTTATCGCGCAGCACCTCCAGATAGCTGAGAACCGACGGGTGATCGATACCGGGGATTGCCGGAATACGCGGTGAGACGCCGCTGGCCAGGATAATCTCATCAAACTGTTGCAGAGCTGGCACGGTGGCCCACTCCCCCAGGCGTAGCGCGACGTTGTGCAGTTCCAGCTGACGGCGAAAATAGCGCAGCGTCTCGCTGAACTCTTCCTTGCCGGGGATCTGCCGGGCGATGTTGAACTGACCGCCGATCTCCGCCGCGCTGTCGAACAGCGTCACCTTATGCCCACGCATGGCCGCGTTGACGGCAAACGCCACGCCCGCCGGGCCTGCGCCAATCACGGCAAGCTGTTTTATCTGGCCGGTTTTGATTACTGGCATCTCGGTTTCATGGCAGGCGCGTGGATTCACCAGGCAGGAGGTAATCTTCCCGGCAAAAATTTGATCGAGGCAGGCCTGATTGCAGCCAATACAGGTATTGATCTCATCACTGCGACCCTGCTGCGCTTTACTGACAAACTCTGCGTCGGCAAGGAAAGAACGCGCCATTGACACCATATCCGCGCAGCCCTCATCCAGCAGCGCCTGGGCGATGTCGGGATGATTAATACGGTTAGTTGTAATCAGCGGCAGGCTGATGTGCTGCCGGAGCTGTCGGGTGACCCAGCCAAAGGCGCCACGGGGCACCGGAGTGGCGATCGTGGGCACCCGCGCTTCGTGCCAGCCAATCCCGGTATTTATCAGCGTGGCCCCAGCCTGCTCAATAGTCTGCGCCAGCCGGATAGTTTGTGGAAGCGTATTGCCTTCGCTGACCAGATCCAGCATGGATAGCCGGTAAATAACGATAAAATCTTCACCGACCGCTTCACGTACCGCGCTGACGATCTCCACGGCAAAACGCATCCGCCGCGCCTCGTCACCTCCCCATTCATCGTTTCGCTGGTTGGTGCGGGCGGCCAGGAACTGGTTAATCAGGTAGCCTTCTGAACCCATTATCTCAACGCCGTCATAGCCCGCCTGCCTGGCCAGCGTGGCGCAGCGCGCAAAATCAGCGATCAGCGCCAGAATAGCCTCGTGACTCAGGGCGTGGGGCCGGAACGGATTAATCGGGGCCTGTAAAGGCGAGGGCGCCACCAGGGCTGGCTGATAGCTGTAGCGGCCCGCATGCAGGATCTGCAGGGCGATTTTACCGCCGGCGTGATGTACGGCGTCGGTGATCTCACGGTGATGCGCCAGCTGACCGGGATGATTCAGCACTGAGGCACCCGCCATCACCACGCCTTCTGGTGTGGGGGAAATGCCGCCGGTCACGATCAGCGCCACGCCAGCCGCCGCACGTTCCGCATAGAAGGCGGCCAGCCGCCGCGGCCCGTCGGGATGCTCCTCCAGTCCGGTATGCATGGAGCCCATCAGAAAGCGATTTTTTAACTGGGTAAAGCCCAGATCCAGCGGAGAGAAAAGGGAAGCGCGCATAGGATCCTGCGGTGAAGTGGTCGGATGAGTTCCACTTTAGCGGCGAACGCGGCATTCTCAAGCGCTCATCGCCGGGAGTGTGATGCGCCCCCGCTTTTCGGCGGCATGGGTTCACCGTTGAGCGGTTTGGTCAGAATAATGGCAATTAAGCGACCGGAGGCAGCAGAAAAGAGGGCGGGTTTATCATTTATAAATTCATGCCGGGTTGTAAAGTTTCTTAAATAGTGAAATTTCACCCTGACATTAATTGATAAATAAAGTGATCATTCGCGAGGATGATATTGCCTGCATTCGCTTAATTACTCTTCTTATAAACCATTTTTAAAATGAGGACTTATGAGAGCGGGGTATTAAAAGGAGACAGATGTCTTTATTATTCGGGCAGGGTTTTGTAATTAAATAAAGTATCCAGCGAAAAGTAATAACGCACGTTATGTTTTTAAGTTTTTGAATAATATGATTAAATTAAATAATCATAAACCATATGAAATTATTATGAATAAAGTCGTGTACTGGCAAAATCAGGGTTTAAGGGAAAGCAGGTTTAAGTAAAATTACAATTCATTATTTTCAGGGTCAGCCAGGATTACTCTTAATAATGTTGCTGGTACTAAAATGTCAGAACTTATTCCAGCACTTATGTACATACTCATTACAGAGGCTTTCCCTCTGTATATCCCTTTTATTCCGTCTGGCGCCCAGGTTTATTCCTGTTGTCCTGAGAGAGAGGCTTTATTTTGACGACCCTAAAACCCCTGTTAGCGAAAAACCGCAGTTGGGCCTTGCAGCGCCGCCAACGCAATCCTCATTACTTTCAGCAGAACGTACATTCGCAAAAGCCGCACTCGCTCTGGATCGGCTGTTCGGACAGCCGTGTTCCCGCTGAAGTCCTGACCGGCGCCCATCCGGGCGAGCTGTTTGTGCACCGCAATATCGCCAATATGGTGGTAAACGGCGATGATAACTTTATGAGCGTCCTTCAGTACGCGATTGAATACCTTAATGTTTCACGCATTGTCCTTTGTGGGCACTATGGCTGTGGCGGCGTACAGGCGGCCGTTTCGCTGCCTGATATCCCTCTCTCTGATGAAAACTCACCGCTTGCACGTCGCATCACCCAGCTTCGTGAGGCGCTGGCCCCGGGCCTGGCTGAAACTCGTGACACGACGGATGAAAGCGAGCGGCTTAATCTGCTGGTGGAAGCTAACGTGCTGGCGCAGTTTGGCCAGCTGATACGCACGGAACCAGTGCTCAATGCCTGGCGTGCAGGCGGGGAGCTTGACGTTTTTGGCTGTGTATACGATCTGCATTCGGGGCATCTCAAAGAGCTGATTCAGCAAAACGCAGAGGGACAGTTACCATGAACTTACGTACGCTTCGTCAGGATATTCCCGCCGGCCTTGTCGTCTTTCTTGTCGCCCTGCCGCTCTGTCTGGGCATTGCTCAGGCCAGCGGCCTTCCGCCCTTCGTCGGGCTGCTGACCGGGGTGATTGGCGGGCTGGTCGTCACTACCTTCAGCCCGTCAAAATTCGCCGTCAGCGGACCGGCAGCCGGTCTGGTCACCATAGTGACCGGCGCCATTGAAACGCTTGGCTCTTTCTCCGCGCTGCTGTTTGCGCTGATGGTAGCCGGCGTACTGCAATTCCTGTTAGGGGTCGCGCGTGCCGGACGTTTTATCACCCTGGTCCCGGGAACGGTGATTAAAGGGATGCTGGCGGCCATTGGTATTCTGCTGATCATGCAGCAAATTCCCGTCGCGCTGGGCGTCGCTGAAGAGAGCGATTTAGCCACAATGGTAACGGGGGGCGCCTTCAGCGTCTCACTGCCCGCTATCGCGGTTTCCGCTATTGGCCTGTTTATCCTGTGGTTCTGGTCAACATCGACGGTAAAAAAGATCAAGGCGCTAAGCTGGATACCGGGTCCGCTGATGGCCGTCCTGTTTGGCTGCATGGTAACCCTGATCGGCGGAAGTTTCTTTCCGGGCCTGGTCAGCAACCTGACGCGAATCTCCCTGCCTGAATTCAACAGCATCCAGGCGCTGATCGGCGAGGTTGAACGGCCAGACTGGTCGGTGTGGCAGAATCCGGCGGTCTATATCGTCGCGGTAACGCTGGCTATTGTCGCCAGTCTGGAAACCTTACTGAGTCAGGAAGCGCTGAAGAAACTGCGGCCCCAGAATCCGGCACCTTCTCCGGATAAAGAGATGCGCGCACAGGGGATCGGTAACCTGATGAGCGGCTTCCTCGGCGGCCTGCCGATCACTGCCGTCATCGTGCGCAGCTCCGTTAACGTCAGCGCGGGCGCGCAGAGTAAAATCTCCATTCTTATCCATGGTGTGCTGTTACTGGTGTGCGGCATTTTCTTCAGTCAGATACTGAACGCCATTCCGCTGGCGAGCCTGGCGGCGGTCCTGCTCTACACCGGTTATAAGCTGGCCACGCCGCGACTCTTTGTTGAACACTTCCGAAAGGGCGCACAGCAGTATGTGCCCTTTCTGGCAACCATCGGCGGCATTCTGGTGTTCGGCATGCTGGCAGGGATTGGGATTGGTCTGGCGACGCAAATCCTCTTCAGCATCTATAAAAGTCACCGCAATGCGCTGGTATTGACCCGCTATGACGATCATTTTGTCCTGCGTTTTCAGCAGAACCTGACGTTTATGCATAACCCTCGTCTGAAAGGGTTGCTGGAGGAGATCCCGGAGAACAGCGTGGTGATTGTTGACCATGATAATGCAGAGTATATCGATCCCGATGTCAAAGCGGTGCTTCAGGATTTTGGCGAAGGTGCCCGCAAGCGCGGCATCGTTCTGAATCAGTGGCCGGTTAAGCTGACGCCGGCGTAAGCCGGTTTTCCCTTCCCGGTAAGGAGGCGGTATATCCAGGGATACTGGATATCCTCTTTGCCGGGAGGGGAGAGTCGCTATCTGATTAAGGCCGGGCTGATGTTGCCAACAGCCCGTATATCTCCCGTCTTTTTGATATCGGTCGCTATGTTGTGTGAGCGGTGCACCAGACGGTGAAATCATCGCTGAGAGGCGGAACAAAGGACCCAACGACAGCCATCATCATGCTGGTTGATTTTCGCCATACACATTCGCAGCCTCAATCCGCACCAACCTCCCGGCCCTTCGTACGGACATGCCGTCATTGCAAAACCCCTGAGGCGTTCTATGCTACGGAAGCAAAATTGCAGTGTTTAAGGGACAATTATGAGATTCAAAGGCCTGACTAAGGGATTTTTTATCCTGATCCTGGTTATCGTGACGGCGGCTTTTTTCAATGTGTTAGGGCCTTACTTTTCCGCAGTACTGTGGGCGGCCATCCTTGCCGTGATTTTCCATCCAATGAAGTCCCGGTTCAGGGCGCACCTTGGTGAACGAGATGGCCTGGCATCACTCCTGACGGTCATGGTGATCTGCCTGATAGTCTTCACGCCGCTGGCCATTATCGCCTCCTCAATGGCAATTGAATTCAACGTCGTTTATACCAAACTACAGAATAACAACACCCAGCTGCCCGTTGTTCTGGCTGATGTAATGCGGCACCTGCCGGACTGGGCGAACAGTTTCCTGGCGGAACACGATCTCAATACCGCCTCCAACATCCAGACCAGGCTGTCGCAGGTTGCGTTCCAGGGCGGGCAGTATCTGGCCGGGAGCGTATTCCTCATTGGCAAGAGCACCTTCAGCTTTACCGTCGGTTTTGGCGTAATGCTCTATCTGCTCTTTTTCCTGCTTAAAGATGGCTCTCATCTCGTCAGCCTTATCCTCGAAGCGTTGCCCCTGTCTGATTACGCCAAACATCACCTGTTTATGAAGTTTGTGGCGGTTGCACGGGCGACGGTGAAAGGGACCGTTGTGGTGGGTATCGTGCAGGGGACGCTCGGCGGCGTGGCGTTCTATTTTGCCGGCATAGAAGGAAGCCTGCTGTGGGGCGCCCTGATGGCTTTCCTTTCCCTGATCCCGGCAGTTGGTTCAGCGATAGTCTGGGTTCCGGCAGCGATCTTTCTCTTCGCCACGGGCATGTTGTGGAAAGGCATTTTACTGGTCGCTTTCTTCGTGGTGGTTATCGGCATGGTGGATAACATCCTTCGCCCGATTCTGGTGGGGAAAGATACTAAAATGCCGGATTATCTGATCCTGATTACCACGCTCGGCGGCATGGAAATTTATGGCATCAACGGTTTTGTTATTGGTCCGCTGATCGCCGCGATGTTCATCGCCTGCTGGAACCTGCTTTCCGGTCGCGATCATCAGGGCAACAGCGACGAGATCGATGAGAAGTTCATTGAGGAAGGGAAGCAGCATCCGGAAAAATAAGTGAGCCCCTCACTTTGTCACAATAAGAGCAGCGATGAAGCTGCTCTTTTACATGATTACGCCAGCGTACCGTTAAGTTAAAACTTCTTTAGCGGAGAGTTTCGCCCCGCCGGTATGACAGACAGGCTTGTTAAGTCGTGAATCCATGACGCCCGGTTACTAAGTCAGCAGCTTAAACCCGTCTGCATGTTAATCGTCACGGCCCGAAACCGGATTGTTGCATTTACCCTGATTTTTTTACGACATTTTTACAGCGGTAAGGGTTTAATAGGGCGGCAGGATTTTTGCCAGAATAAAAATAACCGGAGCCGTGTTTTGCAATTTACACCAGTGATTAACTTTCATCGTCTGCGGGTGGTGACGCACCTCTGTGGCTTTCTGGTGCTCCTCTACAGTTTCTCGATGTTGCCGCCGATGCTGATCGCCCTCATCAGTAAAGAGCGCAGCTACTTTGCTTTCCTGACCACCTTTCTGACCTTTTTTACGCTTGGCGGCGGTGCCTGGCTGGCGACGAAACATGCCGGCATTCAGCTCAGAACCCGTGACGGCTTTGTGATTATCGTGCTGTTCTGGCTGCTCTTTTCCGTTATCAGCGCCATGCCGCTCTGGCTGGATGACTCTGTCGGGCTGGGCTTTGCTGACGCGCTGTTTGAAGGCGTTTCCGGCATTACCACCACGGGCGCCACGGTGGTAGGCGACGTCAGCGCGCTGCCGCATGCTTACCTCTACTACCGGGCGCAGCTTAACTTTATCGGCGGGCTGGGCGTCATCGTCCTTGCGGTCGCGGTTCTGCCGCTGCTGGGCATCGGGGGCGCAAAACTCTACCAGTCTGAAATGCCTGGCCCCTTTAAAGAAGAGCGACTAACGCCGCGCCTGGCTGATACTTCCCGCAGCCTGTGGCTCACCTACCTGCTGCTGGGATTGACCTGTTCCGCGGCCTATATGCTGGCCGGGATGCCCGCGTTTGACGCGCTCTGTCACGGCCTCTCTACCGTATCGCTGGGCGGCTTCTCCACCCGCAGCGAGAGTATCGGCTACTGGAACAGCTACCCGATTGAACTGGTGGCGGGGCTGTTCTCGCTGCTCTCCGCCATCAACTTTACCGTCTGGTTCGTCGCCTTTACCCGGCGCACGTTGCAGCCGTTCCGGCAGAATGCGGAGCTGCGTTTCTTCCTGCTGGTCACCACCATTGTGGTTCTGATTACCGCCTGGCAAATCTGGCACGCGGGCATGTATAACGCGACGGGCAGCCTGGTCCATGCCTTTTTCCTGACCAGTTCGATGATCACTGATAACGGGCTGGCAACCAGCGATTACGCTGACTGGCCAGCGCACACCATTATGCTGCTGCTGACGGCCAGTTTTTTTGGCGGCTGTGTGGGATCAACCTGCGGTGGGATCAAGGCGCTGCGCTTTCTGGTGTTGTTCAAACAGAGCCGCCATGAGCTGCATCAGCTGTCGCATCCCCGCGCATTGTTGAGCATCCGCATCGGCGAAAGCGTTGTAAACGAACGCATCCTTCGCTCCGTCTGGAGCTTCTTTTTCCTCTATATGCTGTTCACCATCTTTTTCATCTGGTCGTTAAACGTAATGGGCTATGACCTGATGACCTCGTTCGCCACCGTGGCGGCCTGCATCAATAATATGGGACTGGGATTTGGCGAAACCGCCTCCACTTTTGGCACCTTAAGCGATGGCGCAAAATATCTGATGTGCGGAGCAATGCTGATGGGGCGCCTGGAGATTTATCCGGTGCTGATCCTCTGCTCACGCTTTTTCTGGCGGGCGTAAGGTTGGTTAGAGGGGGGTTAGGTTCAAGGATTGCGGTACTGTTGAAAGGGCAGAAAAAAATCTTTCACAGGCCACACCCCAGACCAACCACTGACAAGGGGGCGGTGAACGCCATCCGGATATGGCCCGATAGCTCAGGAATAAGACCATGAATAATACACTCAAAATCGACGGCCATATGGCCGTCATCACCTTTGACCCTAAGATAGAAATATTTCGCGGGGAGTTTGTTGGCCTGTACGGCGGGGCTGATTTCTACGCATACAGCGTGGAAGAGTTAAAAAAGGAAGGCGCGGCCTCACTTGCCGTTTTTCTTGATGAGTGCCGTAAAGATGGCGTTGAACCTTATAAATCATTTAGCGGTAAGATAACTGACGCCTGATCGGCATCAAGCGCTTGCTATCACTGCGCAGGCGCACGGTGTGTCAATCAATGAGCTGCTAAATGAAGGCGTTGATTTGGTCATCGAAAAACGCTCTTAACCGTGCATATGTAAACGGCCCTTTGCGGACAGTTTCTTCTTCGCCAGCAGGTTTTATGTTGCCAGCTAAAAAATCTGCCGCCATTTTGTCGCCACTTATAATGCACCAACAAAAAAGCCACCCTCTGGAAAGTGGATTAACAAACTGATTTAACAGGGGAAGTGTGGTGGAATCTACTGGGATTGGACTAGGGGCGGCGGATTTTTTCGCAGCCCATGTACCTGCATGAAAACCACTACACAAAGCGCGCAGGCGTGGAGGGGGTAAGAGCGTGCGCTGCCACCACTTCCTTTTTGGATGAATTGCTATTATCTTGTGAGAATAAAGAAAGGATTTAGTTTACTTATGAGGAATTATCGTGCGGTTAGATGCGCTAGGCCTTACAATTAAAGGGCTCAATTTTGGTACAGTCGATGCCGAGGCTGATAGAAGATTGGCTGATTATTTTATTAACACACCTCAAGTTGAGCAAGCTTTAAGTTTCTATAGCGCCCATTTTCTTGGCAGAAAAGGGGCAGGGAAATCTTCAATTTTTACTCAGTTACCAAGACTGGTAAGAGCTAAATATGGGCAGGAAGTTATTGTAAATGTTATGACTCCTGACCAATATGCTTGGGGCGCATTAAAGCAGTATGAAGAACAAGGATTATTGCCTGAACAAGCGCATTGTAACGCTTGGAAGTTCGCAATAGCTGTTGAAGCTGCGGCTGAAATTATTAAGTCTGGCAGGAGATTTTCTGAAAAAAGGCCCCAGGAAGCACTTTCGAGAATCAAAAAATTTGTTACAGATAATTATGGTGGTTTGACGCCGACAACTCTAGGGACAGCCAGAAAATTACTCTCAGGGTTAAGCGCATTCAATTTTGAAGCATTTGGCTATGGGGTAGGGTTCAACAGAGACAATCCGCAAACTCCATTGACCCCTCAAATAATAAAGATCATTCTTGATGAGCTTAAAGAAATATGCACAGATATCGGTGTGCTAATTGCTACCGATAGATTAGATGATTCATGGGACGGATCGGATGATGCCAAGAGCCTTTTGATAGGGTTGTTAAAGGCTACCAAAGATATTAATGATAATTATTCTGATACCAGAGCAAAAGGGATTCATATTGTAACTTTTTTACGCTCGGATATTTATCAAGGGCTGGAATTTGATGATAAAGATAAACACCGAGCAATAGAAGAAGAAATAATATGGACTCCCGAACTGCTAAAAAACATGGTGAACGCTCGCTTACCACAGGAAATAAGTGTTGATGATATATTTGAAGAAGGTGAGATGAGAGGGAGTATTTCACCATTCAATTATTTAGTCAAACGTACATTCCTTCGTCCAAGAGAAGTCATTCAGTTTTTGCAGGAATGTCAAAAACGCAGCGCGAGCGATGCAAGTGAAATAAAGAAAGATATAATCCGAACGGCTGAAGAAAGATACAGCGCATGGAAAGTTGAGGATTTAAAGCAAGAATACAAAAGGCTTTACCCTCATTTTGGTGAGCTATTAGAGTCTTTGCGTCAAACGCAGCACAGATACAATTCCACAGAAGATTTCATTAGTAAATTAGAAGAGAGATCCCCTGAGCTTTGTAAGCGCTTTACTTCTCGTGAACTAATGAAAACGCTCTTTAACGCCTCTGTAATAGGTGTTCGATTGGGAAATTCAGGGACAGCTAGATTTCGGTGTGAAGATGCTGATTTAATGTTACCGAATACTGGCTCTGTATATATTCATCAAAGTCTTTACAAGGGATTGAATATAGTAGAAGCTCGAAGGTAATAATTTGGGTGCCTCATGCGCGCCCATTTGATTTTCATTTTAAAGCGTATTTATTGAATGAAATTACTTCTTCGTTAAGCCAGTTTTTTATTTCCATTAATATTTTCTGTAATCGAATTATCTCATTACGCACAAACACCTCACTTTCCTTCTTCACTTCACCAAACCCGCCTATATTATTCGGAATTTTATCCCCATCATCTGCGGCGGCACCCGGTGCGCAGCCATCATGTCATCCCGGCTCACGTTTTTGATGTTAAGAAACTCATCCTTTGCCGCCACTTCTGACAGTGGGATGATCTGGATACCGTCCTTCTTCCCGTTCAGTGAGTACATAAAGAGCTTACGGAAGTTGCCCGGCCCTTTGGCGCTTTTCATTGCCCGCGGATATTGTTCACATCCTCCTGACTCTGCGCCGCGTCGGTCATATACATGATGAACCCTGCGTGGCTGCCGTTAAGATAATACTTGCGGCGAAACAGCGTGGCGGATTCGTTCAGCAGCGTGGAGGGGATGGCGGACAGGTACTCCGCCAGGCCGTAAATCTCCTGATTCAGGTCAGGTTCCATCAGGTGAAAGATGCTGCCGGGCGTGAACTGATACGGCTCGCTGGTCATGCCGTACTGCACAAACCAGTAAGTATCCAGATCCGTGCCGCGCCGGGTGAACTTTGCCAGCGCAGGCTCCAGCGACAAAATGCCACCCAGGCGGCTGATACGCTTTTCCAGATACGCGTTACCGAATACCAGATAGTCCTGCACAAAACGGCTGAATGCCTGCTGGCTGAGCAGTGGATGGGAAATGAACGTGCTGGTGAGAATGTTACGCTTCACGTTGATGGGTGAGCTGTGATGTACCGCGGCGCGGCACGTCCGCGCCAGCCCGTCAAAGCTTACCGGCGGTTCATACCACCGGTCCATAATCACGCACTCCACATAATCCAGTAATTCGCGGCGATCCAGCACTGGCACCGGGTCGCCAAAGCTGAATGCCTCCATTGTCGCGCCACTAGTTATCTGTTCCTGCTGCGGCACGAGCTGCGTGACAATCAGTTATAACCGCTGGCGTAAATACCACGTTTTGCTTAACCGAATTGATACCAGCGCTGGCCTGGGTATTAACTCGCAGGCTCAGTCCCTAAAATAAAAGATAAACCTAAGCGTTTTTAGGTTTAAGAAGAAAAGCCGCTTTCCGACAATTACGGCCTTACTATTATTTATTGTTTTGTCATTGTTGCCATTTTAATAAAGTGTCCTTGTTTAAGATAATGCATTTCTTTGTTGACTGTTGAAGTTTTTTACGCAGTCTGTTATCAAATTCTTTATCTCCTAATTGATAATGCATACTTTCATTTAAAATTTCAGGTGTATTTTTAGGGCAGATAAGGCTGACGTTTCCTAATGTAAAAAGGTTGACCCCTTCAAATATATGAAATTTTTTATCTTTACTTTCTGAATATCCCCATCTTTTTCCTGCAAACATTTCAGCAGGATATTTTTCAGCGGGGACAGCATAACAATACATTGTAAGATCCATAACACCAGATAATTTCATTGTCATGTTAATTATCATTGCAGGTATAACCGGTAACAGACTGGATGTCAGTGCCAATGTTATTAATGTTGAGAAAAAGAATGCGGTTAATCTTTTTAGTAATCCAGCTCTTAAACCTGAAAAAACCATAAGAGGGATAAGGGTAAGTATAATAATAAGAGATGTCAGACTAAACAACCAAATAGCTTCCTTTAGGTTTCCTGTGCCGTCAGGGAATTTCAGAGTTTTCATTATCAAACCTAATGGAAAGACAAATGAACAAGATACTAAGCCAAGTAGTGCTGGCTTAAAAAAATTAATGATTGTAATGAAAGCTATTTTGTCCCGGCCTGATAAAATACCTGACCGATACGATACTATTTTTTTATTAAATGAATAAGTTAATGCAACGCAAGCGATGATGTTGATTATAAAGAAGATAGGCACAACAGGTCCGTTTTCAACTGGCATTTCTACTTTTTTAAAGTAGTACATACCCCCCCAGAATAGAGCTGCTGCGATGAACGAGCTTAGTATCAAAGCCAGTGTGTATCCACGCTCTATTTTTTTGTAATCACTATAATTCTTCAGTTCTGTATGGAGGATAAGTGGTGGAATAATTGAGGGGATATAAAAAACAATGCAAAAAATTAAAATGCTTATGATTGAGTAAAATGCGACAAAATTCAATATTTCATTAAAGCTTATTGCTTGTAAAAATATATCTTGTCTTCCTATGCGGTAAAGGTAAATCCATATAAATAAGGTTGATATAGCTATAATTATAAATGATGGTGTCAGTATTGATATAAGAGCTTTTTTTATAGCGCTTGATCTGGAAATCTGAGGGATTTCTGCCATACGTATTTTCCTATGCCATTAGAATATTGTTCGCATGTTATTTATTTTTAAAAGTATATACATTATTAATTCTAATGATAAGCTGAATCAATATTTTTTTCGACTTTACGTTTTTTGATTTTTTTCAATCTATTGTGTCATCATTCGCATAATAGTAAATGCGTGAATATGGTCCTCTACACAGCGAACCGGCGCTACTCGTCAAACATCGCCCTAAAATACGCCAGCTCTAAATTTACTGTGCGAGGCGTAACAGTCTTCACTCGAGTGGACCGCGTGATCTTCCCGCTTAACCGCTGCTCGCGATAAGACGCAAAAATTTTCGCGTTAAATTCAGTTACAAAGGGATTGCCCGTTGCCTCGCAGGCAAACGCCATTGTGCTCCGACGCTTCTTGCCATCAGCCAACGTGATGCCGTGCGTGTTGAACCACAATTCAACCAGAGCGATAACGCGCCTCTTGTCCGCCTTTTTACCCAGTCAGAGTTTATCTTACGCCTGATCTTTGATGTGTTTCTCAAAAGACAGGACTTCGCCCTTGGTCACAAACTGGCGGCGAATACGCTTGCCGTCACGGCCAATAGAAAAATCTGCCGCCATTTTGTCGCCACTTATAATGCACCAACAAAAAAGCCACCCTCTGAAAGGTGGCTTAATATCCTGATTTAACAGGTAAAATTTGGTGGCCCCTACTGGACTTGAACCAGTGACCAAGCGATTATGAGTCGCGTGCTCTAACCAACTGAGCTAAGGGGCCTGCGGCGCAGGATTATAATGGAAGTTGCTGGGGCAATCCAGCGGTAAACAATCATTTGTTGAATTTTCAGGCGGAACGGGCATGCTGGAAATGGGTTAAATAACAACCGTTTCCGCCATCAGCCCCGCGGCGTACAGGGCTCGATAAGGGAATAGCGGCCTCGTTAACGGCCTGCTTTTCTGTTCTGGCGGAACCTATTCATCTGCATTTTTAACGGTGGTCGCATCTATGACTTACTTCACCGGCCAGCCGGAGGCGGAAATCCGTCGCCGGAAAATGGCGGCGTTGATTACCCAGCTGGCGCCCGGTAATGGCTACACCCAGTCGACGCTGGATGATGTCCGGTTTCTGCGATCGGACGTGCCGATCCAGCAGACGCCCGTGCTTTATGAACCTTCAATCGTGGTCGTCTGTCAGGGGCGTAAGCGCGGCTTCTGGGGCGAAGAAATGTTCCTCTATGACGCGCAGCATTTCCTGGTGGTCGCCGTGCCTCTGCCCTTTGTCAGCCAGACGGAAGCGACGCTGGAGGAGCCGATGCTGGCGGTGGCGCTGCGGCTGGATTTTCAGGCATTGGCGGATTTGCTGATAACGCTGGAGATCCCGGTTACTCGCAGTAATATGCCGGTGAGTATGGCGTCTACACCTCTGGATGACTCTCTGGGAGTGAGCGTGATCCGTCTGCTGGAAGCGCTCCGCTCGCCCGAAGAAGCTCGTGTTCTGGGTCCCGGCCTGTTGCGGGAAATTTACTACCGCGTGCTCACCGGCGATCAGGGAGCCGCACTGCGTGCCGCGCTGGCGCAGCAGGGCTATTTTGCTCAAATCAGTCAGGCATTGCGCATGTTACAGACGCGCTATCAGGAGCGTTTTGAAGTGGCTGGTCTGGCCCGTGAGGTGGGCATGAGCGTGGCGGCATTCCACGCGCACTTCAAAGCGATTACCCAGATGTCGCCCATACAGTACCTGAAATCTACCCGGTTACATCATGCAAGGCTGCTGATGGTGCGGGGCGGTATTTCCGCCGCCGCGGCGTCAGCGGAGGTGGGCTATGAAAGCCCCTCGCAGTTCAGCCGGGAGTTTAAGCGCTTCTTTGGCCGCAGCCCCGTTCAGGAAGCGCTTTTTATGCAGGAAATTCTGCAACTCTCTCCCGCCGTTGGCATGGCAGGCTAAAGCCGGGAGAGGCGGCACCTTCTCCCGGCCAGGCGATCTGAACGTCGATCAGTACGGGCTGCTGGTCGGGCGAATCACCATCTCACTCACGTCAACATCGTCAGGCTGACCGATTGCCCAGGCAATAGCGCGGGCGATAGCGAGCGGATCGAGCGCCACGTTGCGAAAGGATCTCATCGCTTCGCGGGCGCTTTCGTCGGTGATCGTTTCGGCCAGTTCGGACGTCACAACGCCCGGTGAAACAACCGTAACGCGCAGTTTATCCGTTTCCTGCCGCAGCCCGTCCGACAGGGCGCGAACCGCGAATTTGGTGGCGCAGTAGACTGCGGCGGTGGGGGAGACGGAGAGCCCGCCGATGGACGACACGTTAATAATATGACCGTGCTGCTGCTGTTCCATCAGCGGCTGGACGGCGGCAATGCCGTACAGTACGCCCCGGATATTCACATCAATCATCTGATTCCACTCCGACACTTTACGGGATGAAAGCGGGGAGAGAGGCATCACACCGGCGTTATTTATCATCACGTCCAGCCCGCCAAAGCGGCGTGTCGCCTCAGCGATAAAGGCTTCCATCTGCGACAGGCTCGTGACATCGAGCGCCATGCAGGCTGCCTCACCACCGGCCTCCTGGATCTCAGCAACCAGCTTTTCCAGACGTTCAGTCCGGCGCGCACCGACAAAAACTTTTGCTCCTTTCGCCGCCAGCAGGCGGGCCGTTGCCTCGCCAATGCCACTGCTGGCACCGGTAATCGCAACAATTTTATTGTTCAGTTCAGACACGGGAAACTCCTTAACGGTTTCTGCTGAACGGCCTCTCCGTCAGCAGTAACCAGAGTAACGGCAACCCCATCGGGTGCGAATATCCGGGGCTCTGCAAAGCTTGCCTGTTTCTCTTTGGATCTTTTAGCTCAGGAAATTACCGGCGGATGATAGATAGCGGCGCTCCAGTGGCGACTGCTGGCGTGTTTTTCCGCCAGCCAGCCGCTTTTGCGCAGATGGCGGGCGATCAGCTTATTCATAATCCCGTGCCCCAGTAGCAGTACGTTGCCCTGCGCGGAGAGTTCAATCAGTTTGTCAGCGGCAAGCGCCGCCCGCTGCTCCGCCTGCCGTAAGGACTCTACCGAACCGGCATAGCCGCAAAGCCATAGCAGGCGCAGCAGCGCAAGCCAGAGTGAGGGCGGAAGATGCGGATAGCCCAGCCTGATAACCGGCAATGATACTTCGCTAAAGATCGCATCTATATGCGCCGGCTCCAGCCTGAGCTTAGCCAGCGAGGAGCGGGCGCGGGGAAGGGGGCTGGTCACCACATAATCTGCTATTGCGGCCAGGCGCCGGCTTTTCGCCGGAGGCAGGTCCTGCACCAGGGAGAGATCGTATGCTTCACACCACTGGGCCATCGCCAGCGCGGGCACCCGACCCGGCGCATAATGATCTGGCTTACCGTGGCGCATCAGGATGATGCTCATGATTTTGCCTCACAGAATTTTTTAAAAAGCCTATGTGCGAAAAGCGGATAAAACAAATCCGTCTCCTTTTATCTTTACGGCGTTTGCAAGCGGTTGCATCTCATTTTAGTGCCATACCTGGTCACTTAGGTCTCTGATTCGCATAATAAGCCGCATTGCCTAAAAACTGACAATTACTGAAATTTTTTAGATTAATAATAAGCGAACTTTTTCCCGTAAACGCTTAATGAATCGTTAACTTATTGTTAATTAAGGCTCCAGAATTAGACTGTAAAATTGAAATGTGAAGATTTTCTAATTTATTTTGGCGCATACCTTGATTTGTCTACGCGTGTAGATACAATGAGCCCGATTTAAAAATTCACCGTGCTGGATGTTTTTTGCCAGGTGAAGGTCACCCTGTTTCACGTTTTTATTTGATTGGTTCTGAAAGCCAACGGACGGGAAACAGCGACAGCGACACCCAACACCAGGGAACCCGTTACTGACCTTTCATCACAAATCTGCAAAAGAATGTCCTCGCTGGCGAATGCAGTTGCGTATCAGGACGGCCAGGGAAGGCAAAAACGCACATAACAGGGAGTTTTTATGTCCATACCTCAAGATATTCCGCACGCCGGAACCCCTCCACAACATGCCGCCTCCGCCGCAGATGAACGCCTGCTTACGCCCGAAGGACGTAAGGATTTCTGGCGGGCTACCTTTTCCTGCTGGCTGGGCACCGCCATGGAGTATGCTGATTTTGCGCTCTACGGCCTGGCGGCGGGGATCATCTTCGGCGACGTCTTTTTTCCTGAAGCCACGCCCGCCATGGCGCTCCTCTCAAGTTTTGCCACCTGGTCCGTGGGATTTATTGCGCGGCCCATTGGCGCGCTGTTTTTTGGCTGGCTTGGCGATCGTAAAGGGCGCAAGGCGGTAATGATCTCCACCATTATCCTGATGGGCGCTTCCACAACGCTGATCGGGCTGATCCCCAGCTACGCTTCCATTGGTCTCTGGGCGCCGGCCTGCCTGGTGGTATTGCGGTTCAGCCAGGGCTTTGGCGCGGGCGCCGAACTCTCCGGGGGGACAGTGGTACTGGGGGAATACGCACCAGCGGAAAAACGCGGGCTGGTTTCATCCATTATCGCGCTGGGTTCTAACAGCGGAACGCTGGTAGCCTCGCTGGTCTGGCTGGCGGTAGTGCAGATGGATCAGCAGCAGCTTCAGGCGTGGGGCTGGCGTATTCCCTTTTTGTGCAGCTCACTGATCGCGCTGGTTGCACTGTGGATCCGCCGCCATCTGAAAGAAACGCCGGTTTTCGAGCGCAGAAAAGCGGCGCTTGAGGCTGAGAGGCTTACTGCGCAACATACCCTTCAGGCAGTACCCGATAACCGCAGCTTCTGGCGACGTGGACGGGCTTTCTTTACTTTAGTGGGCCTGCGCATTGGCGAAAACGGCCCTTCCTACCTGGTGCAGGGGTTTATGATTGGCTATGTCGTCAAGATGCTGGCGGTCGACAAATCTGTGGCGACCACGGCGGTTTTTATGGCTTCACTGCTCGGCTTCCTTATTATCCCCGTTGCCGGCTGGCTCTCTGACCGCTTTGGCCGCCGCATCACCTACCGCTGTTTTTGCCTGTTACTGATCCTCTATGCCTTCCCGGCATTTATGCTGCTTGATTCCCGTGAACCGGCGATTGTCATTGCCACTATTGTGGCCGGAATGGGGCTGGCGTCGCTGGGCATTTACGGCGTGCAGGCAGCGTGGGGCGTGGAAATGTTCGGTGTAAAAAACCGCTACACTAAAATGGCGACGGCGAAGGAGCTGGGCTCAATACTCTCCGGCGGTACAGCACCGCTGATTGCCGCAGCCCTTCTTTCATGGACGGGGCACTGGTGGCCAATAGCGCTCTATTTTGCGGTAATGGCGGCAATCGGTTTTGTAACGACGTTCGTTGCACCGGAAACGCGCGGTCGCGATCTTAACGATCCTGAGGATGCCATCTGAAGTCGGATCTGAACCTGACGCGAAGGCTGGCCCTTAACGCTAACAGGAAAGTCGTTTGGCAAAGTTGATGCAAAAGCGTGCAACAAGAGCGGACGTGGCCAGAGTAGCGGGCACGTCCGTTGCCGTTGTGAGCTACGTGATCAATAACGGCCCGCGACCTGTCGCCGTGGCCACGCGGCTCCGCGTGCTGGAGGCGATAAAAATAACCGGCTACCGGCCAAACAACCTTGCCCGGGCGCTGGCGTCCGGGACCACCAAAACGTACGGGCTGGTGGTGCCCAATATCGGCAATGCGTTTATCGCCTCTTTTGCCCATGCGCTTCAGCAGGAAGCCCTGGATCATGGCATGGTAATGCTGCTGGGCGATGCGGGGGACAGCCGCAAACGGGAACTGGAGTTGCTGAATAATCTGCTTAGTCAACAGATCGACGGGTTGCTGTATAACAGCGTCGATCGTCATCCTTACATCGATCTGATCCGGGAAAGTGGCACGCCGTTTGTCATGCTGGATCGCGTCGATCCCGGTTTAAACGTTAATATTCTTCGCGTGGATGAAAGCGCGGCCGCCTTTCAGGTTACCGCTCATCTGCTCAGCCATGGCTATCAGGAGGTGGGCATTATCTGCGGCCCGCTGGAAAGGCTGAATACCCAGGACCGGCTTGCGGGCTGGCGTAAGGCACTGCGTGAATATGGGCTGATTGAGCATCCACAGTGGATATTTCCGGCAACCTATACCCGCGAAGGAGGCTATCAGGCGGCAAAACATATGCTGCTGGCCGGTAAACTCCCGCGAGCCTTATTTATTTCAAATGAGGCACAGGCGACAGGCTGTTTGCGGGCGCTGACGGAAAATAATATCAGAGTACCGGAGCAGCTGGCGCTGGTCTGTTTTAACGGGACGGATCGGTCCGCCTATCATGTTCCCTCGCTGACCACGGTGCGTCAGCCGGTGAATGAAATGGCTAAAAAAGCGATTGAGATGCTCATGGCGCCGGCTGGTCAGGTGCAGCTGAGCGAATTTTCTCACCGGCTTGAGATCGGTGAATCCTGCGGCTGTCAGCCCCCTCTTTTCAGGTAACCCCTTATTAAAGACACTTCATGAAACGACTTATTATTGATTGCGATCCGGGAAACGGCATAGCCGGGGCTAACGTGGATGACGGGCTGGCACTCGCGCTTGCGCTGGGATCGAAAGCGCTCTCGCTGGAGCTGATTACCATTGTTGCCGGCAACACGCCTAACGATGTGGGCTACAGCGTGGCGAAAGACTTAACCGACAGGCTTGGGATTACGGTGCCCGTCGTGCAGGGAGCCTCACGGGCGCTGGCCGAACCTCCGGAGCCCTGGCGTAAAGAGCTGGATAACCGGATCCATATCAACAAGCTTGGCCATCTGTGGAAGGACGTCCGGCCGCCAGAGAGGGCTGTCGCGCCCAGTCGTGAGGCTGCGGATGCTATTGGCGAGTTAATCTGCGCCAATCCGGGTCAAATCACCCTGGTGGCGATCGGCCCGTTAACCAACGTGGCGCTTGCGCTGGAGCGCTATCCGGAAATGGCGGAGGCGGTGCAGGAGATTGCCATTATGGGCGGCGTGTTCGCGCTGGATCATTTTATCAAAGATACCAATTTTGGCCTCGATCCCGAGGCGGCACATCAGGTACTGACCAGCCGGGCGAACATTACGCTGGTGCCGATGGATGTCACCACCCAGACGATGATGACGCATAGCGATTTGGATCGCATTGAACGGTTTAACACTCCGCTGGCAAAATTTGTCACCGACACGGTTCGTCCATGGCTGGACTATTCGATGCAGACCCGTCATCTTCCGGGCTGCTGGATCCATGATGCGCTGGTGGTGGCCTGGCTGCTGAATCCGGGAATTGCGACAGCGGCGGACTACTTTGTGGACGTTGAGCTGAGGCCGGGTCAGACGCGGGGAAAATCCTGGCGCTATCGTCAGCCGCTGGGCGTCAGCGTTGGCACAGGTGAGCCCGCTGGTGGAGTGATTCATGTGCTGAAAACGGTGAATAACCGGCTACTGCTGGAGATGATTGAACAGGCATTGGCGCACTGAAATAGCCCCAGACCGAAAATCGCCAGAACCGCTGATGCCGGTCAGCGGGAAGGGCAGGCGGCCTGAGGCTGTTGAGGGTGGAAGCAGGTGTCAGGCTTCTCCGGGGATCTGACAGACGTCGACCCATGTTGCATCGGTCAGCGTGGCAATCCTTTCCGGCGAGAGGCGTACGGCACTGTTGATCGAACCGGCCGCCGGCAGGACTTCATCAAAGGCACGAAGCGAAATGTCACAAAAAACCTGTAGCGGCGTCTCTAATCCGAACGGGCAAACGCCGCCAACGGGATGGCCTGTCCAGCTCACCACCTCGTCCGTGCTGAGCATGCGGGCTTTTGCGCCCAGCGTCTTTTTCAGCTTGAGGTTATCCAGGCGGGCGTCGCCCCGCGTTACAATCAGCACCACGCTGTCGCGCACTTTAAGCGACAGCGTTTTGGCGATTTGCCCCGGTTTTACGTGATGTGCTCTGGCCGCCAGCGCCACGGTAGCGGTGCTTTCAGCAAGCTCAATAATTCCTACATCAGGGGCGCGTTCGGCGAAGAACTGCCGTACAGTCTCCAGGCTCATGCTTATCTCCAACAAAACGAAGCGGATAAACCTGCCACAGAGTGCGCTGACTGTAAACGGAAAAGGAGAGGGTTCAGACCGGTTTTAAGGTGCAGTTACCGCAGCGTTGAACGTCAGGCAGGCGGTAGCGCTGGCAACAGGTACGGCGTTGCATCTCCCCTTCGCGTGGCAGCATGGTGCGGTAGAAAGGATTATCGGTGCCGTCAGAGAGCGTTTTCGAAAAGAAAAAAGCGTGTTCCAGCTCCGCGCGTAAATCTTCACCGATTAGCGGAGCGATCTCCCCCAAAAACCAGTAGACGGAGAAGCCGGTGTTGCTCCAGATCAGCTTACCGTTGATATCGCCATGTTGAACGATGCCCTGAATGGCCGGGATAAGATGCTGCTGGATCAGACGATCCATGCGGCGACGGGGGCTGAGGTAGCGGGCCTCTTCATCTTCACGCACGTCAATCCAGAAGGCGGCCGGGCGACCGGTTTCATGAAATTCAACGTGACAGCGTTCAGGTGAACAGTCCAGCGCCCGGGATTCCAGCAGCAGGCTCATCATCATCGGGGGCAGAAAAAGGCCGAAATACCACTGTGCCCAGAGCGACTGCAGAGGTTTGTTTTCGCGTTCCATCTCACGCTGTTCGCGGTAGATAAAATCGCCGTAGCGTCTGTTCAACTGGGCAAAGTTTTCGGGCTGTGACCAGCGCTTAAGCGTCATGCACTCTGCGGGCGCTTCTTCACCCAGGCGGATCGTTTCCAGGAAGTAAGAACGGTGCTCACTGAACAGTGCACGCAGCGAATCGCCAAGCGAGCGATTGCTTTGCAGGAAGATCAGCGGATAAGAACCATACTCAGATGCCTGACGAACAATCGTGGTCATGTAGTATCCAGTTTAAACCGAAGTACAAAAACAAATGATAATCGTTCTTGATTGTATCTGAGAGAAAACGGACAGACAAGCAGCAATTTTCGCCGCATTACGCCGCAGCGCAGTCCCCCTGTTGAGGGTGTGGCTATAAAAAACGGGGCCAGCGGATAAGAGAGCGTTGCTTTTTAATCACGTGGCAGAATTGATGCAGAAAATTTTTCACTGTCCGGAGATAAGGGAAAGAAATAGTGCATGCAGAGAAATAATAAATTCCATTTATTCAGAATAAATAACAAACGCTGCAGCCGCAATTGAATATTATTATCGCCAGAATGCGTTTTTAGTCACTGCGACCTTTGCAAAGGTGACGATAATTAACGGACAGGAAAGGAGAGGAGACTATTTTTGCGCATCAGGATTATCTGAATTTAATCTAATTGTAAGTGACTGGAATGTATCGGCCCGCATGCCGGGCCGGTAACATCAATTACATTGCATCGGCAGGCTGGCTGAGCGAACTTTTAGCAATTTCATCGCTGGAAAGGATGGTATTTCTCCCACGGCTTTTCGCCAGATAGAGCGCCCGGTCTGCATTAGCCAGAGCGCCATCAAAATCCCGATCGTAAAGGGGAGCAAACCCCGCGCTGATGGTGACGTGGGTGGCAACGCGTTCGTTGAAAAGATGGGGGATTTCCAGCTCCAGCACGTACTGACGGATGCGTTCCGACAGCTTACGGGCTATCGATTCGTTGACGTTGGTCAGCAACACCAGGAACTCTTCTCCGCCGTAACGCGTGACGATATCACGCGAGCGCACCGCATCACGGATAGCAATAGAGACGCGCGCCAGCGCCTGATCGCCCATGGCGTGCCCATAGTTGTCGTTATACGCCTTGAAATGATCGATATCGAGCAGCAGGACAAAGTGGCTGCCGGCGTGGTTATCCAGAATGTTTTCCAGCCTGTTTTTAAGCCCGCGGCGGTTATAGAGCCCGGTGAGCGGGTCGAGCATGCTCAGGTCGCTGTAGGTTTCCTTCTCCTCGTAGAGCTGGCGCATCAGGCGTCGGGTAAAGATATCGCGCCGCCGCTGCATCAAATGATGCAGGGTGAATCCCCCCAGCGGCAGGACAATAGTGCACAGGATCAGCAGGGTGTTATGGCCGTTATCCAGCACCAGGGCCGCCAGCGACGACGGGGCGGCGTGCAGACAGAAGGCGAGCAGGTGATCTCCCAGCGCAATCATGCTGATAAAAAAAATGCCTACCAGGCTGACCACTAAAAAACTGCTGTCAAAAGCGAAGGCGAATTTATAATTAAGGACAATTTGCCATGCCCAGAGCAGACCTGTGAGCAATGCCACAAGATTTAATATCGGGAATTTGCCTGTAGGCTTCAGGGTTACCCAGATTAAGATTAATACACTGGTTAAAGCGATTGTCATCACAGGCGACATTAACTCAAATGCGCGGTTTTTTCCGATACTGTATAAGCAAAATAACGATGTGGCTGTGTTTAAAAAAAGAAAAAGCATCAGCGAAAGGCGATGCTTGCTGTGAAGCAATTCATCATAAGTTTGTAATTTCATTATGTTCTACTCGTAACTGCTCAGAAATAGCGCCGGGCGGTAACCGAAGGTGCCAGCCTATTTCACGCGTGGAATAGTGTGAACCTGTTATTATTAGAATTTTCATTTTGGGTGGATCGAATTCAATTTATCACTTAACAACAGAGCTGTCATTAGCGCCAGCAGAGTTTAGGATAATGGCGCTAAAAGTTGCTGAAAGATGAAAAATATTCTTATATGATAGTGGGAATCATTATCATTTAAGAAGGTGTGGGATTGCGATGCTGATAGCGATAGTGGCCGCCTGTGGCCTCTGGGGGATAAGCCTGATGTTCGGAAAAAAACTGGATAGCGGCTGGGGAATAGTCCTTCCCTGCACGATTATGCCGCCGATCACCCTGATGGATCTCTCGTTCAGCGAATGGCGTCTGGTTATGGTTATTGCGCTGCTGGCGACCGTCGTTATGCTCTACCATAAGCGTCTGCGTCACTATCTGCTGTTACCATCCTGTCTGGCGCTGACGGGCGGTATAGCGGCAATTTCACTGAATTTCAGTGCGCTTTAAAAAGGATGAAGCAAAAGCTTTTCGGGAAAAATAATGAGGATGGATACGGGAGAGGGAACGCAGGAAGTTTGTTCAACGTGGTGCGAAGAGAGGGACTTGAACCCTCACGTCCGTTAAGACACTAACACCTGAAGCTAGCGCGTCTACCAATTCCGCCACCTTCGCATCTTTGTTGAACTTTTTTATTCACATCACCGCATTTGGTGCGAAGAGAGGGACTTGAACCCTCACGTCCGTTAAGACACTAACACCTGAAGCTAGCGCGTCTACCAATTCCGCCACCTTCGCGCAGATGCTGCGTAATATGAATAACATGGTTTTTGGTGCGAAGAGAGGGACTTGAACCCTCACGTCCGTTAAGACACTAACACCTGAAGCTAGCGCGTCTACCAATTCCGCCACCTTCGCATACCATCAATACATGATAAATGTATTGCAACCACGGAGGCGCATTCTAGAGATTTTCCGGGGGACGTCAACAGTTATTTGACGCCCCTGCGGCGATCGCTGCAAAAAGCAACGCTCACGCCGCTTTGTAGCGGAATCAGTTGCTTGCCCGACGGACGCAGCAGCGCGGCATCCGGGCAAACTGCACGCTAGCGCTTAGCTTTACTGGCGCGGGCGAGAACGGCGCGGTAAACCTTGAAGCGACCGTTCTGGAGCAGAACCTCATGACTGCCGAAGGTTTCATCAAGCACCTGCGGATAGGGCAAAAAGGCATTCGCCACAATACGCAGCTCGCCACCCATATTCAGGTGTTTGGCCGCGCCGCGAATCAGCGTCTGTGCCGCGTCCAGACTGGTTTGCATCCCGTCATGGAAAGGCGGGTTTGAGAGGATCATATCGTAACGTCCGGTCACGTCGGAATAGACGTTACTGGCAAATACTTCGCCTTCAAGCTGGTTGGCGGCAAGCGTCGCCTTGCTGGCTTCTATCGCCGCAGCGCTGACGTCCGTCATAAACAGGCGGACTTTCGGGGAGAAGCTGGCCAGCATGGCGGAAAGCACGCCCGCGCCGCAGCCCACGTCCAGCACTTTACCTTTCATATGCGGCTTCAGGGTGGAGAGAAGCAGATTGCTGCCGGCATCCAGGCCGTCACGGCTGAAGACGCCGGGCAGCGTTTTCACCGTCAGATCGCCCAGCGGATACTCATCCCACCAGGCGTCGGCGTCAAAGGTCGGCTGCGCGTCAAGCCGGCCATGATAGAGGCCACAGCGACGGGCGCTGTCGATTTTGGTCAGCGTCGCCCACTTCTCTACCATCTGCTCCGCGCTGCGCACGCCGCTGCGGTTTTCACCGACCACAAACAGATCGCTGCCGACAGGCAGTAGCGACAGCAGATTCTCTAACTGGAACTGCGCTTCGGGTTTGTTTTTCGGCCAGAAATAGATCAGCGTATCGCAGTCCGCCAGCCGATCTGCCGTGGCAATCAGACCGAAGTGGGCATTCTCCCCCAGCGCACGGCTGAGGATCTGCCAGTGATGATACTGTTGGGTATGCACCCGGCTCAGGGCGGTCTCCAACTGGGCGGGCAGGTCATCCTGCAAGTCGCCAGCAAACAGCACGCGGCGTTGAGTAAATTCATCACTGTGGCGCAGTATCACTTCACTGGCCGGGGAAAATGCAGACATCGGTGGCTCCTTACAAATCAGAGCGGGGATTATACCGAAATTAACCGGGCAAGTAAGAAGCGGTGAGAGGTTTGTTGGCGCAGATTCGATGGGTTTGCTAGCATAGCGGCGCAATCGGGCGACCAGACGGGATAAAGAATGTCTTCCAGACGTGACTGGTTATTACAGCAAATGGGCATAACGCAGTACAGACTGCGGCGTCCGCGCGCCCTGCACGGCGAGGTGGCGGTATCGCTGCCAGAGAAAACCCGGCTACTGATTATTGCCGACGCTCCCCCTTTACTGACCGATCCGCTGATCGGCGACGTCCTCCGCGCCATGCTGATGCAGGAAGAGGAAGTGGTTGTGCTTACGCCTGACCAGCTCGCGATGCTGCCTGATGATACCCGCTGCATAAGCTGGTGCATGGGGCTGGCCTCGCCAGTGACGCTGGCAGGTTCCCAGATCGCTTCGCCTGCCCTGGCGGAGCTCTACGACAATGCCGGCGCGAAACGTGCGCTATGGCAGCAGATTTCTCACTATGAATCAGATTTCTTTACTGACACCGCAGGATCTTGAGCAGGCGCTGGCCATCGAGCAGCGCGCCCATGCTTATCCCTGGAGTGAAAAAACGCTGGTCAGCAACCAGGGTGAACGCTACCTGAACTTCCGGCTTGATGCCGACGACAAAATGGCGGCTTTTGCTATCACGCAGGTGGTTCTTGACGAAGCGACGCTGTTCAACCTTGCTGTGGATCCGGCCTTCCAGCGCCGGGGGCTGGGTCGCTCTCTGCTGAATCACCTCATTGCCGAACTGGAGCGACGGGAAATCCAGACGCTCTGGCTGGAGGTTCGCGCCTCTAACCGGCCAGCGATTGCCCTTTATGAATCGCTGGATTTCAATGAAGTGTCGGTACGCCGCAACTATTATCCCAGCGCCGAAGGCAAAGAAGATGCCATCATCATGGCACTGACAATCTGAGCGCGCAGGAAACTACCGCTTTTTGCATTGTCTCAGGGCAATTATGAAGCGCAGTTTATCTGCCAGCCGCCTGCATCGGGTATTCACCCTAAAACCCAAAAAGGATCGCAAGATGTTAAAAGAGTGGGACTGGATCTTATTCGACGCCGACGACACGCTGTTCCATTTCGACGCTTATGCCGGTTTACAGCGGCTTTTTCAACAGTATGACGTGGAGTTCACGCCTGTCGATTACAACGACTATCAGGCCATCAATAAACCGCTGTGGGTGGATTACCAGAATGGCGCCATCAGCGCGCTGCAGTTACAGCATCAGCGCTTTCAGGGATGGGCAGATCGGCTGAAGGTGACGCCGCACGATTTAAACAGCGGCTTTCTCGCCGCGATGGCTGAAATTTGCGTGCCGCTGACCGGCGCGGTCAATTTGCTCAACAGCCTGAAGGGCAACGTGAAGATGGGGATTATTACCAACGGCTTCACGGCGCTTCAGCAGGCCCGCCTTCAGCGCACCGGCTTTCTCGACTATTTTGATCTGCTGGTGATCTCCGAGCAGGTAGGACATGCCAAGCCGCATCCGGCCATTTTTGACTATGCGCTGGAACAAATGGGCAACCCTGCGCGGGATAGAGTCATGATGGTGGGCGACAATCCGGACTCCGATATTCTGGGCGGAATGCGGGCGGGGCTGGCAACCTGCTGGCTGAACGCGGATGGTCGTGCGCTGCCGGAAGGCATTACCCCAACCTGGCAGGTCAAGACGCTGAAAGAACTGGAAGAGATCCTGGTGAAATAACGTGGTTGCTTCACTATGAGGCGAAAGACGCTGACCAGAATGCATGCCGGTCAGCGATGATCCCGCCCTGGCGGGCGAGATGCTGAAGCTTACTTCGCTTTTTTATCTTCCGTCTTCAGCTCGAAGTCGGAGGCGTCATGGCGCTCATGCAGTTGCTCTGAGGGATCGCCAAACGTACGGTTAACGATGCGGCCACGTTTTACCGCCGGACGCTGAGCAATTTCATCAGCCCAGCGCTGAACGTTTTTATAGGCGCCCGCATCGAGGAACTCAGCCGCGTCATACACCATTCCCCTGACCAGCGCGCCATACCATGGCCAGATGGCGATATCCGCGATGGTGTAATCTTCACCGGCAATGTAACGATGCCCGGCAAGCTGACGATCCAGCACGTCGAGCTGCCGCTTGGCTTCCATCGTAAAGCGGTCAATGGCGTACTCAATCTTGACCGGTGCATAGGCATAGAAATGTCCGAAGCCCCCGCCCAGATAGGGCGCTGAACCCTGGAGCCAGAACAGCCAGTTTAAAGCTTCGGTACGGCCTGCCGCATCTTTAGGCAGGAAATGACCAAACTTCTCTGCCAGATAGAGCAGAATCGCGCCAGACTCGAATACGCGTGTCGCTGGCGTGGTGGTGACGTCCAGCAGGGCGGGGATTTTTGAGTTTGGGTTGATATCAACGAAGCCGGACTTGAACTGATCGCCCTCGCCAATGCGGATAAGATGCGCATCATATTCTGCGTCGTTGACGTTCAGCGCCAGCAGCTCCTCCAGCATAATGGTCACTTTCTGGCCGTTAGGCGTGCCCATTGAATAGAGCTGCAGAGGATGCTTGCCGGTCGGCAGGGCGACGTCGCTGCGCGGGCCGGCCGTGGGGCGGTTGATGCTCCCCCAGGTGCCGCCAGCGTCTTTTTTTTCCGTCCAGACTTTCGCTGGCTGATAGTCGTTATCGCTCATAACTGAAAGTACCCTTTTTCATGGTGGAAGGCGCGTAGCCTGGTGACGACGCGCCGCTGATGGTCTAAAACATAGCCTCGTTGCAAAGAAAAAACCAAACGCGGTTGTTACACCGCGTTTCAGGTATAGCATTGTCGCGTGGGCGGCGTTTATCCTGAAAGAGCACTTTACTGGCGAAGCTGATGAGGACGTTAAATGGATGAGCATTACCTGATCGATTTGAACGCGGCAGGCCTGACCCTGACCGACGATGGCCGGGTATGCTGCGCCTGGCAGCCTTTGATGCCCGACTACCATGACGGTGAATGGGGCAGACCGGTTACGGACGATCGTCGTCTGTTTGAAAAAGTTTGTCTCGAAGGGTTTCACTCCGGCATGTCATGGCAGCTTATTTATAATAAGCGGCATCACTTTCGCCAGGCATTCCACGACTTTGACTTCCACGCCGTCGCACAGTTTACCGAAGCCGACGTTGAAAGGCTGATGGCCGATAACACGATTGTGCGCAATCGTGCAAAGATCCTCTCAACTATCAACAATGCGAAACGGGCCATTG
Source organism: Erwinia psychrophila (assembly GCF_039023475.1). Taxonomy (NCBI): domain Bacteria; kingdom Pseudomonadati; phylum Pseudomonadota; class Gammaproteobacteria; order Enterobacterales; family Erwiniaceae; genus Erwinia; species Erwinia psychrophila. The sequence goes on from NZ_JBCHVB010000002.1 coordinate 167,292, forward strand.
AGCTGGTCAACGAGGCCGGATCGCTCGGCGCCTGGTTCTGGCAGTTTGAGCCATTGCCGGAGGAGAGGCCCACCATCGATCTTGAATACTGGCAGAACGCCAAAACATCGCCAGAGGCTACTCGTCTCTCGAAGGCGCTGAAGAAGCGGGGCTGGACGTGGGTCGGGCCCGTCACGGCCTACGCGCTGATGCAGGCGTTAGGGTTGATCAACGACCATATCGAAGGATGCCAGTGTCGCGAGGAATGTGAAGAGGCGCGTAATAATTTGATCCGCCCGCCGCTAAAAGCGCGATAACATCAGGAATATCCTCAGGGGGCCGGGCCAATGTAGGCAGAAGTGGAATGACGCCGCAAAATGGGCAAAAAATCAGCATGCAGAGGTAGCGCTTCCGGGCCGCACTGCATTTCTGCGCATTCCCCCCCGTTCTGCATTGTTTATAACCTCTGGATCGGCGAAAATGCCGGCCATTGATGATTAATCCCCTGTGAACTTGCCCCGCGCTGACCGCGCAGCAGCAGCACAGCACCAAACAGAGTTTCTTCATGTCTAATGCACCCTTTATGCAAGAGGTGGCCCGCCGCCGCACTTTTGCCATTATTTCTCACCCGGATGCGGGTAAAACCACCATTACTGAAAAAGTGCTGCTGTTCGGGCAGGCGATTCAGACAGCCGGCACGGTCAAAGGCCGCGGCTCCAGCCAGCACGCCAAATCGGACTGGATGGAAATGGAAAAGCAGCGTGGGATCTCCATCACGACCTCCGTCATGCAGTTTCCCTATCGGGAATCGCTGATTAACCTGCTGGATACCCCCGGACACGAAGACTTCTCGGAAGATACTTACCGTACGCTGACCGCCGTGGACTGCTGCCTGATGGTCATCGATGCGGCAAAAGGCGTTGAGGATCGTACCCGCAAGCTGATGGAAGTAACCCGTCTGCGCGACACGCCGATCCTGACCTTTATGAACAAGCTGGACCGCGATATCCGCGATCCGATGGAAGTGCTGGATGAGGTGGAAAGCGAGCTGAAGATTGCCTGCGCGCCTATTACCTGGCCTATCGGCTGCGGCAAGTTGTTTAAGGGCGTTTATCACCTCTATAAAGACGAAACCTATCTTTATCAGTCCGGTAAAGGCCACACCATCCAGGAAGTTCGCGTGGTAAAAGGGCTGGATAACCCGGAACTGGATAGCGCTATTGGCGAAGAACTCGCTGCGCAGCTGCGTGAAGAGCTGGAGCTGGTGCAGGGCGCCTCGCATGAATTTGAGCGGGAAGCTTTCCTGGCCGGACAGCTGACTCCGGTCTTCTTCGGTACTGCGCTCGGTAACTTCGGCGTGGATCATATGCTTGACGGGCTGGTGGAGTGGGCACCTTCCCCTATGCCACGCGAAACCGATCTGCGCACCGTGACCGCCGCCGATGAGAAATTTACCGGCTTCGTCTTTAAGATTCAGGCGAATATGGATCCGAAGCACCGTGACCGCGTCGCCTTTTTGCGCGTGGTGTCCGGCCGCTACGAAAAAGGCATGAAGCTGCGTCAGGTACGCCTGGGCAAAGATGTGGTGATCGCCGATGCGCTGACCTTTATGGCCGGCGACCGTTCGCACGTTGAAGAGGCTTATCCGGGCGATATCATCGGCCTGCATAACCACGGCACCATCCAGATCGGCGATACCTTTACGCAGGGCGAGAATATGAAGTTCACCGGCATTCCGAACTTCGCGCCGGAGCTGTTCCGCCGTATTCGTCTGCGCGATCCGCTGAAGCAGAAGCAGCTGCTGAAAGGGCTGGTTCAGCTTTCGGAAGAGGGCGCGGTACAGGTATTCCGTCCGGTGCATAATAACGATTTGATTGTAGGCGCCGTCGGCGTGCTGCAGTTCGACGTGGTGGTAGCCCGTCTGAAAAGCGAATATAACGTGGAGGCGATTTACGAAGCGATTAACGTTTCGACCGCCCGCTGGGTTGAATGCGCGGATGCGAAGAAGTTTGACGAGTTCCAGCGTAAGAACGAAGTCAATCTTGCCCTCGACGGTGGGGATAACCTGACTTACATCGCGCCGACCATGGTAAACCTGAATATCACCCAAGAGCGCTATCCGGACGTGGTGTTCCGCAAAACGCGGGAACACTAAGTTCCTGACGCGATTCCATATCTCTGCGAAGCGATGCCCCGTGCATCGCTTTTTTTATGCCTGTTTCTGCCCCTGCCGTCCCGTTTCCTGCTTACAGACTCATCTTAAAAAACCGCGCCGTTGACCAAATATCCATCATATCAACCACAAGCAGCGGTGAAATCCCAATTAGCGTCTATATTTATTTCAACAGGACGCAAAACATGCGGCGCGGTTGCTGCGACGTCTTACTCCTACAGTCACGCCGTTTGTGGCTGAAAGCTCACAATTGTGGGTGTATGAACCTAGAAGGAAACGATCGATGAACAAGACTAAGATTGCTAAAACTCTGATGGCTGTAATGATGGGTTCTGCTCTGGTAAGTGGTGCGGCAATGGCTGAAGACACCACCACGCCGAAAGTGCAGTCCACTAACGATAGCATGAGTTCTAAAATCGATAGCTCTATGGAAAAAGTCGGTGACTACATGGATGACAGCGGCGTGACCGCCAAGGTGAAAGCCGCCCTGGTTGACAGCGACGCCATTAAAAGCACGGATATCTCGGTTGAAACCCATGAAGGCGTAGTGACGCTGAGCGGTTTCGTCCCGTCGCAGGATCAGGCTGAAATGGCCGTCGCGGCGGCGAAGAAAGTCGAAGGTGTGAAATCCGTCAGTGACAAACTACACGTAAAAGACAGCACAGAGTCCAGCGTAAGCGGTTATGCCGGTGATGCGGCAACCACCAGCGAAATCAAAGCTAAACTGTTAGCGGACGATATCGTTCCGTCACGTAACGTTAAAGTGGAAACCACCAACGGTGTGGTTCAGCTTTCCGGTACGGTGAAAAATCAGGCGCAGTCTGAACGTGCTGAAGGCATTGCCAAAGCCATCGACGGCGTGAAAAGCGTGAAAAACGATCTCAGTGTGAAATCGTGATGAAGTGGCACCGCTCCCGACGCGGAGCGGTGCCGCCTTAATAATCTTCTGAAAGACTATAAATGACTCATGCCGGTTTACGGCTGAATTGAATAACAGAAGCAGTTCGATTTTAACTATAAGGTAAGGAGAGGCTTATGTTTCGTTGGGGTATTATTTTCCTGGTCATTGCGCTCATCGCAGCCGCATTAGGTTTTGGTGGTCTGGCGGGTACAGCCGCATGGGCCGCTAAAATTGTCTTCGTCGTCGGTATCATTATCTTCCTGATCAGCCTGTTCACCGGCCGCAAGAAGTTATAGACACGCTGACGAAACGTGTTTTTGAGAAGACCAGCTGCGGCTGGTCTTCTTGTTTGTGCTGCTCTTCAACGCTGGAAAGCAAATTCCGCCACACGCCGTTCTTACATTAACCGTATCCTGAATCAGACATCACTCCTGAGGATACCGAATTGGGAAAGCATATCCCCATCATTCCCGGCACGACAGCACCGCTGGCGTTAACCCCCTTCCGTCCCGGCAAACTGGCGCTGGTATGTGAGGGTGGCGGGCAGCGGGGCATCTTCACCGCTGGCGTCCTTGATGAGTTTCAGCGCGCAAACTTCAATCCGTTTGATCTGATGCTGGGGACCTCTGCCGGAGCGCAGAATCTGTCCGCTTTTATCTGTGGGCAGCCCGGCTACGCCCGGCGCGTTATTACCCGCTACACCACCAGTAAACTGTTTTTCAATCCGTTACGCTTTGTGCGTGGGGGACACCTTATCGATCTGGACTGGCTTATTGATATCACCACGCAGGAGTTTCCGCTGGCTATGGCGGCGGGGGAGAAGATGTTCTCCTCCGGGCGGGAGTTTTATATGTGCGCCTGCCGGAGTGACGACTATTCGCCCGGCTATTTCGCCCCTACGGCGGCTAACTGGCTGAACCTGATTAAAGCCTCCAGCGCCATACCGGGCCTCTATCGCCCCGGCGTCGATCTGGATGGTGTAAGCTATCTGGATGGGGGGATCAGCGACGCCATTCCGGTGCGCGAGGCGGTCCGGCGCGGCGCGGAAACCATCGTGGTGATCCGTACCGTCCCTTCGCAGCTGACCTATACGCCACAGTGGCTGAAGCGAGTGGAGCGCTGGCTCAGCGAGGGCGCCCTTCAGCCGCTGGTCAATATTATGCAGCTGCATGAGGCAAGCTATCATCAGACCCAGCAGTTTATTCAGAATCCGCCCGGCAACGTGACGATCGTGGAGATCTTTCCACCGCAGCCGCTGGCAAGCAGGGCGCTCGGAAGCCGGATTGCTGCGCTGAATAAGGATTATCATCTGGGTCGCCGCTGCGGACGCCATTTTCTGGCAACGGTGGGGCAATGGCTGCAGGATCAGGGTACGCTGGTCAATCAGCCGCCGGTGGTCCCTGCGGCGCCGGTAGCCAACGAGCCGGACCGTCAGGGCATCGCCGCCGCGTCTGAGGCCGGTAACGATGCGGATTACATAAAAGGATCGCAGGCATGACACCTGAATTTGTTGATACCCACTGTCATTTTGACTTTGCGCCTTTCTGTGGCAGTGAAGCGGAAAGCCTGCGGCTGACGGAGGAAGCGGGCGTCAGAAGCCTCATCGCCGTTGGCGTCTCGGCGGATCGCTTCGCCGGAGTGATGGCACTGGCTGAGCGCTATGGGCCGGTCTATGCGGCGCTCGGGATCCATCCTCTGGCGGTGGCTGATTTCCAGGAAGAGCATCTTACACAGCTGGAAGCCTGGCTCCGCCAGCGTCCCGGCAAGCTGGTCGCCATCGGAGAGATTGGTCTTGATCTCTTTCAGGACGACCCGCAGTTTGATAAGCAGGAGGCGATGCTGACGGCCCAGTTACGCCTTGCCCGGGATTACGATCTGCCGGTAATCCTGCATTCCCGCCGCACGCACGATAAGCTGGCGATGCATCTGCGGCGCTTCGATCTGCCAAGGCGCGGGGTGGTTCATGGTTTTGCCGGCAGCGAACAGCAGGCGCTGGCCTTTATTCGCGCCGGCTATTTTATTGGCGTGGGCGGCACCATGACCTACGACCGCGCGGCGAAAACCCGCAACACCCTTTCCCGTCTGCCGCTCTCCTCACTTCTGCTGGAAACCGATTCGCCGGATATGCCCGTACAGGGGTTTCAGGGCCAGCCCAACCGCCCGGAGCGGATCCTCAACATCTGGCAAAGCCTGTGTGCTGTTCGTAAAGAGTCACCGCAGGAGATCGCTGACGCCATTCGTGAGAATACCCGCACGCTGTTTCATGTCTGAATGTCTAAACTTACAGATAAGGTGCTGACGACAGGCTCGGGACACCCGGCGAAATCAACGTTGTCGGGTAAATCAGATGTGAATGTTATTATTTTAACATTCCCCTGTGCCGGGCCGGATAGATGCTAACAATGTCGTCGGTTTTCCTGCTGAGCCACGCGGTGTCGGGTAAATATGTGTGATCTTAATCACCTGTATTATACAATGTTTGCAACGATACTTTTAACCTGTGTGAATTCAATCACGGAACAGGTGCGGCCCGCTCTGTTATTATCGTAACATCACGGACGCCAATTTCCGACTGGAGAGAAGAATGACTGACGTAACTCAAGCCGCCATACGGGCGTTAAAACTGATGGATCTGACCACGCTGAACGACGATGACACGGATGAAAAAGTGATCGCCCTGTGTCGTCAGGCAAAAACCGAAGCGGGGAACACCGCTGCGATTTGCATCTATCCACGCTTTATCCCTATTGCCCGTAAAACGCTTAAAGAGCAGGGCACGCCGGATATCCGTATCGCGACCGTGACAAACTTTCCCCACGGCAATGACGATCTCAGGATCGCACTGGCAGAAACGCACGCGGCCATCGCCTATGGCGCAGACGAAGTGGATGTGGTCTTCCCTTACCGCGCCCTGATGGCGGGTAATGAGGATATCGGTTACAAACTGGTCAGCGCCTGTAAAGCCGCCTGTGAAGAGGCCGATGTTCTGCTGAAAGTGATCATCGAAACCGGCGAGCTGAAAGATCCGGCGCTGATCCGTAAAGCGTCTGAAATCGCGATCGAGGCGGGAGCGGACTTTATTAAAACGTCTACCGGCAAAGTGCCGGTTAACGCAACGCCTGAAGCGGCGGAAATCATGCTGAAAACCATCGCGGACAAAGGCATGAAGCAGTCGGTAGGCTTCAAGCCCGCAGGCGGCGTCCGCACAGCTGAAGATGCGGCGCTTTATCTGAAACTGGCTGATGACATTATGGGCAGCGACTGGGCCAACTCCCGTCACTTCCGCTTTGGCGCCTCCAGCCTGTTAGCCAGCCTGCTGAACGCGGCGGGCTTTACCGGCGCAAAAAGCGATTCAGCCTACTGAGTCGCCGGGTAAATGCCGCCAGGCTTAACGGCGCTGGTGGCTTACCTGTTTGCCTGACAGCCCTGCGCGCCGTGTTTCTCTGGCCGGGGCAGCTTTCCGCAGAGGCCCGGTTCGCCAGGGTTTTTCATTACCAGGGGGCAAAATGTACCTGCCACAAGAAATTATCCGCAAAAAAAGAGACGGTCAGGCGCTGAGCGAAGAAGAGATTCGCTTCTTTATTAATGGCGTCCGTGACAACAGCGTGTCGGAAGGGCAGATCGCCGCGCTGGCGATGACTATCTATTTTCATGATATGACGCTACCCGAGCGGGTGGCGCTGACGATGGCGATGCGGGACTCCGGGTCGGTGCTCAACTGGCAGGCGCTGAACCTCAACGGCCCGATCGTGGATAAACACTCCACCGGCGGCGTGGGCGACGTCACGTCGCTGATGCTGGGCCCGATGGTGGCTGCATGCGGTGGGTTTGTGCCGATGATTTCGGGACGCGGCCTGGGCCATACCGGCGGCACTCTGGATAAGCTGGAAGCCATTCCGGGGTTTGATATTTTCCCGGATGACAACGCCTTCCGCCGGATGATTAAAGAGGTGGGCGTGGCGATTATTGGCCAGACCAATTCGCTCGCGCCCGCCGACAAGCGCTTCTATGCCACGCGCGATATTACCGCGACGGTGGACTCTATTCCGCTGATCACCGCCTCTATCCTGGCGAAAAAACTGGCCGAAGGGCTGGATGCGCTGGTGATGGACGTGAAAGTCGGCTCTGGCGCATTTATGCCAACTTTCGAACTTTCAGAGCAGCTGGCGCAGGCCATTGTCGGCGTGGCAAACGGCGCGGGCTGTAAAACGACCGCGCTGCTGACGGACATGAATCAGGTACTCGCCTCCAGTGCCGGTAACGCGCTGGAAGTGCGTGAAGCGGTGCAGTTCCTGACCGGTGAATACCGCAATCCACGCCTGCTGGAAGTGACGCTGGCGCTGAGCGCCGAGATGCTGGTTTCCGGTGGACTGGCCTCCTCTGTGGAAGAGGCGACCGGTAAGCTCCAGACGGTGCTCGATAATGGCCGCGCCGCCGAGATATTTTCCCGCATGGTGGCTGCTCAGAAAGGCCCGGCAGACTTTATCGAAAACATGGATCGCTATCTTCCCGCCCCGATGCTCAGCAAGGCCGTTTATGCCGATGCGCCGGGCATTGTCAGCGCGATGGATACCCGCGCGCTGGGGATGGCTGTGGTCACCATGGGCGGCGGACGCCGCCGCGCCAGTGATGCTATCGACTATAGCGTGGGCTTCAGCGAGATGGCGCAGCTGGGCGATCGCGTGGATGGCGAGCGGCCGCTGGCTGTGATCCATGCGGCGACCGAGGCGGGCTGGCAGGAAGCTGCTGCCGCCGTCAAAGCTGCGGTCACGCTCAGTGAGAAAGAGTTCGCAGAAACACCCGTAATCTATCGCAGAATAAGCGGATAACCGTCATACTGTTCTGATCGATAAAATTTACGCTCAGCGCGTTATAAACGCAGGAGACCAGGATGAAACGTGCATTTATCATGGTGCTGGATTCCTTCGGGATCGGATCCAGCAAAGACGCCCATAAGTTTGGCGATGAAGGCTCGGACACCCTCGGCCATATCGCCGAGGCGTGCTACAACGGTCAGGCCGACAAGGGCCGGAAAGGGCCGCTGCATTTACCTAATCTGACCGCGTTAGGCCTGGGTAAGGCAGCGGAAGAGTCCACCGGGAAATTCCCGCTGGGTCTGGATAAAGACGCCGATATTATTGGCGCTTACGCCTATGCCAGCGAGCTTTCTTCCGGGAAAGATACGCCGTCGGGCCACTGGGAAATTGCAGGCGTGCCGGTGCTGTTTGACTGGGGTTACTTCTCCGATAAAGAGAACAGTTTCCCGCAGGAGCTGCTCGATCTGCTGGTTGAAAAGGCGGATTTACCGGGCTATCTGGGTAACTGCCACTCCTCAGGGACGGTGATCCTCGATCAGCTTGGCGAAGAGCATATGAAAACGGGCAAACCGATTTTCTATACCTCGGCGGACTCCGTGTTCCAGATTGCCTGCCATGAAGAGACTTTCGGCCTGGATCGCCTCTATAAGCTGTGCGAGATTGCCCGTGAGGCGCTGACGGAAGGCGGTTATAACATCGGCCGCGTCATCGCCCGTCCCTTTATTGGCGACAAAGCGGGTCACTTTGAGCGTACCGGCAATCGTCACGATCTGGCCGTAGAGCCGCCGTCACCGACCATCCTGAAGAAGCTGGTGGATGAGCAGAACGGCGAAGTTATCTCCGTGGGGAAAATTGCGGATATCTACGCGCACGTCGGCATCACCAAAAAAGTGAAGGCGACGGGGCTGGATGCGCTCTTTGATGCCACCATCGAAGAGATGAAAGTCGCGCCGGATAACAGCATTGTCTTCACAAACTTCGTGGACTTCGACTCCACCTGGGGACACCGCCGTGACGTGGCAGGCTACGCTGGCGGGCTTGAGCTGTTCGATCGCCGTCTGCCTGAGCTGATGGCGCTGGTGAAGGAGGGCGATATCCTGATCCTCACCGCTGACCACGGCTGCGATCCGACCTGGGAAGGCACCGAGCACACCCGTGAGCACATCCCGGTGCTGATCTATGGGCCGGGAATCGAACCAGGCTCGCGCGGCTACCGCGACACCTTCGCCGATATCGGCCAGACCGTGGCGAACTATTTTGGCCTTTCCAATATGGAATACGGCAAAAGCATGCTGTAATCAGCGAAACGTAACCGGCCGGCGCAGCGCGCGCCGGCAATATTTAACAAGGAAAAAACATGGCTACGCCTCATATTAACGCTGAAATGGGTGATTTCGCAGACGTTGTGCTGATGCCGGGCGATCCGCTGCGCGCCAAGCACATTGCGGAAACCTTTTTGCAGGATGCGGTCGAAGTAAACAACGTACGCGGTATGCTGGGCTACACCGGTACCTATAAAGGCCGTAAAATTTCGGTAATGGGGCACGGCATGGGTATCCCATCCTGCTCCATCTACGCCAAAGAGCTGATCACCGATTTCGGCGTGAAAAAGATCATTCGCGTCGGTTCCTGTGGCGCGGTGCGTGCCGATGTCAAACTGCGTGACGTGGTGATCGGGATGGGCGCCTCAACGGATTCCAAAGTGAACCGTATACGCTTTAAGGATCACGACTTCGCGGCGATTGCGGACTTCGACATGGTGCGTAACGCCGCTGACGCTGCTAAAGCGCTGGGCGTTAATGCCCGCGTCGGTAATATCTTCTCCGCCGACCTGTTCTACTCGCCGGACCCGGAGATGTTCGACGTGATGGAGAAGTACGGCATTCTGGGCGTGGAAATGGAGGCTGCCGGTATCTACGGCGTGGCGGCAGAGTTTGGCGCAAAAGCGCTGGCTATCTGCACCGTTTCCGACCATATCCGCACCCACGAGCAGACGACGGCGGCTGAACGTCAGACGACCTTCAGCGAAATGGTTGAGATCGCGCTGGAATCCGTTCTGCTGGGCGATAAAGAGTAACGGCAGATGCTGGCCTGAAGTCGGGGCACACATCAGCATTACCTGTGAAAAAGGGCCGGAGAATCCGGCCTTTTTTTATGGTATTGCTCAGACGTTTCTCTGCGCGAGCATGCCTGTAACAGCAGCGCGCGCGAATCAGGGCTGCTTGTCCACCGGCGCTGCCTCCCCGGGGAGCGCTTCTTCATCGTCTTCCCTGACGGGATTATTGGCGGTCAGCAGAAACGGCGACTGCTGCCAGCGGGTACGGCGGTCTCTGAGTAGGGTCCGGGTCAGGATGATGCCGATAGCCAGCGACAGCAGCATCATCAGGCGCAGGATATTGGTGGTGTTATCGACCTGTCGCGATTCGGTGACCAGCACGTGCGTATCCAGCGTGACGCGCAGAAAGCCCCGTGGGCCATCGGGGCTGTCCAGCGACTGGACGATCTGGTGATTGAAATAGCTTCCGGCGCGTTGCCCGTCCAGCGCCAGCCGGTCACGCACGGAGATGGTTTCTCCGCTGTGCGCCATCAGCATCCCGTTTTCGTCATAGAGCGAGGCGTCGAGAATGCGGCTCTCTTTCGTCAGCAGGCTGAGCATCTCGTCAATTTTCGGCTGGTTATCGTCGCTGTTCTCCATCAGCGGCGCCAGGCTCCAGGCCACCTGCCGGGTCAGCGTACGGGCAAGCTCATCCACCTGCTCGGAGCGGGCCATCTGATGGCCAAGACTGAACCAGGAGGCGCCCTGCATCAGCACAACCAGCAGGGTCAGGCAGATCAGGACGATTGCCGTACGGTGCAGTCTGAATTTTAGTTTGGCCTTTGCCATCTTTGCCCTTCATGCCTCAGGAAGAAAACCGACGTTTGTCGCTGAGCTTTATGTTGCCAGAAGCGGGGCGGACAGGGTAGCCTCTTGCGTGGTTAATATGTCCTTACAGGAGCTGTAATGCCAAATAGTCTGACCTGGTGCGACCTGCCTTCCGAAGTCTCTCTCTGGCCGGGTTTACCTCTTTCCCTCAGCGGCGATGAAGTGATGCCGCTGGACTACCGTGCCGGACGCACCGGCTGGCTGCTGTACGGACGCCAGCTCGATAAAGCCCGCCTCACCGACTTCCAGCATCAGCTTGGCGCGGCGATGGTGATCGTCAGCGCCTGGTGCGTTGATGAGTATCAGGTGATACGCCTGGCGGGCTCGCTGACCGCGCGTGCGACCAGGCTGGCCCATGATGCCGGACTGGACGTGGCACCGCTGGGCAAAATCCCCCATCTGAAAACGCCCGGACTGCTGGTGATGGATATGGACTCTACCGCAATTGAGATAGAGTGCATTGATGAAATCGCAAAACTGGCGGGCTGTGGCGACCTGGTTGCCGAAGTGACCGAACGGGCGATGCGCGGTGAACTCGACTTCACCGCCAGCCTGCGTCAGCGCGTGGCGACGCTGAAAGGCGCCGATGCGGCGATCCTGGCGAAAGTCCGTGACGAACTGCCGCTGATGCCTGGCCTCACGTCGCTGGTGCAGAAGCTTCAGGCGCTGGGATGGCATGTGGCCATCGCCTCCGGCGGCTTTACCTGGTTTGCCGGACATCTGCGCGAAAAGCTTCATCTCTCCGCCAGCGTGGCGAATGAGCTGGAGGTGCGGGACGGCAAGCTGACCGGTGAGCTGCTGGGCGATATCGTTGATGCTAAATATAAGGCGGAGACGCTGCACAAGCTTGCCGCGCGTTTTGAGATTGCGCCGGAGCAGACCGTCGCCATTGGTGACGGTGCCAACGATCTGCTGATGCTGAAGGCGGCGGCGCTGGGCGTTGCTTACCACGCCAAGCCGACCGTGAATGAAAAAACCAACGTGACTATCCGTCATGCGGATCTAATGGGCGTGTTCTGCATTCTCAGCGGCAGCCTGATTTCCGATGAACGTTAAGGAACAGATTTGGCCAAAGCGATAAAACGCGCCTTTGTATGTAACGAATGCGGCGCAGATTATCCACGCTGGCAGGGGCAATGCAGCGCCTGCCACGCCTGGAACACCATTACCGAAGTGCGTCTGGCGGCGTCTCCTGCCGTGGCGCGCAACGAACGCCTCTCCGGCTATGCGGGCAGCGCGGGCACCAGCCGCGTACAGAAGCTGTCCGATATCAGCCTGGAGGCGCTGCCGCGCTTCTCCACCGGCTTTAAAGAGTTTGACCGCGTGCTGGGCGGCGGCGTGGTGCCCGGCAGCGCTATCCTGATTGGCGGCAGTCCCGGCGCCGGTAAGAGTACGCTTCTGCTGCAAACGCTGTGTCGCCTCTCCGAAGGGATGAAAACGCTGTACGTCACCGGCGAAGAGTCGCTTCAGCAGGTGGCGATGCGTGCGCACCGCCTCGGTCTGCCGACCGAAAACCTCAATATGTTGTCGGAAACCAGCATCGAGCAGATCTGTCAGATTGCCGAGCAGGAAGCGCCGAAGCTGATGGTGATCGACTCGATTCAGGTCATGCATATGGCGGATATTCAGTCCTCGCCGGGCAGCGTGGCCCAGGTGCGGGAAACCGCCGCCTATCTGACCCGCTTCGCGAAAACGCGCGGCGTCGCTATTGTGATGGTGGGGCACGTCACCAAAGATGGCTCGCTGGCCGGGCCGAAAGTGCTGGAGCACTGTATTGACTGCTCCGTGCTGCTGGACGGCGACGCGGATTCCCGCTTCCGCACGCTGCGCAGCCATAAAAACCGGTTCGGCGCCGTTAACGAGCTTGGCGTTTTCGCCATGACCGAGCAGGGACTGCGGGAAGTGAGTAACCCTTCCGCTATCTTCCTCAGCCGCGGTGATGAAGTCACCTCCGGCAGCTCGGTAATGGTGCTGTGGGAAGGGACGCGCCCTCTGCTGGTCGAGATTCAGGCGCTGGTGGATCACTCCATGATGGGCAATCCCCGGCGCGTCGCGGTCGGCCTTGAGCAGAACCGGCTGGCGATCCTGTTAGCCGTCCTGCACCGGCACGGCGGTTTACAGATGGCGGATCAGGACGTTTTCGTTAACGTCGTGGGCGGCGTAAAAGTGACGGAAACCAGCGCCGATCTGGCCCTGATGCTGTCGATGGTCTCCAGCCTGCGCGATCGTCCACTGCCGCAGGATCTGGTGGTATTTGGTGAAGTGGGACTGGCGGGCGAGATCCGGCCTGTGCCCAGCGGGCAGGAGCGTATCTCCGAAGCGGCGAAGCACGGTTTCCGCCGCGCTATCGTCCCGGCGGCTAACGTGCCTAAAAAGGTGCCGGAAAACATGAAGGTGTACGGGGTGAAAAAACTGGCCGATGCGCTGGCGATCCTGGAAGACCTCTGAGGCCGTCCTTCATTCTGCGGCGGGCCAGCGCATCGGCCCGCTGGTGGAGCGTGAACTATATTCACCGGGGTGGAATTGAGTCCGCCCGTTATGCAGGAGGCATCTGATGTCGTCATTCGAATATCTGAAAACCGCAATCCGTCACCAGGGCTGTACGCTCCAGCAGGTCGCCGACGCAAGCGGTATGACTAAAGGCTATCTTAGCCAGCTGCTGAATGCCAAAATCAAAAGCCCCAGCGCGCAGAAGCTTGAAGCGCTGCACCGCTTCCTCGGGCTGGAGTTTCCGCGCCGGGAAAAAACGGTGGGCGTGGTCTTCGGCAAGTTTTATCCGCTGCATACGGGGCACATTTACCTTATCCAGCGCGCCTGTAGCCAGGTTGATGAGCTGCATATCATTATGGGGTATGACGAACCCCGCGACCGCCAGCTGTTTGAAGACAGCGCCATGTCGCAGCAGCCTACCGTCAGCGATCGCCTGCGCTGGCTGTTACAGACGTTTAAATACCAGAAAAATATCCGCATCCACGCCTTTAATGAAGAAGGCATGGAGCCCTATCCGCACGGCTGGGATGTCTGGAGCCGGGGCATTAACGCCTTTATGGAAAACCACGGCATTGTGCCAAACCGGGTTTACACCAGCGAAGAGCCTGACGCGCCGCAGTATCAGCAGCATCTGGGGATCGAAGCGGTCCTGATCGATCCTAAACGATCGTTTATGGACATCAGCGGCGCGCAGATCCGTCAGGATCCGTTTCACTACTGGGAATATATCCCCACCGAGGTCAAACCGTTTTTCGTCCGTACGGTGGCGATCCTCGGCGGTGAATCGAGCGGAAAATCGACGCTGGTGAATAAACTGGCCAATATTTTTAACACCACCAGCGCGTGGGAGTTTGGCCGCGACTACGTCTTCTCCCATCTTGGCGGCGACGAGATGGCGCTCCAGTATTCCGACTACGATAAAATCGCGCTGGGTCAGGCGCAGTATATTGATTTTGCGGTAAAATATGCCAATAAAGTCGCCTTTATCGATACGGATTTCGTCACTACCCAGGCCTTCTGCAAAAAGTACGAAGGGCGCGAACACCCCTTCGTGCAGGCGCTGATCGACGAATATCGTTTCGATCTGGTGATCCTGGTGGAAAACAACGTGCCCTGGGTCGCCGACGGACTACGCAGCCTTGGCAGCTCGGTGGATCGCAAAGAGTTTCAGAAGCTGCTGATCGCGATGCTTGAAGAGAACAATATCGCCTATAAGCACGTGGAGCAGGATAGCTATGACGAACGCTTTCTGCGCTGCGTGGAGCTGGTGAAGGAGATGCTGGGCGATCGTAAGGCTGGCGTCTGATCGTTCCATAAAGAACAAGGAGCAGGCATAAAACATGCCCGCTCCCTGTGGTCTTATTACGCCAGCGAGCGCAGCGTATTGACGCTCTGCTCACGCACAAACAGCGCCAGCATGACCATGCCGGCCAGCGCCAGCACGCTGGCGAGCAGAAAGGCTGATGAGTAACCCCCGCCATACTGGATTAAAAAGCCGGTGATGCCCGGTGACAGGATCCCCGCCAGATTTGCCAGCAGATGCACAAATCCCCCGGCGGTGCCGATGCGTTCCGCAGGTACGATATCCTGCAGGAGCGACCAGCAGGCCTGCGGCGTCATATAGGCAAAGACGCTGGCCAGCGTAATCAGCGTCACGGCAAGCGTAACGTTACTGGCCCAGGCGGTCAGCATCACGCAGATCGCGGCGACCGCGAGCCCGGTGAAGATCACCAGCTTGCGCGACAGCAGGAAATTGCCGGTCCGCCGGAACAGCGCATCGGAAACGATCCCACCGCCGATAAAGCCGACCGTCGCGCCAAGCCAGGGCAGAATGCCGATCAGGCTCATGCTTTTAATATCCAGATGCTGAAAGTCGGTCAGATAGCTGGGCAGCCATGACAGAAAGAAGAACTGGATATAGTTGAAGCAGAAAAAGGCGGCGGCGACGCCCAGCACCGGCAGCGAAAGGACGTAGTGCCAGAGGGGGACTTGCTTAGCGTCGCCCGTTTTCGTTACGCGCGTGGCGGGGCGCTGTGCGGCGATCAATGCCCGCTCATCCTCGCTGACGCGCGGATGCTGCTCAGGCCGGTCGCGGAACAGCCACAGCCAGAAAGCCAGCCAGACGAAGCCCAGCGCGGCAATCACCACAAAAGCGATGCGCCAGCCAAACTGCAACCCCACAAGCCCGACCACGGGCGCGGCGATGGCCGCACCCAGCGGCTGTCCGGCATTGGTAAAGCCAACCGCACGGCCCACTTCTTTGCGGGGGAACCAGTTGGAGATCGACTTATTGGTGGTCGTTCCCATCGGGCCTTCGCCAATACCAAACAGCACGCGCACAATCAGCAGATGCGCAAAGCTGCCGGCCAGCGCCGTGGCGCCGCAAAACAGCGACCAGATGGCCGCCGCGAAGCCGAACACCTTACGCGGGCCATAGCGGTCTGCGGCCCAGCCGCCCAGAAAGCAGAACAGGCAATAGCCGATAAAAAAGCAGCTGAACAGAATGCCCATCTGAGCATCATTAATATGGAGATCCTGTTTTACCAGCGGCGCCATCACCGACAGCGCGGCGCGATCCAGGTAGTTCAGGATCCCGGCAAAAAAGAGCAGCAGCGCCACTACGCTGCGGTAGTTTTTAAACATGGTTCGCCTCCGCGCTCAGGGTGATATGGCTGAGGGTATGCGCTTTCAGTACCGCCGCGTCGGGCTGAAAGCCCAGGCCAGGCGTGGTGGGCAAGGTCATTCTCGGCGCGAAATCAAGCTGCGGATAAAGCAGCGGCGAGAAACGGATATAGGGGACTTCCAGCGAGATCTCTTCAGGTAGCGTGGCCACAAGGTGCGCCGTCGCCAGCAAACCGGCACCATAGTAAAAACAGTGGGGAACGACCTTAATGCCGTGCGAGCGGGCCTGTGCCATAACGCGGAGCGAGGCCGTGATGCCGCCCACTTTCGCCACGCTGGGCTGCAGCACATCCACCGCCTGAGCGTGATAAAAGGGCTCAAAGCCCCAGTCGCCGCAGATGTTCTCGCCGGCGGCAATCGGCGTGCCTGCGCGACGAACCTCCGCCAGGCCGGCAATATCATCCGGCGGCCAGACAGGCTCTTCCAGCCAGCCCAGCTTCAACTCTGCCAGCTGGCGGGCGCGGCTGCTGGCTTCATCTGTCGTCCACGGGCAGTTCACATCCACCATCAGCGTCGCCTCCTGCGGCAGCGCGGCCCTGGCGGCGGCGATGGCCGCGTAGTCGGTTTCATGCAGTTTCAGGGTGCGGAAGCCCGCCTGCCACGCGCGCTGTACCTGGCGGGCAACTTCCTCCGGCTGGTTGTTATAGCTGACCAGGCTGGCATAGAGGCCAATCTCATGGCGCTCTGCGCCCAGCAGCTGCCACAACGGCTGACCCTGGCGCTGCCCCAGCAGATCCCAGAGCGCAATGTCTATCGCCGACAGCGCATAGCGCACCGGTCCGCTGCGGCCAAAGGCATGCAGCGCTTTTTCCGCCTCGCTCACCAGCGCCGCCAGCGCTTCACGGCTCTCCGGCACGGGCTTATTCAGGAAAAGAGGAATAACCAGCGACTCCAGCGCCTGGGCCGTCACCGGATTACATAAATGCCCGAAGCCTTCTCCCCAGCCCTGCTGACCTTCATCGGTGGTCAGACGCACCAGCAGCGTCTCCATCTGCTTCAGGGCGGGCGACGCTGCGTTCCAGGCCGTTTCCTCCACCTCTGGCGTGGTGCGATCGCTTGCAAAGGGAATAGCGAGGCGAATCACCTCGATGTGACTGATTTTCATGCCATAAACCTCATCGTGTAGGGGAGTCAGCAGCTTGTAATCGGATTTTTAAGCGCCGGCTGACCGGGGAGAAGCATGTTGCCTGTTCAGTATAAAAAGAGGGGCAGAGTGCGGCATCGTTCAGCCGCACAAGGATGGCGGGGGAGGAGGAAAGAAATTATGGCATCTGGCTAAGCGGCTGCGAGATTGCTCACAAAAAACGGATATAAACCCAGGGTCGTCGGTGAAACGGACTGCCCGGTGAAAAGAAGGGGATTCAGCAGGAGCACGTAGAGCAGGATAACAATGATGAACGCTTCCTGCGCTAAGTGGAGAGGGTGAAGACATGCCGGGTATCTGACCGGCAAGTGCAGAACAGCGCCTGCGTGGGAAACGCCAGCGGATGGCGTTAGTTCACGTTCTGCTGGTAAGCGTTAATGACCCCCACTTCAGGCAGGCTGCGGCGCAGGCGTTATTTTCCCGGCGCGGCGGCATCGGCCACCGATTCACGCAGAATCAGCCCGCAGGTAAAATCCTTATGGGGCGTCATATCGCCGCCGTCCAGCATGGAAATAAGGCGGTTAATCACCTCATTGATCATCCCGGTTACCGGCGCTTTGACGCTGGAGAGCGCAGGGTGCAGGAAAGGCGCGACGGGGATGTCGTCAAAACCCAGCAGCGATACCTGTTCAGGTACGGTGAGGCCGGCGGCGTTGAGCTGTTTTAGCGCCCCCACCGCCATATCATCGTTACTGGCGATCAGTGCGCTAAAGGCGATGTCGTGCTCCAGCAGATCTCTGACGGCCTGTGCGCCGCAGGCGGGCGTCCATTTGCCTTCGACAATAAGTTGAGGATCGATGGGGAGGCCGGCGTGACGCAGCGCGTCTTTATAACCGGCGAGGCGCTCAAGTGCGGTTGGCGAGTCGGGCGATCCGGTAATAAAGGCGATGCGCCGGTGACCGCGTGCGATCAGCGCCTGCGCGGCGTTAAAAGATGATGCTTTATGATCGCAGCAGACGGAATGGCTGGGATGTTTCCGTAGCCTGCGGTTCACTACCATGATCGGCTGGCGAGTTTCCCCGATGATGTCGTCCAGATCCTCAATGCTGAGAAAGCGCGGATAAAGGATGATGGCGTCACAGCGAAGGTCGAGAAGAAATTCTATCGCCTCGCGTTCCTGCTGCGCGCTGTGTTTACCGTCAACGAGGATAAGCTGGCGGCCGCTTTCTTCCACTTTTTTTGCCGCCCCTGAAAGAATTTCGCTGAAGTAACTGCCGCTGTAGAGGGTGTTGGTGACCACCATGCCGATACACTGAGATTTGCTGGTGGCGAGATTACGCGCCAGCAGGTTAGGGCGGTAGCCCGCGGCTTCAATGGCCGCAAAGACCTGTTTCCGGGTTTCTTCGCTAACGTATCCTTTACCCGAGAGTACGCGGGAGACGGTAGCCTTGGAAACGCCCGCTTTTCTCGCGACTTCCTGCATCGTTGACATCGGTTTTTCCTGCTCTGGCTGGTCGGGATATTCTAAACCCTTTTAGGGTAAAGGTTGCGGATTATGTCTTACAGGATCGGGCGGGCGTGCGGGCACCGGCAGAGATTTTCTGAACAGTGGCGGGTGCTGCATGGTCTGGCTGGCGGCGGGACAGTCAGCCGCAGGTGGGGAGATTAACGTTTATTGTCAACGATGCCGCCACGCCCTTGTGTTGGTCGGGCGGCTTTCCGTCGATCCGGTCGTAAATGGCTTACGTGGCGAGGGCTGACATAGTGCAGATTAAGGGCTGACACAGGCCGGATAGAGAACTAACCCCGCCTGGTCTGTCGCGAAACTAATCCAGATCTGCGCCGTTGCTGGCAATCACCTTCTTATACCACCAGAACGATTTTTTGCGCGTGCGCGCCAGCGTCCCCTGCCCGCGATCGTCCCGATCGACATGGACAAAACCGTAGCGTTTGCTCATCTCGCCGGTAGAAGCGGAAACCAGATCGATACAGCCCCAGCTGGTATAGCCCATAACCGGAATGCCATCTTCGATCGCTTCCGCTATCGCGCGAATATGCTCGCGTAAATAGCTGATACGGTAATCATCCTCAATCTCGCCCTGAGCGTTAAACGTATCCTTCGCGCCCAGCCCGTTCTCCACCAGAAACAGCGGTTTCTGATAGCGGTCGTACATCATATTCATGGTGATGCGCAGCCCCAGCGGATCGATGCCCCAGCCCCACTCGCTGGCCTCGATGTGAGGGTTTTTCAGCGATTTAACGACGTTCGCTGCGCTGGTGTTCTGGCTGTTCATCTCCGCGGAGGCGCAGCGTGAGGCGTAATAGCTGAAAGAGACGAAATCGACCGTGTGGCGCAAAATTTCGCTGTCTTCAGGGAGGATCTCAATGGCGACCCCCTGCTCGCGGAACATCCGCTGAGTCCATGCCGGATAAGCGCCACGGGCCTGCACGTCAATAAAGAACAGGTTTTCGCGATCCTTTTCGAGCGCCGCCCAGACATCTTCCGGCTTGCAGGACCAGGGATAGAAATTTCCGCCCGCCAGCATGCAACCCACCTGGTTTTGCGGGTTCACCTCATGGGCGATTTTTGTCGCCAGCGCGCTGGCCAGCAGCTCGTGATGGGCGGCCTGATATTTTACCTGCTGCTGATTTTCCCCTTCGGCAAAGACCAGCCCGGCACCGGAAAACGGGCTGTGCAGCAGGATATTGATCTCATTAAAGGTCAGCCAGTACTTCACCAGACCATCAAAGGCTTCAAAACAGGTGCGCGCATAGCGGGTAAAAAAGTCGACCATTTTGCGGCTGCGCCAGGAGCCATACTCTTTAACCAGATGCATCGGAACATCGAAGTGGCACAGCGTGACCAGCGGCTCGATATTATATTTTTTGCACTCGTTAAACAGATCGCGGTAGAAAGCGATGCCGGCTTCATTCGGCATCAGCTCATCGCCCTGCGGATAAAGACGGCTCCAGGCGATAGAGGTACGAAATACCCTGAACCCCATCTCCGCCATTAACGCAATATCTTCTTTATAACGATGGTAGAAATCGATCCCGTCGTGGCTGGGATAAAACTCATCGTCACGCCAGCTAAAACGCGGCTGCTGGCCCAACTTAACCGCCAGACGTTCCGGCCCGTGCGGAAGCATATCCACCGTCGCCGTGCCTTTGCCCCCTTCACGCCAGGCGCCTTCGGCCTGGTTTGCAGCGATGGCGCCACCCCATAAAAATCCTGCGGGAAATTTGGTTTCCATATGCGTCCTCTGTTAATACGTTTTCACGGCCTGAGAATCGGTGGACCAGGCGGCAGGCCGTCCGGTCGTCGCTTCGCTTGTTGTCTCTGCCTCCACCGGAATATCCTCAAAGCCCAGAATTAAAGTAAGTATGAAAGAGAGAATCACGGCCAGTGCCATTACGGCAAATACCCAGACGATGCTCATTGGATTTGCCGGATCGAAGAACTGTACGCTGGTGAACAGACCGGGTGCCGCCATCGAATGGCTTGCCAGTCCGGCAACCCCCGCTACCGCACCACAGACAAACCCGCTTATCAGGCTGGCGATCAGCGGACGCTTGAGGCGTACCGCCACGCCATACAGCGCAGGTTCTGAGATCCCGGCAACGATAGCGGAAGCGGCGGCGGCCAGCGCGGTCTGACGCAGTTCCGGATTTTTCGTGCGCCAGGCGACCGCCAGCGACGAGCCGCCCAGCGACAGGTTGGCGCCGATTTCAGAGGGCATAACCATCCCTTCTTTGCCGGTTTCCGCAATGGTCTGAATAATGGTCGGGGTAAAGACGCGGTGCATACCGGTCATCACCAGCAGTGGCCAGAGCGCGCCCATAATGGCGACCGAGAGCCAGCCGAGGTAATGATGGATGGTATAGACCACCGCTGAGATGCCGCTGCCGATCCAGATGCCAAGCGGTCCAATCAGCAGAATAGCGATCGGCGAGGCGATCAGGACGATCAGCATCGGCTTAAGGAAGTTTTTAGTGACAGCCGGGGTGATTCTGTCCACCCATCTTTCGATCCAGGAGAGGATCCAGGTCATGCAGAGCGCGGGAATAACGGTATAGGTATATTTTACCGCCGTCACCGGCACGCCAGCGAAGTCGACTGCCTGTCCCTGCGCGGCTTTCGCCATCAGGTCGATAAAGTTTGGATGCAGCAGCACGCCAGCTATGGCGATCGCCAGCGACATATTGGTTTTGAATTTTACCGCGGCGGAAGCGGCCACCATCACCGGCAGGAAGAAGAAGGCGCCATCGCCGATGACGTTCAGGATGGTCAGCGTGGAGGAGCCTTTCGGGAAAACGCCAGCCATATCAAGGATCATCGCCAGCAATTTCACCATCGATCCGCCGATGATCGCCGGGATTAGCGGTGACATAGTACCGATCAGCGCATCCAGAATGCCGGCGCCGATGCGTCGCAGGGTCAGTTTGCCTTTTTGCGGCTCGGCATGCTGTGCCTGCATGTTGGCCGGCAACAGCCTGACGACTTCGGCATAGGCCTGCGAGACGGTGTTGCCGATGATGACCTGGCACTGGTTATCGTTTTGCACCACGCCCATTACGCCGGGGATTTTTTTCAGCGTGGCCGCATCAATCCGGCTGTTATCGTTAAGCACAAAGCGCAGGCGCGTCATGCAGTGGGTTACCGCCGCCACGTTATCACCACCACCGATCGCATCGACGATAGCGCGTGAGATTGCCGCGTAATTCTTTGACATGAGTGTGAAACCTCTTGTGTTATGACGCACCTTAATCGCAGGGTGTTTTTTTATATATTATTCATAAGGTTAATTAAGAACGGAGGCTTTCACAGCCCTTGTTCTTGTTACGGATAAATCTAGGTAACCGGTTTCACATAAGATTGATTAACTGCCAAAACAAGATCAATAACTATTTTTTTATCATCAATAATTTGTGATCGGGAGCGTGCTGACACCTTTCAGTTTTGTCAGGTGAAGCAGGAAAAGGATGATCAGGGTAGCTGACGGGATACGATTGGAGGATAAATTGTGTCGGCTACGGCGGGCTGCCAGAAAATTTGATTCCTCGCGGAAGGACCCGATTCACCCGCCGTCCGGAACGCGTCATTTTCTGTGGAATGCCATTTCGGGGCCCGCCATGCAAAAAACGCCATTACAACTTTTCCGGTCGAAAACAGGGCAATAACCTCACGCCGGGGCAGGCAGTCAGAGCTTTAAGACATTTTCTGAAATCCCACAAATTACCTTTAATGTTATGGATTGTTATTTTTAATTCAGCAGGTAAATAAAGACTTTGTTCTGAATTTTGTAACACCGGACCTGGTGTGTGGAAATTAACGGCTTTAAAAATATAAAAAATAAGAGATTTATACTAATTTGTTTTTTGTTTTTATTAACTATCAATCGGTTAAGTTGGCTTGAATATGCAGGGGAGAAATAAAAAAAACGCTGAGAAACTATTTCATTTCAATAATTATCCACAAGTAATTAATCACCTCTGCTGCCACATAATTTCATATTTAGGATCATTCTTAATATAATTTCATTAATTAACGCTTGATTACTTAACTCAAATTTTTTCAAGAGAGGTTGGCGTAAAATATATGAAAATAATATGAAGGAAATCACCTTTTTACGTCGTTATATTTCCTTTTGTTACTGGCGGAAATAAAAACTTTCTGCCAAACCTGATATTCACACCGGCTCGTTTAGGGCGGTGGGACTTTTCTACAAATTGAATAATTTTAAAAATCCTTGTCTGAAAATTAATAAAGGGTGGTATTGGCAATGGTCAGGAAAAGCAGAAAGTTGGCTCTGCCTCAGCGTGTAACGCAATCTGGGATGGAAAGGCGATGCGCACGTTTAAGCGTGCTGGCGGTAGCGGTATGTCTGGGTTCTGTCGGTCAGGCTGCGGCAGGCAGTTATATTGAACAGGGCGCCGCGGGCAATCCGGCAAGCTGGCGCAGTAATGAATATCAAGCGGAATGGGGGCTGGGCGCGATTAACGCGGATAAAGCCTATGCTGCCGGCTACAGCGGCAAAGGCGTTAAGCTGGGCATTTTCGATCAGTCTGTTTATGCCGCACATTCGGAGTTTTCCGGCAGCGATAAAGTGATTAACCTGGTGACCGAAGGCATACGCGCCTACACCGACCCTTATATTCCGGTAAAAGCGGGTGATGCGTTCCGCTATGACGGCACGCCCAGCGTGGATTCTGACGGCACGCTGGGATCGCACGGCACGCACGTGGCCGGCATCGCGGCAGGCAGCCGTGACGGCGGCCCCATGCACGGCGTCGCTTATGACGCGCAAATCGTCAGCGCTGAAAATGGCGATCCCGGCCCGGAGGATGGCATCGTCCTTGGCAACGATGGCGCGGTCTATAAAGCGGGCTGGGACGCGCTCAGAGAGAGCGGCGTGCGCATTATCAACAACAGCTGGGGCATCGGTATTACCGACAAATTCGCTCAGGGCGGCAGCGATCCGGCTTACCCGCATTTCACCGTGGCCGATGCGCAGAAACAGTTCGATCAAATCAAAACCATCCTCGGCACCGTACCGGGCGGTGCCTATCAGGGCGCGATTGATGCGGCCCGCAGCGGTATCGTCACCATCTTTGCTGCCGGTAATGACTACAACCTCAATAACCCTGACGCGATGGCGGGGCTGGCTTATTTCGTGCCGGATATCGCGCCCAACTGGCTTTCGGTCGCCAGCGTTGCCGAGGATGAGGCGTCAACCAATAGCGTGCCTTACAGCGTGAGCTACTTCTCTTCCCAGTGCGGTTATACCGCCAGCTTCTGCGTCTCAGCGCCCGGCTCCCGCGTTTACAGCTCGGTAATTGAGGGGACCAGCGTTGATAACCTCACCACTGACTATGCCAAATACAGCGGCACCTCAATGGCGGCTCCGCACGTAGCCGGTAGCATAGCCGTATTAATGGAGCGCTACCCCTATATGAGCGGCGCACAGGTGGCGCAGGTGCTGAAAACCACGGCAACCGATATGGGCGATCCCGGCATCGATGCGCTCTACGGCTGGGGGATGATCGACCTTAGCAAAGCGATTAACGGGCCAGGTAAGTTCTATACCGTTGAAGATATCCCTGAAGCGCTGCGCGTACCGGATCCGGAAGGCGTCGCCTATGGTCCCTCTCAGTTCGTTGCCAATATCCCTGGCACCGGCGCTACGGTGGATGCGGGCACGCCTTATGCGCGAATTTGTAATGACGTACAGTGTGGTTTTGATCTCTGGTCTAACGATATTTCCGGTCACGGCGGGCTGACCAAAGAGGGCACCGGGGGGCTCTGGCTCACCGGCACAAACACCTATTCCGGACCAACGCTGGTTAATGCCGGCCTGCTGGCGGTCAACGGATCGCTGACGTCAGACGTCAGGGTACAGCAGCGCGGCATCCTGGGCGGCTCAGGAAGTGTAGGCTCGTTAACCGTCGCCAGCGGCGGTACCGTTGCGCCGGGCAACTCGATCGGCACGCTGAACGTCAACGGCGATGTGACCTTTGAAGAAGGATCGCGTTACGCCGTTGAGGTTGCCCCTGACGGACGCAGCGACCGTATCGCCAGCACCAGCGCCATCACGATTAACGGTGGTGAAGTGTTAGTCTCGCTGGAAAACAGCGCCAACCTGCTTAGCCAGAGCGAAGCGCAAAGCCTGACGGGACGGTACAATATTCTGACGGCGGAACAGGGGATTAGCGGTGAGTTCGACAGCTTGCTGCCGGGTTACGCTTTCGCCTTCGTGGGGACTTCGCTCAACTATCAGGATAATCAGCTCTCGCTGGCGGTGGGCCGCAACGACGTCGCCTTTGCCAGCGTCGCCGAATCCGCTACTCAGCGGTCGGTCGCGGCGGCGGCAGAAGCGCTGGGGGCAGGTAATCCGGTCTATGAAAGCCTGCTGCTGAGCGGAACGCCTGGCGAAGCGCGTCAGGCGTTCCAGCAGCTTGGGGGCCAGGTCCACGCCGATATCGCTTCGGCACAGGTTAACGACAGCCGTTATCTGCGTGACACGCTGAACGATCGTCTGCGCCAGGCGGAAGGGCTGGCCGGATCGCCGGAGATCAAGACTGATGAGGGAGGCTCCTGGGCGAAGCTGCTGGGCGCGTGGGATCACGCTTCCGGCGACGCCAGCGCCACCGGCTATCAGGCTTCAACTTACGGCGTGCTGCTGGGGCTGGATTCCACTCTGATGGATAGCGCACGTATCGGCGTCGCCACCGGCTATACCCGCACCTCGCTTGACGGCGGCTACGGTTCAAATGCCGACAGCGATAACTACCACCTGGCGGTCTACGGCGGTAAAGAGTATGGCGCGCTGGCGTTGCGTGCTGGCGCAGCCTACACCTGGCACCGCTTCGATACTGAACGCTCCGTTACCTACGGGGATCAGTTCGATCGGGCCAGCGCCAGGTACAACGCCCGTACCGAACAGTTCTTCGCCGAAGCGGGTTACAGCATGCCGGCGGGTCCGGTCAATATCGAACCCTTCGCCAACCTCTCGTATATTAACTTCCAGAACAACCGTATCGCTGAACAGGGCGGAGCGGCGGCACTGCATGGCGACAAGCAGCACACCGACGCCACGCTCTCCACGCTGGGTCTGCGCTCTGACCTTGAATGGGAAGTGAGCCAGGGCACGGCAGTCGCGCTGCGCGGCGAACTGGGCTGGCAGCATCAGTATGGCGATCTGGATCGCGGAACCGGGCTGAAGTTTAACGGCAGCAGCACGCCGTTCGTGGTAAACAGCGTCTCCGCTTCACGCGACGGCGCTGTCATCAAGGCCAGCGCGGAAGTCGCGCTGAACCAAACCTCTCATCTGTCACTGGGCTACAGCGGTCTGATCTCGGAAAACTACCAGGATAACAGCGTCAACGCTGGTTTCAGCTGGAACTTCTGAGTGTGGCATCAACCATGGGGGCCGTTCGCGGCCCCTTTTTTATCGCTTCACGTTATGGCGGACGCCGTGCTGCATAAAATGTGCAGCGACAGTTCGGGAAGCATGTGGTCTGGTTGAATGGCTTCTGGGCGTAAACCAAAACTGAAACGGAAGCGAAAACAGAGTGAGTCTGACCCAGCCTGCCGGTAGCGGCTACAGGGCAGAAAGGCTGACGCCAGGAGCGGTATTATGCAGGGTTATTGAGGGGAAATATATTCGGCTATCAGTGACTTTGTGCGGGTTTATGAGGGGGAGAGAAAACGTCTGCGGTAACCCGACATCGCTTCGATCTGGTGATCCTGGTGAAAAACAACGTGCCCTGGGTCGCCGACGGGCTACGCAGCCTTGGCAGCTCGGTGGACCGCAAGGAGTTCCAGAAGCGGCCGATCGCGCTGCCTGAAGAGAACAATATCGCCTTTAAGCATGTGGAGCAGGATAGCTACGACGGACGCTTTCTGCGCTGCGTGGCGTTGGTGAAGGAGATGCTGGGCGCGTAAGGCTCTGAAGTCTGGCGGCAGGGCGCTTTGTTTTGTGTTTTGCCGCTCGTATCAGGCAGAAGAGATTTCTGGAGTAGGGCAAGTTGTCTTTGTGTTCAGATGTTAAGGTTATGGAGTATAACTGCCTGAAATATAGCAAGTTTTCTTTATGTTCAGGTATTAAGGTCAGGGAGAGTGGGCTGAACACAAAGACGCCGTGAACCCATCCGTGGGGGCTGCGAAGCGGCGTCCATGCCGCTTAGCCTTTGCTTATCAGCCCACTCTCCCTTCCCAATAGCCATGGTGTTGCCTGTTAAAGAAAACCAAAACCAACTTCTAAACCCCAATCCAAACCTAAACCCAAATCGTCTTTTGACCTGTGTGAACGTTGAAATCAAAGACAACACTGCATGTTCTGGGGGCGCCATAGAGCACGTTAGCCGGGTGGATGCCGCAGGGATGCGGCATCCAGGCTTGCGCTAATGCTGCCCCGATAGCTGGTTTAATATCTTGCACTACGGCGTCTCGGATAACGTGCTCTATGGTGACACCTTTCCACCGCAGCCGGTTTTGACCTGTGTGAACATTGAAATCAAAGACAACACCGAATCTCCTGGGTGACACCATAGAGCGCATTAGCCGAGTATCTGCCGCAGGAATGCGGCATCCAAATCTCCAGGGATGGATTCACGACGTCCAGGATAACGTGCTCTATGATGACGCCTTTCCACCACAGCCGGTTTTGACCTGTGTGAGCACTGAATTAAATGACATGGTGACCGGCCAGGTTTTAACGTTGTTGACGCACAGCCAGGCCATGCGTCCCCAACTTGTGCTAGTAAACCATCACCACTTTTCCGCGCATATGGCCTTCAAGCACTAGTTTATGGGCTTCTGTCAGGGTTTCCACGCTCAGCCCCTGCAGCGTTTTGTTCAGCGTGGTCGTGATTTTCCCTGCATCCAGCAGCTTCGCCGTGGCATCCAGAATCTCACCCTGACGGGCGATATCCGGCGTGTTAAACATGCTGCGGGTATACATAAGTTCGAAATGCAGCGCGGCGCTTTTCAGCTTCAGCTGATTCATTTCTAACGGCTTCTCATTCTCTACGATGGTGCAGATATGCCCCTGCGGCGCAATCAGTTTTGCCATCGCCTCCCAGTGACCATCGGTGTCATTCAGGCAGAAAATGTAATCGACCTGCTTCAGACCGTGCTTCTCCAGCTCGCCGACCATATCTTTATAATCGATCACCAGGTCCGCGCCGCGATCTTTACACCACTGTACGGAGTCCGGACGGGAAGCGGTAGCAATCACCTTCACTTTGCTGTGCAGTTTGGCAAACGGGATAGCCAGCGAGCCTACGCCGCCTGCGCCGCCAACGATCAGTAACGTTTTGCCTTCTTCCACCTTATCAAGCTGCAGGCGGTCAAACAGACCTTCCCAGGCGGTCAGCGCCGTCAGCGGGATGGCTGCCGCTTCCGCCCAGTTCAGCGAGGCAGGTTTGTGGCCGGTGATGCGGGCATCGATCAGCTGATGCGTGGTATTGCTGCCCGGACGGGTAAGATCTCCCGCGTAATAGACTTCGTCCCCGGCCTTAAAGCCGCTCACTTTGCTGCCCACTTCCAGCACCACGCCGCTGGCATCCCAACCGAGAATCCGGGGATGCTGCAAACCACTCTTTTGCGCGCCTTTATGGACTTTGGTATCCACGGGATTGACCGAAGCGGCTTTCACTTCAACCAGCAGATCGTATTCCCCCGGCGTCGGTTTTTCCGGCTGAATTTCAATAAACTGCTGTGGTTTTTCTGGATTGATAGCAATCGCTTTAATACTCATGGCGCATCTCCTTTAAGGTGTGATATTCAGTGTAGAAGCTAAGCGGACTCATGATAAGCCGTACAATAACTAACGAAGTGTTCGTTTCAGGTGAACAATTATGTTTAAACAGCTGCAGGATATGGCCCTGTTTGCGCTGGTGGCCGAATGCGGCAGTTTTACCGGGGCGGCAAAGCGCGCCGGATTACCGAAGTCCAGCGTCAGCCAGCGCATCAGTCAGCTTGAGCAGGCGCTGGGTATTCGGCTGATCAACCGTACCACGCGTCAGTTCAATCTGACCTTTGCCGGCGAACGCTACCTGGTGCACTGTCAGGAGATGATGCAGGCCAGCGAGCGTGCCAACATGGCTATACAACGCCTGCGGGATAACCCCAGCGGACGCCTGCGCATTACCTCGCCAGCGGGGATTGGCGCCACGCTACTGGCGCGCTTCAATGCCGCTTTTCAGCAGGAATACCCGGACGTCACGCTTGAAGTTTCCGTCTCGGATGAAGTCCGGGATCTGGTGCAGGAAGGCTACGATGTGGGGCTGCGTACCGGGCAGCCGCAGGACTCATCGCTGATTGGACGGCGCATCGGCTACTGCGAAAGGCTGCTGGTGGCCTCAAAAGGTTATCTGGATAAACGTGAAGCGTTAACCCATCCGCAACAGCTTTCAACGCATCGCTGTATTGCTCATCGCGCCTGGAGCGAGTGGTTACTGAAGCGGGAAGAGGAGTATTACCGCTGGCTGCTGCCGCCCATCCATATGACCGACAACCTGGTCTATGCGCGCGAGTGCGCGTTGGGCGATGCAGGAATCACCCTGCTGCCGAGATTTCTCACCGAGGATATTGTCCCGCACGGAGGGCTGGTGCAGGTGCTGCCGGACTGGCAGGTAGAAGGCAATGAATTGTGGCTGGTCTACCCAAGCCGCAAGCTGAACTCACCCGCGCTGGCACGCTTTATTGATTTCGCGTTGCAGTCGCCCATTTTCCGGGAGTTTTATCAATAGGCAGGGAAGAGAGAGAGACAGAGCAGGGCGAAGAGCTCGCCCTGTCGGAAATGTTAAGGGCGAATCGCTTCGCCCTTTTGATTACTTACTCATACGCTTGTACTTGATGCGTTTTGGCTCAAGCGCCTCGGCACCCAGCGTACGCTTCTTGTACTCTTCGTATTCGGTAAAGTTACCTTCAAAGAACTCGATCTTGCCCTCATCCTGATAATCCAGGATATGGGTGGCGATACGGTCAAGGAACCAGCGGTCATGCGAGATAACCATCGCACAGCCCGGGAACTCCAGCAGGGCGTTTTCCAGCGCGCGCAGGGTTTCAATGTCCAGGTCGTTGGTCGGTTCATCCAGCAGCAGCATGTTGCCGCCAACCTGCAACAGTTTCGCCAGGTGCAGACGACCGCGCTCACCGCCGGAGAGTTCGCCGACGCGTTTGCCCTGATCGACGCCTTTAAAGTTAAAGCGGCCAACATAGGCTCGGCTCGGCATTTCGGTATTGCCCACGCGCATAATATCCTGACCGCCGGAGACTTCTTCCCAAACGGTTTTGGTGTTATCCATGCTGTCGCGGAACTGATCGACGGAGGCCAGTTTGACCGTATCGCCCAGCACGATGCTGCCGGAATCAGGCTGTTCCTGACCGGACATCATGCGGAACAGCGTCGATTTACCGGCGCCGTTCGGGCCGATGATGCCGACAATCGCCCCTTTCGGTACTGAGAAGGAGAGATCGTCAATCAGCAGGCGGTCGCCATATGACTTACGCAGATTCGTGACCTCAACCACTTTATCGCCCAGGCGTGCGCCAGGCGGAATAAACAGTTCGTTGGTTTCGTTACGTTTCTGGTAGTCGCTGCTGTTCAGCTCCTCAAAGCGCGCCAGGCGGGCCTTGCCTTTAGACTGACGGCCTTTCGCGCCGGCCCGAACCCACTCAAGCTCTTTCTCAATGGATTTGCGACGTGCCGCTTCGCTTGAGGCTTCCTGAGCCAGACGCGCATCTTTCTGCTCCAGCCAGGAAGAGTAGTTGCCTTCCCACGGAATGCCTTCGCCACGGTCCAGCTCCAGGATCCAGCCCGCCACGTTGTCGAGGAAGTAACGGTCGTGGGTAATCGCCACCACGGTGCCTTCGAAGTCGTGCAGGAAACGTTCCAGCCACGCGACGGATTCCGCATCCAGGTGGTTCGTCGGTTCGTCCAGCAGCAGCATGTCCGGCTTTTCCAGCAGCAGGCGGCACAGCGCGACGCGGCGGCGTTCACCACCGGAAAGGTTAGCGACCTTCGCGTCCCAGTCCGGCAGGCGCAGCGCATCGGCGGCGCGCTCAAGCTGGGTATTAAGGTTGTGTCCGTCGTGTGCCTGAATGATCTCTTCCAGACGGCCCTGCTCGGCGGCCAGCTTGTCGAAGTCCGCGTCTTCTTCAGCGTACAGCGCGTACACTTCATCCAGGCGTTTCAGCGCGCCCACTACTTCGGCAACGGCTTCTTCTACCGATTCGCGAACGGTATGCTCCAGGTTAAGCTGCGGCTCCTGCGGCAGGTAGCCGATCTTGATGCCGGGCTGTGGACGGGCTTCCCCTTCGATATCGGTATCGATGCCGGCCATGATGCGCAGCAGAGTGGATTTACCCGCGCCGTTCAGGCCAAGTACGCCGATTTTGGCGCCCGGGAAAAAGCTCAGGGAGATATTTTTCAGGATATGACGCTTCGGCGGAACCACTTTGCCGACGCGATGCATGCTATAGACGAATTGAGCCACGTTAGGATGAGCCTCTTGGTGTCTGTGTTTTAAATGGGGCAGAAAGATGCCCGCTCAGATGGGCAAGTTTAGCTGGTTTCCTGCGGTAATCACAGCCGTGACCGGCTGATATCCGTTATCCCCGCGTTGTCATCGCGTTGCCTGTATAAACCTCCGCCAGCCAGGTCCTGAGGAAGCGGCTCAGAAGGCGGAGGAGGGTTCCCCGGTCGCCCTCCGGGCAAGCCTGGTCCGCCGGGCAGATTTATACTTAAGCTGTTTGATTTTCGTCCTCCGGCCACTATGCTGTTTTTTTGCCTTACAAGACAGAGGGATAACCATGAGAGTGCTGATAGCCGCCGATGAAAACGCCTGGGGTGGTATGATCCAACAGTTTCGCCAGACGCTGCCTGACGTGGAATTTATCGCCTCAGCCGGACACGCTGCGGAAAGCCTGGCGGGATATGATGCGCTGATCCCCGGTATGGCTAAGGTGAATGATGCCCTGCTGCAAACGGCCGACCGGCTTAAGCTGATCCAGCAGGCGGGGGCGGGGCTGGAGAGCGTCGATATTAACAGCGCCAGGGCGCTCGGCATTCAGGTGGCGAACGTGCCCTCTGACCGTTCAGGCAATGCGGACTCGGTGGCCGAACTTGGCATCTGGATGATGATTGGCCTGGCGCGTAAGGCACATGAGCTGCCGGAGATGATCGCCACGCGTCAGCTTGGCCTGCCGGTGGGGATGGGGCTGAGCGGAAAAACCGTGGGGCTGGTGGGGCTGGGCGGCATTGGCAAAGCGCTGGCGCATCGACTTGTGCCTTTCGGCGTACGGCTAACGGGCGTGAAGCGGACGGTGGACAGCGGGTTTGCAAAAGCGCACCAGCTCGACTGGCTGGGCAGTATGGATCAGCTGCCTGCGCTGCTGAGCGAGGCGGACTTTGTGATACTGAGCCTGCCCGATAATGTGGACACGCGGAACATTATCGATGAAACCGCGCTGACGCAGATGAAGCCGGGCAGTTTTTTAATCAATCTGGGGCGGGGCGGGCTGATTGAGAAGGCGGCGCTGCTGGCAGCGCTTGAGAGCGGGCATCTTGCCGGCGCGGGGCTGGATGTCTTCTGGCAGGAGCCGCCCGATCCAGAGGACAGCCTGTTTGCCTGTAATGTGATCGCCACGCCGCATGTAGGGGGCGTGACGGATAATTCGCTGGCGGGCAATGTGAACGGCGTGTGTGAAAATCTGCGCCGCCTGCGGGATGGCGAAGAGATCCTGAACCGCTGGGTCTGACCTGCCAGCGCGGCATGCGCGCAACAATGTTAACAGCGGCGCGCTGGCTGCATCCGCGATAAGATCAGCTCTCTGGCTGCCCGCTGATGCTCTTAATCCCCAACTGCGCCAGTCGCTGAGCAAGCTTCTTCGGCGGCGCTTCATCGCTGACCAGCGTACTGAACGCGCTCAGCTCACCAATGCGGGCGGGCAAAACCTTGCCAAACTTGCTGCTGTCCGCAATCAGGATGGTATGACTGGCCCGCTGCATCGCCTGATGCTTCATCGGCAGTTCGTTGAGGTTATAGCAGGTTGCGCCCTGAGCGGCGTCAATGCCGGCCGCAGAGAGAAAGGCTTTACCCGGACAGAGACTGTCCATCACCGAGCCCTGACCAAGCGGCGTGAAGATGGCGTTATCGGCGTGATACTCGCCGCCGTTGAGGATCACTTTACAGGCGGGTTTTTCTTTCAGCGCCAGAAAAGTGTTCATTGCGCAGCAGATGGCGGTAAACGACAGGCTGCTATCAATCGCATCGATGACCCACGGCATGGTGGTGCCGCAGTCGAAAAATACCGTATCGCCCGGCTCAATCAGCTGCGCGGCAAGCTGCCCAAGACGGCGCTTTTTATCCACATTCTGCGCCTGCTGATCCGACACAAAATAGTGGCTTTGGGTGCTTTTGGGATCGCAGACGATGTAGCCGCCCAGCAGCACCACCGAAGAGGGCTGCTCATTCAGATCCCGGCGGATAGTCATCTCAGAAACGCCCAGCAGCTGTGCCGCTTCTTTCAGATGAATTTTATCAGTCCGCTTCAGCGCCTGGGCCAGCTTGTTTACGCGCTCACTGCTACGGGTTTCCATGAACCGGTTTCCTATGAATAAGGCAGGCCGCCTTCCCAGATAAACCACTGCTATTTTAATAGATTGCAGCAAGAAGAGCTGGCAGATAAGTTATCTTACCTGCATCGGGAAAAGGCTGCAAATGGTGGGAGGACGCGTACCATTTCGCTTAGTGGAACCGTGTTATCAGGACAATACCGTCAGTTACCCTTCCTGCAAAAGAAGCGGAGAATTGGACATTCGATACGATAGTTTTATAAAAACTGGACTGACAGTACTTCAACCAGGGGTTAAGTTCAGAACGTTTATTGCCGCTAAAATGCGCATTCCAACAGGATAAGTCGTTACTTTGATGTTTTTTTCTCGGTAATATTTACCTGCCCATTATTTCAGAGCAGGTATGCAGTTAAATCGCGACGAGACCTCTGACGCCGTCCGCCGCCATTGTTTTACCCCGGCCAGACTGCACGATTTCCCCGCGTGACATCACCAGATAACTGTCAGCCAGCTCGGCGGCAAAATCGTAAAACTGTTCGACCAGCAAAATAGCCATATCGCCGCGCTGAGCCAGCTGACGAATTACCGTGCCGATCTCTTTAATGACGGAGGGCTGAATGCCTTCCGTGGGCTCATCCAGGATCAGCAGCTGCGGCTTGCAGGCCAGCGCGCGTCCAATCGCCAACTGCTGCTGCTGGCCGCCGGAAAGATCGCCGCCGCGCCGCTGTTTCATTTCCCGCAATACCGGAAAAAGCTGCCAGATTTCGTCCGGTATCTGTTTCGCACGGGAGCCGGAAAAACGGGACAGCCCCATCAACAGGTTCTCTTCTACCGTAAGGCGTGGAAAAATTTCCCGGCCCTGCGGAACATAAGCCATACCCGCCCGCACGCGCTGGTGCGGTTTACGGTGATTGATAATCTGCTCCTGCCAGGTGACCGTGCCGGATTTCGCCGGGAGCAGGCCCATCAGGCATTTTAACAGCGTGGTTTTCCCCACGCCGTTGCGGCCCAGCAGGCAGGTAATTTCGCCCGTGCGGACTTCAAACGACAGACCTCGCAGGATATGGCTGCCGCCATAGTATTGATTTAAGCCGGTGACTTTCAGCATATTAGCGCCCCAGATAAACGTCGATAACCTGCTCATTGGCCTGCACTTCACGCAGTGAGCCTTCCGCCAGCACCTGACCCTGATGCAGCACCGTAACGCGGTCGGCAATCGCTTCGACAAAGCCCATATCGTGCTCCACCACCATCAGCGAATGCTGACCGGCCAGGTTTTTAAACAGCTCGGCGGTGTATGCCGTTTCCGCATCGGTCATGCCTGCCGCTGGCTCATCCAGCAGCAGCAGATGCGGGTCCTGCACCAGCAGCATACCGATCTCCAGAAACTGTTTCTGACCGTGCGAAAGCAGGCCTGCCGGGCGCTGGCGTTCGGCACCCAGCCGCAGCAGCTTTAGCACCTCGTCAATGCGGTCGCGCTGTTCGCCGTTGAGTTTACCGCGCAGGCAGGCCCAGACCGACTTTTCGGTTTTCAGCGCAATTTCCAGATTTTCAAACACAGAGAGCGCTTCAAACACCGTAGGTTTCTGGAACTTGCGCCCTATACCGATCCGCGCGATCTCCACTGGCGAGAGAGTGGTGAGGTCAGTGCTCTGGTCATAAAAGGCACGGCCATTATCCGGACGAGTTTTGCCAGTGATAACGTCCATCAGCGTGGTCTTACCTGCGCCGTTCGGGCCAATGATGCAGCGCAGCTCGCCCACGCCTATCTGTAGCGAAAGATCGGTAAGCGCCTTAAAACCGTCAAAAGAGACGTTGATCTTCTCCAGCTGCAATACCGGATCGCTCTGCGCACGATAACGATCCGCCGGATGCGGCTGAGTAAAAAGTTGTTCAGTCATGCTTCCTCCGACGGAGCAGGCCAATCACGCCGCGCGGCAGAAACAGCGTGACAAGAATAAACATCAGGCCCAGAAAAAAGAGCCAGTATTCCGGAAAGGCGACGGTAAACCAGCTCTTCGCGCCGTTGACGATCCCGGCGCCCAGCAGCGGACCAATCAGCGTGCCGCGTCCGCCCAACGCCACCCAGATGGCGGCTTCGATAGAGTTGGTTGGCGACATCTCGCCGGGGTTAATAATGCCTACCTGCGGCACGTAGAGCGCACCGGCCAGCCCGCAAAGTACGGCGGAGAGCGTCCAGACAAACAGCTTAAATCCCTGCGGATTGTAGCCGCAGAACGTCAGCCGGTTTTCCGCATCGCGCACCGCCGTCAACACCCGGCCAAATTTGCTGCGCGCCAGCGCAAAACCGATAGCCAGCGTGGCCAGCAGCAGCAATACGGTGGCGACAAACAGACCGATTCGGGTGCCAGTCGCCGTCACCGGAAAGCCGAGCAGGGTGGTAAAGCCGGTAAAGCCGTTGTTGCCGCCGAAGCCGGTTTCGTTGCGGAAAAAGAGCAGCATCCCGGCCCAGGTCAGCGCCTGGGTCATAATAGAAAAATAGACACCTTTGATCTTTGAGCGAAAGGTAAACCAGCCGAAGATGAGCGCCAGCACGCCCGGCACCAGCACAATCAGGCAGAGTGCCCAGGCGAAATGCTGCGTGCCTGTCCAGAACCAGGGCAGGCTGTCCCAGGAAAGAAACGTCATAAAAGCGGGCAGGCCGTCGCCAGCAGCCTGGCGCATCAGGTACATCCCCATCGCGTAGCCGCCCAGCGCAAAAAACAGGCCGTGGCCGAGCGACAGCAGACCGGCATAGCCCCAGACCAGATCCAGCGCCACGGCGACTATGGCGTAGCAGAGTATTTTGCCGATCAGCGTCAGCGTATAGGTTGAGAGCGCCAGCGGATTCTCCGCAGGCAGCAGCGCAAGAAAAGGCAGGATCAGCAGCGCAACCGGCAGTAAGAGGCCAAAAGCGAGGCTGAGACGCGGCGATTTTTGCGCAAGGGTCAGCGTTATGGGTTGCGTCATCAGTCAGTTACCCTTCCTTTCATGGCAAAAAGTCCCTGTGGCCGTTTCTGAATAAACAGCACGATCAGCGCCAGCAGCAGAATTTTCCCCAGTACCGCCCCGATTTGCGGCTCCAGAATTTTGTTCATTATCCCTAAGCCAAATGCGGCGACGACCGTGCCCGCCAGCTGGCCGACGCCACCGGTCACCACCACTAAAAATGAGTCGATAATATAGCTCTGGCCCAGTTCAGGTCCGACGTTGCCGAGCTGCGACAGCGCCACGCCGCCCAGACCCGCAATGCCGGATCCCAGGCCGAAAGCCAGCATATCCACACGTCCGGTGGGCACGCCGCAGCAGTCGGCCATCGCACGATTTTGCGTGACGGCCCGCACGTTCATGCCCAGGCGGGTTTTATTCAGCAGGAGCCAGGTCAGGGTCAGTACGGCAAAAACAAACAGGATGACGGCGATACGGTTATAAGGCAGCACCAGGCCGGGCAGAGCCTGCCAGCCGCCCGACAGCCACGGCGGATTCGCCACCTCCAGATTTTGCGTGCCGAACAGCACGCGCACCAGCTGGATCAGCATCAGGCTGATGCCCCAGGTCGCCAGCAGCGTTTCCAGCGGACGGCCATAAAGATGGCGTACAATGGTGCGCTCCAGCGCCATGCCGATGGCGGCAGTAACGATAAACGCGACCGGCAGCGCCAGCAGGGGATAAAAAGCGAGCCACTCCGGCGCGTAGCGCTGAAACAGCGTCTGCACCAGCCAGGTTGAATAAGCGCCGAGCATCAGCATCTCGCCGTGCGCCATATTAATGACGCCCAGCAGGCCGTAAGTGATCGCCAGCCCCAGCGCGGCCAGCAGCAGTACCGAACCGAGCGAAAGCCCGGCAAAAGCCTGGCCAAGCAGGTCGCCGAGCATCAGCCGCTGCTTAATTTGCTTCAGGCTGTCGGCGGCGGCGGCGCGCACCTGCGCGTCCGCTTCGTTTTGCGGCTGCGTCAAGCGCGTCAGCGTCGCCTGGGTTTGCGGATCGCTGGTTTCACCCAGAAGCTTTACGGCCTGCAGGCGCACCTGTGGGTTAGCATCGGCAACCTGTAAGCTGGCCACGGCCTGGGCCAGAATCGCATGGACGTCGTCATCTTTTTCGACCGCGAGACGCTGAGTCAGCAGCGGTAGCTGATCGGCCTGCGCCTCGTTTTGCAGTTCGCGCGCGGCGGCCAGGCGTGTGGCGGCGCTGTCGCTGACCAGCTGATGCGCTGCCAGCGTGGTAGCGATCAGGATGCGCAGGCGGTTATTCATAAACAGTTTTTTGGTGCTGCCCGCAGGCTGAGTGACGGTATCGAGCGGCATCAACCTGCCGTCGGTAACGCTGAACGGCTGTTTATGCTCGTCCAGCACCACACTTTCTTTGCGTAAGGCCATCAGAAAAGGCAGGCGCGAGGCGTCCGGCGCGGCGGCCCATTGCTGTAACAGGGCGATCTGCTGCGTGCGGCTGGCGGCGGCGAAATCCGCTGCCGGCCCGGCAAAAGCCGCAGGCAACAGACAGAGCGTAAAAAAGAGCGTTAGCAGTTGTCGTAGGATCATCGCAGTGCCCATTCAGTCAGAAGGTGAAAAGCGTTGCCGGGACGGATGACACCCTCCCGGCGCTGGCATTACTGCGTGGTTTTTACCGGATGGTCGGGCTTCTTATCATTGCCCGCAATGTACGGACTCCACGGCTGCGCGCGGACAGGTTTGTCGGTCTGCCATACCACATTGAACTGACCGTTATCTTCGATTTCGCCAATCATGACCGGCTTGTGCAGGTGATGATTGGTTTGATCCATCGTCAGCGTGAAGCCGTCCGGCGCGGTAAAGGTCTGGCCGGCCATTGCCTCACGCACCTTATCGACATCCGTGGTGCCGGCTTTCTCTACCGCCTGCGCCCACATATGGATGCCTACATAGGTGGCCTCCATCGGATCGTTAGTGACAGCGGTCGCCGCATTGGGCAGGTTGTGGGCTTTAGCATAAGCGCGATAGTCGGCCACAAATTTTTCGTTTGTCGGATTCTCTACCGACTGAAAATAGTTCCAGGCGGCCAGGTTGCCGACCAGAGGTTTGGTATCAATGCCGCGTAACTCCTCTTCGCCCACCGAAAAGGCCACCACCGGCACATCGGTCGCTTTAATGCCCTGGTTAGCCAGCTCTTTATAGAAGGGCACGTTGGAATCGCCGTTGATGGTGGAGATCACTGCCGTTTTTCCGCCCGCCGAGAACTTTTTAATATTGGCCACGATAGTCTGGTAATCGCTGTAGCCGAACGGCGTGTAGACCTCTTCAATATCGCCGTCTTTCACCCCTTTGCTGTGCAGGAAGGCGCGCAGGATTTTATTGGTGGTGCGCGGATAGACATAGTCCGTACCGAGCAGGAAGAAACGTTTAGCGCTGCCGCCATCTTCACTCATCAGGTACTCCACCGCAGGGATCGCCTGTTGGTTCGGCGCCGCGCCGGTGTAGAAGACGTTTGGCGACATCTCTTCGCCTTCGTACTGCACCGGGTAGAACAGCAGTCCGTTCAGCTCTTCGAAAACGGGCAGCACCGATTTGCGGGAAACGGAGGTCCAGCAGCCGAAGACCACGGCGGCCTTATCCTGTGAGAGAAGCTGACGCGCTTTTTCAGCGAACAGCGGCCAGTTGGACGCCGGATCGACGACCACCGGCTGTAGCTTTTTGCCAAGCACGCCGCCTTTAGCGTTGATTTCGTCGATGGTCATCAGCGCCACATCCTTTAGCGGCGTTTCTGAAATCGCCATCGTGCCGGAGAGCGAAGAGAGAATGCCGACTTTAATGGTGTCTGCGGCCTGCGCGTTCCATGACACTCCCATACCGATAACGGTGGCCGAAAGCGCAAAGGCCTTCAGCAGTGAACGTCTTTTCATCTGGCGAACCTCAAGAGTTAAGTGAATCGGGTAGCGTTCTTGCCTGCTGCAGCCTGTGCAGCGTTATTTTTCTGACTTCGGCCTTACTGACGGCAATATGCGCCGTCAGAATACGTTGGGCCTCCTTGCTTTGTTGCTGTAGTACCGCCAGCAAAATTTGGGCATGTTCCTGATAAGTTGCGGCAATCCGATCCTCCCGGGTAAAGTCGAGGCGGCGGATAATGCGGATTTTCTCGGTCAGTTCGGCGTGGATACGGGCCATCTCGCTGTTGCCCGCCGCCGCCACTATCGTCATATGGAAGGCTTCATCATGCAGCGAGATTTCCTTGCCTTCCGCCAGCGGCGCGGCCTCGATCCAGAACTGCCACAGCTCGCGTAGTCGCTGGCTGGTTTGCGCTTCCGGCATTGCGCACAGGCGACGCACGGCTTCGCACTCCAGCACTATGCGTAAGTCGTACAACTCCTCAAAGCGGGTGAAATCGAAGTCACATACCTGCCAGCCACTGCGAAACCAGACTTCGACATAGCCTTCGCGCGCCAGCCGGAACAGCGCCTGACGCACCGGCGTACGGCTGACCGCCATGCGCCCGGCAATTTCGTTTTCGCTGAAGCGGTCGCCCGGCATCAGACGAAAATCGAAGATATCGTTTTTAATCGTCTGGTAGATCTTGTCCGCCAGCGCCTGTGGACGATCCTGATTTTTTTGCCGCGCCTGCATAAATGCTCCCTATTCCAGCCACAGCAGCGCATCGCCCGGACTGACCGGCCGACCCGGCTGACAGCCGATGCGTTTCACCCGGCCAGCCTGCGGCGCGGTAATCGATAGCTCCATTTTCATCGCTTCCACAATGACGATCGGCTGGCCTGCTTCCACCTCGTCGCCCGGCTGTACCAGTACTTTCCAGATATTGCCGTTAAGATCGGCGCTCACCAGCAGCGCATTCTCCTCTTCTGCCGGCAGCAGGTTTTCTTCGCTGGTCAGCGGCGCGCCTTCTTCCTCCTGGGCCCAGAGCGCCACTTCCGTGGCAAAAGCGCTGGCCTGGTGCTGGCGGAAGGCGGCAATAGCATCGGCGTTCTCCTGGAGAAAACGCGTGTGCTCAGCAAAATCGAAGACGGTTTCTTCTATCGTTACCCGGCCCCGACCCTCGCGGAAATCTTCACGCAGCTCTTCCAGCTCCGCTTCGCTGACCGGATAAAAGCGCACCTGATCAAAGAAGCGCAGCAGCCAGGGCTCATCCGCCGCAAACTGATCGTTTTTCAGAAACTTGTTCCAGATCGGCAGCGTGCGGCCTACCAGCTGATAACCGCCTGGCGAATCCATGCCGTAAATACACATATACATGCCGCCAATGCCTACCGTGCCTTCGGCAGTAAAAGTACGGGCTGGGTTATATTTGGAACTCAACAGGCGATGACGCGGATCGATCGGGACGGCGCAGGGCGCGCCCAGATAGACGTCACCCAGGCCCAGGATAAGATAGCTGGCATCGAAAAGGGTCTGACGGACTTCTTCGCGCGAGGCCAGCCCGTTGATGCGCTGAATAAAGTCGACGTTATTGGGCAGCCACGGCGCACTGGCTCGTACTGTCTCCTTATAGCGATCGACGGCACCCAGCGTGGCGCTGTCCTCAAACGCCATCGGCAGATGTACGATGCGGGAGGGGACTTTCAGTTCGCTGACGTCACCCAGTTTTTTCTCCAGGCCCAGCAGCAGCGACAGCAGCGCTTTCTGGCTGAGAAGGCGACTGTCGTAGCGGATCTGTAGCGATCGCACGCCCGGCGACAGCTCTTCAATACCCGGCTGGCCGGTTTCACGCAGCGCAATCATCAGCAGATGCACGCGCAGACGCAGCGCCAGATCCAGCACGTTGTCGCCATATTCCAGCAGGATATAGTTGTCGCCCGCCTGCCGGTAAACGGCTGCTGGCGTGGTTTCGGTTGCGTTAAGCGCGGCCAGAATGGCGGCCGAGCCGTCTGCGGTTTCCGCCAGAGAAGGGATAGCAAAGGCTGGCGCGGCGGCTGGCCGAAGCGTGCTTACTCGCGTTTCCAGCGCGTTCTCCAGCGCCAGCGCCTCGTCAAAACTTACCGGATGAAAGTAAATGCGGTCGCCCGGCTTCACCTGGCCGACCTTCCACAGCTCCGCTTTGGCGATGGTGACCGGGCAGACGAAGCCGCCGAGGCTTGGCCCGTCGCGCGTCAGGATCACCGGAAAATCGCCGGTAAAATTCACCGCGCCGATGGCGTATTCACAGTCGTGAACGTTAGAGGGGTGCAGGCCCGCCTCGCCACCGTCAGGACGCGCCCAGTCCGGTTTTGGGCCGACCAGCCGCACGCCCAGCCGGTTAGAGTTGTAGTGAACCTGCCACGGCTGGGCAAAGAACTGGTCAATGGAGCGCTGAGTAAAGAAATCTGGCGCGCCGTGCGGCCCGTACAGTACGCCTATCCGCCACTCTTCGCCGTAGGTTGGGATTAGCGCCGCATCTACGGCCTGAGGCTCGCTTACCGGCGCTGGCGTAGTACAGGCAGCAAGCTGCGGCTGCGAAATGGGCAGCATGTCCGCCACGCGCAGCGTCCGTCCGGCATGGCCGCCAAACTGGCCCAGGGCGAAAGTCGAACGGCTGCCGAGATATTCCGGCACGTCAAAGCCGTTGCGTACCGCCAGATAAGTGCGGCAGCCCGTTTGCGCCCGGCCCAGCGCCAGCGTTTGTCCGGCGTTGACTTCAATGGGCCGCCAGTAGCTCACAGGTTGCCCATCCAGCGTCGCCGGACATTCGGCGCCCGTTAAGGCAATCACGGCATCGCTGTGAAAGCGCAGCGTCGGCCCTTGCAGCGTAAACTCCAGGCCTGCCGCTTCTGCCGCGTTGCCCACGATGCGGTTGGCCAGACGGAAGGCAAAGTCGTCCATCGGCCCGGAGGGCGGCACGCCGATATCCCAGTAGCCGGGACGGCCAGGGTAATCCTGAATGCTGCTCCAGGTGCCGGGCTGAAGCACTTCGACCACCTGTGCCGCAGGCGTGAAGCTGTCCAGCAGGCGCGTCCAGACATTACCGCTGCTGAAGGCCTCCGTGGCGACCACCTGACGCAGATAGTCCAGATTGGTGGCAATGCCGTGCAGGCGGGTATCGTTCAGCGCCTCGCGCATTTTCGCCAGCGCCGCCTCGCGGTTTTCGGCATGCACAATCAGCTTGGCGATCATCGGGTCATAAAAGGCGGATACCTCTGTACCCGTGTTGATCCAGCTGTCCACGCGAACCCCTTCCGGAAAGCAGACCTCCGTCAGGACGCCGGGGCTGGGCTGAAAGTTTTTCAGCGGATCTTCGGCATAGAGTCGCACTTCTATCGCTGCGCCTTGCGGAGCCTGAGCCATGCGCGCCCAGTCCGGTTCTTCACCTGCGGCGACTTGCAGCATGCACGCCACAAGATCCAGACCGGTGACGCACTCCGTGACCGGATGCTCAACCTGCAAACGGGTATTCACTTCCAGAAAGAAAAACTCATCGCGCTGCGCATCGTAGATATATTCCACCGTACCGGCGCTGCGGTAGCTAACTTGTTCACCAAGCCTGACCGCCGATGCGAGCAGGGCGGTACGGGTCGCCTCCGGCAGGTTTGGCGCAGGCGTCTCTTCCACCACTTTCTGGTTACGGCGCTGGAGCGAGCAGTCCCGCTCTCCCAGTGCGATGACCTTGCCCTTGCCGTCGCCAAAAATCTGCACTTCTACGTGACGGGCGCGATCGATACAGCGCTCCAGAAAAACGCCCGCATCGCTAAAAAATTGCTCGCCCAGGCGACGCACGCTTTCCCACGCGTCGCATAGCGCCTGCGCATCGCTGCAGCGGGTCAAGCCGATACCGCCGCCGCCCGCCGTGCTTTTCAGCATCACCGGATAGCCGATGGTTTCCGCTGCGCCTAACGCCTCTTGCAGTGAGTTAAGCAGCGGCGTGCCCGGCGTCATCGGCACGCCGGCTTCGGCGGCCAGTTCGCGGGCGCGGTGTTTCAGGCCAAACTCGCCAATTTGCCGCGCCGTCGGGCCGACAAAAACAATGCCTGCTTCTTCGCAGGCGGCGGCAAACGGCAGACTCTCGGAAAGAAACCCGTAGCCTGGCCAGATCGCCTGTGCGCCGCTCTCCTTAGCCGCCGCCAGAATTTTATCGATACGCAGGTAGCTGTCTGCGGCTTTTTCGCCGCCCAGCGCCAGGGCGATATCCGCATCTTTGACGTGCTGCGCATTTTTATCTGCTTCGGAGTAAACCGCCACGCTGGTGACGCCCAGTTTTTTCAGGGTGCGGATGGCGCGACAGGCGATTTCGCCCCGGTTAGCGATCAAAACGGTATTAAACATGGGGAGTCTCCTTGCGGGCCAGCCAGTTGCGCCAGCCGCCAAAGTCGGTGATGTCCCGCGCTTCGGCCAGCACCGCCGGTTCACAGATAAAGCCTTTCACCCGACGGCCGTCGATCAGCTCCAGCGTACCGATACCCAGCGGCGCAGGGATCTCCGCCACAAACTCGCCAAAGCGGGCCAGCGGGATATCCCACAGCTCTACGGTAATGGCTGCGCCGCTGCTCTCTTTCGCCAGGCCCGGCTTGGGGGGCTGGGTGTTCGCCAGTGCATAAAGGCGATAGCAGGCTGCGGTCTGGGTCTCTTCCACCAGCACGGCATTACGGCTGGTCAGCTGGTGGTTCAGCGGCATGCCGGTCAGATGTGCGCCAACGACGGCGACGCGTACGTGATAAGCCGAAGCGGGCAGCTCTCCAGAAACCGTAAGCGGTCTGCCGGTGGCGCCGGGGCTGAGCGCCAGGCTGCTCTGCCAGCGTTGACCAAAGGTCGCCAGCGCGCGATCGTGCCAGGCGGGCGCAATCAGCGTAATCCCGGCCGGCAGACCGTCTTCACGGAAAGGCCCGGGCAGGGCGAGCGCGGCCAGGTCAGCCAGATTGGTGAAATTGGTGTAGGTACCAAACTGCGAGTTATAGCGGACTGGCTCCTGCTTCATCTCTTCCAGCGTGCGGATAGTTGGGGAGGTCGGCACCACCAGCGCATCGAACTGGCTCAGCGTCTGCTGGATCTGGCGGCTCAGCTCAGCGCGCAGATACTCCGCTTTATAAGCGTCTACTGCGCTATAGCCATTGCCGCTAGCGATAATGCTGTGCACCACCGGGTCCATTTCTTCCGGCTGCGCCAGCATGTCGCCGA
This sequence comes from Erwinia psychrophila, assembly GCF_039023475.1. Taxonomy (NCBI): domain Bacteria; kingdom Pseudomonadati; phylum Pseudomonadota; class Gammaproteobacteria; order Enterobacterales; family Erwiniaceae; genus Erwinia; species Erwinia psychrophila. The sequence goes on from NZ_JBCHVB010000002.1 coordinate 211,492, forward strand.
TGGCCGCGGTGCGTTCAGCTACCCACGGGCCGGCGTAAAGCTGTTCGGCCAGCTGATGGAAAACCGAAAAGTCGATGGGATGCAGCGTGGCACCGTCGCTTTCCAGCACGGCCAGCGCTTTTTCCCATGCGGCCTGCGCCTGGCTGTCCTCAAAGAAAGTGGGGTGAGAAGGAATGGCAAGGCGCGGTGCGACGGGCAGTGCGGCGGGCGCAAGTGCCGGATTGCTACGCGAGTAGGCATCATCAGCATCCAAACCCCCTGCACAGGTAGCTACCTGAAAGGCATCTTCCACCGTCAGCGCAAAAACGGAGATCGTATCGTTCAGGCGGCAGGCGGGCAGCACGCCGGTTGACGACAGCCAGCCTTTGGTGGGTTTCAGGCCAACAATATTGTTAAAGCCAGCCGGCACGCGACCCGATCCGGCCGTGTCGGTGCCCAGTGCAAAACAGACCAGGCCGCGTGCGGTTACCGAGGCCGAACCGGAACTGGAGCCGCCGCTGACGTAAGCGGGATTAAAGGTATTTTTCACTGCGCCAAAAGGGGAGCGCGTACCGACCAGGCCGGTGGCGAACTGATCCAGATTCGTTTTGCCAATCACTACGGCCCCCGCCGCTTTCAGCCTGGCGACGGCGACGGCATCCGCTGTGGCTTCGTGCGTAAAGGCCGGACAGGCGGCGGTCGTCGGCCAGCCAGCCACGTCGATATTGTCCTTCACCGCAAAAGGTACGCCAAACAACGGCAGCGACTGCGGATCTTTTTGCCAGGCCGCCAGCAGCGGTTCCACCTGCGCGCGCAGCTGAGCCGGCGTGGCGAGGTAAAGCCAGGCGTTGTCCTCTTCGGGCAGCTCCGTCAGCAGTGATAAAAGGGTGGCAAGCGGGTCCTGCGGATGTTGTTGATGGTAATGCTGCCAGTCATTCAGGGTAAAACCGGTGAAAGCCATAGGTTGAATTCCATCTGGTATACAAGATGGTATTCAACAAAGCAAAAGCTGTGCCATTAAGGCAAGTGGTTGATTTGAAGTCAATTATATTGGAGGGTGCAGCAATAATGCACGTTATGCGGGCAGGGCGTGAACAAAAAAGGAGCGATAAAAGCAGCAAAGGGGCAGCGCTTTATCAGGCGGCGTACACCGCGGTTTAATTTTCTCATCATATGATGGACTCTGCTCAGCCCGTTTTCTTCTCCGATCGTTACTCCAATACCGGACGGGCTGCCAGAGAAAACCTTGTTACTGCGATCGCCACTCCGGCGTCAATGGCGGCCTTTAGCCTGACCACGGCTTTCGACCCGCCCGTCAGGAGAGCTATGCTGAAGGGATGCCTGGCGGGTATCGTTGATCGTGGTTAACCTTTATCCGGCATAAATCATTAACCTTATGCTGATACGATAGCCGTTGAACCTTGTCATCTTGCGTAAAGATCCCGGTGCGGCATAGCATGACTGGTCAGGCCTGGTTAGCATGTTAAGGGTTTAAAGGACAATTACAGGACAAAGAGAGGCGCTAACGTGGGGAAAGTCATGGCAGACAAATGGCAGTACTGGATAGCCGGAGCCTGTTTAACGGTAATTGCCGGCGCGGCGCAGGCGGATTCACTGGATGCGCAGAGAAGCCGTTATCTGGAAATTAAGCAGGCCTGGGATAACAATCAAATGGATACCGTCGCGCAGCTGATGCCCACGCTGCGCGATTACCCGCTTTACCCCTATCTGGAATACCGGCAGCTGACGCAGCATCTGGATCAGCAGAGCGGCTTCGTGGTGAATGATTTTATTAAAAAATACCCGACGCTGCCGCCGGTACGCTCTCTCTCAGCCCGCTTTGTCAACGAGCTGGCCCGCCGTCAGGACTGGCGCGGTATTCTGGTTTTTAGCCCGGAAGCGCCAAAGCCGGTCTCCGCACGCTGTAACTGGTATTACGCCAAATGGGCTGCCGGGGAGCAGCAGGTGGCGTGGGAGGGCACAAAAGCCATCTGGCTGCGCGGCACTTCGCTGCCCAGCACCTGCGATAAGCTCTTCAGCGTCTGGCAGGCGGCAGGCGAGCAAAATCCGATTACCACGCTTGAGCGCATCCGGCTGGCAATGAAAGAAGGGAACACTAACCTGGTCAACTACCTGGCGAAGCAGCTTCCGCAGGATTACCAGACTATGGCTGATGCGGTGATGGATCTGCAAAACAATCCGGCCAACGTTATGACATTTGCCCGGACGGTCGGCCCGACCGATTTTACCCGTCAGGCAACTTCTTTAGCTTTTGCCCGCCTCGTGCGTGAGGATCCTGAAAACGCCAGGGCGATGATCCCCTCTCTGGTCAGAGAGCAGAAGATGAGTGAGCAGGAAGAGCAGGATCTGCGTGAAGCCGTCGTCTGGCGTCTGATGGGCAGTGATGTCACCAGCGAACAGGCGCACTGGCGGGACCAGGTGGTGATGCGTAGCAACTCCACCTCGCTGATTGAGCGCCGGGTGCGGATGGCATTAGGCGATAACGATCGCCGGGGAATGAATACCTGGATTGCCCGTCTGCCCGTCGAGGCAAAGCAGCAGGATGAGTGGCAGTACTGGCAGGCCGATTTGCTGGCGGAGCAGGGACGGAAAGAGGAAGCGGAAAAAATTCTGCACCACCTGACGCAGTCACGCGGTTTCTATCCGATGGTAGCCGCCCAGCGTCTCGGTGAGGACTATCCGTTAAAAGTGCTGGAATCACCTTCGCCTGAGCCTGGCCTGACGCAGGGCGCTGCCATATCCCGCGTACGCGAGCTGATGTACTGGGGCATGGATAACCTGGCACGCACCGAATGGAGCTATCTGGTCGCCAGTAAAACCAGCACTCAGCAGCAGCAGCTGGCGCGTTACGCTTTCCAGCAGAAGTGGTGGGATCTCAGCGTGCAGGCCACCATTACCGGCAAACTCTGGGATCATTTACAGGAGCGCTTCCCGCTCGCCTGGCAGGAGCAGTTCCAGCGCTACATGAGCGATAAAGAGATCCCGATCAGCTATGCCATGGCCATCGCCCGTCAGGAGAGCGCCTGGAATCCAAAAGCCCGCTCCCCGGTTGGCGCTTCCGGTCTGATGCAGGTGATGCCGGCAACGGCGCAGCATACGGTCAAGGTGTTTAAGCTGCCGGGATACAGCAACAGCAGCCAGCTGTTCGATCCTGAAACCAATATCCAGATCGGGACGCAATACCTGGAGTCGGTTTATCAGCAGTTTGGCCAGAACCGCATCTTCTCTTCCGCGGCTTATAATGCCGGGCCTTCCCGGGTGAAAACCTGGCTGGGCAACAGCGGCGGACGGCTGGATGCCGTGGCCTTTATTGAAACCATTCCGTTCTCTGAAACGCGTCGCTACGTGAAAAACGTGCTGGCGTATGACGCCTATTATCGCTATTTCATGGATAAGCCGGGCGACATTCTGACGAAAGCGGAGTGGCAGCGCCGCTACTGATCCGGTCAGGCCTGTGCTATGCTGCTGTACTAGTTTAATGGTATGGGCCTGATATGACCGATTCTTCTGTTCCCGTCACGGTGGAACCCCATAACGAAGAGTGGCAGCGTTTTGTGACGCTGCTACAGCGCGCCTTTGACAACGAGCTGCATCTGCCGCTGCTCCAGCTGATGATGACGCCGGACGAGCGCGAAGCGTTCGGCACCCGCCTGCGGATTATCGAAGAGCTGATGCGCGGTGAGCTGAGCCAGCGCGAGCTGAAAAATGATTTGGGCGTTGGGATCGCGACGATAACGCGTGGTTCGAACAGCCTGAAAAGCGCGCCTCCGGCGCTCAAAGCCTGGCTGGAGGCGCAGCTGCTGTCAGGCAGCGGTGAACGCTGAGGCGTCGTCGCCCGGCTTCATCTGATAGAGCGCGTTGTGGAACGGGCACAGAGCCAGAATCAGCGCCTGATGGTAAACGCTGGAACGGGAGAGGTGGCCGGAGGTAAATGCCCCGATCGCGCCGCCCTTATGCTTAATATTCTCAATGCCGGTCAGGCGTGCCATCTCCTCGCCCAGTTCGCGTCCCTGATGAATGCCTGCCATCACAATGGCCGGCAGCGTAAAGCTCGCGGAACGGGACTCCCCGCGTAATTTATGGTTCTCAATCACCATCCAGGCGAAGGCGCTGTCTTCTTCGATCCCGGCCTCGATCGCCACCCAAAAGTCCGCTTCTGGTCTGACCTGGCGGGCATTCATGACGCGCTGGCGTGCGCCAGTTCTCGTTTCCGCATTTGTCAGCGGCTGAGCAGCAACCCCGCTGTCGACCTCAACACCCTCAATATGGCAGGATCCCTTACCGAAGATATCGTTGAAAGCCTGAGAAATTGCCTTAATTTTGGCTGGATTGATTGTGGCGGCGACAACATGGTACATAATTAGTTGAACCCTTTAGGCAAATTTGTCGCAGTATAACGGAAAATAGCATGTTAGAGGTCTATCTTGTTCGTCACGGAGAAACGCTCTGGAATGCGGCGCGACGCATTCAGGGCCAGTCAAACAGCGCGCTGACGGAAAAGGGTGAGCGGCAGGCTCATCAGGTGGGCGACAGGGTGAAACATCTGGGCATTACGCACGTTATCACCAGCGATTTAGGACGGGCCAGACGCACCGCCGAAATTATCGCCGATGCTTGTGGCTGTGAGGTTACCCTGGATCCGCGTCTGCGCGAGCTGAATATGGGCGTGCTGGAACAGCGCCCACTCGACTTCCTGACGGAGGAGGAGGAGGGCTGGCGCCGGGCGATGGTCGACGGTACCGAAAATGGTCGTATCCCCGAAGGCGAAACGATGGCGGAGATGGCAGCAAGGATGCATGAGGCGCTCAACGCCTGCCTGAATCTGCCTGCCGGTAGCCGTCCGCTGCTGGTGAGTCACGGGATGGCGCTGGGCGTGCTGGTAAGCACTATTCTTGGGCTGCCAGCCCATGCGGAACGCCGCCTGCGCCTGCGAAACTGCTCTCTCTCACGCGTGGATCATCAGCAGAGTGCCTGGCTGGCGTCGGGCTGGGTGGTGGAAACGGCGGGGGATATCTCCCACCTGGACGCCCCGGCAATGGATGAGCTTCAGCGCTAGTCAGCTACCGGGGCGGCAGCCGCCCCGGTAAGCGCGTTCACTTCCGGTCAGAGAGGTGACTCTACAGGGTGTTAAGCCTCTGGCGTGTCGGTGCGTGGGCGAATAGGGATCAGATATTCGCAGCGAATATTGACCGGCGGCTCAGCGAGTTTTTTACCGCCGTGGGTATAGAACCGCTCAATATCCTGGCCGTGACGGCGCGTCAGCTGAAGCGTGGGCATGCAGGTGCCGTAAATCAGCAGAATAAACTCCTGAAGGCTACTGCGCGGTCCCTCGTAGGTAAACTGGGCATACTCACCCGCTTCCAGCAGAACCGTCTGGGTTGACTGCATACTCTGGGAGAGCTGGTCCGATGGAACCGCCGTGGTGTAAAGGATCTCCTGCTCATCATCCTTTTCAACGCTTGGGCGTGACTGATGCAGCCCGTACAGGACGGGGGGGATCATGTCCGTTTCGGTCAGGAACTGATGCCAGAAGTGCAGGCGCATCTCATCGCGGTAGCTGGAGATTTGCTCAAGGGTGCAGGTATAACTTTGCGTCTGTCCTACCAGCACGGTTTCCGGCAGGTCCACGAAGGTGACCTCCGGCATGGTCGTATCATCGAGCCTGATCGGCGCCCGCAAACCATAGGCGCTCCAGTCTGAAGAGCGGCGATACCAGGCGGGCGTCTGGTTGAACTGTTTTTTAAAGGCGCGGGTAAAGGTTTGCTGCGAGTCAAAGCGATATTGCAGGGCGATATCCAGAATAGGCCGGCTGGTCAGGCGCAGCGCCACGGCGGCTTTTGAAAGACGGCGCGCGCGGATATAGGCGCCAATCGCATGGCCGGTCACTTCCTTGAACATTCTTTGCAGATGCCACTTTGAATATCCCGCCTTGGTTGCCACATTGTCGAGAGAGAGGGGCTGATCAAGGTGGCTCTCAAGCCAGACTAGCAAATCGCGAATGATACCGGCTTGATCCATAAAACGTCCTCATCCTGGTTAATATTGGTACTGAAAAAATTCCACCGCGACAGCTGGCCGCATTTTCGGTATTCCCGCAGCGAATATGCTATACCAGTGCGCAACAGTGTTGTAAGCACGCATCCGGCCGGTAAAATGTCAAAGTAATCACTTACAAGGTCATCTATTTTCACTGCAATGGTAACGTTATGACAATAAGAATTTTGTTAATAGTCACATCTGTAATTTTCGCAACTTTTACCGCTCGGGCCGAGGTAATCGGCTCAGTGGATACGGTATTTAAGGTGTTCGGGCCGGATCACAAAATTATTGTTGAAGCTTTCGATGACCCTGATGTCAAAAATGTTACCTGCTATATCAGTCGGGCGAAAACCGGCGGCATCAAAGGTGGACTGGGCCTGGCGGAAGATACCGCCGATGCGGCGATCTCCTGTCAGCAGATCGGTCCGGTGACGCTCAGCGATAAAATCGCTCAGGGAAAAGCAGAAGGCGAGGTGGTATTTCGCAAGCGCACTTCACTGGTATTTAAAAAGCTACAGGTGGTGCGGTTTTACGATCAAAAGCGGAACGCGCTGATCTATCTCAGCTATTCCGATAAAGTCGTCGAAGGCTCCCCTAAAAATGCCCTCAGCGCCGTGCCTATTATGCCGTGGAATAACTGATCTGCAAAGAAAAAGGGCCGGCTTACCGGCCCTTTCGGGAAAGGGAAATGCGGGTTAGTCCTGGAGGTCGCCACAGAAGCGGTAACCTTCGCCATGGATAGTGGCAATGATTTCCGGCGTATCCGGCGTGGATTCGAAATGTTTACGAATGCGGCGGATGGTGACGTCAACGGTACGGTCATGAGGCTTCAGCTCACGGCCGGTCATCTTTTTCAGCAAATCAGCACGGGTTTGTATTTTTCCCGGATTTTCGCAGAAGTGCAGCATGGCGCGAAATTCGCTGCGTGGAAGCTTGTACTGTTCGCCGGTGGGACCAATCAGCGAGCGACTATTGATGTCGAGCTCCCAGCCATTAAAGCGATAGCTTTCAACCAGCTTGCGTTCTTCGCTGTGCGGCGCCAGATTCATGGTGCAGGAGAGCAGGTTACGCGCGCGAATGGTCAGCTCACGAGGGTTGAAAGGTTTGGTAATATAGTCATCCGCGCCAATTTCCAGTCCCAGGATCTTATCAACTTCATTATCCCTGCCGGTCAGGAACATCAGCGCCACATTCGCCTGCTCACGCAGTTCACGCGCCAGTAACAGGCCATTTTTACCCGGCAGATTGATATCCATAATCACCAGGTTGATATCATTCTCGGTCAGAATATGGTGCATTTCCGCACCGTCCGTAGCTTCATAAACCATGTAGCCTTCGGCCTCAAAAATACTTTTGAGAGTATTGCGAGTAACTAATTCGTCTTCAACGATAAGTATGTGCGGGGTCTGCATGTGTTCGCTACCTAAAATTGCCAACAAAATCGAATCAGGGCATACAGCTGTTACGGTGGCTGAGTAATGAAGGTGACTCTGTTCCGGGCGTAACAACAGCTGTACAGAAATATGTTTCAGATGCTCTGACCTGCGCCGCTAACCTTCAGGCTGTTACCCGCCAGCGGGAACAAAAACCTGCGTCAGCACGGTCAAAAATGGCGTATATCCTAACCGCATTAACAGCAACATAACAGCATTTGCCACAATCAATAAGTAATAAAACAACGCTTAATTGACTTATATCAAACCTATTGTAGCACGTTAACAGTTTTGTGAAAAACTCTTACCAGAATGCCAGCTTAGCTCACAGTAATGTCCTGCTGTCGCAACGTTAAATCCGCTGCACGACAAAAAAGAGAGATGAAATTTAACAAATGTTAATTAGCTGAAGCGTAATGGGTTATCCAGAGATAAATGTTTTTATCCGGCTATTCAATAAGAAATAATGATGAACCTCACTAAGTCCCATCGTTTAGTAAGGTTATTTTGTTGCTGTTTTGTAAAATAAGAGGCGCTGTTTTTTACCGCCAGGCCGTGGCAAAGTAAGCGCCCCACAGGCCGACCACCAGGATGATTATGCGCTTCCCCTTTATTCTTGTTTCCCCTGCCCGGGCTGAAAATGTGGGCGCGGCAGCCCGCGCCATGAAAACGATGGGTTTTGATGAATTACGCATTGTTAACAGCCAGGTCTGGCAGGATCCCGCTGCACGCCGGGTTGCCCACGGTGCAGGTGATATTCTCGACAACGTTACTCACTGGACCTCGCTTGAGGCCGCTCTACAGGATGTAGATTTCAGCATCGCCACGACGGCGCGCAGCCGCGCCAAATTCCGTTACTACGCCACGCCACAGCAGGTGCAGACCCTGCTGGAGGAGAAACAGCAGTGGATGGGCTGCGTCGCGCTGGTATTTGGCCGGGAGGATACCGGGCTGACCAATGAAGAACTGGATCTCGTGGACGTTCTGACCGGCATTCCGATGGCGGCCGACTATCCTTCGCTGAATCTGGGGCAGGCGGTCATGGTCTACAGCTATCAGCTTTCCGCACTGCGTCAGGTCAGCGCACAGGCTGAAGCGCCTGCCGACGTACAGCAGCTGGATGCGTTACGCCAGCGCTGCGACCGGCTGCTGCATCGTCTTGCGGTCAGCGACGATCGCAAGCTGGCGGACTGGCTGACCCAGCGGATTGGACTGCTTGCCCAGCGCGACAGCGCAATGTTACATCGCCTGCTTTCCGACATTGAAAAAAACCTTGCAGATTAAAACACTAATGAGCACTTCAATCTCAGCGTGATTCTCTGGGTTAGTGCCAGCTGATTGCAGAAAAGTCCTGCGGGGTGGCGAATCCGCTTCCCGCATCTTCAGCGGGCCTTGTGGCACGTAAAGATAAAAAAATTGACTTAGCGGGGCGTTTGCTTTACTTCTGAAAGCCGACAGATTTTATAAAACAGACAGACGATAAATCTACTATGCGTAATCACAGCCTGATGACAACAATCATTATTACCACCACCATTACCACTGGTAAGGGTGCGGGCTGACGCATACAGTAAAAATAAAAAACAAGCCCGCACCTGAACAGTGCGGGCTTTTTTTTCGGCAAAAATTCAGGAGACGTTGAGAATGCGAGTGCTGAAATTCGGTGGGACCTCAGTAGCCAATGCGGAGCGATTTCTTCGCGTGGCCGATATTCTGGAAAGTAATGCTAAGCAGGGACAGGTCGCTACCGTATTGTCCGCTCCCGCAAAGATCACCAATCATCTGGTGGCGATGATAGAAAAAACGATCGGCGGTCAGGATGCTTTACCGAACCTGAGCGATGCCGAACATATTTTCGCCTCTCTGCTGACGGGGCTGGCTGATGCTCAGCCCGGATTTGATGCAGAGCGGCTGAAAACGGTGGTTGAACAGGAGTTTGCCCAGCTCAGACAGGTGCTGCACGGTATTGGGCTCCTCGGGCAGTGTCCTGACAGCGTCAACGCGGCGATCATCTGCCGCGGTGAAAAACTCTCCATTGCCATTATGGAAGCGCTGCTTCAGGTGCGCGGCTACGGCGTCAGCGTAATCGATCCGGTCGAAAAGCTGCTGGCCGTGGGTCACTATCTCGACTCTACCGTGGATATTCCGGAATCGACCCGTCGCATAGCCGCCAGCCAGATCCCGGCAGACAATATGATCCTGATGGCGGGCTTTACCGCCGGTAATGAGAAGGGCGAACTGGTCGTGCTTGGCCGTAACGGCTCCGACTACTCCGCCGCCGTGCTGGCCGCCTGTCTGCGGGCAGACTGCTGCGAAATCTGGACCGATGTGGATGGCGTCTATACCTGCGATCCGCGTCAGGTTCCTGATGCGCGGCTGCTTAAGTCGATGTCCTATCAGGAAGCGATGGAGCTCTCTTACTTCGGTGCCAAAGTGCTTCATCCCCGCACCATCACCCCTATCGCCCAGTTTCAGATCCCCTGCCTGATCAAAAATACCGCTAACCCACAGGCGCCCGGTACGCTTATCGGCGGCGATGGCTCAGACGAAGAGAATCCGGTCAAAGGCATCACCAACCTGAACAATATGGCGATGTTCAACGTTTCCGGGCCGGGCATGAAGGGGATGATTGGCATGGCAGCAAGAGTCTTTGCCGCCATGTCCCGCAGCGGCATTTCCGTGGTGCTGATTACCCAATCCTCCTCCGAATACAGCATCAGCTTCTGCGTTCCGCAGAGCGATCAGGCCCGCGCGCGTCGCGTACTGGAAGATGAGTTTTATCTGGAGTTAAAAAACGGTCTGCTTGAGCCACTTGCCGTCACGGAACGGCTGGCTGTTATCTCCGTCGTGGGGGATGGTATGCGTACGCTGCGTGGCATCTCGGCGAAATTCTTCTCCGCCCTGGCGCGCGCTAACATCAATATCATCGCCATTGCCCAGGGCTCTTCGGAGCGTTCCATCTCCGTGGTGGTGGACAATGATGATGCGACAACCGGCGTTCGCGTCGTGCATCAGATGCTGTTTGCCACCGATCAGGTTATCGAAGTCTTTGTGGTTGGCGTGGGCGGCGTGGGTTCGGCGCTGATCGATCAGCTACACCGTCAGCAGGCCTGGCTGAAGAACAAGCATATCGACCTGCGGGTCTGCGGGATTGCCAACTCAAAGGCGCTGCTGACCAATGTGCATGGTATTCCGCTGGAGAACTGGAAAGAAGCGTTAGGAGAGGCGAAGGAGCCGTTCAATCTGGGCCGTCTGATTCGTCTGGTCAAAGAGTATCATCTGCTGAATCCGGTGATTGTGGACTGTACTTCCAGCCAGGCGGTGGCCGATCAGTATGCCGACTTCCTGACCGAAGGCTTCCATGTGGTAACCCCGAATAAAAAGGCCAACACCTCTTCCTGGAACTACTATCAGCAAATGCGCACGGCTGCTGCCCGCTCCCGCCGCAAGTTTCTCTATGATACTAACGTTGGCGCGGGCCTGCCGGTCATCGAAAACCTCCAGAACCTATTGAACGCGGGCGATGAGCTGATCCGCTTCTCGGGCATCCTTTCCGGGTCGCTCTCCTTTATTTTTGGCAAACTGGATGAGGGCCTGTCGCTCTCTGAGGCGACCAAAATGGCCCGCGAGCTGGGCTTTACCGAGCCCGACCCTCGTGATGATCTTTCCGGCAGCGATGTCGCGCGCAAGTTGTTGATACTGGCACGTGAAGCGGGCTATCAGCTGGAGATGAGCGATATTACTATTGAAGCGGTGCTGCCCGATGCCTTTACCGCCATTCCGGATGCGGAAACCTTTATGTCCCGCCTGCCTGAACTTGATGATGCCTTTGCCGCCCGCGTCACCGCGGCCCGCGATGAAGGTAAAGTGCTGCGCTTTGTAGGCGCGATTGAGGAGGGGGGACGCTGCGTGGTAAAAATTGAGGCAGTGGATGAGCATTCACCGCTGTATAAAGTGAAAGACGGCGAAAATGCGCTGGCGTTTTACAGCCGCTACTACCAGCCTATTCCGCTGGTGCTCCGCGGTTACGGTGCCGGTAACGACGTGACGGCCGCCGGCGTGTTTGCCGATCTGCTGCGTACCCTGTCATGGAAGTTGGGAGTTTAACCATGGTAAAAATTTATGCCCCGGCCTCAATAGGCAATGTCAGCGTGGGCTTTGACGTACTGGGCGCGGCGGTCTCGCCGGTTGACGGTACGCTGCTGGGCGACTGCGTGACCGTTGAAGCGGCGAGCGAATTCAGCCTGCGTAACGAGGGGCGCTTCGTCAGCAAGCTGCCCGCTAATCCGCAGGACAACATTGTCTGGCAGTGCTGGGATCGCTTCTGTGAGGCCACCGGAATACGCATACCGGTTCGCATGACGCTGGAAAAAAATATGCCGATAGGCTCCGGCTTAGGCTCAAGCGCCTGCTCGGTAGTCGCCGGGCTGATGGCGATGAATGAGCACTGCGGCAGACCGCTCAACGATACTGAACTGCTTGCGCTGATGGGAGAGCTGGAAGGGCGTATTTCCGGCAGCGTACATTATGACAACGTGGCTCCCTGCTTTCTGGGCGGCATGCAGCTGATGCTGGAAGAGAACGGCATTATCAGCCAGGCGGTGCCGGGCTTTGATGAGTGGCTGTGGGTGATGGCCTATCCGGGTATCAAAGTCTCCACCGCAGAAGCGCGCGCGATCCTGCCCGCGCAGTACCGTAAAGAAGAGATCATTAAACATGGGCGCTATATGGGCGGGTTTATTCACGCCTGTCATACTCAGCAGCCTGAACTGGCGGCGAAAATGATGAAAGATGTTATCGCCGAACCTTACCGCACGAAGCTTTTACCGGGATTCGCGCAGGCCCGGCAGGCCGCTCAGGATATTGGCGCGCTGGCCTGTGGCATTTCCGGCTCCGGCCCGACGCTGTTTGCCGTCTGCAATACGCCTGACACGGCGCAGCGTATGGCTGACTGGCTCAGCCAGCACTATCTGCAAAATGATGAAGGCTTCGTCCATATTTGCCGTTCAGATACGGCCGGCGCACGTAAACTGGGATAACGCATGAAACTCTATAATCTTAAGGACCACAATGAGCAGGTGAGCTTTTCGCAGGCGGTTAAGCAGGGACTGGGCAAACAGCAGGGGCTGTTCTTTCCGCTGGAGCTGCCCGAGTTTGAGCTGACCGAGATTGACGAGATGCTGGAGATGGACTTCGTGACCCGCAGCAGCAAAATCCTCTCGGCCTTTATCGGCGATGAAATTGCGGCCCACCAGCTGCACGAACGCCTGAAAACGGCCTTCACCTTCCCGGCGCCGGTGGTCAGCGTCACTGACGATATTGCCACGCTGGAACTCTTTCATGGTCCGACGCTGGCGTTTAAAGATTTCGGCGGCCGCTTCATGGCGCAGATGCTCTCTTACGTCAGCGAAGCCGATGAAAAAATCACGATTCTGACCGCTACCTCCGGGGATACGGGCGCCGCTGTGGCCCATGCTTTTTATGGTATGGAAAATGTACGCGTCGTTATTCTCTATCCGCAGGGCAAAATCAGCCCGTTGCAGGAGAAGCTGTTCTGTACGCTGGGCGGTAACATCCAGACGATCGCCATTGAGGGCGATTTCGATACCTGCCAGTCACTGGTTAAGCAGGCGTTTGACGATGAGCTGCTGAAAAAAGCGATTGGCCTGAACTCCGCCAACTCAATCAATATCAGCCGTCTGCTGGCGCAGATTTGCTACTACTTTGAGGCCGTGGCGCAGCTGCCGCAGGAGAAACGCAATCAGCTGGTGATCTCTGTGCCCAGCGGTAACTTTGGCGATTTAACGGCGGGTCTGCTGGCAAAAACCCTGGGGCTGCCGGTGAAGCGCTTTATCGCCGCGACCAACGCGAATGATACCGTGCCGCGCTTTCTCGTCGGCGGCGAGTGGCTGCCTAATGCGACCGTGGCTACGCTGTCGAATGCGATGGACGTCAGCCAGCCAAACAACTGGCCGCGCGTTGAGGAGATCTTCCGGCGTAAAATCTGGCGGCTGAATGAGCTGGGCGTCGGCGCGGTGGATGATGAAACCACCAGAGCGACGATGCGTGAGCTGGATGCGCTTGGCTATGTTTCCGAGCCGCATGCGGCCATTGCTTACCGGCTGTTGCGCGATCAGTTGCAGGAAGGGGAGTTTGGTCTGTTCCTCGGCACGGCTCATCCCGCCAAGTTTAAGGAGAGTGTGGAGGCGATCCTGGAACGTTCGCTGCCGCTGCCGGAAGCGCTGGCCGAGCGTGCCGACCTGCCGCTGCTTTCTCATGAAATGGCGCCTGACTTCGCCCAGCTTCGCGAATTCCTGCTCTATAAATAGCACTCTGGCCCCCTCGTGGACGGGGGGGCTTTTCAGAGAGAGCAGAAACGTTAACGCGACACCTTATGTCCTTTCGTTACGCTTAAACACCCACTCATTTTCACCGCTCTCATCGGCAGCAAAACGATAACCGCCAACATCGAAGTCCTTCAACTGCGCAGGATCGGTCAGGCGCTGCTGGATAATATAACGGCTCATCAGCCCACGCGCTTTCTTCGCGTAGAAGCTAATCACCTTATATTTGCCGTTTTTCTCATCCAGGAAGATGGGTTTAATAATGCGCGCGTTAATCTGCTTCGGCTTTAAGGCTTTGAAATATTCATCTGAGGCAAGGTTAATCAGCACCTCTTCGCCCTGTTCCGCCAGAGCGGCGTTCAGCGCCCCGGTCAGCTTCTCTGCCCAGAAGGCGTAAAGATCTTTCCCAACCGGATTTTCCAGCTTCGTTCCCATCTCCAGGCGGTAAGGCTGCATCAGATCCAGCGGACGCAGCAGGCCATAGAGGCCGGAAAGAATGCGCAGATGCCGCTGGGCAAAATCGAAATCCTGCTCGTCCAGGCTCTCCGCCGCCAGGCCGGTATAGACGTCGCCTTTAAACGCCAGAATTGCCTGGCGGGCATTGTCGGGCGTGAACGTGGGATGCCAGTCGTTAAAGCGCCCGGCGTTCAGCAGCGCCAGCTTGTCACTGATGCTCATCAGCGAGCCGATCTGGGCGGGCGTCAGCTTGCGGGCTACCTCGATCAGTGTCTGCGACTCATCCAGCAACGCAGGCTGCGTGAAACGCGTTGTCGCCAGCGGGCTTTCAAAATCTAACGTCTTGGCCGGGGAGATAACCATCAACATGCCTGAATCCTTATATAACGCCACAGGGGCGGAAGACCAAACGCGTACTTTAGCAAAAAAGTCAGCTGAAAAGATAAATCGCTGCCATAGCCGCTGCGTTTCCCTGCGCGTCCGGCAGCCATTTAGCTCTCCGTGGCCCCGGACTAACCTTACCTTGCATGGCAAGGTGCGCGTGATATTATCCGGGGCAGACATTTTCAACATTCCGATAACTCTACTCTGACGAGAATGACAATCATGACGGACAAACTAACTTCCCTGCGTCAACTGACGACTGTTGTTGCCGATACCGGTGACATTGCCGCCATCAAGCTTTACCAGCCTCAGGATGCGACCACCAATCCTTCCCTGATCCTCAGCGCTGCGCAGATCCCTGAATACCGTAAGCTGATTGAAGAAGCGGTCAGCTGGGCGCGTGACCAGAGCAGCAAGAAAGAAGAGCAGATCCAGCATGCGGCGGACAAGCTGAATGTGAATATCGGACTGGAGATCCTCAAGCTGGTGCCGGGACGTATCTCTACCGAAGTGGACGCCCGCCTCTCTTACGATACGGAAGGCAGCATCAATAAAGCCCGCACGCTGATCAAACTCTATAACGATGCGGGTATCAGCAACGATCGCATTCTGATTAAGCTGGCCTCCACCTGGCAGGGCATTCGTGCCGCCGAGCAGCTGGAAAAAGAAGGCATCAACTGTAACCTGACGCTGCTGTTCTCCTTCGCCCAGGCCCGCGCCTGCGCCGAAGCGGGCGTTTACCTGATTTCGCCTTTCGTGGGACGTATTCTGGACTGGTATAAAGCGAATACGGATAAAAAAGAGTATGCGGCGCATGAAGATCCAGGCGTGGTTTCCGTGTCTGAGATTTATGAGTACTACAAGCAGCACGGCTATGAAACCGTGGTTATGGGCGCAAGCTTCCGTAACATCGGTGAGATCATCGAGCTGGCTGGCTGCGATCGCCTGACCATCTCTCCGGACCTGCTAAAAGAGCTGGCGGAAAGCGAAGGGACGCTGGAGCGTAAACTCTCCTTCACCGGCGAAGTGAAAGCCCGTCCGGCGAAAATGACTGAGTCTGAGTTCCTGTGGCAGCACAATCAGGATCCGATGGCCGTCGATAAACTGGCGCAGGGTATCCGTAACTTTGCGCTTGATCAGGGCAAACTGGATAAGATGATTGCCGATCTGCTGTAATTTCCTGACCGCAGCCGGCTTCCCGGCTGCGGTATTTTCCCCGCTGTACATCCCGCTTTGCAATGGTTTATCCTGCCCGCTAATACACCCCTTATTCTCCCCCGTCCGCGCACGTTACGTGGCCGGAACCACGGTGATGACACAATGACTAAACTACGCATAGGCTTAATTTCCGTTTCCGATCGCGCAGCAAACGGCATCTATCAGGATGAAGGATTGCCCGCGCTTGAGGCCTGGCTTTCGCAGGCGCTGAGCACCCCGTTTGAGGTGGAGAAGCGTCTGGTGCCGGATGAGCAGACGATGATCGAACAGACGATTTGTGAGCTGGTGGATGAGCTTTTCTGTCATCTGGTGCTGACGACCGGCGGTACCGGCCCCGCGCGCCGTGACGTGACGCCGGATGCCACGCTGGCTATCGCCGATCGTGAAATGCCTGGGTTTGGCGAGCAGATGCGGCAGATCAGCCTGAACTTCGTGCCCACGGCGATCCTCTCACGTCAGGTCGGCGTGATCCGCAAGCAGTCGCTGATCGTAAACCTTCCCGGCCAGCCGAAATCGATTAAAGAGACGCTGGAAGGGCTGAAGGATGCGGAAGGGCAGACAAAAGTGCACGGCATATTTGCCAGCGTGCCTTACTGTATTCAGCTGCTGGAAGGGCCTTATGTGGAAACAAACGCGGCAGTAGTAGCAGCATTTCGTCCGAAAAGTGCAAGGCGCGAAACAAACAGCTGAAAATGGAATAATTGAGGCATAAGATCCAGCGGCGCTGGTGTAGCGAAGAATGAACGGTATAGTACCTGTAGCTTTACAGAAGCTCACTTTACTTTTTTCTTCTTACCCTGATGTGTCTGGAAAATCATGCTTCACGAGAACAGTCGTCGCTTAAACCGGCAGGATTATAAAACCCTTTCTCTGGCGGCCCTGGGCGGCGCGCTGGAGTTTTACGACTTCATCATTTTTGTCTTCTTTGCCGCGGTTATCGGCGATCTCTTTTTCCCGCCGGATATTCCGGACTGGCTTCGTCAGGTACAGACCTTCGCCATTTTTGCCGCGGGCTACCTGGCGCGCCCGCTTGGCGGCATTATCATGGCCCATTTTGGCGACAGCCGGGGGCGGAAAAAAATGTTCAGCCTCAGCATACTGCTGATGGCGCTGCCCACGCTGGCGATGGGAATGCTGCCCACCTATGCCACGCTGGGCATTGCGGCGCCGGTTCTGCTGCTGCTGATGCGCATTTTGCAGGGGGCGGCAATTGGCGGCGAAGTGCCGGGCGCGTGGGTGTTCGTGGCGGAGCATGTGCCTGGAAAGCGTATCGGTTTTGCCTGCGGCACCCTGACGGCGGGCTTAACGGCAGGCATTCTGCTCGGTTCCGTCGTCGCTACTCTGATCACCACCTCCCTTACCGCACAGCAGGTGGCTGACTTTGGCTGGCGTATTCCTTTCTTCCTGGGCGGCCTGTTTGGGTTTGTCGCGCTTTACCTGCGCCGCTGGCTGCGTGAAACGCCTGTCTTTACCGAAATGCAGGCGCGCAAAGCGCTGACGGCCGATCTGCCGCTGAAAACGGTCGTCGTCAGCCATAAACGCAGCGTGGCTATCTCTATGCTGCTGACCTGGCTGCTTTCTGCCTGCATCGTCGTGGTGATCCTGATGGCACCCGCGCTGATGCAGAAGCAGCACGGACTGCCCGCCGCGCTGACCTTACAGGCGAACAGTCTGGCAACGGTCATGCTGATCGTCGGATGCGTCCTTGCCGGCGTTATTGTTGATCGCGTAGGCGCAGCGAAGACCTTAATGGCCGGCAGCCTGCTTCTCGCCGCCAGCAGCTGGTCTTTCTTTCACTTTGCCGCGACGGCACCGCAGTATCTCTTTATCACTTATGCGCTGGCCGGCCTCTTTGTTGGCGTAGTGGGCGTGGTGCCATTTATTATGGTGACGGCGTTTCCTGCGGAGGTGCGTTTTACCGGCATCTCTTTCTCTTACAACGTGGCTTACGCCATCTTTGGCGGACTGACGCCCATTTTCGTGACGTTGATAATGAGGCTGACGCCAATGGGACCCGCCTGGTACGTGCTCGGCCTGGCTACGCTCGGTTTTTTCCTGGGCATTTACCTGCAGCGCGAAAACCGCAGCCGGGTTCTCAGCTACGGTTAAAAGTCAGAGGGCAGGCATAAAAGGCGCAGCACAGTGTGTCAGACGAGGTATAGAGCATAAAGCGTCCCCCGGAATACACTGTGCCGATCGTTTATGTCTTTCCGGACGACTTGCGCTTCAGACGAAAGAATTTGGCTTTCTGAACCCGAAGCTAAGCCTGACTGACTTCTCCAGTCGGCAGCACGCGACGGCCCAACTGCTCATTAATCACTTCCGCCATAGCCAGGTAGATCGCGCTGGCACCGCAAATAATGCCTTCATAGCCAGCAAACCTTATTACGGCCAGGTTACCGGCGATGTTACCGTATGCCAACAGCGCAAACAGCAGCGTCAGGCTGGCGAATACAAATTGCAAAGCACGGTTTGCTCGCAGCGTACCAAAGAACATCAACAGCGTGAACAGGCCCCATATCGCCAGCCAGACGCCGAGAAAGGCAGCATCAGTTGGTTCCGCCAGTCCCATCCGTGGCAGCAGTAAAATCCCCACCAGGCTCAGCCAAAAACAGCCATAAGAAGTAAAAGCGGTCAGACCGAAAGTATTGCCTTTTTTATATTCCAGGATGCCGGCAAAAATCTGCGCCAGCCCGCCAAAGAAAATGCCCATGCTGACGATCACGGAAGCTAACGGAAAAAAACCTGCGTTGTGAAGATTCAGTAATACGGTGGTCATACCGAAACCCATCAGGCCCAAAGGACCAGGATTCGCTAATTTGTTGGTGTGCATAAATCCTCTGAAAGAGTAATAAGTGCTGAAAAAAAGGTGAGTTTATATTTGGCTTGATGAGGAGAATGCTCCACACGCACTGCCGGTGCGCGACGCATCATAATGACCGTAGGAACAGAGGATATTGATCTGAGCGAATCTAAAATCGAAATTTTTTTTGTCTTTCCCCTTGATGCCGTACGAGATGGCCCCATCTTAGTTGGCATCCAAGATTATGGACCTGGAAAAAAGCGCGGCGCCGGCAGTTGAAAAGGTAAAAAAAGCCCGCATTAAGTGTGCATAACCTGATTTGAAACAAATTTAAGTGGGAGATGTTTAGATGGGTAAAATTATTGGTATTGACCTGGGTACGACTAACTCTTGTGTCGCGATTATGGACGGCGGCAAGGCTCGCGTACTGGAAAATGCGGAAGGCGATCGCACCACTCCTTCCATCATTGCTTACACTCAGGATGGTGAAACGCTGGTCGGTCAGCCTGCTAAACGTCAGGCCGTGACCAACCCACAGAATACCCTGTTTGCGATCAAGCGCCTGATTGGCCGTCGCTTCCAGGATGAAGAAGTGCAGCGTGATATTAAAATCATGCCTTATCAGATCGTCGGTTCCGACAACGGTGACGCCTGGCTGGACGTGAAGGGCCAGAAAATGGCACCTCCGCAGATTTCTGCGGAAGTCCTGAAAAAAATGAAGAAAACGGCGGAAGATTACCTGGGCGAACCGGTAACTGAAGCGGTTATCACCGTACCGGCTTACTTTAACGATGCGCAGCGTCAGGCAACTAAAGATGCCGGCCGTATCGCCGGTCTGGACGTGAAGCGTATCATCAACGAACCAACCGCAGCCGCACTGGCTTACGGTATGGACAAAGGCCAGGGCAACCGCACTATCGCGGTTTATGACCTGGGCGGCGGTACGTTTGATATCTCGATTATCGAAATCGACGAAGTTGACGGCGAAAAAACCTTTGAAGTTCTGGCTACCAATGGTGATACCCACCTGGGTGGTGAAGACTTCGACAGCCGCATGATCAACTATCTCGTGGCGGAATTTAAGAAAGATCAGGGTATCGATCTGCACAACGATCCGCTGGCGATGCAGCGTCTGAAAGAAGCCGCAGAGAAAGCGAAAATTGAGCTTTCCTCCGCGCAGCAGACCGACGTTAACCTGCCGTACATCACGGCGGATGCGACCGGTCCTAAGCACCTGAACATCAAAGTGACCCGTGCGAAGCTGGAGTCGCTGGTTGAAGATCTGGTTACCCGCTCAATCGAGCCGCTGAAGGTTGCGTTGCAGGATGCCGGTCTGTCTGTTTCTGACATCAACGACGTGATCCTGGTCGGTGGTCAGACGCGTATGCCAATGGTGCAGTCAAAAGTTGCTGAGTTCTTTGGCAAAGAGCCGCGTAAAGACGTTAACCCGGACGAAGCGGTTGCCGTAGGTGCTGCGGTGCAGGGTGGCGTACTGGCCGGCGACGTGAAAGACGTGCTGCTGCTGGACGTAACTCCGCTCTCCCTGGGTATCGAAACCATGGGTGGCGTGATGACCCCGCTGATCAGCAAGAACACCACTATCCCGACCAAGCACAGCCAGGTGTTCTCAACGGCGGAAGACAACCAGTCTGCGGTGACCATTCACGTGGTGCAGGGCGAGCGTAAGCGTGCAGCGGATAACAAATCGCTGGGCCAGTTCAACCTTGACGGCATTCAGCCAGCACCGCGCGGCATGCCGCAGGTTGAAGTCACCTTCGACATCGATGCTGATGGTATCCTGCACGTCTCCGCGAAAGACAAAAACAGCGGTAAAGAGCAGAAGATCACCATTAAGGCTTCTTCCGGTCTGAACGACGACGAGATCGAAAAAATGGTGCGTGATGCGGAAGCTAACGCCGAGTCTGACCGTAAGTTCGAAGAACTGGTGCAGGTTCGTAACCAGGCCGATCATCTGTCGCACAGCACCCGTAAGCAGCTGGACGAAGCCGGTGACAAACTGCCGGCAGACGACAAGGCACCTATCGAAGCGGCGCTGACCGAGCTGAACACCGCGCTGAAAGGCGAGGATAAAGCGGAAATCGAAGCCAAAATGCAGGCGCTGATGGAAGTCTCCAGCAAGCTGATGGAATTTGCTCAGCAGCAGGCCGCTGGCGGCGCTGCGGATGCAGGTGACGCGTCTGGTAAGAAAGAAGACGATGTCGTTGACGCTGAATTCGAAGAAGTGAAAGACGACAAAAAATAATCGCCTTTGAGCGGACAAGGTGGGGTTCCTGAATACCTGGCGACATTAAGCATTAACCGGCTGACCTGCTTCGCTGAGTCAGCCGGCAAGTTAGCCAGATGACGGCAGGTAAGATGTGAACAGGACCACTGATTAAACCCACGGGCGTCGGAGTTTCTCCACGCCCGTGCACGCATGTTAAGGGCAGAAAACCAGAATGGCGAAAAAAGACTATTACGAGATTTTAGGCGTTTCCCAGACGGCGGAAGAGCGTGAAATCAAAAAGGCCTATAAACGTCTGGCGATGAAATTTCACCCCGACCGCAATCCGGGAGATAAAGAATCCGAGGCCAAATTTAAAGAGGTCAAGGAAGCTTATGAAATTCTGACCGACGCGCAGAAGCGTGCGGCCTACGACCAGTACGGTCATGCCGCCTTTGAACAGGGCGGAATGGGCGGTGGTGGTTACGGCGGCGGCGGCTTTGGCGGCGGCGGCGCAGACTTCAGCGATATCTTTGGCGACGTGTTCGGCGACATCTTCGGCGGAGGACGCCGTCAGCAGCGTGCCGCTCGCGGCGCCGATTTGCGCTACAACATGGAGCTGACGCTTGAAGAAGCCGTCCGCGGCGTGACCAAAGAGATCCGCATCCCTACGCTTGAAGAGTGTGACGTTTGCCACGGCAGCGGCGCGAAGAGCGGCACCAAGCCACAAACCTGTCCCACCTGTCATGGACAGGGCCAGGTACAGATGCGTCAGGGCTTCTTTACCGTTCAGCAGGCGTGTCCGACCTGTCATGGTCGCGGCTCGGTCATCAAAGATCCTTGTAACGCCTGCCACGGCCACGGTCGCGTTGAGAAGTCTAAAACCCTGTCGGTGAAAATCCCGGCTGGCGTGGACACGGGCGATCGTATTCGTCTGAACGGCGAAGGTGAAGCGGGCGAGCAGGGAGCACCGGCAGGCGATCTCTATGTTCAGGTTCAGGTGCGCAAGCACCATATCTTCGAGCGTGAAGATAACAACCTGTACTGCGAAGTGCCGATTAACTTCATTATGGCTGCCCTGGGTGGCGAGATTGAAGTGCCTACGCTGGATGGCCGCGTGAACCTTAAGGTGCCTGCGGAAACCCAGACCGGTAAGCTGTTCCGTATGCGGGGCAAGGGTGTGAAATCAGTACGCGGTGGTGCGCAGGGCGATCTGCTGTGCCGCGTGGTGGTAGAAACGCCGGTCAACCTGAACGACAAACAGAAGGCGCTGCTGCGCGAGCTGGAAGAGAGCTTCGGTGGCCCGAGCGGCGAGAAAAACAGCCCACGCTCTAAAAGCTTTTTCGACGGCGTGAAGAAGTTCTTTGACGACTTAACGCGCTAACGTTATCGCTTTCATAAGCTTATCAAGCCGGGCATTGCCCGGCTTTTTTACGTCTGGTGGCGCTGCAAAGCGCGGCAGGTGCGTCCATACCTCGGGAAAACCTGCTTCAATAGCGGGAATAAACTGTTTTTTACGAGTGATAAAAAAGCGTATGCTGGTGCCACCTGAACAACGCCATCAACGAAAAGTAACTGGATTTTGTGATGAATACTGCGATAAGTAAACTATTAAAAAGTGAAGCTACCGGCGGAATGATCCTCATTCTGGCCGCCGCTATAGCCATGTACCTGGCGAATAATGCCGACACGCAGGGTGCCTATCAGACCCTGTTGTCGATGCCCGTAGAGTTTCGTTTTGGCCCGCTGGATATCAGTAAAGATCTGCTGCTGTGGATCAATGATGCGCTGATGGCGCTGTTCTTCCTGATGATCGGCCTTGAAGTAAAACATGAGCTGGTCTCGGGATCGCTTGCCACC
This sequence comes from Erwinia psychrophila, assembly GCF_039023475.1. Taxonomy (NCBI): domain Bacteria; kingdom Pseudomonadati; phylum Pseudomonadota; class Gammaproteobacteria; order Enterobacterales; family Erwiniaceae; genus Erwinia; species Erwinia psychrophila. Next base: position 234,253 of record NZ_JBCHVB010000002.1, read on the forward strand.
CGGGAAAAAGCGATGTTTCCGCTGATCGCGGCCATCGGCGGCATGATTGCTCCGGGCGTAATCTTCGCATTGCTTAACCATAACGATCCGCTGGCCGCCCACGGCTGGGCTATCCCTACCGCAACGGATATCGCCTTTGCATTGGGTATTCTGGCCCTGCTTGGCAGCCGCGTTCCGCCCTCACTGAAAATGTTCCTGATGGCGCTGGCGGTGATAGACGATCTGGGCGCTATCCTGATTATCGCTTTCTTCTATACCGCCGATTTGTCGCTGGCGTCTATGGGCGTGGCGGCGGGCGCCATTGTCGTGCTGGCCTTGCTTAACCGCTTTGGGGTACGCAACCTCTCCGTCTATATGCTGGTGGGTTTGGTGCTCTGGATAGCCGTACTCAAGTCGGGGGTGCATGCTACGGTAGCGGGCGTTCTGCTGGGCTTCTTCATCCCGCTTAAAAAGGAAAATGGCCATTCGCCGGCGCTGCATATGGCGCACAGTCTTGCTCCCTGGGTGACATGGCTGATCCTGCCGCTGTTTGCCTTCGCCAATGCCGGCGTCTCGCTGACCGGCGTGTCATACGACGGCCTGTTATCTGCGGTACCGCTGGGCATCATTCTGGGGCTGGTTATCGGTAAGCCGCTGGGCATTACTCTGATTTGCTGGATCGCGGAGAAGCTGGGCATCGCCACGCTGCCAGAAGGCACCCGAATGCGGGATATCGCCGCTATCGGTCTGCTCTGCGGTATCGGCTTTACCATGTCGATCTTCATCGCTTCGCTGGCCTTTGATGCCGCGCATGAGGAGATGGTCACTCTGGCTAAGCTGGGTATCCTTACCGGCTCGGTGATTTCAGCGGTGATGGGTTACGTGCTGCTGCGGGTCAAACTTCGTTAGCGTTCACCCGGCCGGCCTTGCTGGCCGGGTGCATGCCTCCGTTCGCTGAGGGTTGCCTGTGTCGCACATTAATTACAACCACCTCTACTATTTCTGGCAGGTATGCAAAGCGGGTTCTGTCGTGGGCGCGGCGGATACGCTGAATCTCACGCCACAGACCATTACCGGCCAGATCAAAGCGCTGGAGGAGCGGTTACAGGGGAAGCTGTTCCGGCGGCAGGGCAGAGGGCTGGTGCCCTCGGAGCTGGGGCAGATGGTCTTTCGCTACGCCGATCGGATGTTTACGCTCAGCCAGGAAATGCTGGATATCGTGAACTACCGAAAGGATGTGAACCTGCTGTTTGACGTGGGCGTGGCCGATGCGCTTTCCAAACGCCTCGTCAGTCAGGTGCTGGAGACCGCAGTGGTTGAGGATGAGAGCATTCATCTTCGCTGCTTTGAATCGACGCACGAGATGCTGCTGGAGCAGCTAAGCCAGCATAAGCTGGATATGATCCTCTCCGACTGCCCGGTAGATTCGGGTCAGCAGGAAGGACTGTTTTCGGTCAAGCTGGGGGAGTGTGGCGTCAGCTTCTGGTGCCGCGAGCCGCTGCCTGCGCTTCCTTTTCCCGCCTGCCTTGAACAGCGCAAGCTGCTGATCCCCGGGCGGCGCTCAATGCTTGGGCGTCGGCTGCTGAACTGGTTTCAGATACAGGGACTGCAGGTGGATATTCTGGGCGAATTTGACGATGCGGCATTAATGAAAGCGTTCGGCACCTCAAGTAATGCGATCTTCGTGGCCCCTTCACTTTATGGGGATGACCTCTTTCATGAAAAGGGGATCACCGAGCTGGGCAGGATTGATAACGTGACGGAGGAGTATCATGTGATTTTTGCCGAGCGTATGATCCAGCATCCGGCGGTAAGACGCATCTGTGAGAAGGACTTCTCAGCGCTTTTTTTCTATCCCGGGCAGTCTGACGTCGCCGGGAGCCTGCGTTAAAGACAAAAAAAAACCGGCAGAGCCGGTTTCTTTTTCAAAGCCGATTAACAGCCTGGCGATTAAGCCAGTTTGTTGATCTGAGCCGTCAGATTTGCTTTATGACGAGCCGCTTTGTTTTTGTGGATCAGGCCTTTAGCTGCCTGACGGTCCACAATAGGTTGCATTTCATTAAATGCGTTCTGTGCAGCAGCTTTATCGCCGACAGCAACAGCAGCGTAAACTTTCTTGATATAAGTACGCAGCATTGAACGACGGCTAGCGTTGTGTTTACGACGCTTCTCTGACGTTACGGCGCGTTTCTTAGCTGATTTGATATTAGCCAAGGTCCAACTCCCAAATAGTTCTATGAGGACAATTCAAAGGCCGAGGAATATGCCTCTTTCGCCCATGGTTGTCAATGGATTTGTGCAAATAAGCGTCATAAAAAAACGACACTTGGTTACGTTTCGATGGCGCAAGATTCTATCAGCTTCATGAGGATGAATACAGCTTAATCATAAGAAAAATGAGATCGGGTTACGCAGACCGCGTTTGCGGCAGAAAATGGCGGCCAGAAAGCAGTAAAGCCGCATTCGCGGGTTAACCTTCCACGCTGTACAAGGTATAATCCGCCGATTTCCACCCATTTGAGCCAGCCATGAAGTTTATCCGCGGCATACATAATCTCAGGGAGCAGCATCGCGGCTGCGTTCTGACTATCGGCAACTTTGATGGCGTGCATCGCGGTCACCAGGCGTTGCTGGCAAGACTGTGCGAAGAAGGGCGACAGCGTCATTTGCCCGTCGTCGTCATGCTGTTCGAACCTCAGCCGCTGGAGCTGTTTGCGGCTGAAAAAGCGCCGGCGCGCCTCTCCCGCCTGCGGGAAAAGGTTCGCTATCTTCGTGAGGCGGGCGTGGATGCGGTGCTTTGCGTACGCTTCGATCGCCGTTTTGCCGCACGCTCTCCACAAAGTTTTGTGGCCGATCTGCTGGTCGATAAGCTGGATGTGAAATTTCTGGCGATAGGGGATGATTTCCGCTTCGGCGCTGGTCGCCAGGGGGATTTCCTGCTATTACAGAAAGCGGGCGCGGAGTATGGCTTCGACGTTATCAGTACCCAGACCTTCTGCGATGGCGGTATGCGCATCAGCAGTACGGCGATTCGTCAGGCGCTGGCAGAAGACAACCTGCCGTTAGCGGCCTCGCTTCTGGGGCATCCTTTCAGCATTTCAGGCCGGGTGGTGCATGGTGATGCGCTGGGCCGGACCATCGGTTTTCCTACTGCTAATCTGCCGCTCAGGCGCTATGCGTCGCCGGTAAAAGGGGTCTATGCCGTCGAGGTTCACGGCATTGGCGACCAGCCGCTGCCCGGCGTTGCCAATATTGGCACCCGCCCCACGGTGGCCGGGATGCGTCAGCAGCTGGAAGTTCACCTGCTGGACGTTGCAATGGACCTGTACGGGCACCATATAGAAGTGGTGCTGTGTGAAAAAATTCGTAACGAGCAGCGTTTCGCTTCACTGGACGCGCTTAAAGAGCAAATTGCTAAAGATGTGGTGACTGCCCGAACCTTTTTTGGGCTGAAAACACCGGTTTAAACAGAACCGAAATACGGAATCGAGAATCTGATGAGTGACTATAAATCTACCCTGAATTTGCCGGAAACGGGGTTCCCGATGCGTGGCGATCTGGCCAAACGCGAACCGGGAATGCTGCAACGCTGGTATGATGACAATCTCTACGGCATCATCCGCGAAGCCAAAAAAGGGAAAAAAACCTTTATCCTGCACGATGGCCCTCCTTACGCGAACGGCAGCATTCATATTGGTCACTCAGTAAACAAGATTCTGAAAGACATTATTGTTAAGTCCAAAGGCCTGTCCGGATTTGACTCCCCTTACGTGCCGGGCTGGGACTGTCATGGCCTGCCAATCGAGCACAAAGTTGAGCAGATGATCGGCAAGCCGGGCGAGAAAGTGACCGCCGCTGAGTTCCGTGAAGCGTGCCGCAAGTACGCTGCCGAGCAGGTTGAAGGCCAGAAGAAAGATTTCATCCGTCTGGGCGTGCTGGGCGACTGGGATCGTCCTTATCTGACCATGAACTTTAAAACCGAAGCCAATATCATTCGTGCGCTGGGCAAAATCATCGGTAACGGCCACCTGCACAAAGGCGCCAAGCCGGTGCACTGGTGTATGGACTGCCGCTCCGCGCTGGCTGAAGCTGAAGTGGAATATTACGACAAGACCTCGCCTTCCATCGACGTGATGTTCAATGCCGTCGATGCGGATGCCGTGCGCGCGAAATTTGGCGCCGGGCGCGTTGAGGGGCCGGTTTCTGTCGTGATCTGGACCACCACGCCGTGGACCATGCCGGCTAACCGCGCCATCTCTCTGCATCCGGAATTTGACTACCAGCTGGTACAGATCGAGGGCCGTGCCCTGATCCTGGCGAGCGATCTGGTGGAAAGCGTGATGAAGCGCGTCGGTATCACCGAATGGCAGGTTCTGGGCGAAGCGAAAGGGGCGGCGCTGGAGCTGGCAGTATTTAAACATCCTTTCCTCGACACCCTTTCGCCGATTGTTCTGGGCGAGCACGTCACGCTGGAAGCGGGTACCGGTGCCGTGCATACCGCGCCGGGCCACGGCCCTGATGACTATGTTATCGGCCAGAAATATGGCATCGAAACCGCCAATCCGGTAGGGCCGGATGGCAGATTCCTGCCGGGGACTTACCCGACGCTGGACGGCATCAACGTCTTTAAAGCCAACGATATGATCGTTGATCTGCTGCGTGAGAAGGGCGCGCTGCTGCACGTTGAGAAACTGCTGCACAGCTATCCGCACTGCTGGCGTCACAAAACGCCTATCATCTTCCGCGCCACGCCGCAGTGGTTTATCAGCATGGATCAGAAAGGCCTGCGCGAGCAGTCCCTGCGTGAGATCAAAGGCGTGCAGTGGATCCCGGACTGGGGTCAGGCGCGCATTGAGTCGATGGTGGCTAATCGCCCCGACTGGTGCATCTCCCGCCAGCGTACCTGGGGCGTGCCGATGGCGCTGTTTGTACACAAAGATACCGAGCAGCTGCACCCGGATACGCTGGCGCTGATGGAAAAAGTGGCCCAGCGCGTTGAGCAGGACGGCATTCAGGCCTGGTGGGATCTTGATGCGAAGGAGCTGATGGGCGACGACGCGGATAACTACGTTAAGGTGCCTGACACGCTGGACGTCTGGTTTGACTCAGGATCGACCAGCTACTCGGTGGTGGATGCGCGTCCGGAGTTCGACGGTCATTCACCGGATATGTATCTGGAAGGGTCGGATCAGCACCGCGGCTGGTTTATGTCTTCCCTGATGATTTCAACCGCGATGAAAGGTAAAGCGCCTTATCGTCAGGTGCTGACCCACGGCTTCACCGTGGATGGTCAGGGCCGTAAGATGTCGAAATCGATCGGCAACACGGTCTCACCTCAGGACGTGATGAACAAGCTCGGCGGCGATATTTTGCGCCTGTGGGTGGCCTCAACCGATTACTCCGGTGAAATGGCCGTCTCCGACGAGATCCTGAAGCGCTCTGCGGATGCCTACCGTCGTATCCGTAACACCGCCCGTTTCCTGCTGGCTAACCTGAACGGCTTCAATCCGGAAACGGACATGGTCAGCCCGGAAGAGATGGTGGTGCTGGATCGCTGGGCGGTTGGCCGCGCGAAAGCCGCGCAGGACGATATCCTTGCCTCCTATGAGAACTATGATTTCCACGAGGTGGTGCAGCGTCTGATGCAGTTCTGCTCTATCGAGATGGGTTCGTTCTATCTGGATATCATTAAGGATCGCCAGTACACCGCCAAAGCCGATGGCCTGGCGCGCCGCAGCTGCCAGACCGCGCTCTACTATATTGCCGAAGCGCTGGTTCGCTGGATGGCACCAATCATGTCCTTCACCGCAGATGAAATCTGGGGCGAACTGCCGGGCAAGCGGGCGAAATATGTCTTCACCGAAGAGTGGTACGACGGGCTGTTCGGCCTGGCGGAGAACGAACCGATGAACGACAGCTACTGGGCCGAGCTGCTGAAGGTGCGTGGCGAAGTCAATAAAGTGATCGAGCAGGCGCGGGCAGATAAGCGCGTGGGCGGCTCTCTGGAAGCGACCGTGACCCTGTATGCCGATCCGGAACTGGCCGCGAAGCTGACCAGCCTGGGCGACGAGCTGCGCTTTGTGCTGCTGACCTCAGGCGCCCAGGTGGCGGATTACGCGCTGGCTACCGACGATGCTCAGCAGAGCGAGCTGGTGAAAGGGCTGAAAATTGCCCTGCATAAAGCGGAAGGCGAAAAATGTCCCCGCTGCTGGCATTACACGACGGACGTTGGCGAGAGCGAAGCTCACCCGGAAATCTGCGGACGCTGCGTCACTAACATCGCCGGCGACGGCGAACAGCGTAAGTTTGCCTGATGAGTAAACCTATTCTCTCTACCGGGCTGCGCTGGCTCTGGCTGGTGGCCGTGGTGATCGGCATCGACTTTGCCAGCAAACAGTGGATTATGGATACGCTGATGCTGCATGAGTCGATGCCGGTCATGCCGTTTTTCAATTTCTTCCATGCGCACAACTACGGTGCCGCGTTCAGCTTCCTGGCCGATAAAGGCGGCTGGCAGCGCTGGTTCTTCGCCGGGATTGCCGTGGCGATCGTGCTGGCGCTGCTGGTGATGATGTACCGGACGCCGGCCAGCCATAAGCTGAACAACATCGCCTACGCGCTGATTATCGGTGGCGCGGCCGGCAACCTGTTCGATCGGGCTTATCATGGATTCGTGGTCGATTTTATCGACTTCTACGTCGGCGACTGGCACTTTGCCACCTTTAACATCGCTGACTGCGGTATCTGTGTCGGGGCCGCGCTGATCGTGCTGGAGGGCTTTCTCAGCCCTGCCGGCAAACAGGCTAAAAATTAAGGGCAGGCTATGAGTGATTCTGTACAGAGCAACAGCGCAGTGCTGGTGCATTTCATCCTGAAGCTGGAAGATGGCTCCACGGCGGAATCCACCCGTAATAATGGCAAGCCAGCGCTGTTCAGCCTCGGTGACGGGAGCCTGTCGGACGCGCTGGAGGCTGAGCTGCTCGGCCTGCGGGCGGGCGACAAAAAGGCCTTTACGCTGGCCCCCGAGTCGGCGTTTGGCCCGGCCAGCCCGGATTTAATCCAGTATTTCTCCCGCCGTGATTTTACCCAGGCGGGCGAGCCGGAGATCGGCGCGATCATGCTGTTCAGCGGCATGGATGGGAACGAGGTGCCAGGAATGATCCGTGAGATCTCCGGTGACTCGATCACCGTTGATTTCAATCATCCGCTGGCCGGGCAGACCATTCACTTTGAGGTTGAAGTGCTTTCAATCGATCCGGCACTGGAGGCGACAAATGCAAATCCTTCTGGCTAATCCCCGCGGCTTCTGCGCGGGCGTTGACCGCGCTATCAGCATTGTGGAGCGCGCGCTGGAAATGTATGGCGCACCTATTTATGTGCGCCATGAAGTGGTGCATAACCGCTATGTCGTCAACAGCCTGCGCGAGCGGGGCGCGATCTTTATTGAGGAGATCGGGGAAGTGCCGGACGGCTCTATCCTGATTTTCTCCGCTCATGGCGTCTCCCAGGCCGTGCGGGCTGAGGCCAAAGCACGCGATCTCACCATGCTGTTCGATGCCACCTGTCCGCTGGTGACTAAAGTGCATATGGAAGTAGCGCGCGCCAGCCGGAAGGGCACTGAAGCGATCCTGATTGGCCATGCAGGGCACCCCGAAGTGGAAGGCACAATGGGGCAGTACAGCAATCCGAAGGGCGGCATGTATCTGGTTGAGTCGCCGGCGGATGTCGCTAAGCTTAATGTGAAGGATGAGGAAAACCTCTGCTTCATGACCCAGACCACGCTTTCGGTGGATGACACTTCGGAAGTGATTGATGCCCTGCGGGAGCGCTTTCCGAAGATTATCGGACCGCGCAAAGATGATATCTGCTACGCCACAACTAACCGTCAGGAAGCCGTCCGTACGCTGGCAAAAGATGCGGATGTGGTGCTGGTGGTGGGTTCGCGCAACTCTTCGAACTCCAACCGCCTGGCCGAACTGGCGCAGCGCGCCGGCAAGCTGGCGCGGCTGATCGATTCTGCTGATGATATTCAGGAAGAGTGGATCAAAGGCGCAGGCTGTATTGGCGTGACGGCAGGCGCTTCCGCCCCCGATATTCTGGTGCAGGAAGTGATCCAGCGCCTGCGCGAATTCGGCGGCGAGGCGGCGGTTGAGCTGATTGGACGGGAAGAGAATATCGTTTTTGAAGTTCCGAAAGAGTTGCGGATGGACGTGCGTGAAGTCAAATAATCGTACATGTCTGTGATGAGATAATGCCGGAGGGTTTACGCCTTCCGGCATTTTTTTTAAGGAGAATAATATGATCAGGACCCCGATCGTCCTGGATACCGATCCAGGGATTGATGATGCCGTAGCTATCGCCGCGGCGCTCTTTTCACCGCAGCTCGATCTTAAGCTAATCACCACCGTCTCCGGCAACGTGGCGGTAGAAAAAACGACGCATAACGCCCTTCAGCTGATGGATTTCTGGCAGAAGGATATCCCGGTCGCCCGTGGGGCCGAAAAACCGCTGGTGCGTCCGCTGCGCGATGCCGCCTACGTGCACGGCGAGTCCGGAATGGACGGCTATGCGTTTACCAAACCGCAGCGTCAGGCGCTCGCCCAGCCTGCGATAACCGCAATCTATGAGACGCTTACCGCCAGCAAAGAGCCGGTGACGCTGGTCGCCATTGGGCCACTCACCAATATTGCCCAGCTGCTCTCCCGCTATCCCGACGCTAAAAAATCTGTCCGGCGGCTGGTGATCATGGGCGGTTCCGCAGGGCGCGGCAACTTTACCCCTACCGCTGAGTTTAACATCGCCATCGATCCCGAAGCGGCAGCTCAGGTGTTTGCCAGCGGCCTGGAGATTGTAATGTGCGGGCTGGATGTGACGAACCGGGCCCTGCTTTCCCCGGCTTACCTGGCGCAGTTACCGATGCTAAACCGGACCGGAAAAATGCTTCATTCTCTCTTCAGCCACTATCGTAGCGGCAGTATGGACAGCGGATTGCGTATGCATGACCTGTGCACGATTGCCTGGCTGGTGAGGCCGGATCTGTTCCGGGCCCATGACTGTTTTGTGGGCATAGAGACGCAGGGAGAATTTACCAGCGGTACCACCGTCGTGGATATTGAGCACCGTATGGGCCGTCCGGCGAATGCGAAAGTACTGCTGGATATCGATGTCGCTGGTTTTCAGAAATGGGTGGCGGAAGTCATCGCGCTGGCGCCTTAACAGGGCGAGTTGATGGTCCCGGCTAAGTTGAACAACCGCTTAGTAAGGCCAGAACAGAGCGGGTAAGTTAACACTCTTACCCGCGAGGCGATCAGACGGTAAATACGCCTGCCGTGACGCCAGCCGCCGCCAGCACCAGCAGTAATAACATCGCTTTTACCGGCGACAGGCCGCGTTTCGCCATGAAATACCAGGTGCCCAGCACCACCATCAGCGGCAGCAGCTGGGGGAAAATGCCATCCAGCATCTGTTGCAGGTGGATATTAACGCCGTCCTTAGTGACAAACGCCAGGCCGGTGCCCAGTTTCACATAGCTTGCCGCCACCCCGCCCATAACGAACACCCCCAGCAGCGACAGCGCTTCACGCAGGCGGGTTGATTTGCTGCTCACCAGCATTTCAACCGAGGTTGAGCCCATATGGTAGCCCTTCAGAAAGAGAAACCACGAGCCGGGAAGGACAATCCCCAGCCAGGCGACACAGTAAAACAGAGCGCCAAGAATATTGCCGCCTGCCGCCAGCGCCATACCGATACTGAGCAGTATAGGGATCAGCATTCCCGGGATCATCGAGTCGCCAATGCCGGCAACCGGCCCCATCAGCCCGACCTTCAGCGTGTTAATGGTTTCACCATCAACAGGCTCGCCGTTGGCGCGTTTTTCCTCCAGCCCCAGCACCATGCCGTTAACGATAGCCCCCAGCTGCGGCTCAATGTTGTAAAACGAGGCGTGCCGCTTCAGCATCTCTTTCCTTTGCAGGTCATCGGGGTACAGCTTTCTGGCGACCGGCAGCATACTCAGGCAAAAACCAAAAGAGGCGAGGCGTTCGTAACTCATTGAAGAGAGGTTATACATCATCCAGCTGCGCCAGCAGCGGCGTAAATCCCGGCGGGTGAGTTTAGGTCCAGTCATCAGAATTCATCCTCATCATCAAGCGGTTTTGCTGTGCCAGCCGGGGCTGGCTCCGGTTTGTAGTTGTAGTGAATAAGCGCCAGCAGGCTGCCCACAATCACCAGCGCCACCATATTCAGCTTCAGGAAGACGATGCAGATAAACCCCACCAGAAAGTAGATCAGCATGCTGTTGTTTTTGATGATTTGCTTCAGCAGGATGGCAATGCCTACCGCAGGGAGAATGCCGCCCAGCACGTTCATCACCGAGAGGACGATTTGTGGCAGGCTGTCCATAAAAGCATTGATGTACTGAGCGCCAAAATAGACGGCGATAAAAGTCGGGATAAAGCGCATGAAAAAGTTAGTCACCTGCGGCCAGATGGCGCTGTTGAGGTAAACGCCGCGTTCATCGTCCCTCTCCAGAGCCAGATCGGCGCGATGGTTCCACCACGAGTTGAGCACCAGCATGGCGTTAAATAGCACCGTCCCGGCGATCCCGATGGTAGCGGCCAGCGCGACGGCCACTTCAGGCCCCTTGCCGGATAAAACGCCCAGCGCGATCGCGGGAAAAGCGACGAAGTTCAGATCGGCTGGCATTGCACCGCCGGGTGTGACCATCGCAATATAGACCGCCTGTACGGCCACGCCGATAATGATGCCGGTTTGCATATCGCCGAGGATAAGCCCGACCAGCATGCCTGAAACCAGCGGACGGGTGATCAGATACCAGCCGCCGGTGACCCCGAGCAGCCAGGGCGTACTCAGTGCGCCTAGATAGCAGAGAATGCCGATTAGTGTCGCTTCAAAAACCATAACGATCCCCTTATTTTATTTTTTGCCTGGCGTCCTGCCAGGTGTAGCTGCTGGCATCGGGCACCAGACGAAACTCTATCTGATGACCACGTACGGTCAGGTCGTCAAATGCCGCCGCCTCTTCGGCGCTGACGGCCTGATTCGGCCCGATGGTGGTAGTGTTGGCGCGGGCGCTCATTGGCCCGACATTAATTTTACGGTTGGCGTTTTGCAGGCTGATTCCGGCTTCCTCAATGCGTCTGAGCGTTACCGGAGATTTTCCAATCACAAAGTAGCGCTTCTCGCTGGCGATAATTTTCGGCAGCTTTTCAATCGCCGTGGCGGTATCAAACAGCCAGACCTTCGTATCCTGTAGCGCCCCCTTCATTACCGATGAGAGGAGTGGATCGGCCGCGACGGCATCGTCGATGGCAATAATGCCGTCGCAGGGAAGCTCTCTGGCCCAGCGGGTAATTAACTGGCCATGAATGACCCGATCGTCAATGCGTACAAAAGAAATGCTCATGGGTTCCCCTTAAAAATCATCAGATTGTTCCGCTGCATCCAGCCGGGCCTGCACCAGTGTCTCTGTCGCCTGGGCGAGAAGCGTGGCGGCGGCTTGCTTAACGTCTTTAAACGTTTTGATCTCGTCGCTTAACAGCAGCATGGGAAAATTAACCCCACCAAGTACGGCCACCGGCGGCGTTGTCGCAGGATTGAAGGCGTGATGACAGGCTATATTCCAGGGGGTGCCGCTTTGTAAGTCGCAGAGGACCAGCACGCCATCAGCCTGTTTACCGGCCTGAAGCAGTACGGCAGCGAACTCCTCCCTGAAACTCTCTATCCCTTTGTTTTCCGTCAGCATTACCGGGAAAACATAAGGCAAATCACCGTATACCATCCGTGCGCTGGCGAGCAGTGCTTTCGCCAGAGGTCCGTGTGTGGCCAGAATGACATTAATCATGGTTATCCCCTTACCCAGGCTTTCATGGTGGCGAGCTGCGTTCCGATGCTGCTGCGATAGGGAGAAATACGATATTCTCCTACCGCGGCCGGAACGATAAAGGTTTCGGCATAGTGCACGACAAAAGGATGAAAAGCGTTTTCCGGGCTTTCGACCAGCGCCTCGCTGCCTTCCACCAGGTTGAGCACGTTGACCGTACCTTGCGTATGGTGAGTCACCGGCTTGCTGAACCAGTGACGGCGGGTTTCGATAAATTCGCGCTCGTGCAGGCCGGTACGCTCTTCGCGCCAGCCATCGCCTTCGGCGACGGGTTCAACCTGATTGATCAGATGGTCGCTAACCCACTGGGTATCCCGCTGCCAGTCAATAACCTGTGCGCCATGGGCCAGATGAACCGGGCGAGGGAGACCATCCAGCCCCAGCCGCCCCCAGTCCCACAACTTGAAGGTGAAAATATAGGGCGTGGCGCTGATTTCCAGCACCATTGCGCCGGCGCCAGCGCAATGTACGGTGCCGGCGGGGATCAAAAAGTGATCGTGTTTACGTGCCGGAAAGCGGTTAACGAATTTCTCGTCAGTGAAGGCTTTTTCTCCGCGCTGAGCAGCGGCGAGGTCATCCAGCATTTCCTGCGGTTCAATACCGCTTTTAGTACCGAGATAAATTTCCGCTTCAGGCGTGGCATCCAGCAGGTAGTAACTTTCGTCCTGGGTATAGTGCATACCGAAATGCTGCTGAATATATTCGGTCACGGGATGAACCTGAAAGCTGAGGTTCTGACCGCCAACGGTATCGAGAAAATCAAAGCGAATGGGGAACTCGGCACCAAAGCGGGCATGAACTTTTTCGCCCAGCAGCGGACGTGGGTAAAGCAAGACCAGATCCTGGGAAGGGATCTCGATCCGCACGTCGCCAACACGCAATAACAGGCTGTTCTCCTCGGGCACGCAGTCAAAACACCATGCGTAATTTGGCTTTGAGGGATCGAGATTGAATCTGTTTTTCATCCACTGACCGCCCCAGACGCCCGGGTCGAAAAAAGGCACCACGCGGAACGGCTGGCGGGTGGCCTGGCGCAGGCCACCGCGCAGCGCTTCGCCGGTTATCAGCGCCGGGTCATCCTGCCGGTTGGTATCCAGCAGGAAATCCGCCCGCCGGAGCAGCGGCGTTTTATGGCGGTCAAACACGCGCCACTCAATAAAGAAGGCGCGCTTGTAGCGGCGCAGAATATCCTCATCCTGATTATCCACGCCCCAGTTACCCAGCTCGCCGCTGCGAAAACGCTGCTGGATTTCCCAGCGTGCCAGGTCAGCGTAAATCAACGTATCGCCGGGATGCACCAGCGCCGCGCCGGTGCCATAAACAATGACCAGGCCTTCTTCCACCGCGTCCACGTTTTTCCTGAGCGCCACCAGCCGATCGGCACAGAAAAACTCGCCGGGCTGATGGCAGGAAAGAACGCCGAACACACGGTCATCCGTCAGGTTACCGGCAAGTAAATCGTGCAGATGCGCTTCGCTGTGACGCGCGGTTTCGGCATTGATCAGCAGAGCCGGACTGAGCCGGGTTAGCTGCTGGCGAAGCTCTTCCAGGCGAACGCCCGGATAGCAGTCAATGACCACCACGCTCTTTTGCTGCGCTGACAGACAAGACGCAAGATGCTGCTGAATAGCATCCCAGCCGCGCCAGGCCTGGTTTTCAAAACCGGCCACCCTGATTTCAGGCCATTTATCATATTGCTCTGGTTTCATACTTCCTCCCTGTTTCTGGTATTTAGATTAATCGTTTAACCTCCGTGCTAAATGCGATTAACCCGTCAATAAACGGAAAGAAGAGGGTGTTAATGCGATTTCTGTGAGGGAATTCACAGGGAAAAATGGCATTAATAGGTTATTCGATTAACCTAGATGGCAACTTGCAGAGAAGGAGAGCTGATGACTTCTGTAACCCTGGCACAAGTGGCTGAGCGAGCCCACGTATCAACGGCCACCGTTTCCATGGTGCTGCATAACCGTGGCCGGATATCCGATCCAACGCGTCATCGCGTGCTGAAAGCACTGGATGAGCTGGGCTATGTTTATAATCAAACCGCCGCGAATTTGCGAAACCGCACCAGCAATCAGGTTGGCCTGCTGCTGCATGATATTACTAACCCTTTTTACAGCGAAATGACGGCGGGTCTCAGCCAGGAAATGGAGCGTCACGATCTGATGCTCTTTCTGGCCAACAGCGAGGAGTCGGGCGAGCGGCAGCAAAAGTTCGTCGATTCGCTGATGCGTAACAATGCCTGTGGCATGGTGTTATGCGCGGCCAGAGAGACGCCACCGCTGTTTTTTGAAACGCTAAAGCGACGCAATATCCCCGCTATCATGGTGGTTCGCCCACTGGACGATGTCGCTTTTGATTTTGTCGGTACTGACAACTTTCTTGGTACTCAACTGGCGACGCAACATCTGCTTGGCCTGGGCCATCGTCATATTGCCTTTATCGGCGGTGGTGAACACTCCATCAGCCGTGCGCAGCGGATGGGAGGATACAGCAGTAAACTGCTCGAACATCGCATCCAGCCTAACAGTGACTGGGTGGTCACCTCTCTGGCCAGCCAGAGCGACGGTTCCCGCGTGGCTGAAGCGCTGTTCAGACGCTATCCGGAAATCACCGCTGCGGTTTGTTACCAGGATGTCGTGGCGCTGGGCGTCATGCAGGCCCTGCGCAAAATCGGTCGCGTGCCGGGGAGGGATTTTGCGCTGGTCGGATTCGACGATATTACGGAAGCTTCGCTGGTGCAGCCTGCGCTGACTACCGTCTCCGTTGCGGCAAAAGAGATTGGTCGCCAGGCGGGAGAACTGCTTTTCAGCCGCATCCAGGGAAACGATGAACCCGCAAAGCGGATTATTTTGCCGCCAGCGCTGGTGGTCCGTGAATCCTGTGGCTTTCAGTAAAAATGCTTTTCCGCTGCGGCTGCCGCTGATAATGCCGCCGCGCTGACTCAAAATTCTAATTATCGGCGTTTTTCACTGGCGGCGTCGCGTTGGGCTGGTTAACCTGAATCCGTTTACGTCATTACATTACTTGAAGAGTCATACTATGCATGATGCACAAATCCGCGTAGCGATCGCGGGAGCGGGAGGCCGCATGGGACGGCAGCTGATCCAGGCTGTTGTGGACGCAGAGGGCGTCAGCCTGGGCGCAGCGCTGGCGCGTAAGGGGTCCTCGCTGATTGGCACCGACGCCGGTGAACTGGCGGGCACCGGAGCGCTGGGCATCCGGGTCGGCGACAGCCTGGCTGAGGCCGTGGAGGCGTTCGACGTGCTGATCGACTTTACCCGCCCGGAAGCGACGCTGGAATACCTGACGTTTTGCCGCCAGCACGGGAAAAGGATGGTCATTGGTACCACCGGCTTTGATGAAGAGGGCAAAGCCGCCATCGCGGCGGCGGCGCAGGATATAGGGATTGTCTTTGCTGCGAACTTTAGCGTGGGCGTCAACCTGGTCCTGAAGCTGCTGGAAAAAGCGGCCAAAGTGATGGGCGATTACGCTGATATTGAAATCATTGAAGCGCATCACCGGCATAAAGTCGACGCCCCTTCCGGTACCGCACTGGCGATGGGCGAAGCGATTGCCGATACGATGGAGTGGAAGCTGGACGAACATGCTGTCTACGCGCGTGAAGGGCTGACCGGTGAACGCCAGGCGAAGACGATTGGTTTTGCCACCGTCCGGGCGGGCGATATCGTCGGCGAGCACACAGCCATATTTGCCGACATTGGCGAGCGTGTGGAGATAACGCACAAGGCTTCCAGTCGGATGACCTTTGCTAAAGGGGCTGTTCGTGCTGCTGAGTGGGTTAGTCCATTGAAAAATGGTCTTTATGATATGAGAAGTGTGCTGCATTTAGCAGATTTATGATCTGTTAACCACGTTATTGTAATTTTAATATTTATAATGAACTGATTTTAAGGGTGTTTTATTTCACCCTTTTTTATTTATTTGAAAATTAAGGTTTCGAGTAAGTATGGTTTAAATATCTTTATAAATATACTTTCACCGGATTTTTAAGCGCAAAAAACGATAATTTTGACCAGTTGGTCCACATTTTACCCGCCATATCCCCTTTTTCACGCATAAGAGAGCAGGCAACCGTTTTAACGCGTGGTATAACTGCTCTTTTCAGGGTGAATCATCTTAGTTTTTCTTCAGTGACGCAAAAAGAGGTGAAAAATACCTCTTCAGGGTAGACATTGCCTGAGGTGATGATTAGAATGCGCGCAATTTGCCAAAAATCGAGAAGTCAGGCGGTTTATGCATTGATTTACCCCTTGGGTTTGAATTAATATGCAAATAATGTGACTGTTTATTCTCTGGAGGATGTTTTGATTAAGTCAGCGCTATTGGTTCTGGAAGACGGAACCCAATTCCACGGTCGGGCCATCGGGGCGGTAGGTTCGGCAGTGGGAGAAGTTGTTTTCAACACTTCAATGACCGGTTATCAAGAAATCCTCACTGACCCTTCCTATTCCCGCCAGATCGTCACCCTTACCTATCCCCATATCGGCAATGTCGGCACTAACGCCGCTGATGAAGAATCCACTCAGGTACATGCAGCAGGCCTTGTCATTCGTGACCTGCCGCTGATTGCCAGCAACTTCCGTAATGAAGAAGGGCTGTCTGAGTACCTGAAGCGCCACAATATCGTCGCGATTGCCGATATTGATACGCGCAAGCTGACCCGACTGCTGCGGGAAAAAGGCGCGCAGAACGGCTGCATCATTGCCGGAGACGCGGCGGATGCTTCGCTGGCGCATCAGAAAGCCCAGGCTTTCCCGGGCCTGAAGGGAATGGATCTGGCGAAAGAAGTCTCTACCGGCGAAACTTACCGCTGGCAGCAGGGCAGCTGGACCCTGCAAGGTTTGCCCGAAGCGAAAAAGGATGAGGATCTGCCTTTCCACGTGGTGGCCTATGACTACGGCGTAAAGCGCAATATCCTGCGTATGCTGGTGGATCGCGGCTGCCGCCTGACCGTTGTCCCGGCACAAACGCCCGCTGACGAAGTATTGAAAATGAATCCGGACGGTATCTTCCTCTCCAACGGACCGGGCGACCCGGAACCCTGCGATTATGCCATTGAGGCGATCCAGGCTTTCCTGGCAACCGATGTCCCGGTCTTCGGCATCTGCCTGGGCCATCAGCTGCTGGCGCTGGCCAGCGGCGCGAAAACCGTCAAGATGAAGCTGGGTCACCACGGCGGCAACCATCCGGTTAAAGATCACGATAACAACACCGTTATGATTACCGCGCAGAACCACGGCTTCGCCGTCGACAATGACAATCTCCCGGCTAACCTGCGGGTTACCCACACTTCCTTGTTTGACCATACCGTGCAGGGCATTCACCGTACCGATAAGGCCGCATTCAGCTTCCAGGGTCACCCTGAAGCCAGCCCTGGCCCGCACGATGCCGCGCCGTTGTTCGACCACTTTATCGAACTGATCGAAGCTTACCGGTCTACCGCAAACTAATCAGGAGCGAGAAAATGCCAAAACGTACCGACATAAAAAGTATCCTGATCCTTGGGGCCGGCCCGATTGTGATCGGCCAGGCCTGCGAATTCGACTATTCCGGTGCCCAGGCCTGTAAAGCCCTGCGCGAAGAGGGTTACCGCGTTATCCTGGTCAACTCTAATCCGGCCACCATCATGACCGACCCGGAGATGGCGGATGCCACCTACATCGAGCCCATCCACTGGGAAGTCGTGCGTAAAATTATCGAAAAAGAGCGTCCGGACGCGGTGCTGCCGACCATGGGTGGCCAGACGGCGCTGAACTGTGCGCTTGAGCTGGAGCGTCAGGGCGTACTCGAAGAATTCGGCGTCGCCATGATTGGCGCGACGGCCGATGCGATTGATAAGGCGGAAGATCGCCGTCGCTTCGATGTGGCGATGAAGAAAATTGGTCTGGAAACCGCCCGTTCCGGCATCGCCCATACGATGGAAGAAGCGCTGGCGGTTGCCGCTGACGTTGGCTTCCCCTGCATTATTCGCCCCTCCTTTACCATGGGCGGCAGCGGCGGCGGCATCGCCTACAACCGTGAAGAATTTGAAGAAATTTGCGAGCGGGGCCTGGATCTTTCCCCGACCAACGAGCTGCTGATCGATGAATCGCTGATCGGCTGGAAAGAGTATGAGATGGAAGTTGTTCGCGATAAGAACGACAACTGCATCATCGTCTGCTCTATCGAAAACTTCGACCCGATGGGGATTCATACCGGAGACTCGATAACGGTGGCGCCTGCCCAGACGCTGACCGATAAAGAGTACCAAATCATGCGTAACGCCTCGATGGCGGTGCTGCGTGAAATCGGCGTGGAAACCGGCGGCTCCAACGTGCAGTTCTCGGTGAACCCGGAGAACGGCCGGCTGATCATCATTGAAATGAACCCGCGCGTGTCACGCTCTTCCGCGCTGGCCTCCAAGGCGACCGGCTTCCCGATTGCCAAAATCGCGGCCAAGCTTGCGGTAGGGTATACGCTCGACGAGCTGATGAATGACATTACCGGTGGCCTGACACCGGCCTCGTTTGAACCTTCCATCGACTATGTTGTGACCAAAATCCCGCGCTTTAACTTTGAGAAGTTTGCCGGTGCCAATGACCGTCTCACTACCCAGATGAAATCCGTGGGTGAAGTGATGGCGATTGGCCGTACCTTCCAGGAGTCGGTGCAGAAAGCGCTGCGCGGTCTGGAAGTCGGCGTACACGGTTTTGACCCGAAAGTGGACCTGAACGATGCGGAAGCGCTCACTCACATTCGTCGTGAGCTGAAAGATGCCGGTTCCGATCGTATCTGGTACGTGGCCGATGCATTCCGTGCGGGCATGTCGGTGGATGGCGTCTTTAACCTGACCAACATTGACCGCTGGTTCCTGGTACAGATTGAGGAGCTGGTGCGGCTGGAAGAGCAGGTAGCCCGCGAAGGCATCAACGGCCTGAACAGAGAATTCCTGCGCGGCCTCAAGCGTAAAGGCTTCGCCGATGCGCGCCTCTCCGCGCTGGCGGGCGTGGCGGAATCGGAAATCCGTAAACTGCGCGAACAGTACGACCTCCATCCGGTCTATAAGCGCGTGGATACCTGTGCCGCAGAGTTTTCGACCGATACCGCCTATATGTACTCCACCTATGAGGAAGAGTGCGAAGCGAACCCGAATCAGGACCGCGATAAAATTATGGTGCTGGGCGGCGGGCCGAACCGCATCGGTCAGGGCATTGAGTTTGACTATTGCTGTGTTCATGCCTCGCTGGCGCTGCGTGAAGATGGGTTTGAAACCATTATGGTTAACTGTAACCCGGAAACCGTCTCCACCGATTATGATACCTCTGACCGTCTTTACTTCGAGCCGGTCACGCTGGAAGACGTGCTGGCCATTGTCCGTATTGAAAAGCCGAAGGGCGTTATCGTGCAGTATGGCGGCCAGACGCCGCTGAAGCTGGCGCGCGATCTGGAAGCCGCGGGCGTTCCCGTCATTGGCACCAGCCCCGACGCGATTGACCGTGCTGAAGACCGTGAGCGTTTCCAGCAGGCGGTAGATCGTCTGGGTCTGAAGCAGCCTGCCAACGCCACCGTGACCGCGCTGGAGCAGGCCGTAGAGAAAGCAGCCCTGATTGGTTATCCGCTGGTGGTGCGTCCTTCCTACGTGCTGGGCGGCCGGGCGATGGAAATCGTCTACGATGAGATCGACCTGAAACGCTACTTCCAGACTGCGGTATCGGTTTCCAATGATGCGCCAGTGCTGCTGGATCGCTTCCTGGATGACGCGGTGGAAGTGGACGTGGACGCTATCTGTGACGGCGAGCGGGTGCTGATTGGCGGCATTATGGAGCATATCGAACAGGCTGGCGTTCACTCCGGTGACTCCGCCTGCTCTCTGCCTGCTTACACGCTGAGCAAAGAGATCCAGAACGTGATGCGTCAGCAGGTTGAGAAGCTCGCCTTTGAGCTTTGCGTACGTGGCCTGATGAACGTGCAGTTTGCGGTGAAGGACAATGAGGTTTACCTGATTGAGGTTAACCCACGCGCGGCCCGTACCGTACCCTTCGTCTCCAAGGCAACCGGCGTTCCCCTGGCGAAAGTCGCTGCCCGCGTGATGGCTGGCAAAACCCTGGCCCAGCAGGGCGTGACGGAAGAGGTCATTCCGCCTTACTACTCCGTGAAGGAAGTGGTGCTGCCCTTCAATAAATTCCAGGGCGTGGACCCGATCCTCGGCCCGGAAATGCGTTCTACGGGTGAAGTGATGGGCGTTGGCCGCACCTTCGCCGAGGCGTTCTCAAAAGCGATGCTGGGTGCCCAGAGCAATATGAAGAAAAGCGGGCGTGCGCTGCTCTCCGTGCGTGAAGGGGATAAAAAGCGCATCGTGGATCTGGCGGCCAAGCTGCAGAAGCTGGGCTTTGAGCTGGACGCCACCCACGGCACCGCTGTGGTACTGGGTGAAGCCGGCATCAATCCACGCCTGGTCAATAAAGTGCATGAAGGTCGTCCTCACATTCAGGATCGCCTGAAAAACGGTGAATACGCCTATATCGTCAATACCACCGCAGGGCGCCAGGCGATTGAGGATTCCAAGCTGATCCGTCGCAGCGCGCTTCAGTATAAGGTGCATTATGACACCACGCTGAATGGCGGTTTTGCTACGGCGATGTCACTGAATGCGGATCCGACCGCGAAGGTAACCTCCGTGCAGGAAATGCACGCGCAGATTAAAGGCTGATCGTGTGCACTCAACGTCCCGCTGCGGCAGGACGTTGAGCCTGTAAACAGGCCGCTGGCGACAGTCAGGTCTCTGGAAAATCCCTGTTCAGTCAGGGATTTTTTTTGCCTGTGATCCCGCTACGGTTTTCAGATCGCTCCCTTCGCTATTATCCCCAGTCAGAATATTTTCAATAAGTTACCGGATTCCGCACTCTCGCGGCATCAATACGCTCTGGGATAATAAGCATGAAGAAACTACTGCTAACGGTCATGATCTGCCTGGCGACAGGACAGACGGCGCTGGCCGCGAAGGATGTCACCACTCAGCCGGACAGGTTTTATCTGCATGAGGGGCAGGCGCCGGACAGCCTGGCGCTGCTTCCGCCGCCGCCCGCGATGGACAGCATCGATTTTCTGAACGACAAAGCGCAGTATGACGTGGGCAAAATGCTGAGAAATACGCCGCGAGGGAAGCAGGCCTGGAAAGATGCGCATGTGGCGGGCGATGGCGTCGCCGAAGCGTTATCTGAGGCGTTTGGCATGACTATCGATAAACAAAAAACGCCCGAAATTTACCGGCTGGTAATGAAAATGCGCGAGGATGCCGGCGATCTCGCGACCCGTTCGGCTAAAGATCACTATATGCGCATCCGGCCTTTTGCCTTCTATAACGAACCGACCTGCCGTGCGGATGAAGAGAGCACCCTCTCTAAAAATGGCTCTTACCCTTCAGGCCATACCACCATCGGCTGGGCAACGGCGCTGGTGCTGGCAGAAGTGAATACCAGCAGGCAGGGGGAGATCCTCAAGCGGGGATATGAGATGGGGCAAAGCCGCGTTATTTGCGGCTATCACTGGCAGAGCGATGTCACGGCCGCCCGGCTTGTCGCCGCAGCCGTCGTCGCACGACTGCATGCTGAACCCGCGTTTGCAGAACAGTTACAGAAAGCGAAAGCGGAGTTTGCCGGGTTAACTAAAGCGGAATAATCGTTGCGCCTCAGTCAGCGATGATCGGGCTGAGGCATCGGCGCTTACTATGAGTCAAACGGCTTTTAAGCCTTCATCCGTGGGGGACGGGATCAGGAAAGGGCGACCTTAATGCCCAGCGCGATCAGTACGCCGCCGAGAAGTTTATCTATCAGCTTCTGCGCCTTCGCCAGGCCACGACGCACCGGCTCGCTCTGAATGAGGATTACCAGCAGCGGCCACCAGACAGAGGAAAGGGCCAGAATAATTCCTGCATACCAGACTTTTTCACCCAGTCCCGTATCAACGTTCAGCACCTGCGTGAACATTGCCAGGAAAAATAGCGTTGCCTTAGGGTTAAGCAGATTACAGAGATAGCCCTGGAGAAACGCCTTTCTGAGAGAGGTGGTTTCAGGCTGCACGCTGCTGAGATCCAGTTTACCGCCGCCGCGGGAAAGCAGCGCCTGGACGCCGAGAGTAATCAGGTACGCCGCACCGGCATATTTTAACAGCATAAACAGCCAGGGCGTGGTGGTGATCACCACCGCCAGGCCCGCCACGCAGTAGGCCATATGTGTTGCAACGGCACAGTTGATGCCCAGCGCACTCATCATCGCCGCGCTGCGCCGGTAACGCACTGCGTTTTTTATAATCAGGAAAAAATCCGGGCCGGGTGAGAGCATGCCCAGGCCGGCGATGGTGATAATAAATAAGCTGGTTTCTAACATCGTCTGTTCTGCATTCAAATCGAAAGCGAGATAATAGCACGACAGGGCCGCGCTTTTGCGCCTTCAGGCCGGGAAAATGCGGCTTCTGCTACCCTTAAAAACCTTTACGCAAAACCCGGCGCTTTGCTATCGACGAAAGTTTCGCCTTTACGTATGATGGCGCCAATTTTATACCCTGTTGAGTAACTATGATGATAAGCCTGATCGCGGCTTTGGCAGCCGATCGCGTTATTGGGATGGACAATGCAATGCCGTGGGATCTGCCTGCGGACCTGGCCTGGTTTAAGCGCAACACGCTGAAAAAACCGGTCATTATGGGCCGCCGTACCTGGGAGGCGATAGGTCGCCCTCTGCCGGGACGTCAGAATATTGTGGTCAGTCGTCAGTCAGGGACATCCGTGGAAGGCGTCACCTGGGTCAGCTCACTGGATGCGGCGCTTGCCGCCGCAGGCGATGCTGAAGAGATTATGATCATCGGCGGTGGGCATATCTATGAGCAGATGCTGCCGCGTGCCGACCGCCTCTACCTGACCCATATCGATGCGGAAGTGGAAGGCGATACGCATTTCCCTGACTATGAGCCGGATCAGTGGCAGTCGGTTTTCAGCGAATTTCATGATGCTGATGAGAAGAACTCCCACAGCTACTGTTTTGAACTGCTGGAGCGGCGTCGGCAGACGGATTAATCTTTATTCTTCAGCCATATGTAACATGGATGTAACATAACAACACTAGCATTGCTTCAATTTGGGAAAACTTAAAGGAAGCAATGCAGTATGTCTAATCACCCTCCAGTTCTGAACGAAGATCTCACGCATAATCCTGGCCGTCGTAAACTGCTTGCTGGTTCCGGTGCTTTCGGCCTGGCGGGTTTTATCGGCGGCGGTATTTCCATCCCTTCTCTGGCGATGGCGAAATCAGTGCCTGCCGGGAGCAAATTACTGGGTTTTGACAGCATTCCGGCTTCCACAGCGGATGACGTCGTCCTTGCCGAAGGCTATCAGGCAGAGGTGCTGATTTCCTGGGGCGAACCGCTGGTTGATGGCGCGCCAGCGTTTGATCCTGATGGCAAAAACAGCGCCGCCGATCAGGAAAAACAGTTTGGCGATAACAACGATGGCATGAGTTTTTTTGCCATGGAAGAGGGCCAGGATCGCGGCCTGATGGCCATCAATAACGAGTACGTTAATGAGCAATATCTGTTTGCGCATGGCGACAGCAAGGCGCACGACCTGGAAGATGTGAAAAAATCGCAGGCGGCGCATGGCGTTTCCGTTGTGGAGGTGCGCCGCAGTAAAGGGAATCAGTGGGAAGTGGTACGCCCCTCACGCTATAACCGTCGTATCACCGCTAATACGCCGATGCGTTTTTCCGGCCCTGCTGCTGGCGATGCAGCGCTGCATACCGACGCTGACCCGGAAGGGATGAACGTTCTCGGCACCTTCGGTAACTGCGCCAATGGTAAAACCCCCTGGGGCACCTATCTGACCTGCGAAGAAAACTTCGACACCTATTTCGGCACCAAAGAGGCGGATTACAAACTGACGGCGGCGCAGAAACGCTACACGCTGAACCCCGCCGGGCCCGAGCGTAACTGGCCCGATTTCGATCCGCGCTTTGACGTGGCAAAAAATCCCAATGAATTTAACCGTCACGGCTGGATTGTGGAGATTGACCCTTTCACGCCTGACTCCGTACCGGTTAAGCGCACCGCGCTGGGACGCTTCAAGCATGAGAATGCGGCCGTTACGGTAGCGAAAAGCGGCGAGCTGGTGGTTTATATGGGTGATGATGAGCGCGGCGAGTATATCTACAAATATGTCTCAAAGGACAAAGTCGACCAGGCTAATCCGGCGGCGAACAAAACGTTGCTGGACGAAGGGACGCTCTATGTCGCCATCTTTGACGGCGACACCGGAGGGACGCCGCTGAAAGGCACCGGGCGCTGGGTGGCGCTGGTACAGGGACAAAATGGTCTTACCGCGGACAAAGGCTTCCGCACGCAGGCGGATATTCTGGTCAATACGCGCGGTGCCGCCGATGTGGTGAAAGCCACCCGTATGGACCGCCCGGAGTGGATTGCCGTGAACCCGCATGATGGTCGTGCCTACTGCACCCTGACCAATAACAGCAAGCGCGGTGATGAAAATATGCCGCTCAACGCGGCTAATCCGCGACCGAATAATGTGTATGGTCAGATTATTCGCTGGGATGAGAAGGGGGATGCTACGGCGCAGGCGTTTAACTGGGATATGTTTGTCCTGTGCGGGAATCCGATTGCCCATCCGCAGGGTGTTAATCGCGGTACGCCAAATATTACCGAGCAGAACACCTTCAACAGCCCGGATGGCCTGGGCTTTGATGAGGCTGGACGACTGTGGATCCTTACGGATGGCAAATACAGTAATAAAGGCGACTATGAAGGGCAGGGGAATAACCAGATGCTGGTGGGCGATCCGCAGAGCGGCGAGATCCGTCGCTTTATGGTGGGTCCCAAATCCTGTGAGCTGACGGGGATTACCTTCACGCCGGACTACAAAACGATGTTTGTGAATGTGCAGCATCCGGGTGAAGAGAAGGACTCACGCTTCCCCAACAACAGCCCACGACCACGCTCTTCCGTGATGATGATTACCCGTAAGGATGGCGGCGTGCTGGGTGCCTGACGGCATGCTGAGTCACAGTGACGTTACCTTACCGGCAAAATAAAGCCACGCCCGCCGGGCGTGGCTTTAACGGATTCCGCCTGCAACGACGCTGAGCGTTCGCGCAGGCGTTTAAGGTATGTTAATCCGTGCGCAGCGCGGCCTGACCGGATGCATGTTCATCAGGTAAGCGGTTTGATGGCTGGGTAAAGAACTGGCGATCCTCCCAGCGCAGCATGGTCAGCGTACCGCCCCAGCAGCATCCCGTATCCAGCCCCAGGATGCCGTCAGGCGTGCCTTTCCCTTCCAGCGATGCCCAGTGGCCGAAAACAACGGTATACTCCCGCGAAACCGGACCGGGAATGGTAAACCACGGCTTCAGCGGCGGTGGGGCCGAGTCCGGCGCGTCTTTACAGATCATATCCAGCTGACCATTAGGAAAGCAGAAGCGCATCCGCGTCAGCGCATTGGTGCTGAAGCGCAGGCGGGCCAGGCCGGTCAGCTCAGGAGACCAGTTATTCGGCATGTCTCCGTACATGGCATCAAGAAACAGCGGATAGGTATCGCTCGACAAAACGGCTTCCACCTCTGCGGCACACATTTTTGCCGTCTCAATGTCCCACTGAGGCGTGACGCCCGCATGGGCCATTACCAGCTTTTTCTCTTCATCGACCTGAAGCAGCGGCTGGCGGCGCAGCCAGTTGATCAGTTCATCAGCATCGTCCGCTTCCAGCAGGGGCGTAATGCGATCCTTCGGCTTATTACGGCTGATCCCGGCATAGACGGCCAGCAGATGCAGATCGTGGTTACCCAGCACCAGGCGAACGCAGTCGCCGAGGGAGCGAACATAGCGCAGGACATCCAGAGAGCCGGGACCCCGGGCAACCAGATCGCCCGTCAGCCAGAGGGTGTCCTGAACGGGATCGAAACTAACCTTGTGCAACAACGACTGAAGTTCATCATAGCAACCGTGAATGTCACCGATTAAATAAGTGCTCATTAAACCTGTCCGGGAATGAGTGGCGATGCGCCGTCAGAAATACCGGGAAGCCCCTGGCAGGGCCTCTCGCCGAAAAATGAATTAGTGAATATGCGTGGGGATGGCCAGCCTGAACACCGGAATTGCCACGCGGAAGGCTTCGCCTTCGCTGTCGACCATCTCGTAGTGTCCCTGCATCGTTCCCATTGGCGTTTCCATCACGGCGCCGCTGGTATACTGAAATTCGCCGCCGGGCTCAATGTGCGGCTGTTCGCCGACCACGCCTTCGCCCTGAACTTCCGTTTCATGACCGTTGCCGTTGGTGATCAGCCAGTAACGGCCGAGCAGCTGAACGTGAGACCGCCCCAGGTTGCGTACGGTAATGGTATAGGCGAAGACGTAGCGATTCTCGTCGGGCGAGGATTGCGATGCCACATAGGCGCTCTGAACCTGAATACATACGCGGGGCGACTCGATCATGATCTTACTTCTCCTGCTGCTGCTGAGGATGCGCAATCAGCCAGTTTGCCAGCTGGCAGTATTGGGCGACGGAGATATTTTCCGCACGGAGAGAGGCGTCAATGTTCATCTCTTCCAGCACCTCCGGCGTAAACAGATGACCCAGGCTGTTACGCAGCGTTTTACGGCGTTTACCAAAGGCTTCTGTGGTAATACGGCTCAGCACACGCATATCCTCAACGGGGTGAGGAAGGGTGGCATGTGGCATCAGTCGCACCACGGCGGAATCCACTTTTGGCGCCGGCGTGAATGACTCTGGCGGCACTTCCAGTACCGGAATAACCTGGCAGTAATATTGCGCCATCACCGTCAGACGACCATAGGCTTTACTGCCGGGGCCAGCCACCAGGCGGTTTACCACCTCTTTTTGCAGCATAAAATGCATGTCCCGAATCGCATCAGTATAGCTGAAAAGGTGAAACATCAGAGGCGTGGAGATGTTGTAGGGCAGATTGCCGAACACTCGCAGAGACTGGCCTTTTTCGCGGGCGTAGGCCGCAAAGTCAAAGGTCATGGCGTCCTGCTGAAAAATGGTCAGCTTGGGGCCAAGAAACGGATGCGTTTGCAGGCGGGCCGCCAGATCGCGGTCAAGCTCAATGACCGTCATGGCGTCAAGACGCTCGCCAACCGGTTCGGTTAACGCGCCCAGACCGGGGCCGATTTCCACCACAGCCTCGCCGGATTGAGGGTGGATGGCGGAGACAATGCTGTCGATGATATAGGGATCGTTAAGGAAGTTCTGTCCGAAACGTTTGCGGGCGAAATGGCCCTGATGGACGCGATTATTCATTACTGCTCTTGATCATGGTGATGGCGAGGTTAAGCGCCGTAATAAAGCTGCCCGCATCAGCGTGCCCCTGACCTGCCAGTTCAAGGGCAGTGCCGTGGTCAACGGAGGTGCGGATAAAGGGCAGGCCGAGGGTGATATTCACCGCACGCCCGAATCCCTGATATTTTAGCACCGGAAGGCCCTGGTCGTGATACATCGCCAGCACCGCATCGGCCTGTTCCAGATATTTTGGCTGAAACAGCGTATCCGCCGGCAGCGGACCGGTAAGCCGCATCCCCTGCTGACGAAGTTCGTTAAGCGCAGGAACGATCACATCGATCTCCTCCCGGCCCATATGCCCGCCTTCTCCCGCGTGAGGATTAAGACCACACACAAAGATATGGGGAGAAGCTAAGCCAAATTTGCTTTGCAGATCGCTGTGCAGAATAGTGATAACTTCATGCAGACTGTCGCGGGTGATTGCATCAGACACGGCTTTCAGCGGCAGATGCGTGGTCGCCAGCGCCACGCGCAGCTCTTCCGTCGCCAGCATCATCACCACGCGTTCACGACCCGCCCGCCCGGCAAAGAATTCCGTATGGCCGCTGAACGGGATGCCCGCATCATTGATCACGCCCTTATGAACCGGGCCGGTAATCAGCGCGGCAAACTCCCCGCTCAGGCAGCCGTCACACGCCCTGGAGAGGGTCTCCAGCACGTAGTGACCGTTCGCCACGCAAAGCTCACCGGCGTTGACCGGCTGCGACGTTGCCACGGGTAGCAGGGTCAGCGTTCCCGCCTTCTGGGGCAGGGCCGGCGCGCCAGGCTGATAGTCACGAAGCGTCAGCGGCAGGTTCAGTGCCGCCGCGCGCTGTTGCAACAGCAGCGGATCGGCACAGACGACCAGCTCCACGGGCCAGTCGCGCTGGGCCAGCTGAAGCGTAACGTCAGGCCCAATCCCGGCAGGTTCGCCGGGCGTGATGACCACGCGACAATTACTGAGCACGGCTGTCCAGGATCTTCACGTAGGCGGATGCACGCTGTTCCTGCATCCAGGTCTGTGCTTCTTCCGCGAACTTGCGGTTGAACAGCAGACGGTACGCCCGCTCTTTCTGCGCCGCGTCGGTTTTATCCACCTGGCGGGTATCCAGCAGCTGAATCAGGTGCCAGCCGAATGAGGAGTGTACCGGCGTGCTCATCTGACCTTTGTTCAGCTTCAGCAGCGCATCGCGGAATGCCGGATCGAAAATCTCCGGTGAACTCCAGCCGAGGTCGCCGCCCTGGTTGGCTGAACCCGGATCCTGAGAAAACTCTTTCGCCGCCTGAGCAAAAGTGGTTTTCCCGCTGTTGATCTCTTCAGCAAGCTGTTGCAGCTTCTGACGAGCCTGATCGCTGGTCATTACCGGCGACGGCTTAAGCAGAATATGGCGGGCATGCACTTCGGTAACGGAGATGTTTTTGTTATCGCCGCGGATATCATTCACCTTCAGGATATGGAAACCCACGCCGGAACGGATCGGGCCGACGATGTCGCCTTTCTTCGCGGTGGCCAGCGCCTGGGCAAACAGCGACGGCAGCTCCTGGAGACGACCCCAGCCCATATTTCCGCCTTTCAGCGCCTGAGGATCGGCCGAGTAGGTGATAGCCAGCTTGCCAAAATCCGCGCCGTTTTTACTTTCGCTGACCAGCTGTTTTGCCAGGGTTTCCTGATCGTCAACCTGCTGCTGGGAAGGGTTTTCCGGCAGCGGCAGGAGAATGTGGCTGAGGTTAAGCGACGTACTGGCGTCGTTCTGGGAGCCTACCTGCTGAGCGAGGGAGTCCACTTCCTGCGGCAGGATCGTAATGCGACGACGTACTTCGTTATTGCGTACTTCAGCAATCGTCATCTCTTTACGGATCTGCTCGCGGTAGGTGTTGTAATTCATACCATCGTAGGCCAGACGGCTGCGAAGCTGGTCGCTGCTCATTTTATTCTGCGCCGCGATGTTTGCAATCGCCTGATCGACCTGGGCGTCCGGAATCTGAATCCCGGACTGCTTCGCCATCTGCAGCAGAATGTTGTCCATCACCAGACGCTCGGTAATCTGGTGGCGCAGCGTATTATCATCCGGAAGCTGCTGACCCGCCTGGCGGGCCTGCCCTTTGACGGACTGCATCATGCCTTCGACGTCACTTTCTAATACCACGCCGTTATTGACGACGGCGGCAACTTTATCAACAACCTGCGGGGCTGCAAACGCGGTGCTGGCTGACATCGCCACACCAAGGATCAGCATTCTCCAGTTCTTCATACTTTTTCCATTCTTCTGTCCGCACTGCGGGTTTGCATAACTAATTCACAACATCAGAAAGCGCGCTGGTAAGGCAGAATTCCCTCACGCAGCATTTGACCGGTGCCCAGGCTGTAAGAAGGACTCAGGCCACGTAGCTCAATGTTGAATGATATTTTGTTGTCGTACTTACTGTTGTTATCTTCCCAGCTGGTGATTTTACGCTCGTAGCCAAGGCGGATAGCGTAGCAGCAGGAGCTGTACTGTAAGCCCACCAGCTGATCGGCTGGCTGTTTCGCTTTGGTATCGTAGTACCAGGCGCCCACCACCGACCAGGCGTCAGCAATCGGCCAGCTCGCCGTCGTACCCACCTGTGAAATCCCCTGCTGATAGCCAGGGTTTCTTACGCGGCTTAACGTCTGTTCAATATATTCCGGGCTGGTATAGCGGTAGTTCAGCTGCAACATCCGATCCGCATCACGGCGGTATTCCAGCACCGCATTTCCCTGCGAGACGTTGTCCAGGCGGGTGTCATACTGAAGACCCCCGCGAGCGCCCCAGCGATCGCTAATCCGCCACCAGGTATCGCCCGCCCAGACCAGGCTGCCGCGATCGTCGTTATCCGCCGTCTCAATGCCGGTCCGAGATGGCGTAAACGAGTAGATTTGACCTACAGAAGCGTTAAAACGTTCAACCAGATCGTTATCAAATATGCGCGTGGTGACGCCGGTGGTCAGCTGGTTAGCGGAGGCAATGCGATCCAGGCCGCTGTAGGTACGGTCGCGGAACAGCCCGGTGTAGTCACTTTGCAGCAGCGTGGAGTCGTAGGCACGGATAGAGCTTTGATCGCGGTAAGGGAGATAAAGGTACTGCATCCGCGGTTCCAGCGTCTGCGTATAGCCCGGCGACCAGTTCATATCGCGATCGAAGACCATCTTACCGTCGACCTTAAACTGCGGCATAGTCCGGTTCACGGAGCTTTTCAGCTGGTTGACTTTGGTTCTGTCAACGCTGTTGTTGTAATACTCAATATCGTCCTGCTGATAGCGCGTCGCCAGCAGTTTGGCTTCGGTATTCAGGCTGCCCCAGCGGTTGGAGAGCGGCAGGTTAATCGTGGGTTCCAGGTGCAGACGGGTGGCGTCCGGATATTGTTCGTTAACGTTAGTGAACTTCACCGCCTGAGCAAACACGTGGGTATCAAACGGGCCGACGTCATTCTGATAGTAGTTATAGTCCAGCTGCGGCTCGGCGCGGTAGACGTCGCGGGTGGCGTTAGTGGAGAAGATCTGGAACTGTTTGGTGGAGAGCGTCGCGTCCCAGTTTTTCTCTGCATAAGTTACGCTGAATTTCTGCGTCACGTAGCCATCGGTCGAGTTGCCGTAAGTCGAGTCAAGATCGGTAAAATAGTAAGGATCGCTGACCTTGGTGTAGTCGATATTAAATCGCCAGTTCTGATCATAAACGCCAGAATGCCGCCAGTAGAACAGCCAGCGATTAGAGTCCTTATCGTCTTCCATATTACGGGCCGCGGCGTCTTTATTAAACTGATCGTCGGTCGGCAGGTAGTCAAACTCCATCAGGCCCGCGCCCGCTTTGGTCAGATAGCGGAACTCATTCTGCCACTGCAAACCCCGCTCGCTCATATAGTGCGGCGTGATGGTGGCGTCAGCCTGAGGGGCAATGTTCCAGTAATAGGGCAGGATGAACTCAAAGCCGTTGGAACTGCCATACTTCGCGTTGGGGATCAGGAAGCCCGAGCGGCGGCGATCGCCGATCGGCAGCTGTAAATAGGGGCTGTAGAGCACCGGCACCGGGCCGATTTTAAAGCGGGCGTTCCAGATTTCCGCCACCTGCTCTTCGCGGTCCTGAATGACCTCGGTGCCCACCACGCTCCAGCTATTGTCGCCGGGCAGACAGGAGGTAAAGGTGCCGTTTTCCAGGATGGTATAGCGGTTCTGACCGCGCAGCTTCATCTGATCGCCGCTGCCGCGTCCCTGACGGCCAACCATTTGGTAGGTGCCGTCCCAGACGTTGGTATCTTTAGTATTAAGGTTTGACCAGGCTTTCGGGCCTTTCAGGATGACCTGATTGTCGTCATAGTGCACGTTACCCAGCGCGTCCACGGTACGGACCGGCGCCTGACCCGGCTGCTGCTTCTGATGGAGCTGCACCTCATCGGATAAGAGACGGCTGTTGCCCTGCTGGATGTCCACATTGCCGGTAAATACCGCATTATCGGGATAGTTACCTGTGGCGTTGTCCGCATTAATGGTAACGGGCAGTTCGCTGGTCTCTTTTCCCAGGACCAGCGGACGGTCATAGCTTGGCACACCCAGCATACACTGTGATGCCAGATCGTCGGCCAGACCCTGCTGGCTGTATAGCGCTGAACCGATAAGCGTGGCCAGCAAAGTAGGTAGTCGTTTTTTCATACGCGGTATCGAAAATTCCGTGATAGCTGGCATCATGCCGACAAACGGTCAGAGACTAACGTACTCAACTGCGTTGCGCTAGTGTTATACCTTTCATCTTCAAAATTGCTGGCGACCTGACATCTCGTTGTTGCCGCCAACCCGCAATGTGAAATCAAAGGGTTCGTCTGGTTGTTTGACCGCGTTGCCGTTAGGCTTAGGGATAAATGACAGGTATGATAATGCAATTTTTAGCCTTGAGCATGGCGAATTGAGGAGTATATGCGCTATTGGGGAAAAGTTATTGGCCTTGTGCTGGGTTTGTTAAGCGGTGCCGGCTTTTGGGGTATCGCATTTGGCCTGCTAATCGGTCACCTGATTGATAAAGCACGTACGGTCAGAGGGCAGGGATATTTCAGCAACCAGCAGACCCGTCAGACGCTCTTTTTCCGGACCACCTTTCAGGTAATGGGACATCTGACCAAGTCCAAAGGCCGGGTGACCAATGCGGATATCCAGATGGCCTCGCTGCTGATGGACAGAATGCAGCTGCACGGTGAGGCAAGAACCGCCGCACAGCACGCTTTCCGGGAAGGTAAAGAGGGCGATTATCCGCTGCGGGAGAAGCTGAGAGAGTTGCGCAGCGCCTGCTTTGGCCGCTTCGATCTGATCAGGGTGTTTCTGGAGATCCAGATTCAGGCGGCATTTGCGGACGGCTCTCTGCATCCAAATGAGCGTCAGGTACTCTATGTCATCGCGGAAGAGTTAGGCATTTCCCGCAGCCAGTTCGACCAGTTCCTGCGCATGATGGAGGGCGGACAGCAGTTTGGCGGCGGTCAGTACCATGGCGGCGCAGGGTCACAGGGCGGCTTCAATCCCGGTCAGCGTGGGCCGACGCTGGAAGATGCCTGTAGCGTACTGGGCGTGAAAAGCAGTGATGATGGCACCACCATCAAACGCGCCTACCGCAAGCTGATGAGCGAGCACCATCCCGATAAGCTGGTGGCGAAAGGATTACCGCCGCAGATGATGGAGATGGCGAAGCAGAAAGCGCAGGAGATTCAGGCCGCTTACGATTTGATTAAGCGGGAAAAAGGCTTTAAATAGCATCGTCACGGTGAAGGGAGGCTTTCTCCCTTCACGCTCTTCTGCCACCTGACTTCATTTTAACGCATCTCACCTGACAATATATTATTAGTCAAAGCCTTGCCGGAAACGCCTTTATATAAACTTTTATTTCCTGTTATTTAACTATAAATATTTTTCATGGTTATATGTTGAGTGTGGGTTAATTTTTATTATTAAATGTTATTTTTTCCTCCACTTTATTTTTGCATTATCCTTTTGCGGTTGAAGAATGATTGATGAAGTCGGGGCTATATTCCGCAACACTATAAATGATGCTTGCGCTTTCCCTGTCCCGTAAGG
Organism: Erwinia psychrophila; assembly: GCF_039023475.1. Classification (NCBI taxonomy): domain Bacteria; kingdom Pseudomonadati; phylum Pseudomonadota; class Gammaproteobacteria; order Enterobacterales; family Erwiniaceae; genus Erwinia; species Erwinia psychrophila. Next base: position 267,546 of record NZ_JBCHVB010000002.1, read on the forward strand.
GTTAACAAGCGGGTATGGGGTAATTAAATAAAGTATGCGTAATGATAAGTATTCCTGGTTCCTGGGATTCGCCATTATGGCGGAAATCATCGCGACTATCCTGCTGGGATTATCCAGCGGCATGACGAAACTATTACCCACCGCCGGCTCCCTCGCCGCCTATGTTTGTTCATACTATTTTCTTACGCTCGCGTTGAAAAGAATTCCTCTTGGCCTTGCCTATGCTCTCTGGGCGGGCGTTGGCATTATGGGAAATTCACTGATTAACGTTTTGCTGCTTGGTACGGTGATTCATCGCGGCAGCATTGCTGGCATGCTGCTGATCGTTGCCGGGGCATTGATCATAAATCTTCTGGCAGATAAAGAGCGTAGCAGAGCGGCTCAATCTGTCGGGGAGAAGGCATCATGAACGGCATTTCCACAGGTTTACTTTGGCTGTCTGTTGCTATTGTACTGGAAGTATTCGCGACCAGCCTGCTGCCGAAAACAGACGGTTTTCGCCGGCTTAACGTAACGCTGGGCGTTATGGCTATTTATCTTCTCTGTTTTTATTCACTCTCTAAAGCCATGGTGATGTTATCTCCAGGGATGACTTACGCATTATGGTGTGGGCTGGGCATTGTGCTGGTTAATTTGGTGGGGGCGATTATTTTCCGCCAAAAGGCAGGGAAATACACCATGCTCGGTATTGCTTTAATCGTTGCTGGCTGCATCACGATGGGAATATATCAATGAACACCATGACAGACAATGCGCTTTCGCCAAGAGTTATCCGCCTGCGGGAGCGCTATTTAAAAGCTAAACCTTTTATTTCTGCCTCGCGGGCCCGTGCGGTCACCGAAACTTATCGTAATTATCCGGGGATGCCAACAGTCCTGTTACGGGCTATGGCATTTCGTCGCGCCTGTCAGATTGCCCCGCTGGTTATAGAAGATGACGAGCTTATTATCAGCCATCCCGCCGGCGCGGCCCGCGGCGGCGAAATCTCACCGGAAATCGCCTGGCGCTGGGTGGCCGATGAGCTGGATACCATGTCAACACGGGCACAGGATCCGTACGAAATCAGCGAAGAGGTGAAGCGGGAACTGCGTGAAGAGATTTTTCCATTCTGGCAGGGGCGATCGCTGGATGAGATGGCCGAAACGCAGCTGCGCCACGCCGGCCTGTGGGAGTGGAGCACCGACGACGGAATATGCGATTTAAGCATTAAAACGCAGAATGGCGGCGGCGATACCTGTCCGGGCTATGACATCATTCTGCTTACAAAAGGGCTTGGCGGCGTCCAGCAAGAGGCGCGTGAGGCACTGCGTCATCTGTCGCTCAGCTGCCCGGAGGATCAGGATAAGCACCACTTTTATGAGGCAATTATTGAAACCTGCCAGGGCGTCATTGATTATGCGCACCGCTACGCTGATTACGCGCATGAGCTGGCGCAGCACGCTTCCTGTGCAGAGCGCAAGGCCGAGCTGGAGGCGCTTTCGGCCATCTGCCGTCGCGTACCGGAGCACCCACCGGCAACTTTTCACGAAGCGCTTCAGGCTATCTGGTTTGCCCAGTCGCTGTTTATTCTGGAAGAAAATCAGACCGGCATTTCACTGGGCCGTGTCGATCAGTATCTCTGGCCGCTGCTGGAGGCCGATCTGGCCTCAGGCGTCCTCAGTCAGGCGCAGGCCGAAGAGCTGCTGAGCTGCTGGATGATTAAAATGTCCGGCTGTATGTGGATTTGCAGCGCATCTTCCGCAATGTATTTCGCCGGCTATCAGCCTTTTGTCAACCTGGTCGTCGGTGGTCAAAAACGCGAAGGCGGCGATGCGACCAACCCGCTGTCGCTGCTTATTATGGACTGCTCACGCAAGCTGAAAATTTATCAGCCGAGCCTGGCCGTACGTATTCACAATCAGTCGCCGCAGCACTTTATGCGCAAAATTGTGGAGGTCATCCGCGCGGGAATTGGTTTCCCAGCCTGCCATTTTGACGATGCGCATATCAAGATGATGCTGCGCAAAGGGTTCGATTATGAGGACGCGCGTGATTATTGCCTGATGGGCTGCGTGGAGCCGCAGCGTTCAGGGCGTATCTATCAGTGGACCTCGGTAGGTTACACCACCTTTACCTGCGCCATTGAGCTGGCGCTGAATAATGGTAAAACCGCCAGCGGCTCTCAGGCCGGTCCGCAGAGCGGGGAGCTGCACACGCTGACCACTTACGACGTTTTTGAAGCGGCCGTCAGACAACAGCTGAGCCATATCGTCCGGCAGGCGGCAAGGGCGACGCTGATGATACAGAAGCTGCACAAGCGCCTGGCACCGAAGCCGCTTATCTCCTGCCTGGTGGAAGGCTGCATGGAGCAGGGCAAGGATGTGATGCACGGCGGCGCCGTGGTGAATAATGGTCCGGGGCTGATCTGGACCGGCATGGCGGATTACGCCAACGCGATGATGGCGATGCGCGAGCTGGTTTACCGGCAAAAGCAGGTTTCGCCTGAGCAGATGGGGCAGGCTCTGCGCGATAACTTTACGGGCCATGAAGCATTGCATATGGCCTGCCTGAACGTGGCGAAATTTGGCAACGATCTGGAAGAGGTGGATCTTATCGCCCGCGATCTGATCCGCTTTATTGAACACGAACACCGTCAGTTTCAGATGCTTTATGGTCCCTTCACGCACGGCACCTTATCGATCTCTAATAACACGCCGTTTGGCCTGGCTACGGGCGCGCTGCCCAGCGGACGCCGGGCGGGAATGCCGCTTGCGGACGGGATCAGTCCTTCACAGCAGACGGACTTTGCGGGCCCGACCGCAATTGTCAATTCGGTCAGCCGTATTAACGTTGAAGAGATGGAAATCGGCATGGTCCATAACTTCAAAATACTGCACGGCATTCTGGATACAGTAGAGGGAGAGCAGGGGATTATTACTCTGTTGCGCAGCGCCAGTATGCTGGGCAATGCCCAGATGCAGTTCAGCTATGTGGACAATAAAACGCTGCTTAAGGCGCAGGAGAACCCGGAGGAATACCGTAACCTGATGATCCGCGTTGCCGGTTACAGCGCTTTCTTTGTTGAACTCAGTCGCGAGGTACAGGATGAAATTATCAGCCGCACTCAAATCGGCCAGTTCTGAGGCGCTGATGACAACCGGCACGGTATTCAATATCCAGCGCTTTTCCCTGCATGATGGGCCCGGTGTGCGCACCGTGGTCTTTCTGAAAGGGTGCCAGATGCGCTGTGCCTGGTGTGCGAATCCGGAAAGTCTGGCCGCCGGACCTGAAGTGCTGTTTGATGCTTCCCGCTGTGGCAAGGTGCAGTGCTGGCAAGCCTGCCCCGCTAAAGGAAACGACCCGCATAGCGACCGCCGCACCGGAGCGGGCTGGCCGGAGGATAACGCCTGTCCCGCCGCCGCGATCCGCAATATCGGCAACCGGATCAGCGTTGAGGAGGTGATACGCACCGTGGTTGCCGATGAGCTGTATTATCGCACCTCTGGCGGAGGCATGACGCTCAGCGGAGGAGAAATGGCGATGCAGCCAACATTTTCGCGGGCGCTGCTGCTGCGAGCCAGGCAGGAAGGTGTTCATACCGCGGTGGAGACTGCCGGTTATGCTTCCTGGCCTGCTCTCTGGGAAGCGTGTGAACTGAGCCAGCTGATTCTGTTTGATATCAAACTGGCCGATCCGGCGCTGCATCAGCACTACACCGGGGTGAGCAACCGCCGCATACTGCGTAATCTGGAGAAGTTACTTCAGCAACCCATTCCGTTGCGCATTCGCATTCCGGTTATTCCTGAGGTGAATGACAATGAGGAAGAGGGGGAGAAAATGATGGCTCTGATCGCGTTGATGGTACGTGGTAAGAAAAGCTTTCAGGGTATTGATCTGCTGCCCTACCATAATTTTGGTAACCGCAAATATACGCTGTCGGGTAAGGATTGCCGCTATGAGGAGATGCATCCCAGTCACGGCAAGCCGGAGGTGGAAAGGCTGGCGGGGTTTGCCCGGCGCTATGGACTGACCACCACCACGCTATCTCACTGTATTGGCTAAGGGACAAGGCCAGCGGAGCTTAAAAATCCGCTGGCTGCCGGAAGGTCATCGGGCTCAGGTATTTGGGATGAGTAATGGTCAGCATTTCCGCATGGAGCTGTAGCCGGGGCGCCATCGCCCGCGCTTCTTCATGCGCATAAAAATTATCGCCCAGAATCGGGTGGCCCAGCGCCAGCATGTGGACTCTCAGCTGATGTGAGCGCCCGGTAATCGGCTTCAGGCGTACGCGAGTGCTGTTGTCGTCATCGAATGCCAGAACTTCATATTCGGTTTGTGCCGACTTCCCCGTTTCAAAACAGACCTTCTGCTTTGGCCGGTTGGGCCAGTCACAAATCAGCGGTAAATCTACCAGCCCTTTCTCTTCGGCAAGGTGACCCCAGACGCGCGCCACGTAGGTTTTTTGCGGTTCCCGTTCGCGAAACTGTCTTTTCAGCTCCCGCTCTGCCGCCTTGCTCATCGCCACCACGATAATGCCGCTGGTGGCCATATCCAGCCGGTGTACCGACTCGGCGGCGGGGAAGTCGCGCTGGACTCGCGTCATCACGCTGTCCTTATGCTCTTCCTGACGGCCAGGCACGGAGAGCAGCCCGCTGGGTTTGTTGACCACCATGATAAACGCATCCTGATAAAGAATGTGTAACCAGGGATCCTGGGGAGGGTTATAGGGTTCCATCTTATACCTGTAGGGGGCGGCCTGCGCCGCCCCGACTGATTACTGATGCGTCACGACGATCAGACGCAGCGCGTCAAGACGCCAGCCCGCTTCGTCCAGCGCCGAAAGGACCTGCTCGCGATTGCTCTCCAGCGCCTCAATTTCATCCTGACGAATGTTAGGGTTTACGGCGCTGAGAGCATCCAGACGCGACAGTTCCGCGCTCAGTTTCTCATCGGCTTCCCGGCGGGCAATATCGATCAGCTTACGCGCTTCTTCCGCGGCCTGATCTTCCGCCAGCTTGATAATTTCATGCACGTCCTGCTGCACCGCGTTCACCAGCTTGCTGCCGGTATGACGGTTCACCGCATTGAGCTGGCGGTTAAAGCTTTCGAACTCCACCTTGCCTGCCAGGTTGGTGCCCTTGCGATCAACCAGCATACGTACCGGCGTTGGCGGCAGGAAGCGGGTCAGCTGCAGGTGCTTTGGTGCCTGCGCTTCGACGACGTAGATCATCTCCACCAGCAGCGTGCCTACCGGCAGCGCCTTATTCTTCAGCAGAGAAAGCGCACAGCTGCCGGTATCACCGGAAAGGATCAGATCCAGGCCATTACGAATAATTGGGTGCTCCCAGGTCACATACTGGGCATCTTCACGGGAGAGCGCCTGGCCGCGATCGAAGGTGATGGTACAGCCATCGTCCGGCAGCCCCGGGAAGTCCGGCACCAGCATATGATCGCCCGGCGTCAGTACGATCAGGTTGTCGCTGCGATCTTCCTGATTGATCCCGACAATATCAAACAGGTTCAGCGCAAAGTTTACCAGTTCAATATTATTGTCCTGCTCGCTAATGGTTTCAGCCAGCGCCTGCGCCTTTTCACCCCCGTTAGAGTTCAGCTCCAGCAGACGGTCACGGCCCTGCTCAAGCTGGCTTTTCAGCGCGTCGTGCTCTTTACGGCAGCCGGCAATGAAGTCATCCAGCCCTTCAGGATTTTCCGGCGCGGCCAGGAACGCGATCAGCTGAGCGTAAACCTTGTCATAAATCGCCCGTCCCGTTGGGCAGGTATGCTCAAACGCATCCAGCCCCTCGTGATACCAGCGAAGCAGCACGGACTGCGCGGTTTTCTCCAGCCACGGAACGTGGATCTGAATGTCGTGCGACTGGCCGATACGATCCAGACGCCCGATGCGCTGCTCCAGCAGGTCCGGGTTAAATGGCAGATCGAACATGACCATCTGGCTGGCGAACTGGAAGTTACGGCCCTCGGAACCAATTTCAGAACAGAGCAGCACCTGGGCGCCATCCTCTTCGGAAGCAAACCAGGCTGCCGCCCGATCGCGCTCAATGATCGATAACCCTTCATGGAATACCGCTGCTTTAATCCCCTCGCGTTCGCGAAGCACCTGCTCCAGCTGAAGCGCGGTGGCGGCCTTGGCGCAGATCACCAGCACTTTCTGGTCGCGGTGGCTGGTCAGAAAGCCCATCAGCCAGTCAACGCGGGGATCGAAGTTCCACCAGGTGCCGCTGTCGCCTTCAAATTCCTGATAAATCTGTTCCGGATAGAGCATGTCGCGGGCGCGTTCATCGGCCGATTTCCGCGCGCTCATGATGCCGGAAACCTTAATAGCGGTCTGGTACTGCGTCGGCAGCGGCAGGCGGATCTGGTGCAGTTCGCGTTTCGGAAAACCTTTCACGCCGTTACGGGTGTTGCGGAACAGCACGCGGCTGGTACCGTGGCGATCCATCAGCATGGAGATCAGTTCCTGGCGCGCCTCAAGCTTGCCCTCCCGATCGCTGTTGGCAATTTGCAGCAGCGGTTCAATATCCTGTTCGCCCACCAGGTCGTTCAGCACGTTCATCTCATTCTGGCTGACCGGCTTATCGGCAAGCAGCAGGGAAACCGCATCCGCGACGGGGCGAAAATGCTGCTGCTCCTCCACAAAGGTGGCGAAATCGTGAAAGCGGTTTGGGTCGAGCAGGCGCAGGCGGGCAAAGTGACTCTCCAGACCCAGCTGCTCCGGCGTAGCGGTCAACAGCAGAACGCCAGGGATCTGCTCCGCCAGCTGTTCAATCACCTGATACTCGCGGCTTGGCTTTCCCTCTTCCCAAGCCAGGTGGTGAGCTTCATCCACGATCAGCAGATCCCACGAGGCGTCGGCCAGCATTTCCAGACGCTGCTTGTTACGACGAACGAAATCGAGCGAGCAGATGACCAGCTGTTCGGTTTCAAACGCGTTATCGCTGTCGAGGCGGGCCTCCGCGTAGCGGTCGTCGTCAAACAGGGCGAAACGCAGATTAAAGCGGCGCAGCATCTCAACCAGCCACTGGTGTTGCAGGGTTTCCGGCACCACGATCAGGACACGTTCGGCGCGTCCCGCCAGCAGCTGCTGGTGAATGATCATACCGGCTTCAATGGTTTTACCGAGGCCCACTTCGTCAGCCAGCAGCACGCGAGGCGCGTGACGGCGACCCACATCATGCGCAATATGCAGCTGGTGCGGGATCAGGCTGGTGCGCATGCCGCGCAGGCCGCTCACCGGCAGGCGATACTGCTCGCTCTGATATTTAAGGGCGCGGTAGCGCAGGGCGAAGCGATCCATACGATCGAGCTGGCCGGCGAACAGGCGATCCTGCGGCTTACCGAACACGAGCTTGCTGTCGAGCATCACTTCCCGCATCACCACATCTGTTTCGCCGGTATCCAGGCGGGTGCCGGTGTAGGTCACCAGGCCGTTTTCGGTGTTGACCTCTTCCACCTCAAGCTGCCAGCCTTCGTGGCTGGTGATGGTATCGCCCGGATTGAAAATCACGCGGGTAATAGGAGAATCATTTTTAGCGTAAAGACGGTTTTCGCCGGTGGCAGGGAAAAGCAGCGTAACCATGCGCGTGTCGACCGCAACAATGGTTCCCAGTCCCAACTCGCTTTCCGTATCGCTGATCCAGCGTTGACCAAGTGTAAAAGGCATAGATATTCGGCTCGATTCTCGTAGTGATAATTTCAGGCAATAGCTAGACGGCCTGGCGCAAGGCCCGGCAGAAAAATTCAGATATTCAGGAAGGGCGCTATGTTACTGGAAGGGCGCCCGTTCGTCACCTGTCAAAAAAGCCCCAGTTGGCCTGTTACCAGTGTAGCAAAGTCATCCTGCAGAAACGGGAGGATGCCGTCAGCCACCGGCTGAAGCTGGCGGGTCAGGTAATGCTCATAGTCCAGCGGCGTCTGGCGCGCCTCCAGCGGCTCCGGCCCGGAGGTGGCCATAACGTAGCGTATCCTGCCGCCGTTCTGGTACTGCAAGGGGCGGCCCAGCCTCTGATTCTGCTCATCCGCGATACGCGCTGCCCGCACGTGCGGCGGTACGTTGCGCTGATAATCATCCAGCGGACGACGCAGACGCTTACGGTAGATAAGCTGTTCATCCAGTTCGCCCTCCAGCAGCTGGCGGACGGTCTCCCGGATGTAATCCTGATAGGGCTCGCCTTTGAAAATTTTCAGATAAAGCGCCTGCTGAAACTGCTGGGCCAGCGGCGTCCAGTCGGTACGCACGGTCTCCAGCCCTTTAAACACCATCCGCTCCGCGTCGCCTTCACGGATCAGCCCGGCGTAGCGCTTTTTACTGCCCTGTTCAGCCCCGCGAATGGTGGGCATCAGGAAACGGCTGAAGTGGGTTTCATACTCCAGCTCCAAAGCGCTCTCCAGCCCGTACGCCTCTTTCAGATGCGTCTGCCACCAGGCGTTGATAACCGCGACCAGATGCTGGCCGATAGCGGAAGCGCTGGCGTCATCGTGTGGCGTTTTCAGCCAGACAAAGGTGGAGTCGGTATCGCCATAAATAACCTCATAACCTTCGGCCTCAACCAGCGTCTTTGTCTGCTGCATAATTTCATGGCCGCGAAGGGTGATGGACGAGGCAAGACGGGGATCGAAAAAGCGGCAGGCGCTGGTGCCCAGCACGCCGTACAGCGCGTTCATAATGATTTTCAGCGCCTGCGAGAGCGGCTTGTTGCCCTGCTTTTTGGCCGCTTCGCGTCCCTGCCAGATCTGCCGGACAATCTCTGGCAGGCAGTGGTTAGTGCGGGAAAAGCGCGCGCCGCGAAAGCCGCTGACCGACTCGCTCTCATCCGGATGCGCCAGCCCTTCGGCCAGCCCCACGGGATCTATCAGAAAGGTGCGAATGATCGAGGGATAGAGGCTTTTATAGTCCAGCACCAGCACGGAGTCATAGAGCCCCGGCCGCGAGTCCATCACGTAGCCGCCGGGACTGGCCCCCGGCGCCACCTGCCCGATGCCGGGAGCGACAAAGCCAGCCCGGTGCATCCGCGGAAGATAAAGGTGGCTGAACGCCGCCACCGAGCCGCCATGACGATCGACCGCCAGCCCGTTGACCGTGGCGCGCTCCAGCAGGAAAGGCATCAGCTCGGTATGCTGGAAAATCCGCGTGACCAGCTCACAATCCTTCAGGTTATAGTGCGCCAGCGCCGGTTTGTTCTCCGCAAAGCGCTTATCGATCTCCTGCATTCTGTCCCAGGGATTATCGATCGCTTTGCCTTCGCCCAGCAGTTCGCGGGAGACCGTCTCAAGGCTGAAAGAGGAGAAGTTCCAGAAGGCTGACTTGAGCGCATCAATGCCGTCAACGATCAGGCGTCCGGTCGCCTGCGCGAAGAAAACGCCCGGCTTGAAGCCGTGCTCGCGCCACTCCAGCGCCTCGTTATGCCGTCCCAGCCGCAGCGGAATACCGTAACGGTCGGCATGCTTTTGCAGCACCCGGAGATCAAACTGCACCACGTTCCAGCCAATCAGCACGTCCGGATCTTCTCTGGCAAACCACTCGTTGAGCTTTTCGAGAAGCAGAGGACGGCTAGAGACATATTCCAGATTGAAGGTGAGCGCGCTGGCATCGCCATTTTCCGGGCCGAGCATGTAGACATCGCGGCGGCCACAGCCTTCGAGTCCGATGCAGTAAAGCTCGCCGTGGCGGGTGGTTTCAATATCCAGCGAGACCCACTTTAGCGGCGGCCGGTAGTGAGGATGCGGCTTCAGGCGCGCATTGATCAGGCTGTGACCGGCAGGCTGACCGCTGAACCAGACGGGCGCGGTGATAAAGCGCTCCATCAGATAGCGTTCGGGCGGGCGGATATCCGCCTCAAAGACCATGACGCCATTTTCCCGCAGCAGCTTCTCCAGCTTTTGCAGCTGGCGATACTGGGTGCAGTAGAGGCCAAAGACGGGGCGCTGACGAAAATCCTTCAGGTTCAGCCCGGCCAGCCGGTAGTGCCGCTCCTGGCGGAGCAGCGATTCGGCCTGCGCGCGCTGCTCAAGCGGAATAAAAGCGACCGACTCCTGGGGGGCAAGCACCACCCGCTGCGGCCCTTCATCCGTCGCTAGCCACAGCACAACTTCCGTACCTGCGGGCGTATCCCGCCAGTGGCGGCTAAGCAGAAAACCTGCGCGTGCGTCGTTCACCTGAAACCCTTATCGGCTTAATAATGCCCAATCATAGCATGTTTATTTATACAGGGTTATTGACCGGGCGCGTCGGGCAGCCGCTTCGTCAGCATTCCCATACAAAACAAGCCTTGACGGATTCGGGGAGGCTCAGGACAATCCGACCTCCTGTAACGTGGAACGTGAGTGATATGGAAGCCTGGCTACAACATCTTATTACGCAATCACTTGCCTGGTCGCTACTGGCTGTTGGGCTGATTACCTTTTTAGAATCGCTGGCGCTGGTCGGGCTGCTGCTGCCTGGAACCGTACTGATGGCCTCTTTCGGTGCCCTGATCGGCAGCGGGCAGATTGGCCTCTATCCCGCCTGGGCCGTCGGCACCCTGGGCTGCCTGCTGGGCGACTGGGCTTCCTATCTGATTGGCTGGCAGTTCAAAGGGCCGCTGCACCGGTGGTCGTTTATCAAAAAGCACAAAGGCCTGATGGATAAAACGGAACATGCGCTGCATCAGCACAGCATGTTTACCATCATCGTTGGCCGCTTTGTGGGGCCGACCCGTCCGCTGATCCCGCTGGTGGCGGGAATGCTTGAGTTGCCGGTAAGAAAATTTATCCCCCCGAATATCACAGGCTGCATACTCTGGCCGCCGCTTTACCTGCTGCCGGGGATCCTGGCCGGGGTGGCGATCGACGTGCCGGAAGGGACCAACAGCGGCGCATTCAAGTGGCTGCTGCTGGGGGTTACGCTGCTGCTCTGGCTCGGCTTCTGGTTAGGCTGGCGCTGGCTGCGGGCAAAAAAACAGTCCGACTGGGCGACGCCGCTGCTGCCCTCCTCGCGTCTGCGCTGGCTCGCCCCGCTGGCGATGCTGCTGGCCGTTGCCTGCTTTACGGCTATCCAGTTTCATCCCATGATGCCCATTTTCCGCCAGCTGCTGTGGCAGGTTTTTATCGGCGGCTGATCCCGCTGGCTGGCCTGGCAAAGTTTATGCCGGGCCCTGCCGCTTATCGCTGGCCTATCCCAAGCAGTTCCGCCTCCGGTACTTCGCCATTGAATAACGCTGCTGTACTGCCATCCCAGAACACGCTTCCCTCCACTATCAGGATGCTGCGCGGCGTTATACGCGCGGCGTCTTCAACGCTGTGCGACACCATCAACAGGGTAATAGCGCGTTCTGCACAGACTTCATCAACCAGCTGCAGCATCTCTTTTCTCAGCGCCGGATCCAGCGCTGAAAACGGCTCATCCAGCAGCAGAACCGGCTGCTGACGGACCAGGCAGCGGGCCAGCGCCACGCGCTGGCGCTGGCCGCCGGAAAGCTGGCCGGGAAGGCGCTGCAGATAGGTTTCCATCCCGACGCGCTTCGCAATGTCCTGCAGCTGCTGCTTTTGCGCATGATTCAGTTTCAGGCCGGGGTGAAGCCCCAGGCCGATATTCTGCGCCACGGTGAGGTGGGGAAAAAGATTATTCTCCTGAAAGAGCATCGAGACCGGACGCTGAGCCGGTGGCGTATGGCTGTGCGGCTGGTGATTAATGTGCAGGCTGCCTCCTTCAACCGGAAGGAAACCGGCAATCAGGCTGAGCAGGGTGCTTTTGCCCGCGCCGCTGGGGCCAAGAATGGCCACCCGCTCTCCCGGCTGCATGCTGAACGAAAACCGCATCGGCAGAGTATGATAAAGATAAGTCAGATCAGTCAGCGTCAGCATGGCGTCCCGGCAGTTTTTCAATCAGGGTGAACAGCAGAAAGCACAGCAGCAGGAGCAGCAGCGCGGTAACCGCACCGTCGCTGCTGCGGTATGACCCTATTTGCTGATAAAGGTAGAACGGCAGCGTGCGGAAATCCTCGTTGCCGAAGAGCGCAACCACGCCAAAATCGCCGATTGATAACACGCTGGCAAAGGCCAGCGCCTGGGCGATCGGGCGCTTCAGCGCTTTCAGCTCAATCAGCCTGAGCCGCTGCCAGCCCCGGATATCCAGCGACAGGCAGAGGCGGTTATAGCGTTCAGCGATATCGCGCAGCGGATTTTCCAGCACCTTCATGGCATAGGGGATCGCCATCAGCGCATTAGTGAAGATGACAATGCCGTCAGCCTGCTGCGGCAGACCAACGGTTTCGTTGAGCAGCATAAAGAAGCCCGTCGCCAGCACAATGCCCGGCATGGCAAGGATAAGCATTCCGCTCAGCTCCAGCAGCTGGCCCTGCAAAGCCCGCTGGCGCAGGCGAAGCTCGCGGCTGCTCCAGAGCAGCATCATGGTCAGCAGCACGCTCAGCAGGCCGGCACCAAGCGCAATGCGCAGCGAGGTGAGGGTAGCCTGCCAGAGCGCCGGTTCCTGCAGGACCGCGATCATCCCGCCATTGACGCCATCCACCATGACCGCCAGCAGCGGCGGCAGCAGCAGCAGCAGGGCCAGCGTAATCAGCAGGACGTCCGTAATCCTCGCCGTCAGGCTCTCTTCCGGGTTACGCCAGCCGCCAATACTGGCGACGCCGGAAGGAATAGCTTTGCTGAGCCGCTGGCTGAGCATGACCAGACCGAGGCAGCAGACCATCTGGACCATCGCCAGCAGGGCGGCCCGGCCGGGATCGTAGTCGAAGCTCAGCGCCTGGAAAATGGCGAGTTCAATGGTGGTCGCCTGCGGGCCGCCGCCGAGTGACAGCACGGTAGCGAAGCTGGCGAAGCAGAGCATAAAAATGAGCGCGCCAGCAGGCAGGATCTGCCGCCGGAGCCAGGGCCACTCCACTATCCGGAAATGATCCCAGCCGCGCAGGCCGAGCTGAGCGGCAAGCTGACGCTGTTCGCCGGGGATCTGCTCAAGCGTCTGCAGCAGTAAGCGCGCCGCCAGAGGAAGATTGAAGAAAACGTGCGCCAGCAGAATGCCCTGCAGGCCATAAGGCGAGAAAGTGTAGTCAATCCCCAGCAGTGCGCTGAGCTGAGCCAGCCAGCCGGTACGTCCGTAGACGCTGAGGATGCCAAACACCGCCACCAGCACCGGCAGCACCAGCGTCATCGCACAGAGGCGAAGCAGCGTTTCCCGGCCCGGGAACCGGCGGCGGTAGAGCGCCCGCGCCAGCGGAATGGCCGGAAGAACGGAGAGCGCGGCGGAAAGGAACGCCTGCCAGAAAGAGAAGCGCAGTACGTGCCACAGGTAGTCATCCTGCCAGAGATCGCGCCAGGCGATGGCGGGGGCGTTTCGCCACAGCGCGGTAAAGGCCAGCAGCGCCACGGCGACCAGCAGCGTCGCCGCCAGCGCGCCGGGCAGCAGCCAGCCTGCGATCAGCGGCTGACGGCGCGTTGCCATGCGGCTATCCACTGGCTGCGCTTATCGGCCACTTCCTCAGGGGTGAACTGTAGCGTGGTGGCAGGAAGGGGCAGCTTATCAAAACCTGCCGGTAAATCCGATTTGATCGCCGGATACATCCAGTTGCCGGTGGGAATGGTTTTCTGAAAGCCGTTATCCAGCATAAAGGTCAAAAACTGTTGCGCCAGCGCAGGCTGCCCGCTTGATTTCAGCATGCCGGCCACTTCCACCTGAAGGTAGTGACCTTCACTGAAGTTTGCGGCGGCGTACTGCGTTTTTTTCTCTTCAATCAGGTGATAGGCGGGGGAGGTGGTGTAGCTCAGCACCATATCGCCTTCTCCTTTCAGGAACAGGCCATAGGCTTCGCTCCACCCTTTGGTGACGGTAACGGTTTTCTTCGCCAGCTTCTGCCAGGCCGCAGGCGCATCATCGCCGTAGACTTTCTGCATCCACAGCAGCAGCCCCAGCCCAGGCGTGCTGGTGCGGGGATCTTCATAGATCACCCTCAGCGGCTGCTCGCTCTCTACCAGTTCTTTCAGGCTCTGCGGCGGGTTTTTGAGTTTGGTTTTATCGTAGACGAAGGCAAACCAGCCGTAGTCAAAAGGCACAAAGGTCTGGTTGTGCCAGCCGCCAGGGACGGTGGTCTGGCTGGTATCCACCTTAGCTGGTGCAAACAGGCCGGTTTTTTCCGCGGCTACCAGCAGGTTGTTATCCAGCCCAAGCACCACATCCGCTTTGCTGTTTTTTCCTTCCATACGCAGCCGGTTCAGCAGCGAAACACCATCTTCCAGCGACACATATTTGAGTTCACAGTGGCAATCGGCTTCAAACGCTTTTTTAACCGCCGGGCCTGGGCCCCAGTCTGCGGAGAAAGAGTCATAGGTGTAGACCACCAGCGTTGGTTTGGCGGCAAAGACGGGAAGAGCGGTAAGCATCAGCAGGGGAAGAAGTTTCTTTAACACTTTGCGTTCCTTAAGTTAAGCGAGGCCGCAAAGGATCTGAGCAGGTAACAGCGTCTCAAATCCCTACGCCGGCATTATCCGGATCAGGTTCGACGGGTCTGTCTCAGCGTGCAGGCTTAAAGCACCTGCGCGCACCCCGTTGAGAAGGCGCTATTCTAATGATTTCCGGGCGGTAGCGAAAGCGTCATGATTCAGGCGGTGCGAACCAGGCGGACTTGAAATCGAACCAGCCGAGGGTGTTCATCCTGACGCCGCGCATACTGCGCTCGCCTTCAAGGAGTAGCCAGTGATGGAATAACGGGTGCAGGCTCCAGGTATTGACGAGCTGGCGGCTCCAGTCGGCCAGCGAAAGCTTCTGTTCGCGCCAGCGTTGGGCATCCCGCTGCCAGTCAATCGGCACGCAGTGATGCAGCAGCGGGATCTCATACAGCAGGGAAAAGAGCGAGAACTCCAGCGGCAGGGTGAAGTTGGCGCTGCCGAGCCAGATATCGCTTTCCGCGTCGCCCCGGTGCCAGGTGGCATAGTCGACCTGGCGCGTTACCAGGCTGACACCGTGTGCCGCCAGCAGCGGCGCCAGCGCGTTAGCGATCGCTTGATGTTCAATATGGTCGTTGTACCAGGTCAGCGTAATTGAGGTCAGTTCAGGAGGCTTTTCCGTCACCGCCATATCGCGCCGGTGATGCCAGCGGGGCAGCAGGCCGTAGGCGGGGAACCAGTAGCGCTGATAGCCGATGCCGGAATGGTTCAGCAGCGCGACAGGATTGAAGATCATGCTGATCCAGCGCCGCACCTGCTCGTTCTGCCCCAGCGGCGAACGCTGATCGAACAGCAAAAAGTAACAGCCTTCTTCGAGGCGGCTCTCTTCCGATTTTTCGTCCACGCTGGCACCTTCCAGCTTTACGCCCGAATAGACCAGCTCATCGCTGATTTCCGGCAACACCCAGATATTCACTTCATCAATCAGCGCCCGGTAGCCGAAGTAATCATCAAAGGCGGCGATACGCAGCTGCGTTTGCTGGTTACGCACCACGGCGTACGGGCCGGTGCCGATCGGCTGACGGGCAAAGTCGGGCAGGGTGTGCCATTCGTCGGGCAGGATCATAGTACTGATGCTGCCCAGCAGCCAGGGTAGCCAGCTATCCGGCTGATGCAGGTAAATATCCAGCGTCCACGGGGTTGGCGAGTCGATGCGATCAAAATGTGAAAAAAGCGGCTGTGATTTCAGTCGGTTGAGCGAACCAATCACATCCGCCATCTCCAGCTCCCGGCCGTGGTGGAAATGAATGGCGGGCCGGAGATAAAAACGCCAGTGCAGGGGCGATACCTGCTGCCAGTGGTGGGCGATATCGGGCTCGATTTCCCCGTTTTCCTCATTTATATGCGTCAGACCGCTGAAAATCTGCCGGGCAAGGTGGGTTTCCGATCGCCTGAGCGGGGTGCCGGGCAGTAAATTGAGCAGCGACCGGTAATAGAGCACGCGAAGAATATGCTTGCCCTGCCGGAAGCTGCGGCCCAGGTGAGAGACCAGCATCTGCCGTACGGTATGCTTATCCCCGACAAGCTGCACCAGCTGATCGATGCGATCCTGCTCCAGCAGCTCCTCCGCCCGCTGCTGCTGAAGCGCCAGCCCGGTATAAAGGAAGCGCAGCGCCGAGCGCTTCCCCCGTCCCGCCTCTGCCTGCCACTCCAGCCAGCCTTCCGCCTGCATGGCGTTAAGCAGGTTACGCATATGGCGGCGGGAACAGCTGAGCTGAACGGCCAGCTCGCCAAGCGTGGTTTCCTTTGACTGACCGTTGCAGCTCTGCCAGAGGCGGATAAACTGCTGCTGTAAGCGGGAAGAGGACATAAAAGGGGAACCTTTTGTAAAAAGCGGTCTGTTTTTCCTGCCTTATATTAGGGCGATAATGGCTCCGATGAAAGAGCGGGAGGCATTCTCTGAATGGCGCTCTGGCATTATTTGAATCTGAGTATGGTGCATCTTCACCAGCCAGCGGGCATTATGTTCGCTGGCTTTTTTCGTCAGGCTTTTTTTCTTCTATGCTTCCTGTTTGTCGTCCGCGCCGGGCGGCTTTTGCCATTGAAGGACCAGGTATGAATATGCTCCGACCGCGTCGCCGTATTAATCCCGTTTACCTGGCCTTTATGGCCGTCTCTTTTATGATTGGCGTGGCGGGTGCGCTCCAGGCGCCCACCCTCAGTCTCTTTCTGACCCGTGAAGTGGCGGTACGACCGTTCTGGGTCGGACTGTTCTATACCGTCAATGCGATAGCCGGGATTGCCGTCAGTATTCTGCTGGCGAAGCGCTCGGATAATCGCGGCGATCGCCGCATGCTGATCCTCTTTTGCTGCGTGATGGCGACAGGTAACGCGCTGCTGTTTGCCTTTAACCGTGACTATCTGACGCTGATTACTTTTGGCGTGCTGCTCTCCGCCCTTGCCAGCGTGTCGATGCCGCAGATCTTTGCGCTGGCGCGCGAATACGCGGACAGTTCGGCGCGGGAAGTGGTGATGTTCAGCTCCGTGATGCGTGCGCAGCTTTCGCTGGCCTGGGTGATTGGCCCACCGCTGTCGTTCGCGCTGGCGCTAAACTACGGCTTTACCACCATGTTCGCGATCGCCGCGGGGCTTTTTGTCGTCTGCTTTGCGCTGATCTGGTTTGCGCTGCCCTCCGTGGCCCGCGTGGAGCAGTCGCCGGAAGTACTGAGCGCGCAAATCAGCGCCTGGAAGAATAAAGATGTGCGGCTGCTGTTTATCGCCTCGCTGCTGATGTGGACCTGCAATACCATGTATATCATTGATATGCCGCTCTATATCACCAGCGTCCTCGGGCTGCCGGACCGCCTTGCGGGTTTGCTGATGGGCGTGGCAGCGGGGCTGGAGATCCCGGCGATGCTGCTGGCCGGGCATCTGGTTAAACGCGTCGGCAAGCGCAAAATGATGCTTTTTGCCGTGGCGGCGGGCGTGCTGTTTTACCTGGGGCTGGTGCTGTTTCAGTCACGTATCGCGCTGATGGCGCTGCAAATTTTCAATGCGGTCTTTATCGGCATCGTCGCCGGCATTGGCATGCTCTACTTTCAGGATCTGATGCCCGGCCGGCCCGGTGCGGCGACTACGCTGTTTACTAACAGTATTTCCACTGGGGTGATCCTTGCCGGTATTCTTCAGGGGGCGCTGGCTGAAACCTTCGGGCACTATTCGGTCTACTGGGCGGCGCTGCTGCTCGCAATCGCGTCACTGGCCATGTCGGCGAAGGTAAAAGATGTCTGATAGCGTGACGTGCCAGACTTCCCTGGGGGAAAGTCTGGCAAAGGGTTAACGCAGGAAAGCGGGCTGCTTCTGCTCGTACGCGGCGATTTCCGCGTCGTGCTGAAGCGTCAGGCCGATACTGTCCAGCCCGTTAATCAGGCAGTGACGCCGGAAGGGATCGATGCTGAAGGCGTAACGTTTATCCCCCGCAGCGATCTCCTGAGCCTCCAGATCCACCGTAAAAGAAATGCCCGGCTGCGCGGCAACCTGCTGAAAAAGCGTTTCCACCACATCCTCATCCAGCGTCACCAGCAGCAGCTGGTTATTGAACGAGTTATTGGCAAAAATATCCGCGAAGCCGCTACCGATAATCACCTGAATGCCATAGTCGGTCAGCGCCCAGGGCGCGTGTTCACGTGAAGAGCCGCAGCCAAAGTTTTCCCGCGTCAGCATGACAGTGGCGCCGCTGAACTCAGGCTTATTGAGCACGAAATCGGGATTGGGAATCTGGCCTTCGGCATCGGTATAGCGCCAGTCGTAGAACAGATTCCGGCCAAAACCGGTCCGCGTCACCATCTGCAAAAATTGCTTGGGAATGATGGCGTCGGTGTCCACGTTAGCGGTGTCTACCGGCACCACGATGCCGGTATGACGGGTAAATTTCCTGGCCATTATTGCTCCTCAGTTCAGTTTGCGGATATCGGCAAAGTGACCGGCTACCGCCGCCGCGGCTGCCATCGCCGGGCTGAGCAGATGCGTGCGTCCGCCACGGCCCTGGCGGCCTTCAAAATTGCGGTTGCTGGTGGACGCGCAGCGTTCACCCGGATTGAGGCGATCGTTGTTCATCGCCAGGCACATGGAGCAGCCGGGAAGCCGCCACTCAAAGCCCGCCTCCAGAAAGATTTTATCTAACCCTTCGGCTTCCGCCTGCGCCTTCACCGGACCGGAACCCGGTACGACATAGCCCTGAACGCCAGCGGCGAGCTTATGCCCCTTCACCACGGATGCCGCCGCCCGCAAATCTTCAATGCGGGAGTTGGTGCAGGAGCCGATAAAGACTTTATCGATACGCACCTCGGTCAGCCTGATGCCGGGCTTGAGATCCATATAAGCCAGCGCTTTTTCCGCCGAAGCGCGCTCAACCGGATCGCTGAACGAGGCCGGATCGGGAATGCATTCGTCCACGGCAATGACCTGACCGGGATTGGTTCCCCAGGTCACCTGTGGAGCAATCGCTGCCGCATCGAGCGTGATAACTTTATCGAACTGTACGCCGGCATCGCTCTTCAGCGTTCGCCAGTAGGCCACGGCCTTTTCCCAGGCCTCGCCTTTCGGCGCAAACTGGCGGCCTTTCAGATAGCTGAAGGTCGTTTCATCCGGCGCGATCAGCCCCGCCTTCGCGCCCAGTTCAATCGCCATGTTGCAGAGCGTCATGCGTCCTTCCATGCTCAGTTGCTCTACGGCCGGGCCGCAGAACTCCACCACATGGCCGTTGCCGCCGCCGCTGCCGGTTTTACCGATGACCGCGAGGGCGATATCTTTTGCGGTGATCCCCGGCGCGGTCTCTCCCACTACCTCAACTTTCATGGTTCTGGCGCGGGACTGCTTCAGCGTTTGCGTCGCCAGCACATGCTCAACTTCCGAGGTGCCGATGCCAAACGCCAGCGCGCCTAATGCGCCGTGCGTGGAGGTGTGCGAGTCCCCGCAAACAATCGTCATGCCGGGCAGGGACATCCCCTGTTCGGGACCGATAACGTGCACGATGCCCTGATACGGATGCTTGAGGTCATATAAAGGAACGCCAAACTCCCCGCAGTTCTTAATCAGCATGGACATCTGTATGCGGGCCATCTCGCCGCTGGCGTTGATATCCCGCGTCTCGGTGGAGACGTTATGATCCATGGTGGCAAAAGTTTTGGCCGGCTGGCGCACCGGGCGGCCATGCGCGCGCAGGCCGTCAAATGCCTGTGCGGAGGTCACCTCATGCACAAGATGACGGTCGATATAGAGCAGCGGCGTTTCGTCAGGCGCGTCATGCACGACATGCGCATCAAACAGCTTTTCGTATAACGTTTTCATTTTCAGGCTTCGCTGACAAATCGGGCAATGATGGAACCCATCTCATCGGTGCCGATGGCCTGGCCCTCACCGGCCAGATCGGCGGTACGGTAGCCTTCGGCCAGCGCACGACTGACGGCATTATCAATCGCATCTGCCACCTCGGGCGCGTCGAGGCTGTAGCGCATCAGCAGCGACAGCGACAGGATCTGGGCAATCGGGTTAGCGCAGTTTTTGCCGGCGATGTCGGGCGCCGAGCCCCCGGCGGGTTCGAACAGGCCAAAACCCTGCTCGTTCAGGCTGGCGGAGGGCAGCATGCCCATAGATCCGGTGATCATCGCGCACTCGTCGGAGAGGATATCGCCAAACAGGTTAGAACAGAGCATGACGTCAAACTGAGATGGCGCTTTGATTAGCTGCATGGTGGCGTTGTCGATGTACATATGCTGTAGCTCAACGTCGGGATAATCTTTTGCCACTTCGCTGACGATCTCACGCCAGAGAATGGAAGATTGCAGCACATTCGCCTTATCGATAGAGGTCACTTTTTTACGGCGCTTGCGCGCTGACTCGAAAGCGATACGAGCGATGCGTTCGATCTCAAAGCGATAATAAACCTCGGTATCAAAGGCGCGTTCATGCTGCCCGCTGCCTTCACGCCCCTTCGGCTGGCCAAAGTAGATGCCGCCGGTCAGTTCGCGAACGACAAGGATATCAAACCCCTTTGCGGCGATATCGCTGCGCAGCGGACAAAAGGCTTCCAGGCCGCTGTGCAGGCTGGCGGGGCGCAGGTTGCTGAACAGCTTAAAGTGCTTGCGCAGCGGCAGCAGCGCGCCGCGCTCAGGCTGCTCCGCCGGCGGCAGATGCTCCCATTTCGGGCCGCCCACGGAGCCAAACAGGATCGCATCAGCCTGTTCGCAGCCGGAGATCGTCTTTTTAGGCAGCGGCTCGCCGTGGCGATCGATAGCGATGCCGCCCACGTCATATTCGCTGATGGAGATGCGCATGTTAAAACGCTGGCGAATCGCATCCAGCACCTTACTGGCCTGGGCCATCACTTCGGGACCGATACCGTCACCCGGCAATATGGCAATATGAAAAGTCCTGGACATGATTACACCGTCTCCTTCTGGTCATTAGCGTGGGATTTGCGTTGCAGTTCCTGCTCCACCTGGCGGGCACGCCAGATATTGTTCAGCGCGTTGATCATCGCCTTCGCCGAGGATTCGACAATATCCGTCGCCAGACCGACGCCGTGGAATTTACGGCCCTTGTAGTTGACCACGATATCAACCTGGCCCAGCGCGTCTTTCCCCTGGCCTTTGGCGCTCAGCTGATATTTCACCAGCTCCGCGTCGAAATCCGTAATGCGGTTAATCGCCTGGTAGACCGCATCGACCGGCCCATTCCCGGTTGCCGCTTCCGATTTAACCTCATCACCGCAGGCCAGCTTGACGGAGGCGGTTGCCATAACGCTCGAACCTGACTGCACGCTGAAATAGTCCAGACGGAAATGTTCCGGCTCTTCGTTCTGCTTATTAATGAACGCCAGCGCTTCCAGATCGTAGTCAAAAACCTGACCTTTCTTATCCGCCAGCTTCAGGAAGGCGTCATACAGCGTATCCAGGTTGTAGTCATTCTCCTTATAACCCATCTCATCCATACGGTGTTTCACGGCGGCGCGTCCGGAGCGTGATGTCAGGTTCAGCTGAATCTGATTCAGGCCGATGGACTCCGGCGTCATGATTTCATAGTTCTCGCGGTTCTTCAGCACGCCGTCCTGATGAATACCGGAGGAGTGGGCGAAAGCGCCAGTGCCGACAATCGCTTTGTTAGCCGGGATCGGCATATTACAAATCTGGCTGACGATCTGACTGGTGCGATAGATTTCCTGATGATGGACGTTGGTATGCACATTCATTAACTGGCCGCGGGTTTTGATCGCCATGATGACCTCTTCCAGCGCGCAGTTACCGGCACGCTCGCCCAGACCGTTTAACGTCCCCTCGACCTGGCGGGCACCGGCCTGAACCGCAGCGATCGAGTTACCTACCGCCATACCCAAATCGTCGTGGGTATGAACAGAGAGCACGGCTTTATCGATGTTGGGAACGCGGTTGATCAGCTGCGCAATAATATTGCTGTACTCGTCGGGAAGGGTATAGCCCACGGTATCCGGAATATTGATGGTAGTGGCACCCGCATTGATGGCGGCTTCCACCACGCGGCAGAGATCGTCAATCGGCGTACGGCCGCCATCTTCGCAGGAAAATTCAACATCATTGGTATAATTGCGCGCGCGTTTCACCATGCGAACGGCGCGGTCGATAACCTCAGGCAGCGTACTGCGCAGCTTGGTGGCGATATGCATCGGCGATGTAGCCAGAAAGGTATGAATACGGTAAGCATCAGCAATGCGCAGCGCTTCATAGGCGGCATCAATATCTTTCTCCACACAGCGGGCCAGCGCGCAGACGC
Source organism: Erwinia psychrophila (assembly GCF_039023475.1). Classification (NCBI taxonomy): domain Bacteria; kingdom Pseudomonadati; phylum Pseudomonadota; class Gammaproteobacteria; order Enterobacterales; family Erwiniaceae; genus Erwinia; species Erwinia psychrophila. The sequence continues at coordinate 289,722 of NZ_JBCHVB010000002.1, forward strand.
GGCTGTTTTTAATCTGGCGGGCGATTGTCTGTACGGATTCAAAGTCACCCGGCGAGGAGACAGGAAAACCCACTTCCATCACGTCAACGCCCATCCGCTCAAGCGCGAGCGCGATTTGCAATTTTTCTTTCACACTCAGACTTGCCTGTAACGCCTGCTCGCCGTCGCGCAGAGTGGTATCGAAAATAATGACTTGTTGGCTCATGGGATAATTCCTTATCAGGTTGTCTTCGCTGTTGCCGCGAGCAAAAAAAAACCCGCGCATCGGCGCGGGTTTTTTTGTCAGTCTGAAATCAGTGATTGATTCCGCCCACAAGGCTACCGCGCACAGAGGATGCGTTTAGTAGTAGACCGAGTAGGCGGGAATGGCGAATCATTAATTTCAGACCTCATCAATATGTTGTGACTTTATTGATACTTGATTAGTAGGGGCAATGTCAACCATCAGGCGCGCTTATCTGCACCTGTCCGGGATACCGCATCGGGAAAATAGTCTGGCGCAGTCAGGTTACGCAGCACAACTGGCAGGAAAAAATACCTTAACGCATTTCAGGAACGCCTTAAACGCAGGAAATGAAAGGGTGATTTTTATGTATTTCTTTTAAAATCATTTGGTTGGTAGAGGTGTCTGTCGGGAGCGTAGCGGAAGGATTAACGCTTTTTACTTAGTTAAATATATTAATAACGTAATTGCGATTAGCATATAAACCTGAATCCTTTAAAAATGTTGAACGAGTCAACTTATTTTGAAAATACCTCAGCGCGATCAACAAAACGATTAACCTGAAAATGAACATCTCCACAGGACAAACCGCTTTTCTTCCGCTTTATAGTCAGCGTAATTATCGCTAACTTCTCCGCCGCGTAGCACCTTTCCGCCCGGTTATATGGGGTGAGCGCGCGCGCGGTGATTGCCTGTCAACTTTTCTGCGGTTATGGTACTTAATCAACAGAATGTAAAAAATAATAAGGGCATCGCCCTGTACCTGGATAGGGGAAATGACTTCCCTTATCTGAATCAACACAGGTTTGATCGTATCTGGCCACTCTCCTGAAACAGAGAGCGGCATTCATCGCAGCGCGATCAGCACCTTAAAGCCTGGAGGCAAGAATGGAAATGTTGTCAGGAGCCGAGATGGTCGTCCGCTCATTGATCGATCAGGGCGTGAAGCATGTATTCGGCTACCCCGGCGGCGCGGTTCTGGATATCTATGATGCGCTACAGACCGTGGGCGGCATCGATCATATTCTGGTGCGTCACGAGCAGGGTGCCGTACACATGGCGGACGGCTATGCCCGTTCAACCGGGGAAGTCGGCGTGGTGCTGGTCACTTCCGGCCCCGGCGCAACCAATGCGATCACCGGGATTGCCACGGCCTATATGGATTCAATTCCGATGGTTGTGCTGTCAGGACAGGTCCCTTCTTCCCTGATTGGCTATGACGCTTTCCAGGAGTGCGACATGGTGGGGATCTCCCGCCCGGTCGTCAAACACAGCTTTATGGTTAAGCACGCGGAAGATATCCCAACGGTAATGAAGAAGGCCTTCTGGCTTGCTGCCAGCGGACGTCCCGGCCCTGTGGTGGTCGATCTGCCGAAAGATATGATGAATCCGGCAAACAAACTGCCTTACGTCTGGCCGGACAGCGTCAGCATGCGCTCTTATAATCCGACCACGCAGGGGCATAAAGGGCAGATCAAGCGGGCGCTGCAAACGCTGCTGGCCGCTAAACGTCCGGTGATTTACGCCGGTGGCGGCGTCGTGAACGCCGACTGTTCCGGTGAACTGCGGCAGCTGGCTGAAACGCTTAACCTGCCTGTCGCCGCTTCGCTGATGGGACTGGGTGCCTTTCCCGGTACGCATCGCCAGAGCCTGGGCATGCTCGGTATGCACGGCACTTACGAAGCCAATATGACCATGCATAATGCGGATGTCATCTTCGCCGTTGGGGTACGTTTTGACGATCGTACGACCAATAACCTCGCGAAGTACTGCCCTGATGCCACCGTGTTGCATATTGATATCGATCCGACGTCCATCTCTAAAACTGTTGCCGCCGATATCCCCATTGTGGGCGATGCCAGGCAGGTATTACAGCAGATGCTTGAGCTGATGGCGCAGGGCGACAACGCGCAGAATTTTGACAGCCTCCGCGACTGGTGGCGGCAGATTGAACAATGGCAGGCTCGTCAGTGTCTGGCTTACGATCGCAGCAGTGAAAAAATCAAACCTCAGGCGGTAATTGAGACAATCTGGAAGCTGACGAAGGGAGAGGCCTATGTGACTTCCGACGTTGGCCAGCATCAGATGTTTGCCGCTCTTTACTATCCGTTCGACAAACCTCGCCGCTGGATCAACTCAGGCGGTCTGGGCACCATGGGCTTTGGCCTGCCAGCTGCGCTGGGCGTGAAGCTGGCGCTGCCAAAAGAGACGGTCATCTGTGTGACCGGCGATGGCAGCATCCAGATGAATATTCAGGAACTCTCCACGGCGCTGCAGTACGATCTGCCGGTGCTGGTGCTGAGCCTGAACAACCGCTTCCTCGGCATGGTGAAGCAGTGGCAGGATATGATCTATTCCGGTCGCCACTCCCAGTCCTATATGGAGTCGCTGCCTGATTTTGTGCGCCTGGCCGAAGCCTACGGGCATGTGGGCATCGGGATTTCACATCCGGACGAGCTGGAGTCGAAGCTGACCGAAGCGCTGGAAGCGTTAGGCAAAGGGCGCCTGGTTTTTGTTGACGTCAATGTGGACGGTACCGAACACGTATACCCAATGCATATTCGCGGCGGCGGGATGGACGAAATGTGGCTGAGCAAAACGGAGAGGACTTAATTATGCGTCGTGTTTTATCGGTACTGCTGGAAAACGAGTCCGGCGCATTATCGCGCGTGGTGGGGCTGTTCTCCCAGCGCGGCTATAACATTGAGAGCCTGACCGTAGCGCCTACGGACGATCCCACCCTGTCGCGAATGACGATTCAGACGGTGGGCGATGAAAAAGTGATTGAGCAGATCGAAAAGCAGCTGCATAAGCTGGTGGACGTGCTGCGCGTGACGGAGCTGGGGCAGGGCGCTTTTGTCGAACGTGAAATTATGCTGGTGAAGATCCAGGCCAGCGGCTATGGCCGGGAAGAGGTAAAGCGCAGCGCGGAAATTTTCCGCGGGCAGATTGTCGACGTAACGCCAACGCTTTATACGGTTCAGCTGGCAGGCACCAGCGACAAGCTGGACGCCTTTCTGAACAGCGTCCGCGATGTGGCGGAAATTGTTGAAGTTGCCCGTTCCGGCATCGTTGGCGTAGCCCGTGGCGATCGCATTATGCGCTAAGTACAGCGCTGTCCCCCTGACAGAGTCAGCTAACCCGGCGTAATGCCGGGTTTTTTAATTTTTGTCCTAAAGCGCCCGCCCGGACGCAAAAGCAGTTGCTCAGCCCACTAATCTGCTGTTAGATGTAACAAATGTCTTATCCTTAGCCGCGACGTGGCTATTTTTTGCGCCGTTACGGCGCATGAAGTGTGGGGTTCTTGTGAAACTGGATGAAATTGCGCGCCTTGCCGGAGTATCGCGCACGACGGCCAGCTACGTTATTAATGGTAAAGCCAGGCAGTATCGTGTCAGCGATAAAACCGTCGAGAAAGTCATGGCGGTGGTGCGTGAGCACAACTACCACCCGAATGCGGTAGCGGCAGGCCTGAGAGCCGGGCGTACGCGCTCCATAGGCCTGGTTATTCCCGATCTGGAGAATACCAGCTACACGCGGATTGCCAATTATCTTGAACGGCAGGCGCGCCAGCGTGGCTATCAGCTACTGATAGCCTGTTCTGAAGATCAGCCCGATAACGAAATGCGCTGCGTTGAGCATCTGCTTCAGCGTCAGGTCGATGCGATTATTGTCTCCACGTCGCTCCCGCCAGAGCACCCTTTCTATCAGCGCTGGATTAACGATCCTCTGCCCATTATTGCGCTGGACCGTGCGCTCGATCGCGAACATTTCACCAGCGTGGTCGGTGCCGATCAGGATGATGCCGCAATGCTGGGCGCTGAGCTTCGCAAGCAGCCGGTAAACTCGGTGCTTTTTCTCGGCGCACTGCCTGAACTGTCCGTCAGCTTCCTGCGTGAGATGGGGTTTCGGGATGCCTGGAAAGGCGACAAGCGTCAGATTGATTTTATCTACGCCAACAGCTTCGAACGTACGGCGGCGGCGGCCCTGTTCGAAACCTGGCTGGAAACCCATCCTATGCCGGAGGCGCTTTTTACCACCTCCTTTGGCCTGCTTCAGGGAGTGATGGACGTCACGCTGAGACGCGAGGGGCGGCTGCCTGGCGATCTGGCGATCGCCACGTTTGGCGATCATGAACTGCTCGATTTTCTGGATTGTCCGGTACTGGCCGTGGGGCAGCGGCACCGCGACGTGGCTGAGCGCGTGCTTGAACTGGTGCTGGCAAGCCTGGATGAACCCAAAAAACCCAAGCCGGGTTTAACGCGCATCCGTCGTAATCTCTACCGCCGGGGAAGATTAAGCCGGCGTTAATGTTAAAGCATAACTAAAAAGGCAGCCTGGCTGCCTTTTTTGATCGCCATTCTATTTTCTCGTTTTTAATTAGGCTTTTTTTCAAAATTAGCGGCAGATAAATTGTTTATGTTGCCAAACGTTAAATCAGCGTAAATTAAGGTAAATGTAAAACGCGCCGTCTAAGGTTATATAAATCCTGCTCTTTAATACAAATTTACATTTACCGCCGCGCAGGCCCTGCGGGCGCGGCGGGGGCGGCAGGGGAAATCCTTAGGATAGCGCTTAAAATGTCGCGCAGGTCGCAAAGTTGACGCTCGCTTTCTTCCTCTCTGAAAGTGTTATATTTTTGAACAACTGATTCGCTGGCAAAAAAAATTACCGCTATTCATCAGTTTATTTTTTACCTTCCTGTCAGATTCGTTAACTTTTTAACTCTCCGCATTTTTTCTTTCTTAAGAAATAATCCCGTTCCGGCTTCGCTGTTGCTTGACAATGTTTTCCTCTGCTCCGTAAACTCCCCCGGTGGGAATTAGTGGTATAAAGTGGTGAGAAAAGGTAACCGGAGGGTGAGGCTGGCATGTTCCGTGGAGCAACGTTAGTCAATCTCGACAGTAAGGGACGGCTCGCTGTGCCTACGCGCTATCGCGAAACGCTGATCGGGGAGTCACAGGGGCAAATGGTCTGTACCATTGACCTCCGCCAGCCATGCCTGCTGCTTTATACCCTGCCCGAATGGGAAATTATTGAACGTAAGCTGGCTCGCTTATCCAGTATGAACCCTGAAGAGCGTCGCGTTCAGCGTCTGCTATTGGGGCATGCCAGTGAATGCCAGATGGATAATGCAGGCCGGGTGCTGGTAGCCAATACGCTTCGCCAGCATGCGAACCTGACCAAAGAAGTGATGCTGGTTGGGCAGTTCAATAAGTTTGAGCTGTGGGACGAACAGACCTGGTATCAACAAGTCAGGGAGGATATTGACGCGGAGCAGTCGACTCAGGAACCGCTTTCTGAGCGTTTGCAGGATTTGTCATTATAACTATGCAGGAAAATTTTAAACATACCACGGTGCTGTTGGACGAGGCGGTAAAGGGCCTCAATATCCAGCCTGATGGCATCTATATCGATGGCACCTTCGGACGAGGTGGACATTCGCGACTTATTCTCTCGCAGTTAGGCGAGCAGGGCCGGCTGTACGCCATTGACCGTGATCCGCAGGCGATTGCGGCGGCGGAAGCGATTACCGACCCCCGCTTCACCATCATTCACGGCCCTTTTTCCGCGCTGGCAGACTATGCCGAAGCGCGTGGATTAAGTGGCAAGATTAATGGGATCCTGCTGGATCTGGGCGTTTCATCTCCTCAGCTGGATGATGCCGGGCGCGGTTTCTCCTTTATGCGTGATGGACCGCTGGATATGCGCATGGATCCGACCCGCGGGCTCTCTGCCTCCGAGTGGCTGCTTCAGGCAGAAGAAAGCGATATCGCTTTTGTACTGAAAACCTTCGGCGAAGAGCGTTTTGCTAAACGTATCGCCCGGGCCATCGTTGAGCGTAATCGTGAACAGCCGATGACCCGCACCAAAGAGCTGGCCGATGTGATTTATGCGGCCACGCCGGTGAAGGACAAATTCAAGCATCCGGCCACCCGCAGTTTCCAGGCGATTCGTATCTGGATAAACAGTGAACTGGAAGAGATTGAGCAGGCGCTGAAGGGGGCGCTGACCGCGCTGGCACCGGAAGGCCGGCTCTCCGTAATCAGCTTCCACTCTCTTGAAGACCGGATTGTTAAGCGATTTATGCGCGAACAGAGTCGCGGTCCCCAGGTGCCGGCCGGTATTCCGCTGACCGAATCGCAGCTGAGCAAGCTGGGCGGACGTCAGCTTAAGGCACTGGGCAAGATGATGCCCGGTGAGGCGGAGGTCGCGGAAAACCCCCGCGCCCGTAGTTCCGTACTGCGCATTGCTGAGAGGACGGCGTCGTGACGGGCGAGCGGCATAGTCTACCGGGCGCGATCGCAGACGATATTCTGCGTCACGGTAAAATCCCGCTGATTCTGGCCGTTGCGGTGACGATCTCCGCCGTGCTGGTGGTGACCACGGCGCATAAAACCCGCCTGCTCACCGCACAGCGTGAGCAGCTGGTGCTGGAAAAGGATGCGCTGGATATTGAGTGGCGCAACCTGATCCTGGAAGAGAATGCCCTCGGCGATCATAGCCGGGTTGAGAGGACGGCAACGGAAAAACTGCAAATGCAGCATGTCGATCCATCGCAGGAAAACATCGTGGTACAGCCATAAGAGACGGAATGAAAGCCGCAACCAAGACGCAGAAGTTAAAACGCCCGGAGAATCAGGCCAGCTTTATCAGCTGGCGTTTTGCGTTGTTGTGTGGCTGTATCCTCATCGCGCTGGCGGCGCTGCTCTCTCGCGTGGCCTGGCTACAGGTTATCAGCCCCGACAAACTGGTACGGGAAGGGGACATGCGTTCTCTTCGCGTGCAGGCGGTGCCGACCGCGCGCGGCATGATTACCGACCGTGCCGGCCGGCCGCTGGCGGTCAGCGTGCCGGTGAATGCCATCTGGGCCGATCCCAAAGAGCTGCATGACAGGGGAGGGATTACCCTCGACAGCCGCTGGAAAGCGCTGTCAGACGCCTTATCGATCCCGCTCGATCAGCTGGCCGCCCGCGTCAACGCCAATCCTAAGGGCCGCTTCGTCTACCTTGCCCGACAGGTTAATCCCACGATTAGCGACTACATCAAAAAGCTCAAGCTGCCGGGCATTCATCTGCGGCAGGAGTCCCGCCGGTACTATCCGGCAGGCCAGGTGACCTCGCACCTGATTGGCTTTACCAATATCGACGGTCAGGGCATTGAAGGCGTTGAAAAAAGCTTCGATAAGTGGCTGACCGGCGAGCCGGGCGAACGCACGGTGCGTAAAGATCGCTTTGGCCGCGTGATTGAAGATATCTCCTCCGTGGACAGCCGCGCCGCGCATAACCTCGCCCTCAGCATCGATGAACGCCTGCAGGCGCTGGTCTACCGCGAGCTGAATAACGCCGTTGCCTTCAACAAGGCGGAGTCCGGTACGGCGGTGCTGGTGGATGTGAATACCGGCGAGGTGCTGGCGATGGCCAACAGTCCTGCCTATAACCCAAACAACCTCAGCGGAACCCCCAAAGATGTGATGCGTAACCGCGCCATCACCGATATCTTCGAGCCGGGTTCCACCGTGAAGCCGATGGTCGTCATGACCGCGCTCCAGCGTGGCGTGGTGAAGGAAAATACCGTACTGAATACCGTTCCCTATCGCGTCAACGGCCATGAAATCAAAGACGTGGCGCGCTATAGCGAGCTGACCCTGACCGGGGTTCTGCAAAAATCGAGTAACGTCGGTGTTTCTAAGCTGGCGTTAGCGATGCCATCCTCAGCGCTGGTAGAAACTTACGCGCGTTTTGGATTGGGTAAAGCGACCAATTTGGGGTTGGTCGGAGAAAGCAGTGGCTTATATCCTCAAAAACAACGGTGGTCTGACATAGAGAGGGCCACCTTCTCTTTCGGCTACGGGCTGATGGTAACACCGTTACAGTTAGCGCGAGTCTACGCAACAATCGGCAGCTACGGCATTTTACGCCCGCTTTCGATTACCAAAGTTGATCCGCCAGTGGCAGGTCAGCGCGCTTTCCCTGAACACGTCGTGCGTACCGTCATGCATATGATGGAGAGCGTCGCTCTGCCGGGCGGCGGCGGCGTGAAAGCGGCGATCAAAGGCTATCGCATTGCGATTAAAACCGGGACGGCGAAAAAGGTCGGACCGGATGGGAAATATGTCAATAAATACATCGCTTATACCGCTGGCGTCGCGCCGGCGAGCCGTCCACGTTTTGCGCTGGTCGTGGTGATTAACGATCCCCAGGGTGGCAAATATTACGGTGGTGCCGTATCAGCACCCGTTTTTGGCGCGATCATGGGAGGCGTGCTGCGCACCATGAATATTGAGCCTGATGCACTGCCTCCAGCGGTTCCGGTGGAGAATAATGAAAAAATAGTTAACAGAAGTGAGGGATCGAGTGACCGATCGTAACTTGCGCGAACTGCTGGCGCCATGGGTGCCCGGCGCACCTTCGCTGCCGCTGAAAGAGATGATTCTGGACAGTCGCGTGGCGGCTTCCGGCGACCTGTTTGTGGCTATCAAAGGCCATGTGGCAGACGGACGCCGTTTTATACCGCAGGCGATAGCACAAGGCGTTGCCGCCGTGATCGCTGATGCAGAAGGTGAAGCTGAGGATGGTCATATCGCCATGATGCATGGCGTGCCGGTCATTTACCTGGCGCAGCTTTCCCAGCGCCTTTCCGCGCTGGCGGGACGTTTTTATCATCAGCCCGGCGAAAAGCTGAAGCTGGTCGGGGTGACCGGTACCAACGGTAAAACCACCACCACTCAGCTTCTGGCTCAGTGGGCGAGCTTGCTGGGTGAAACGGGTGCGGTAATGGGCACGGTAGGTAATGGTCTCTATGGCCAGCTTGCACCGGCGGAAAATACCACCGGTTCAGCGGTAGACGTACAGCACACGCTAAATTCTCTGGTTGAACAGGGGGCGACGCTCACCGCGATGGAGATCTCCTCTCACGGTCTGGTGCAGCACCGCGTAGCCGCGTTGCCCTTTGCCGCCGCCGTTTATACCAACCTGAGCCGCGATCATCTTGATTACCACGGTGATATGGCGCGTTACGAAGCCGCGAAATGGCTGCTGTTCTCCGAACATCAGGTCGGGCAGGCAATTATTAACGCCGATGATGAGGTAGGACGCCGCTGGCTGGAGAAGCTGCCGGATGCGGTGGCCGTTACCATGGAGAATAATCTTCAGCCTGGCTGCCACGGACGCTGGCTGAAAGCCACCGGGGTTGACTATCACGATAACGGCGCAACGATCCGCTTCAGCTCAAGCTGGGGTGAGGGTGAAATTGAAAGCCGGCTGATGGGCGCGTTTAACGTCAGCAACCTGCTGGTGGCGCTGGGCACGCTGCTTTCGCTGGGCTACCCGCTGCCTTCGCTGATGGCCTCCGCCAGTCAACTTCAGCCGGTAACCGGGCGCATGGAAGTTTTCAGCGCGCCGGGCAAACCGACCGTGGTGGTGGATTATGCCCATACGCCAGATGCGCTGGAAAAAGCGCTGGCGGCGGCACGCCTGCACTGTAAAGGGCAGCTGTGGTGCGTATTTGGCTGCGGCGGCGACCGCGATAAAGGCAAGCGCCCGCTGATGGGCGCCGTTGCTGAACAGTATTCCGACGTGGTCGTCATTACTGATGACAACCCGCGCAGCGAAGATCCTGCGGCCATCGTCGCGGATGTGTTAACCGGCCTGCTTGATGCCGGACGCGCCCGCGTGGTGCCGGGTCGGGCGCAGGCGGTGACCAGCACGGTGATGCAGGCGAAGGAAGGCGATTTTGTCCTGGTGGCGGGGAAAGGCCATGAAGACTATCAGATCGTCGGCAACCGCCGCCTCGACTATTCAGACCGGATGACGGTCGCCCGTCTGCTGGGGGTAATAGCATGATCGTACTTTCCCTTAAAGGGCTAGCGGATATCACGGATGGCGAACTGGTGGGTGGCGATCTCTCCTTTTCTGAAGTGACGACGGATACCCGTAAGGTCAGCGCAGGCTGTCTGTTTATTGCCCTGAAGGGCGAGCGCTTCGATGCCCATCGGTTCGTGGGCGATGCGATCGCCGCCGGTTCGGCAGCTCTGTTGGTTAGTGAGCACTTACCCGTTGCCGTACCGCAGGTGATTGTCGCCGATACCCGCATCGCGCTTGGCCAGCTGGCTGGCTGGGTGCGCCAGCGTTCTCCGGCACGGGTAGTCGGTTTAACCGGTTCGTCAGGCAAAACCTCCGTCAAGGAAATGACTGCGGCGATCCTGCGCGAATGTGGTGAGACGCTCTATACCGCAGGCAATCTGAATAACGATATCGGCGTGCCCCTGACGCTGCTGCGTCTGACCGAAAAGCATCAGTATGCGGTAATCGAAATGGGCGCCAATCATCAGGGTGAAATTGCCTATACCACAGCGCTGGTCCGTCCGGAATCGGCGCTGATCAATAACCTTGCCGCAGCACATCTTGAAGGCTTTGGTTCATTAGCTGGCGTGGCGAAGGCAAAAGGGGAGATTTTCCAGGGGCTGCCTGATAACGGCACCGCTATCCTCAACGCGGACAGCAACGACTGGCCGGACTGGCAGAATATGCTGCACGGCAAAAGAGTCTGGCGCTTCTCGCCTGACGCCCGGACCGACGGCGACTTCTCTGCGACTGACGTAGCTATCACCGCTGCCGGTACGGCATTCACTATGCATACCCCGGCTGGCGCTGTCGCTATTACGCTGCCGCTGCCGGGTCGCCATAATATTGCCAACGCGCTGGCCGCGGCCGCCCTGGCGCTGTCAGTGGATGCGCCGCTGAGCGCGATCCAGAAAGGGCTATCCTCGCTGAAAGCCGTACCCGGAAGGCTTTTCCCTGTGCAGCTGGCAGAGAATAAGCTGATTATTGATGACAGCTATAACGCGAATGTCGGTTCAATGACCGCCGCGGCGCAGGTGCTGGCAGGCATGCCGGGTTACCGGGTGATGGTGGTGGGCGACATGGCTGAACTGGGCGATGAGGCAGAAGCCTGCCACCGTGAAGTTGGCGAAGCTGCCCGTCTGGCCGGGATCGATAAAGTACTGAGCGTAGGGAGCCTGAGCAGACTCATCAGCGAGGCGAGCGAAGAGGGCGAACACTTTACGGATAAAACCGCCGTTACCCAGCGCCTTCGGTCGCTGATTGCGACACATCCTCATATCACCGTTTTAGTTAAAGGTTCACGTAGTGCCGCCATGGAGCAGGTAGTACAGAGCTTACAGGAGAAAGGAACATGTTAGTCTGGCTGGCCGAGCATCTGGTCACATTTTATTCTGGCTTCAACGTCTTTTCCTACCTGACGTTTCGCGCCATTGTCAGCCTGCTGACTGCCCTGTTTATCTCACTGTGGATGGGGCCGCGTATGATCGCCCGCCTTCAGGAGATGTCGTTCGGTCAGGTTGTGCGTAATGACGGTCCCGAATCCCACTTCAGCAAGCGCGGCACGCCGACGATGGGCGGGATCATGATCCTGTTCTCCATCACCGTTTCGGTGCTGATGTGGGCCTATCCATCAAACCCTTATGTCTGGTGCGTGCTGTTTGTGCTGATTGGCTACGGCATTATCGGCTTTATCGATGACTACCGCAAAGTGGTACGTAAAGACACTAAGGGACTGATTGCACGCTGGAAATACTTCTGGCAGTCGGTGATCGCCCTGGGCGTCGCCTTTGTGATGTACATGATAGGCAAAGATACGCCAGCGACCGAGTTAGTCGTGCCGTTTTTCAAAGACATTATGCCGCAGCTTGGCCTGCTCTATCTGCTGCTCGCCTATTTTGTGATTGTCGGCACCAGTAACGCCGTCAACCTGACCGACGGACTGGATGGCCTGGCCATTATGCCGACTGTCTTTGTGGCCGCCGGTTTCGCCCTGGTTGCCTGGGCGACGGGTAATATGAACTTCGCCAACTATCTGCACATTCCTTATCTGCGCCATGCCGGTGAGCTGGTGATTGTGTGTACCGCCATTGTGGGCGCGGGGCTGGGCTTTCTCTGGTTTAACACCTATCCGGCTCAGGTTTTTATGGGCGATGTGGGATCGCTGGCGCTTGGCGGCGCGCTGGGCACGATTGCAGTGCTGCTGCGTCAGGAGTTTCTGCTGGTAATTATGGGCGGCGTGTTCGTGGTGGAGACGCTCTCGGTGATCCTGCAGGTGGGTTCGTTCAAGCTGCGCGGCCAGCGCATTTTCCGCATGGCGCCGATTCATCACCATTATGAACTGAAAGGCTGGCCGGAGCCGCGCGTCATTGTGCGCTTCTGGATTATTTCACTGATGCTGGTGCTGATTGGCCTGGCAACGCTGAAGGTACGGTAAATCATGGCAGATTATCAGGGTAAAAAAGTCGTCATTATCGGGCTGGGCCTTACCGGCCTTTCCTGCGTTGATTTCTTTTTAGCGCGCGGCGTGACGCCACGCGTGATGGATACCCGTGCCGTGCCGCCCGGCGTCGAGAAGCTGCCGGAAAACGTGATGCGCTGGCTGGGCTCCCTGAATGATGACTGGCTGCTGGATGCCGATCTGATTGTCGCCAGCCCCGGCATGGCGCTGGCGCATCCTTCGCTGATGGCGGCGGCAGAAGCTGGCGTGGAGATCGTCGGTGATATAGAGCTTTTCTGCCGTGAAGCGCAGGCGCCGATTGTGGCGATCACCGGTTCAAACGGAAAAAGTACCGTGACCACGCTGGTAGGCGAAATGGCGAAAGCCGCAGGCTGGCCGGTGGGCGTAGGCGGCAATATTGGCCTGCCTGCGCTGATGCTGCTTGAGCAGCCCGCGCAGCTCTATGTGCTGGAGCTGTCGAGTTTTCAGCTGGAGACGACCTACAGCCTGCAGGCCGCCGCGGCGACGATCCTGAATCTCAGTGAAGATCATATGGATCGTTACCCGCTGGGCATGCAGCAGTACCGGGCGGCCAAACTGCGCGTTTATGAACAGGCATCGGTCTGCGTCGTGAACGCTGATGACGCAATGACCATGCCGGTTCGCGGCGCAGATAAGCGCTGCGTCAGCTTTGGCGTGGACGTCGGCGATTATCACCTCAATCATCAGCAGGGCAGCACCTGGCTGCGGGTAAAGGGTGAAAAAGTCCTTAACACCCGCGAGATGATGCTCGTTGGGCAGCATAACTTTACCAACGCGCTGGCGGCGCTGGCGCTGGCCGACGCGGTTGGGCTGCCGCGCGCCTCCAGCCTGAAGGCGCTGACTTCCTTTACCGGACTGGCGCACCGCTTTCAGCTGGTTCTGGATCATAACGGCGTGCGCTGGATTAATGATTCAAAAGCGACCAACGTCGGCAGTACGGAAGCGGCATTGAGCGGACTCAAGGTGGAGGGCAAACTCTGGCTCTTGCTGGGTGGTGACGGCAAATCGGCCGACTTCAGCCCGCTCGCTCCTTATCTGCAAGGCGACAGCGTACGCCCCTACTGTTTTGGCCGTGACGGCGACGCGCTGGCTGCGCTGCGACCCGATATTGCCGTACGTACGGCAACAATGCGCGAGGCGATGCAGCAGATCGCCAGCCAGGTAAAGCCGGGCGATATGGTTCTGCTTTCGCCCGCCTGCGCCAGCCTGGATCAGTTTAAAAACTTTGAGCAGCGTGGCGAAATCTTCACGCAGCTGGCTAAGGAGCTGGGCTGATGAGAATGATTGGCGCTGCTCTGGCCGGTGGGATCACGAATCGTCTGAAAGAGTGGGTGATGGGCCCACGCGAGAGCGACGAGAGTGCCACGATTCTCTATGATCGCACGCTGCTCTGGCTCACGCTTGGCCTGGCGATGATCGGCTTTGTGATGGTGACTTCGGCGTCAATGCCGGTGGGGCAGCGTCTCTCGGAAGACCCGTTCTACTTCGCCAAGCGTGATGCGCTTTACCTGATACTGGCATTTTGTATGTCGCTGGTAACGCTGCGCATTCCGATGGCGTTCTGGCAGCGCTACAGCAATATCATGCTGCTGGTCACGGTATTCATGCTGCTGATTGTGCTGGTGGTCGGCAGCTCCGTTAACGGTGCATCGCGCTGGATTGCGCTTGGGCCGCTGCGTATTCAGCCAGCCGAACTGTCGAAGCTGTCGCTGTTCTGTTACCTCGCCAGCTACCTGGTGCGTAAGGTCGACGAGGTCCGCAATAACTTCTGGGGCTTCTGTAAGCCGATGGGCGTGATGGTGGTGCTGGCGGTACTGCTTCTGGCGCAGCCTGACCTGGGAACCGTAGTGGTATTGTTCGTGACCACGCTGGCGATGCTGTTCCTTGCCGGGGCCAAGCTCTGGCAATTTCTGGCTATTATCGGCTCCGGAATTTTCGCCGTTTGCCTGCTGATTGTTGCTGAGCCATATCGTATGCGCCGTGTGACCTCTTTCTGGAATCCCTGGGAAGATCCATTCGGTAGCGGCTACCAGCTTACCCAGTCCCTGATGGCCTTTGGCCGCGGGGAATTCTGGGGGCAGGGGCTGGGAAACTCGGTGCAAAAACTGGAATATTTACCGGAAGCGCACACCGACTTTATCTTCTCCATTATTGGGGAAGAACTGGGTTATATCGGTGTGGTTTTTGCCCTGTTGATGGTATTCTTCGTCGCTTTTCGCGCGATGTCCATCGGTCGTCGCGCGCTGGAAATGGACCAGCGTTTTGCGGGTTTTCTGGGCTGCTCCATCGGCATCTGGTTCAGCTTTCAGGCGCTGGTCAATGTCGGCGCGGCGGCGGGCATGCTGCCAACCAAAGGGTTGACGCTGCCGCTGATCAGTTACGGTGGATCGAGTCTGATTATTATGTCTACCGCCATCGTTTTTTTGCTACGTATAGATTATGAAACGCGCCTGGCCAGAGCACAGGCGTTTACGAGAGGTAGCCGATGAAAGGGAAACGCCTGATGGTCATGGCGGGTGGAACAGGCGGGCACGTTTTCCCTGGTCTGGCCGTGGCTCACTATCTGATGGCGCAGGGCTGGCAGGTTCGCTGGCTGGGCACGGCTGACCGCATGGAGGCCGATCTGGTGCCGAAACACGGCATTGATATCGACTTTATCCACATCAGCGGCCTGCGTGGCAAAGGGCTGAAGGCCCAGCTTGCGGCGCCGCTGCGTATCTTCAAGGCGGTACGCCAGGCGCGGGCCATCATGAAGGCCTGGCAGCCAGACGTAGTGCTCGGTATGGGCGGTTACGTTTCCGGCCCAGGCGGGCTGGCCGCCTGGAGCTGTGGTATCCCGGTGGTGCTGCACGAGCAGAACGGCATTGCCGGACTGACCAACAAATGGCTGGCGAAAATCGCCAAAAAGGTGATGCAGGCATTTCCTGGCGCTTTTCCTGATGCGGATGTGGTCGGTAATCCGGTACGCACCGACGTACTGGCGCTTCCCCTACCGGAAGCGCGGCTGGCAAACCGGCTGGGTCCGGTACGCGTGCTGGTTATCGGCGGCAGTCAGGGCGCCCGCGTTCTCAATCAGACGATCCCTCAGGTCGCGGCAATACTGGGTGAGTCCATCACCCTGTGGCACCAGGTCGGTAAAGGATCGCTGGAAAGCGTGAAGGAAGCCTATCAGCAGGTTAACCAGACGCAGCATAACGTCACTGAGTTCATCGACGATATGGCTGCCGCCTACGCATGGGCCGATGTGGTGGTCTGTCGTTCCGGCGCGCTGACGGTCAGCGAAGTGGCTGCGGCCGGATTACCGGCGATATTTGTGCCTTTTCAGCATAAAGACCGCCAGCAGTACTGGAATGCGCTGCCGCTTGAACAGGCGGGTGCGGCAAAAATTTATGAGCAGCCGCAGTTTACTGCGGCGGCGGTGGCAGAGACGCTGGCCGGTTGGGATCGCCCGACTTTACTGCAGATGGCAGTAAAAGCACGCGGCGTTGCGATCCCGGATGCGACCGAACGCGTTGCGGCTGAAGTCAGCGCCGTGGCGTTATAAAAGAGAATTTGCAGGGCTGAAGGTTCGGCCCTTAACAAAAGGTGCATCAGTGCACCGACAGGCAGAAAAGATGAATACACAACAACTGGCAAAACTGCGTACTATCGTGCCCGAGATGCGTCGCGTCCGGCACATTCACTTTGTTGGCATCGGCGGTGCTGGCATGGGCGGTATTGCCGAAGTGTTGGCCAATGAAGGTTATGAAATCAGCGGTTCGGACCTGGCACCAAACGCGGTGACCCAACATCTGAGCAAGCTGGGGGCGACCCTCTATTTCAACCATCGCCCTGAGAACGTCAGCGATGCGAGCGTGGTTGTAGTTTCTACCGCCGTTTCGCAGGATAACCCGGAAATTATTGCCGCCCGTGAGGCGCGTATTCCGGTGATCCGCCGTGCTGAAATGCTGGCCGAGCTGATGCGTTTCCGCCACGGGATCGCCGTTGCGGGTACCCACGGCAAGACCACCACGACAGCGATGTTATCAAGTATTTATGCGGAAGGCGGACTCGATCCGACCTTCGTTAACGGAGGCCTGGTGAAGGCCGCCGGCACGCACGCCCGTCTGGGCAGCAGCCGCTATCTGATTGCCGAGGCGGATGAGAGCGACGCCTCGTTCCTGCATCTTCAGCCGATGGTGGCGATCGTCACCAATATTGAAGCCGACCACATGGATACCTATCAGGGCGACTTCGAAAATCTGAAGCAGACGTTTATCAACTTTCTGCACAATCTGCCCTTTTATGGCCGCGCCGTGCTGTGCGTGGACGATGCCGTCATCCGCGATCTCATTCCCCGTGTCGGCCGCCAAATCACCACCTATGGCTTCAGCGAAGACGCCGACGTGCGTATCGCCAGCTATGAGCAGCATGGCGCGCAGGGTCACTTCACGCTGGCCCGCCTCGATAAACCGCTTATGCACGTGACGCTGAACGCGCCAGGCCGCCATAACGCGCTTAACGCGGCGGCAGCGGTGGCGGTGGCGACGGAAGAGGGCATTGAGGATGATGAAATCCTCAGCGCGCTGGAGAGCTTCCAGGGGACGGGCCGCCGGTTTGATTTCCTCGGTGAATATCCGCTGGCTGAGGTGAATGGCCAGGCAGGCACGGCGATGCTGGTGGATGACTACGGTCACCATCCCACCGAAGTGGATGCCACGATCAAAGCGGCGCGCGCAGGCTGGCCGGAAAAGCAGCTGGTTATGATTTTCCAGCCGCACCGCTACACGCGAACCCGTGATTTATATGACGATTTCGCGAATGTGCTGTCTCAGGTAGATGTGTTGCTGATGCTGGAGGTCTACTCCGCGGGCGAAACGCCCATTCCGGGTGCAGACAGCCGCTCGCTCTGCCGCACCATTCGCAGCCGGGGCAAGGTGGATCCCATTCTGGTCTCCGATCATGATGCCGTGCTGGAAATGCTGGCGCCCAAGCTCAGCGGTAACGATTTGATTCTGGTGCAGGGCGCCGGAAATGTAGGGCGCATTGCACGTACACTGGCTGACAATAAGCTACAACCGCAGAAAAACGAGGGGGAACATCATGGCTGAGAAAGTAGCGGTATTGCTGGGTGGCACCTCTGCGGAGCGCGAAGTGTCACTGATGTCAGGCAACGCGGTGCTGGCCGGGCTGAAAGAAGCGGGCATTGACGCGCATGCGGTGGACATCCGTGATTTTCCGGTGATGCGGTTAAAAGATGAGGGCTTCGATAAGGCCTTTATCGCGCTGCACGGGCGCGGTGGTGAAGACGGTACGTTGCAGGGCGTACTTGAGTTTCTCTCGATCCCCTATACCGGCAGCGGCGTGATGGCCTCGGCCATCACCATGGATAAGCTGCGCACCAAGCAACTCTGGCAGGGCTGTGGTCTGCCGATTGCCCCGTATGTGGCGATCACCCGTAAGGAAATGGATGCCGGATTGAGCAAAGAGATGCGCGCGCGCATCACGGCCCTCGGTCTGCCTCTGTTTGTTAAGCCAAGCTCCGAAGGCTCCAGCGTAGGCATCAGCCGCGTTAATGAAGCTGACGCGCTTCAGGCTGCGCTGGATGAGGCTTTCCGTCACGATGACGATGTGCTGGTTGAAGCTTTTCTGAGCGGTCCCGAATACACCGTTGCGGTGATCGGGGAAGATATTTTGCCTTCCATACGAATTAAAGTGATTTCTGAGTTCTATGACTATGAAGCAAAATACTTTTCTGACGATACTGAGTACTTCTGTCCGAGCGGCCTGAACGCCGATCGTGAAGCTGAACTGAGCGATCTTGTGATAAAAGCCTGGCGTGCGCTGGGCTGTAGCGGCTGGGGCCGCGTGGACGTAATGATGGGCGGCGACGGCCAGTTTTATCTGCTGGAGGTTAACACCTCGCCTGGCATGACCGGCCACAGCCTGGTGCCGATGGCGGCGAAACAGGCCGGGATGAACTTCTCGCAGCTGGTGGCGCGCATTCTGGAGCTGGCCGACTGATATGTCTCAGGCTGCTCTGAATGTTCGTAACCGTGAAGCGCAGGAAAAAGCGCGCTCCGGGCGGAGTAACGGTACGCGGCTGGCAGGTATCCTCTTTTTGATGATGGTACTGGGTGTAATG
The DNA here is from genome assembly GCF_039023475.1 of Erwinia psychrophila. Lineage (NCBI taxonomy): Bacteria > Pseudomonadati > Pseudomonadota > Gammaproteobacteria > Enterobacterales > Erwiniaceae > Erwinia > Erwinia psychrophila. The sequence goes on from NZ_JBCHVB010000002.1 coordinate 308,393, forward strand.
CTGGCCGGCGGTTTTGTAGTGGTGAAGTGGATGAATGATGCTTCACGGCTGCCGCTGTCGAAGCTGGTGGTCACCGGCAAGACCCACTACACCACCAATGACGATATTCGTCAGGCAATACTTTCCCTGGGCGAGCCAGGCACCTTTATGTCCCAGGATGTGGATGTCATTCAGCAGCAGATCGAACGCCTGCCCTGGATTCAGCAGGTCAGCGTCCGTAAGCAGTGGCCGGATGAACTGAAGATACACCTGGTAGAGTATGTGCCGGTAGCGCGCTGGAACGATCTGCACATGGTGGATGCCGAAGGGAAATCCTTCAGCGTGCCGGCCAGCCACCTGGGTAAGGAAACGCTGCCGATGCTCTACGGCCCGGAAGGCAGCGAGAAAGAGGTACTGACCGGTTATCACCAGATGAACAGCGTGCTGGCGGCAGGTAAATTTAAGCTGAAGGCCGCCTCAATGACAGCGCGGCGGTCATGGCAGCTGGTTTTAGAAGATGATATCCGGCTGGAGCTGGGACGCAGCGAGGATATGAAGCGGCTGAAACGCTTCATACAGCTCTATCCCTCCCTGAGCCAGCAGGCGCAGACGGACAATAAGCGTATCAGCTATGTGGACCTGCGGTATGACTCTGGCGCGGCAGTAGGATGGGCACCGGCCCTTATTGAGAACACTGACAGTAATCAGCAACAGCATCAGGCACAGGTTGGACAACAATGATCAAGGCGACGGACAGAAAACTGGTAGTTGGACTCGAAATCGGCACCGCGAAGGTCGCCGCTTTGGTAGGTGAAATTCTGCCCGATGGCATGGTCAATATCATCGGCGTGGGCAGCTGTCCTTCCCGGGGTATGGATAAAGGCGGCGTTAACGATCTGGAATCCGTTGTGAAGTGCGTGCAGCGTGCGATCGACCAGGCCGAACTGATGGCGGACTGCCAGATTTCTTCGGTCTACCTTGCTTTATCGGGAAAACACATCAGTTGTCAGAACGAAATAGGGATGGTTCCTATTTCAGAAGAGGAAGTGACGCAGGAAGATGTGGAAAATGTGGTACATACCGCCAAATCGGTCCGTGTTCGTGACGAGCACCGAATCCTCCATGTTATTCCGCAAGAGTATGCGATCGACTATCAGGAAGGGATCAAGAACCCGGTCGGCTTGTCCGGCGTGCGCATGCAGGCAAAGGTACATCTGATTACCTGCCACAACGATATGGCGAAAAACATCGTTAAAGCGGTTGAACGTTGCGGCCTGAAAGTGGACCAACTTATTTTCGCCGGTCTGGCCTCAAGCTTTGCGGTACTGACCGAAGATGAGCGTGAACTGGGCGTCTGTGTGGTCGACGTTGGCGGCGGCACCATGGATATCGCGGTCTACACCGGCGGCGCGCTGCGCCATACCAAGGTTATCCCTTACGCGGGTAACGTGGTCACCAGCGATATCGCTTATGCTTTTGGCACCCCGCCGACCGATGCGGAAGCGATTAAAGTTCGCCACGGTTGTGCGCTGGGTTCTATCGTTGGAAAAGATGAGAACGTCGAGGTGCCCAGCGTGGGTGGACGTCCGCCGCGGAGTTTGCAGCGGCAGACGCTGGCAGAGGTGATCGAGCCTCGTTACACCGAGCTGCTGAATCTGGTCAATGACGAGATCCTTCAGCTTCAGGAGCAGCTGCGCCAGCAGGGCGTGAAGCATCACCTGGCGGCCGGCATCGTTCTGACCGGCGGCGCGGCCCAAATCGAAGGGCTGGCGGCATGTGCCCAACGGGTGTTCCATACGCAGGTGCGTATCGGACAGCCCCTGAATATTACCGGATTAACGGATTACGCGCAGGAGCCTTACTACTCAACGGCGGTAGGCTTACTGCACTACGGAAAAGAGTCTCACCTCAGCGGTGAGGCGGACGTCGAAAAAAGAGCCTCGGTGGGCAACTGGTTCAAACGAATCAACAGCTGGCTGAGAAAAGAGTTTTAATTTAGAGAAAAGGAGATCATGCTAGACTTTTTTATGATCTCCAGGCGACAGGCACATAACGGAGAGAAATTATGTTTGAACCTATGGAATTAACCAATGACGCGGTGATTAAAGTCATCGGCGTCGGCGGCGGCGGCGGTAACGCCGTAGAGCATATGGTGCGTGAACGTATCGAAGGCGTTGAATTCTTCGCCGTTAATACCGATGCACAGGCGCTGCGTAAGACAGCAGTCGGTCAGACTATCCAGATCGGTAACGGTATCACCAAAGGTCTGGGCGCCGGCGCTAATCCGGAAGTCGGCCGTAACTCGGCGGAAGAAGATCGTGAAGCCCTGCGTCAGGCGCTGGAAGGTGCGGATATGGTCTTTATCGCGGCGGGCATGGGTGGCGGTACCGGTACCGGCGCAGCGCCAGTCGTGGCTGAAGTCGCCAAAGATTTAGGGATTCTGACGGTTGCTGTGGTGACCAAGCCTTTCAATTTTGAAGGCAAAAAGCGCATGGCATTTGCCGAGCAGGGTATCGCTGAGCTTTCCAAGCATGTCGATTCTCTGATCACCATTCCGAACGACAAGCTGCTGAAAGTGCTGGGTCGCGGTATCTCCCTGCTGGACGCCTTTGGCGCAGCTAACGACGTGCTGAAAGGCGCGGTGCAGGGTATTGCTGAACTGATTACCCGTCCAGGCCTGATGAACGTCGACTTTGCTGACGTGCGCACCGTAATGTCCGAAATGGGCTACGCGATGATGGGTTCTGGCGTGGCATGTGGCGAAGACCGTGCGGAAGAGGCGGCCGAAATGGCGATTTCCAGCCCGCTGCTGGAAGATATCGATCTCTCCGGCGCGCGCGGCGTGCTGGTTAACATCACGGCTGGCTTTGACCTGCGTCTGGACGAGTTCGAAACCGTCGGTAACACCATTCGTGCATTTGCTTCCGACAATGCGACCGTCGTTATCGGTACATCGCTGGATCCGGAAATGAACGACGAACTGCGCGTCACCGTGGTTGCGACCGGCATCGGTATGGATAAACGTCCTGAAATCACGCTGGTTACGAATAAGCAGCAGACGCAGCCAGTGATGGATCATCGCTATCAGCAGCACGGCATGGCCCCGCTGCCTCAGGAGCAGAAACCTGCGGCGAAAGTGGTCAACGATCAGGGCGCGCAAACCAACAAAGAGCCTGACTATCTGGATATTCCGGCCTTCCTGCGTAAGCAGGCGGATTAAGAATTTCCTGAGAATTGGGATTCTCCGCTCTTTGTGCTAAAATCTTCGCCCGCTGGTAAGTTATACTGGCGGTCGGATGAGTAATTTTGCGAGATAATGCGATGATCAAACAACGGACACTAAAACGTATCGTTCAGGCGACTGGCGTCGGTTTGCATACCGGCAAAAAGGTCACCCTGACGTTACGCCCTGCGCCGGCCAATACCGGGGTCATCTATCGCCGCACTGACTTGAATCCACCGGTTGACTTCCCGGCTGATGCCAAATCCGTGCGTGATACCATGCTCTGCACTTGCCTGGTTAACGAGCATGACGTGCGTATTTCAACGGTCGAACACCTGAATGCCGCACTGGCTGGCCTTGGTATTGATAATATTGTGGTGGAAGTGAACGCGCCTGAAATTCCGATTATGGATGGCAGCGCCGCCCCCTTTATCTATCTGCTGATGGATGCCGGAATTGAAGAGCTGAGCACAGCGAAAAAATTTGTGCGCATCAAACAGCCTGTCCGGGTTGAAGATGGCGACAAATGGGCTGAGTTCCGGCCGCATAATGGTTTTACGCTCGATTTCACCATCGACTTTAACCATCCGGCGATCGATGCCAGTTCACAGCGCTACAGCATGGACTTTTCTGCGGAAGCTTTCACCCGTCAGATCAGCCGTGCCCGTACCTTCGGCTTTATGCGCGACATTGAAGCGCTGCAGTCCCGTGGCCTCTGCCTGGGCGGCAGCTTTGACTGCGCGATCGTGGTCGATGACTATCGCGTGCTGAACGAAGATGGTCTGCGCTTTGAAGATGAGTTTGTGCGTCACAAAATGCTGGACGCTATCGGCGACCTGTTTATGTGCGGGCACAACATTATCGGCGCGTTTACCGCCTATAAGTCAGGTCATGCGCTGAACAACAAGCTGCTTCAGGCGGTACTGGCCAAGCAGGAAGCCTGGGAATGGGCAACCTTCGAAGATGAAGCTGAACTGCCGGTGACCTTCAGGGCGCCAAATCTGGTTCTGGCGTAAGCCGGACCTACTTATTACGACTGGTTGAGCTGGTACTCTCTCCGGCCAGTGAGGCCAGTCGTTCTATAATTCTCTTCAGCTTTTCCGGGCTACGGCTCGCCACGCTCCGTAAGATTTCCGCACTCTGCTCGCTGAGCTGACGCCCTCCGGTTTTTTCTTCCTCTGCTGACCGATTGCTGTTTTCCTGAACGCTTTCCGACCCTTTTGCTGCCAGCGACGGATTTATCCTGATGTCGATTGCCGTCAATGATGGTAATATTTGCGCTCGTAAAGCTGAAAGCAGGCTGGACTGTTCGTAGCGTAAGCGCATCAGCCAGCTGGCATTAGCCGTTTCGAGCACCAGAATGCCCTGGCGAAAGTTTGCCACGCGGCACCAGGGATGAAGCTGGGCGGGGAGAACCCCCTGAACAGCACGATTCAGCTTATTCAGGGCAGCGGCCCGCTGCTGAATGGACTGCAACATGCCCTGGCCTTCAGTGGCTTCGAACAGATTTTCAATTGATTGCGGGCGACTATCTCGCATGACGGGCTCCGGCGGAAAACAGTGGGTATTCTAAATCGTTGGCGACAATTTGGCAGACGTTATTTCTGGCCGCATCTCCTGTTGGGGATGGTCGCGGCGAGCCTCGGCCTGCCTCAGGCGTCAGCCTGCGATCGTACAACTTTATCAGAATCCCCGGCCAGAAGTCTCAATATCAGCAGCGGCGTGCACGGCGATCGCCTTGCGCTGCTCCAGGAGAGCCTCCGCCGTTCAAGTTTTAACGTCGATTACTGGCATCAGCATGCCATCCGTACCGTCATCCGCCACCTCTCCTTCACGCTGGCTCCGGTTAATCTTCCCGCCGCCGAGCAGGCGATGCCGCTTGCCGTGCAGAAGCTGGCGCTGCTCAATACGCTCAATGCGTTATTAACTCATGAAGCCCGCCCGCCGGTAATTGTCCGCCAGACGGCAGCACCGCAGCGGGTGACCGATCGCCGCTACCAGACCGGCCTCTGGCTGGCGCAGGTGCAGGGCATTCGTGCCGGGCCTGTCTCTCACGCATAACGTCTGTAGTTAACCCCTTACATTACACGCTGAGTGTTTCACCGCAGAGCGCGGTGGCAGAGAGAATTTATTTATTATGTTAACCAAATTATTAACCAAAGTTTTTGGCAGCAGTAACGACCGTACCCTGCGCCGTATGCGCAAAGTTGTCGATCAGATTAACAAAATGGAGCCGGATTTCGAAAAGCTCTCCGATGATGAGCTGAAGGCAAAAACCGGCGAGTTCCGCGCGCGCCTGGCGAAAGGTGAAGTGCTGGAAAATCTCATTCCGGAAGCTTTTGCGACCGTGCGTGAGGCCAGCAAGCGCGTTTTCAACATGCGCCACTTTGATGTCCAGTTGCTGGGCGGCATGGTGCTGAACGATCGCTGCATTGCGGAAATGCGCACCGGTGAAGGTAAAACCCTGACCGCAACACTGCCAGCCTACCTGAACGCGCTGAGCGGGAAAGGGGTGCATGTGGTTACGGTCAACGACTACCTGGCGCAGCGTGATGCGGAAAATAACCGGGCACTGTTTGAATTCCTGGGGCTGAGCATCGGCATCAACCTGCCTAACATGCCCGCACCGGCCAAGCGTGAAGCTTACGCGGCCGATATCACCTACGGCACCAATAATGAATACGGGTTTGATTACCTGCGCGACAACATGGCCTTCAGCCCTGAAGATCGCGTACAGCGTAAGCTGAACTATGCGCTGGTGGATGAAGTTGACTCCATCCTGATCGATGAGGCGCGTACGCCGCTGATCATCTCCGGCCCGGCAGAAGACAGCTCAGAACTCTACATCCGTGTGAATAAACTTATTCCTCACCTGATCCGTCAGGAAAAAGAAGATTCAGACACCTTCCAGGGTGAAGGTCACTTCTCGGTGGATGAGAAATCCCGTCAGGTACACCTGACCGAGCGGGGTCTGGTAGCGATTGAAGAACTGATGGTCAGCGAAGGCATTATGGAAGAGGGCGAGTCACTTTACTCGCCGGGTAACATCATGATGATGCACCATGTGACCGCCGCGCTGCGCGCGCACGTTCTCTTTACGCGTGACGTTGACTACATTGTGAAAGATGGTGAAGTGATCATCGTTGATGAACACACCGGACGTACCATGCAGGGCCGCCGCTGGTCCGATGGCCTGCATCAGGCGGTGGAAGCGAAAGAAGGTGTGGAAATTCAGAACGAGAACCAGACGCTCGCCTCTATCACCTTCCAGAACTACTTCCGTCTCTATGAAAAACTGGCCGGGATGACCGGTACTGCCGACACCGAAGCATTCGAGTTCAGCTCCATCTATAAGCTGGAAACCATCGTGGTGCCAACCAACCGTCCGATGGTGCGTAAAGATCTGCCCGATCTGGTCTACATGACCGAAAAAGAAAAAATTGATGCCATCATTGAGGATATCCGTGAGCGTACCGCTAACGGCCAGCCGGTTCTGGTGGGTACGATTTCCATTGAGAAATCCGAAGTCGTTTCTGACGAACTGACCAAAGCGGGCATTCAGCATGCGGTACTGAACGCCAAGTTCCACGCCCGCGAGGCGGATATCGTGGCGCAGGCGGGTCAGCCAGGCGCCGTAACCATCGCCACCAACATGGCCGGTCGTGGTACGGATATTGTGCTCGGCGGTAGCTGGCAGGCTGAAATTGCCGGGATGGAGGATCCAACGCCAGAGCAGATTGAAAAAATTAAAGCCGACTGGAAGATCCGCCATGATGCGGTGCTGGCTTCCGGCGGCCTGCATATTATCGGTACGGAGCGCCACGAGTCCCGTCGTATTGATAATCAGCTGCGTGGCCGCTCAGGCCGTCAGGGTGACAACGGTTCATCCCGCTTCTACCTCTCAATGGAAGATGCGCTGATGCGTATTTTTGCCTCAGATCGCGTTTCTAATATGATGCGTAAGCTGGGCATGAAGCCGGGCGAGGCGATTGAACACCCCTGGGTGACCAAAGCTATCGCCAACGCACAGCGTAAAGTTGAGAGCCGCAACTTCGATATTCGTAAGCAGCTGCTCGAATATGATGACGTGGCTAACGATCAGCGTCGCGCTATTTACAGCCAGCGTAATGAGCTACTGGATGTGTCTGACGTGAGCGAAACGATTGCCAGCATCCGCGAGGACGTATTTAAAACGACCATCGATACCTATATTCCACCTCAGTCGCTGGAAGAGATGTGGGATGTTGCCGGTCTGGAAGAGCGTCTGAAAAACGATTTTGACCTGGAATTGCCGATTGCACAGTGGCTGGATAAAGAGCCGGAGCTGCATGAGGAAACGCTGCGAGAACGTATTCTCACTGAGTCAAAAGAGCAGTATCAGCGCAAAGAAGAAGTGGTTGGCGTGGAAATGATGCGCAACTTCGAAAAAGGCGTCATGCTGCAAACCCTCGACTCGCTGTGGAAAGAGCATCTGGCGGCAATGGACTACCTGCGTCAGGGGATCCACCTGCGTGGCTACGCGCAAAAAGATCCTAAGCAGGAGTACAAGCGTGAATCCTTTGCCATGTTCGCGGCCATGCTGGAATCTCTGAAGTATGAAGTGATCAGCACCCTGAGCAAAGTTCATGTTCGTATGCCGGAAGAAGTAGAAGAGATGGAAGAGCAGCGCCGTGAAGAGGCCGATCGCCTGGCGCAGCAGCAGCAGTTAAGCCATGTCGACACCGAGACCGAAGCGGCGATGGCGCTGGCTGAACAGAGCGGCGAACGTAAAGTGGGTCGTAACGATCCCTGCCCGTGCGGCTCAGGCAAAAAATATAAACAGTGTCATGGACGCCTGGCTTAATCGTCAGTCATGATACACGGAGGCCGACGGGAGTCGGCCTTTTTTATGCCCAGCGATCGTGCAAACTGCGAATCCTGCAAACGCGCTTCAGGGCCGTGCTTAATGCCCGCCGCTGCGCCGTAAGTGTAAAGTGGGAGCGCGCCGGGTGAGATATTTTTATTCAAAGTGAGCTGAGAATGAAGCATTTACAAGTAGCCGTTGGCATCATCCGCAACAACCGACAGCAGATTTTCCTGGCCCAGCGGCCCGCCACGTCTCATATGGCAAACATGTGGGAATTTCCGGGCGGCAAAATTGAGCCAGGCGAAACGCCAGCTGAAGCGCTTAAGCGTGAACTGCGGGAAGAAACGGGGATTGAAGTCACCGACGCGACGCCTTATGAGGTCGTCGATCATACCTACAGCGATCTGCGGGTTACGCTCCACTTCTTTATTATCGACGGCTGGAACGGTGAACCCTGGGGCCGGGAAGGGCAGCCTTCCCGCTGGGTCAGCCAGCATGAACTGGTGCCCGACGAATTCCCGCCCGCCAACGCAGAGATCGTCAGGCAGCTGAAGGCGGAGAAAAACTGACGCTGTCCCCGCTGAGGGGCTGTTGCCCCTGAACCTGCTCCGTCAGGCCTCGATCCGCCGAACGTACCGCGGCGGATCGCTTTTCTCAGTCCCGATCCGGCGGGTTCATCTCGCTCCAGTCTTCATTCTCGGCGTAATCGCCGTCGCTGGGGATGCGCTTTTCTTCCGCCGCCCATTCGCCAAGGTCAATCAGCTGGCAGCGTTTAGAACAAAATGGACGCCACGGGCTCAGTTCATCCCAGATGACCTCTTTACCGCAGGTCGGACAGTTAACTCTCGTTACATCATTATTCATCAGTAAAAACCTTAACAGCAGGCAAGTTCAAAATCGAGACGGGCCGGGACATCTCCCTGCTCGCTGTCCAGCGGCAGGAAACGAATGGCGAAGCGGCTTTTATGGCCGGACACCTGCGGATAAAGCGCGTCCTCAAGATCCAGCCGCAGCCGCAGGAGTTCGGCTCCTTCCGCATTATCCTGGAAGAATCCATTCAGGCTGGTCTGATTACGGAAAATGCCTGACTGGCGGATAAGATCCAGGATTAGCGTCAGCGCCTCGCGAATTGGCGAAAGCGTCGCCATCCAGTCGGCAACCTGTGCATCGCGTACGTGCTGTTCGAGATGCAACCAGATGTGCAATGTAGGGAGATCGAAGCTACAGCAGCCGCCGGGAATGCTCAGGCGCTGGCGAACCAGCCCAATCAGACGCTCTTCACGCAGCTGCTGGCCCATGCGCGGCGCGGCCATCAGAACGACAGATCGGGTTTTCAGGCTGTCGCTTAATGTATTGACCCGCTCCATATCCACACCGGGCACTTCCGCCCAGGAACGCAGCTTTTGCTGTTGTTTTTCCAGCTCTTTGACAACTTCCGTCCGCAGTTCACCACGCTCAAAAACATCCAAAAGCTCGGCCGCATTACGAAAAAAAGCCAGCGCGCCGTGGTGATCGCTGATGTGCTGACTCTTCTCTAGCTGGTTAATCAGGAACTCAATACGTAGCCAGGTACGCATTTTTTCATTCAGGGGATATTCAAATAAAACGGTTGTGCTCATACGGTTAATCCTGGTGTTCTTCCATGGCCAGCTGCCGGTAGCGCTGGTCAAGAAGGGCAACTCGGGCGGCCACTGCATCGGGTGGCCCGCCGTTATCAATAATGTCATCTGCCACCGCCAGGCGCATTTCGCGCGTCGCCTGGGCAGCAAGAATATGTTCCGCCTGTTCGCGGGTGATGCCATCCCTTGCCATGGTGCGCGACAGCTGCGTGTCGCGATCTACGTCCACAACCAGCACCCGGTTGGCCAGATGCTGTAAATTATTTTCTACCAGAAGCGGCACGACCCACAGGCACCAGGGCGATCGGGTCATCGCCAGCTGGCGTTGGGTTTCAGCCTGGATAAGGGGATGCAGTAACGCATTCAGCCAGCTTTTCTCTTCCGGCGCGCTAAAAATACGCTGGCGCAGCGTGGCGCGATTGAGCGTGCCGTCTGGCAGGATAACCTCTTCACCAAATTTATGCCGGATCGCGTGCAGGGCAGGCTGACCAGGTTCAACGACCTGTCTGGCAATTACGTCGGCATCGACAAGATCGATCCCCCTCGCGGCAAATGCGTTGGCGATGGTGGTCTTACCGCTGCCAATGCCGCCGGTCAGCGCAACAGTATAGCGCATCAGTTTCATCTCCCCGGCTCATGAGTGGATACAGCTCGTGACGTGCCGGGATTAAACAGCGGCTACAGAAAAATTGAGGCCCGGATCACATGATGAGTTTTTGGTTATATTTAGGGGATTGTAGCGTAAATAATCTTGAATTCGCAGTCTTGTCGCGCCGTTTTTAGTGCGTATGATAGCTTCACTGGAGCTGGCAGCAGCACCCAATCATTCGATTGCGCCACCAACCAGGAAATTCGTCATGCGTATTGAAGAAGATATCAAGTTAGGCTTTAAAGATGTTCTGATCCGGCCAAAGCGTTCCACGCTCAAAAGTCGCTCTCAGGTCGACCTGAATCGTCAATTCACCTTTAAGCACTCAGGCATTGCCTGGTCAGGTGTACCGGTTATCGCCGCTAACATGGATACCGTGGGTACCTTCAGTATGGCTGAAGCGCTGGCCTCCTTTGACGTATTAACCGCCGTGCATAAACACTACAGCGTGGAGCAGTGGCAGGCTTTTACCTCACGGGTCCCCGAGAATGTGCTTCGCCATGTTATGGTTTCCACCGGCACCTCTGAGACAGATTTTGCCAAGCTCAAACAGATCGTTGCGCTCTCCTCTGCGCTGAAATTCATCTGTATTGATGTGGCCAACGGCTACTCTGAACACTTTGTTGAGTTCCTCAAGCGCGCCCGTGAGGCGTTTCCGGACAAGACGATTTGCGCGGGTAACGTCGTCACCGGTGAAATGGTGGAGGAGCTGATCCTTTCCGGTGCAGACATCGTTAAAGTAGGCATCGGCCCAGGTTCGGTTTGTACCACGCGTGTTAAAACCGGCGTGGGCTATCCGCAGCTTTCCGCCGTTATCGAATGCGCCGATGCGGCGCACGGGCTGGGCGGGCAAATTGTCAGTGATGGCGGCTGCTCTGTCCCTGGCGACGTTGCGAAAGCGTTCGGCGGCGGAGCCGATTTTGTCATGCTTGGCGGGATGCTGGCGGCGCACGATGAGTGTGAAGGCAAGATTGTGGAAGAGAACGGCGAACAGTTTATGCTGTTCTACGGTATGAGCTCTGAGTCGGCGATGAACCGGCACGTGGGCGGCGTCGCTGAGTACCGTGCGGCGGAAGGCAAAACGGTGAAGTTGCCCGTTCGCGGTCCGGTAGAGCTTACCGCACGCGATATTCTCGGTGGGCTGCGTTCAGCCTGTACCTACGTGGGCGCCGAGCGTCTGAAGGAACTGACCAAGCGAACCACCTTTATTCGCGTGGCCGAGCAGGAAAACCGGGTATTTAACCGGTAATTGCACCGCCGGTTCATCGCCCATCGCCCTGTTGCGGTGGGCAGTTTGCCGGAGTCTGGGCTTAAGCACCTTCTCCTCCGCTCCGCTGCTTTACCCATTATCTGTTACCCATGAAAACTACCCTCCCAGTGCGTCCCCCAGATTGAAAACAGGCAGATACATTGCCACCACCAGCGCGCCCACAATAAGGCCCGTAACGACCATCATCAGCGGCTCCAGCGCGGCGGCCAGAGTATCGGCCCGCTCATGGGTGCTCTCCTCATGCAGGCGAGCCAGCCTTGCCAGCATGCTGTCCAGCATGCCTGCCTCTTCACCAACCTTAATCAGCTGGCCGCAGATCGGCGTAAAAAGCGGGTGCTGTTTCAACGCCTGATGTAGCGGATTGCCGGCGGAGATATGCAGCTGAAGCTGTCCAATGCATTCGCGCCAGATCCGCTGAGAGAGCATTTGCTCCACGGCCTGCAGGCTTTGCAGCAGCGTCAGGCCAGCCTGCTGCGTCAGCGAAAGCGTGGTGAAGATCGCGCTGAGCTGAGCACCTTTATACAATTTTCCCGCCAGAGGGAGAGTAAGCAGACCCCGCTGCATGCTGCGCTGCCAGGCCATCGGTAGCCGGTTCATACCCTTCCAGCCGATGGGGAACAGTGCCATCAGCGGCAGCAGTACAAGCCCGTAGCGCTGAAGCCACTCTGAGAGCGCGATAACCTGCGAGGTAAATGCGGGTAGCGGGGCGTCGAACGACTGATAAACCGCAGCGAACTCTGGCAGGATCCAGACCAGCATGCCGTAACTGACGATAAGCGCCAGCGCCAGAATAAACAGCGGATAGCGCAGCGCCTTCATCATCTTTTTCTGTAGCTGCTGCTGCCTTTCCTGCTGGCTGGCAAGCTGAAGACAGCACTCATCAAGCCTTCCCGTCAGCTCGCCCACCTTCATCAGCGCCGCGTAGAGGGGAGGAAATACCTCAGGCCACTGCGCCAGCGCCTCAGAAAAAGGCACGCCTTCTGATACGCGCTGCTGAATTTCCACCAGCAGCGCCTGCCAGCCCGCATCGGCATGATCTTCCGCAAGAAGACCCAGGCTGGCAGAGAGGGTTAAGCCTGCTTTCAACAGCGTGGAGAGCTGCCGGAAGCAGGCCGTTTTATTCCCGCCTTGCCAGGCACGGGTCCGACAGCGCTTCCCCCGTGAAAGCCTCAGTGGGATATGACCCGCCGCAACCAGCCGTTCTATGACCTGCTCCTGGCTCTGGCAAAAAAAAGTACCCTGATGAAAGCCGCCGGTATTGTCCAGCGCCTGCCAGCTAAACAGTCGCAGCGCAGCCATCTTCTTCGCTCACGATGCGGTAGAGTTCTTCAAGCGTGGTATCACCCCGGTTGACGCAGTGAAGCCCTTCGGTAAAAAGGGAATTCATCCCCTGCTGCCGGGCAATGTCCGCCAGCACCTCCGGCTGCTCACCGGCAGCGATAGCAATTTGCAGACGGGGCGTCACCGGCATCAGCTCAAAAATCGCCAGGCGGCCATAAAAACCTGAAAAGCAGCGTTCACACCCTGCGGCGCGCCAGTTACGAACGGTCCCTGGCCAGACGGATGCCGGGAAATCGGCTACAGCGGTCGCGGGCTGGCGGCAGTGAGGACAGAGGCGACGTACCAGCCGCTGGGCGATGACCAGCTTCAGCGCAGAGGCGAGCAGGTAGCCGGGAATACCGATTTGCCCCATGCGGATAAGCGTCTCCGTGGTGGAATTGGTATGCAGCGTTGAGAGGACCAGATGTCCAGTCTGCGCCGCTTTTACCGCCGTTTCTGCGGTTTCCCCGTCGCGGATTTCACCGAGCATGATGACATCGGGATCCTGACGAAGCAGCGCCCGGAGTACCCGGTTAAAATCGAGGCCTGCTTTCGGGTTGACCTGGGTCTGATTAACGCCGGGCAGGGGGATTTCTACCGGGTCTTCCACGCTGCACAGGTTACGTTGAGGATGATTGAGCCAGCTTAAGCCGCTGTAGAGCGTAAATGTTTTACCGCTGCCCGTCGGGCCGGTGACCAGAATCAGACCCTGCGGTCGGGAGAGCGCGTGACGATAGCGCCGCAGCACGGCGGGGGGCATGCCAAGATCCTCCAGCGTCACGCTCTGAGTATGACTTTGTAACAGGCGGATAACGGCCTTTTCGCCGAAGCGCGTGGGTAGCGTGGAGAGGCGAAACGACGCCGTTTGGCCGTTCAGCTCAAGCGTGAATTGCCCATCCTGAGGTATACGTCGCTCCGAGATATCGAGACCGGCAAGAATCTTCAGGCGTGCCACCAGCGAGCCGCCAGCATCGCTGTGGTCTGTCGGCAGGGTTTGCAATACGCCATCGACACGCAGGCGTATCCTTAGCGAAGCGTGCTGCGGCTCAAGATGGATATCCGAAGCGCGTCGCTGAACAGCCAGAGCGAGCAGGTGATCTATGCGTTCGGGCGCCGCTTTTTGTTGAGGTGTCGCTGACTCCGCGTCAGGCGCGGCTGCGCTATCCTGGTTTTGCCGGAACTGTTCCAGCCGGGCCTGAGGCCATGACTCCACCTCAATGGCGCTCTGGCAGGCAAAGCGCAGCGCCTCCATCATCGCCGTCGTCGGCGTCCCGGCAACGGCGATTTTCAGGCGTTGTGGCGTCAGTTCCAGTATTACCGCCTGATGGTGCAGACAGAGTTCCTCTACGGCTCGCCGGGCTGAGTGGATACTCATTCAGCACCTCCGGTGGCCGCGTCATCAAAGCGGAAAATCGTTTCGCAGGCTTCCGTCAGCGCTACGGCTTTACTGGTGCAGCTTCGCTGCCAGCGGATGCCGCCTTCCGTTTCTTCCCATTCGGGTTTCATGCTCACACTCAGACCGCTGAGGCTCTCCTGGCCGTTCAGGGTTATTGTCCCTGCCTGTACGGAAACGGCCGAAACGTAGCGGGAACCTTTGCCCACGGGAACGCCGTTGCTGCCGGCCGTGCAGTTTCCTGTCCCGCCGCTTTCCAGCGCACAAAGTTCAACGGCGGTTTTATAAGGCATGGCGACCTGTAACATATCGGTCAGGGCGGCTTTTTGCAGGTAATTCTGATAAGCGGGGAGTCCAATAGCGCTGAGAATGGCGACGATCGCGATCACAATCATCAGTTCAATCAGGGTAAATCCTTGCTGCTTTTCCATAGCAATGCTCCTTTTGTTGTTCCGTGCGGCAGGTTAGCCTTCGCGAAAGAAGCGAGCCAGCGCAGGGAGAAGCATTCCGGAGAGGGGATGGAGATGAACTGACAGTGTTGCACCGTTACGCTATGCAGATGCGGGAAGCGCCGCAAAAAGAGGAAAAAAACGCCACGCAAAAGACGTGGCGTGGGAGGGCTGAAGCGGCGTTAACCAGACCGGACTAACGGAAGCGCATGGAAAGGTCGAGCGCCCGTACGTGCTTGGTTAGCGCGCCGACGGAGATATAATCAACGCCGGTTTCCGCAAAGGTTCTGATTGTCTCATCAGTGACGTTACCGGAGACTTCCAGCAGCGCTTTCCCCTTTGTCACCTCTACTGCCTGGCGCATTTGCTCAACGCTGAAGTTATCCAGCATGATGATATCCGCGCCGGCATCAATGGCCTGGCTCAGTTCGTCGAGCGACTCGACCTCGACCTCGACCGGAACGTCCGGATGCAGCCATAGCGCTTTTTTAACCGCCTCCTGCACCGAACCGGCGGCAATAATATGGTTCTCTTTGATTAAAAACGCGTCGGAGAGGCCAAGGCGATGGTTAGCCCCGCCGCCGCACAGAACGGCGTATTTAAGCGCGGTCCGCAGCCCTGGCAGCGTTTTGCGCGTATCCAGCAGCTGCGTTCGCGTCCCTTCGAGAAGCGCGACATAGCGGCTGACTTCGGTCGCCACACCGGAGAGCGTCTGAACGAAGTTAAGCGCGGTGCGTTCGCCAGTCAGAATCACGGCTGAAGGGCCTTTCACCTCAAATAGCGGCTGATCCGGACTAACCGGATCGCCATCTTCGACGTGCCAGTCGATCTGGGTTTTGTTGCCAAGCTGAATGAAGACCTCTTCAACCCAGCGTTTACCACAAAAGATGCCCTTCTCACGGGTAATCACGACGGCATGAGAAGTTGCATCAGGAGGCAGCAGGCTGGCCGTAATATCCTGGCAGGGATCGATTTCCCCACCCAGATCTTCCCGCAAAGCCTGGGCAACGCCGGGGGGGATATCTTCCTTTATGCGATCCAGTAACGTGTTACGGCGGCTGTCCGGATCGTAGCGGCGGGTGGACATTTTTTCACTCCGGGTATCGGATAAGAGAGTCCGGCAATGCTAGCCTTTTTACCCCCTTCTTACCAGATGCCTGCAGCATATGTCCCGGCCTGAACCGGGTTTTTGACGCAGGCAATACCGACTAAAAGCGCGTCTGTTCAGGCTATCAGGGCGCTTTGCTGGCAGCGTGAAAAGAGGCTGTTTTTGCAGCATTATCTGCCAGCAGAAGTTTGGTTTTCCTGAAATGATTCATGTTACTCTGATGAAATCGTTATGAAAGGAGAGCAAAACATGCAGCTGCAAGCGGGCTGGATTGCGGGCGTCAGGCAGGTCCCTTCGCCACATTGTAATGAGCGGCCTGAAAGCGACACGCCCACGCTGTTGGTTATCCACAATATCAGCCTTCCGCCGGGGGAGTTTGGCGGCCCGTGGATCGACGCCCTCTTTACCGGAACGTTGGATCCTGACGCGCATCCCTTCTTTGCTGAGATTGCCTCACTTAACGTCTCCGCTCACTGTCTGATCCGCAGAGATGGTGAGATCGTTCAGTACGTTCCCTTTCATCTGCGCGCCTGGCATGCGGGCGTCTCCTGTTATCAGGGGCGTGAAGCCTGCAATGATTTCTCCATTGGCATTGAACTTGAGGGAACGGATACGCTGCCCTATACCGAAGATCAGTATCAATCCCTGACCGAACTCAGCCAGCTGCTGATTAAGCATTATCCCGCTATGGCTGCGAACATCACCGGCCACAGCGACATTGCGCCGGTACGGAAAACCGATCCCGGTCCGGCGTTTGACTGGGTAAGATTTCGCGCTGCGCTGGCCGCTGGCGCGTTTAACCGCACTGCAGATGGGAGTCGTAAAGATGACGCTTTTTAGTTTATTGCTGGTGCTGGGCTGGGAACGCCTGTTTAAAATGGGGGAGAGCTGGCAGCTCGATCACCATCTGGCACCGTTTTTCCGCCACCAGCGCCGTTTTTCACTGACGCGCACGCTGCTGATGCTGGTGGTGGCGATGGCCGTCATCACGCTCTGTCTGCTGGCGCTGGAAGGGCTCTTTTTTGGCCTGCTGAAACTGCTGTTCTGGATCGCCGTCGGGCTGCTCTGCATCGGGGCCGGGTCGGTACGTCTTCACTATCACGCTTATCTGAAGGCGGCCAGCCACAATGATACGGACGCGCACAACGCCATGGCGGAAGAGCTGACGATGATCCACGGTATCCCGGTTGACTGCAACGAACGGGAATATCTTGCTGCGCTGCAAAATGCCCTGCTGTGGATTAACTATCGCTTTTATCTGGCGCCGCTGTTCTGGTTTGTGGTGGGCGGCGCCTGGGGACCGGTGTTGCTGGTAGGCTATGCCTTTCTGCGCGGCTGGCAATCCTGGCTGGCACGTCACCACTCGCCGCTGGAACGCGCCCAGTCGGGGATTGATGCCATTCTGCACTGTATTGACTGGATTCCGGTGCGTCTGGTGGGCGTCGCCTATGCGCTGCTGGGCCATGGGGAACGCGCATTGCCGGCCTGGTTCGCCACGCTGGGCGACCGGCACAGCGCACAGTACCAGGTCCTGACGAACCTGGCGCAATACTCCCTGGCGCGTGAGCCGCATACCGATAAGGTTGAAACGCCGCGGGTTGCGGTGGCGCTCGCCAAAAAGGTGTCGTTTGTGATGGTGATCGTGGTGGCGCTGTTAACGATTTATGGTGCCCTGGTCTAGTCTGCGGCCTGAAACAAAACCGGCCATCATTCGCTGATGGCCGGTTCCGGTTACTGACTGATACAGACGGTTCTACACGTTAATTGCGTGGCAACAGCCGCTCGCCAGGACCGTTTCACCATCTGTATTTATCCCTGAGCTTAATCTTCAACACCCGGAGTTTTTACTGTATCCGCCGCAGGTGTGCCAAACTGCGGCATGCCATTTTCATCCCAGCTGAAGGTTTTTATGCGCGTATGCCTGTTTGGGTCATACAGCGGATCGCCTTCAATTTCCGTATAGTTCCGCGCGTGATAGACCAGCACATCCTCTCCGGTTTCCGTTACCGTAAAACTGTTGTGGCCGGGACCATACTGACGATTTTCCCAGCTGGTGGTAAAGACCGGTTCAGGAGACTTCTGCCAGTTACTGGCTACCAGCGGATCGGCTTCGGCATCGATCCAGAGCAGTCCCATACAGTAGTTCTCATCCGTCGCGCTGGCTGAGTAACTGACAAAAAGCCGTTCACCGTGCCGAATCGCGGCCGGGCCTTCATTCACGCTGAAGCCCACGCACTCCCACTCATATTCGGGACGGCTGAGCATGACCGGCTTACCTTTAATTGACCAGGGCGTTTCCAGCTCGGCCAGATAAAGGTTAGAGTTGCCGGGAATAGCCGGATCTTTCTGCGCCCACAAATACCAGTTTTTACCCTGATGGACAAAATGCGTGGCGTCGAGCGAAAAGCTGTCGATGGGCACGTTCATCTGACCACATTCCTGCCACTCGCCAGCAAGCGGATCCTCTGCCGAGCAGGAGAGAACAAACATACGGTGCTGAAACAGGCCGTCCTTGATCTCCCGCGTCGGTGCGGCGGCAAAGTAGATCACCCAGATGCCACCAATGCGATGCAGCTCGGGTGCCCAAATCAGCTCGCTCATTGGACCGGTATCCGGCTTACGCCAGACCACGACCGGTTCTGCTGCCGCCAGGCCGGTGAGCGAGCTGGCGCGACGAATCTCAAGCCGGTCATATTCGGGTACGGAAGCCACAAAGTAGTAGGCATTACCCTCGCGTAAAATGAACGGGTCGGCGCGCTGTTCTATCAACGGGTTAGGCCATGTCTCTTTGCTCATCATGCTGCTCCTTCGGGGTTGGCGGTGGCTTTGCCGTCGCGATAATCATTCAGTTCATGGTAATTGCGGCGACGCTGTTCCAGGTCAGACTGGATGCGCTGCATCATTTTACGGTCGACTTTCATCAACCTTACCACGCCAGCGGTGATCAGATAGCCCACGCCGGGGATAACGGTAAAGAGCAGAATGATGCCATGCATGGCGGCAGGAGACTGCGACGCGGCACCCGCCTGATAGCCGTAGAAGGAGAGCAGGAAGCCAACCATCGCTCCGGCCACCGCCAGACCGACCTTCAGGAAAAACAGGTTGCCCGAAAAGCTGATACCGGTAATACGCTTGCCGGTTTTCCATTCGCCGTAGTCATCCACGTCCGCCATCAGGGACCAGTGCAGCGGAGATGGGATCTGATGCAGGATGTTCAGGAAGAAGTACATGACTACAACCAGCACGGTCGCCTGAGGATTAAGGAAATAGAAGCCGCAGGAGAAGATAGCCAGCGCGATATTGGTCCAGAAAAACACTTTGAGTTTGCACCAGCGGTCCGTCATCACTTTAGCCAGCGTGCTGCCGATCATCATGCCAATAACGCCAAGGCTGATAAACAGGGTGGCGAAGTGCGTGGACTGTCCCATTACCCAGGTAACGTAGTACATGGTGGCCGCCATGCGGATAAAGCCCGGGCAGACGTTGCAGAAGGTCAGCAGCAGAATGCGTACCCACTGATCGTTTTTCCATACGTCTTTAAGATCGGCCTTCATCGCGTCGTGGGTCGGGACGGCGGGCTTGATACGCTCCCGCACGGTGGAAAAACAGAACAGGAACATGCAGAGGCCAATAAACGCCAGTACGCTCATCGCCATCTGGTAACCGCGCGCTTTGTCTTCACCGCCAAACCAGTCAGCCAGCGGCAGAAGTGAGAGCGACAGGATCAGCGTTGCCACGCCAACCATCACAAAACGGTAGGACTGGCAGGAGACGCGCTCACCCGGATCGTTGGTGATAACGCCGCCCAGAGAGCAGTAAGGGATGTTGATCGCCGTATAGGTCAGCGACATCAGGAAATAGGTAACGAAAGCGTAGATGACCTTATTTTCATAAGTCCAGTCCGGCGTAGTGAACATCAGCACGCTGAACAGCACATACGGCAGCGAAACCCAGAGCAGCCACGGACGAAAACGGCCCCAACGGCTCTGGGTCCGGTCAGCGATAGCGCCCATAATCGGATCGGTGACGGCATCAAGTACCCTTACTGACAGCATCAGGATGCCGACAAGGGCTGGCGACAGGCCAAAGACGTCAGTGTAGAAATAACTCAGGAACAGCATGATGGCGCCGCCAATCATGTTGCAGCCGGCATCACCCATGCCGTAGCCAATTTTCTCTTTAACCGAAAGTGCCGTGCCCTTCATGGATAATTCTCCCACCCTGTAATGAAGGCAACAGTATTAATGTCTTAGGGCGGATTTGCGCTAGCTGAATGCGTCACAGAGATGGACAAAACGGCTGCCGAAGCGAAAATGTGAGAAGGTTAACATTTAGCGTCAGCTGAAATGGCGTGTAAATAAACAGTTAAGAAAAAGTGCAGGTTCGGTGAGGTGCAGGCAAGGGCGATGAACCGCGAATAAAGGGGGCGTCAGCCCCCTTAGATCGTTACGCTTTTTGCAGACGCGTTTTAAACGCGTAGCCGACGGCCAGAATAGCGACCCAGACCGGGATCAGCCAGACGGAGATCGCCATGCCCGGCGTCATCGCCATAATGACCAGAATACCGGCCATAAACAGCAGGCAGATCCAGTTACCCAGCGGATAGAAGAGCGCCTTAAAGCGGGTTTCAACGCCCTGCTGATCTTTTTTGCGGCGGAACTTCAGGTGCGCCATGCTGATCATCGCCCAGTTAATCACGAGGGCAGAAACCACCAGCGCCATCAGCAGGCCGAAAGCTTCGCCCGGCATCAGATAGTTGATCAGCACACAGAGTGCGGTCGCCGCCGCCGAGACGGCAATAGCGACCACAGGCACGCCGCGTCCATCTAATTTCAACAGCGCTTTGGGACCGTTACCCTGCTGTGCCAGGCCGAACAGCATCCGGCTGTTACAGTAAACGCAGCTGTTATAAACGGAGAGGGCCGCCGTCAGGATCACTACGTTCAGCGCGTTGGCGACCAGCGTGTCGCCCAGGTCATGGAAGATCATTACAAACGGACTGGCACCACCGATGACTTTGGTCCAGGGGTAGAGCGACAGCAGCACGGTCAGCGAGCCAATATAGAAAATCAGAATACGGTAGAGCACCTGATTGGTGGCTTTCGGGATGCTCTTCTCCGGGTCATCCGCTTCCGCCGCCGTAATACCGACCAGCTCAAGTCCGCCGAAAGAGAACATAATGACCGCCATCGCCATTACCATGCCGCTTATGCCGTTCGGGAAAAAGCCGCCTTTGTCCCAGAGGTTGGTGACGGAGGCTTCCGGACCAGCGTGGTCGCCCACCAGCAGCCAGATACCGAAAACGATCATGCCAACCACGGCCACCACTTTAACGATCGCGAACCAGAACTCCATCTCGCCGTAAACTTTCACATTGGTGAGGTTTATAGCGTTAATCAGCACAAAGAACCCCGCCGCGGAGATCCAGGTCGGGATCTCCGGCCACCAGTACTGGATATATTTACCGACGGCGGTCAGTTCGGCCATGGCCACCAGCACATATAAAATCCAGTAGTTCCAGCCGGACGCGAAGCCGGCAAAGTTGCCCCAGTATTTATAGGCGAAGTGGCTGAAGGAGCCCGCGACCGGCTCTTCAACCACCATCTCGCCAAGCTGGCGCATGATCATAAAGGCGATAAAGCCGCCGATGGCGTAACCCAGCAGTACGGAAGGCCCTGCCATTCTGATCGTGTCAGCGATCCCCAGAAACAGGCCAGTGCCCACGGCACCGCCCAACGCGATAAGCTGAATATGGCGGTTTTTCAGGCCGCGCTTCAGCGTTTCGCCTTGCTGTTGTTCCATATAAACCTCGTGGTGTCATTATTATTCTTAACCCGGCCGGCAGCCTTTGTAAGTCTGTTTTACGCATAGCGTATTGAAAACTTTACAGCGCCAGAAGCACGAAAAAGAGGCAGATACTACCTTCGCGACAAGAATAGTGTTAAGCGCCTTTTAATGCACTCGCTTTCTGTTTTAGCCGGGGAGAATGCTGAAAATTTCAGCGGTCGGCGATCTCTTAGCTCAATGCCATAAATAACCCAAAAAAGCGAAGCGCTTTTCCTTATGGTAACTGCGGTTATCGCAGACTAAACGCCTGCCGGATTTCAGAAAAGTTAAGAAATTTAACAAGTGCTCATCGACACGTTTACACCCTGATGCTTCTGTTAAATCCGCCTGCCGGGCGGGAAATGCCGGTTGTTTCGGTGAGCCGCTATATAGACATCAGGTGAATACTTTGTTACTTTACGGGCACCTTTTTGCAATTGGTATTACCAATTTACTCCGGCAGAAGCAGAAGAAGGGATGATGGCCTACAGCAAAATCCGCCAACCAAAGCTATCCGATGCTATCGAGCAGCAGCTCGAATCCCTGATCATGGAAGGGACGTTGCGTCCGGGTGAGAAGCTCCTCCCTGAACGCGAGCTTGCAAAACAGTTTGATGTCTCCCGCCCCTCTCTGCGCGAAGCTATTCAGCGTCTGGAAGCGAAAGGGTTGCTGTTACGCCGTCAGGGCGGCGGCACCTTCGTCCAGACCAGCCTGTGGCAAAGCCTGAGCGATCCGCTTGTTGAGCTGCTGGCCGGCCATCCCGAATCTCAGTTTGACCTGCTGGAAACGCGCCACGCGCTGGAAGGCATCGCGGCTTATTATGCCGCGCTGCGCGGCACCGATGAGGACATTGAGCGGATCCGCCACTGCCATGTGCAGATTCTGTCCGCCCAGAACAGCGGCGATCTGGATGCCGAAGCGAATGCTGTGATGCAGTATCAGATTGCCGTCACAGAGGCCGCGCATAATGTTGTGCTGCTACATCTGCTACGCTGCATGGGACCCATGCTGGAACAAAACGTCCGTCAGAATTTTGAATTGCTCTACTCGCGCCGCGAAATGCTGGCAAAAGTGAGCGGTCACCGCGCCAGTATTTTCGAGGCGATTGTGGCACGCGAACCCGAACAGGCACGCGAAGCCTCACACCGTCACCTGGCGTTTATCGAGGAAATATTGCTGGACAGAAGTCGGGAGCAGAGTCGTCGAGAGCGCTCCTTACGACGTTTACAGCAACGTAGGGACTAACGCGTAACCATAACGCGGCAACTCGCCCTGGCGCCTCAGGCGTTGGGGATAAACGATGGGCCTGTCTCCTTGTGCTTTGCCCTCAGAGTACAGTGAGACAGGCTCCAGACAATTCAACGTATTAGACACAGATAAGGAATACCCCCCATGTCAGAACGTTTACACAATGACGTGGATCCGATCGAAACTCGCGACTGGCTACAGGCGATCGAATCGGTCATCCGTGAAGAAGGTGTTGAGCGCGCGCAGTTCCTGATTGACCAGGTTATGAGCGAAGCACGTAAAGGTGGCGTTAAGGTGGCAGCAGGCGTTGCTTCCCGTAATTACGTCAACTCGATTGCCGTTGAAGATGAGCCGGAATATCCAGGCAATACCTCCCTGGAGCGTCGCATCCGTTCCGCGATCCGCTGGAACGCCATTATGGCCGTTCTGCGCGCCTCGAAAAAAGATCTGGAACTGGGTGGCCATATGTCCTCCTTCCAGTCTTCGGCGACCATTTATGAAGTGTGCTTTAACCACTTCTTCCGCGCCCGCAGTGAAAAAGATGGCGGCGATCTGGTCTACTTCCAGGGCCACATCTCCCCGGGCGTTTACGCACGTGCTTTCCTGGAAGGCCGTCTGACCGAAGAGCAGATGAATAACTTCCGTCAGGAAGTGCATGGCAAAGGCCTCTCATCTTATCCGCATCCAAAACTGATGCCGGAATTCTGGCAGTTCCCGACCGTGTCGATGGGCCTTGGCCCGATTGGCGCTATCTATCAGGCGAAGTTCCTCAAGTATCTTGAGCACCGTGGCCTGAAAGATACCTCCCAGCAGACCGTTTACGCCTTCCTGGGCGACGGTGAGATGGATGAGCCGGAATCCAAAGGCGCGATCACTATCGCGACCCGTGAAAAACTGGATAACCTGGTCTTCATCATCAACTGTAACCTGCAGCGCCTTGACGGCCCGGTTACCGGTAACGGCAAGATCATTAACGAACTGGACGGCATCTTTAATGGCGCTGGCTGGGAAGTGATCAAAGTTATCTGGGGCGGACGCTGGGACGAACTGCTGCGTAAAGATACCAGCGGCAAGCTGATCCAGCTGATGAACGAAACCGTTGACGGTGACTACCAGACCTTTAAATCCCGTGACGGCGCCTATGTGCGTGAGCACTTCTTCGGTAAATATCCGGAAACCGCTGCGCTGGTTAAAGATATGACCGACGACGAGATCTGGGCGCTGAATCGCGGCGGTCACGATCCGAAGAAAATCTATGCGGCACTGAAAAAAGCGCAGGATACCCAGGGCAAGCCGGTGGTCATTCTGGCGCATACCATTAAAGGTTATGGTATGGGCGACACCGCTGAAGGGAAAAACATCGCGCACCAGGTGAAGAAGATGAACATGGATGGCGTTCGCTACATCCGCGATCGCTTCAACGTGCCGGTAGAAGATGCGGACATCGAAAAGATGCCGTACATCACCTTCGACAAAGAGTCCGAAGAGTACAAGTATCTGCACGGTCAGCGTGAGAAACTGGGTGGCTACCTGCCAACCCGCCAGCCGAACTTCAGCGAGAAGCTGGAAATGCCTGCGCTGGAAGATTTCCGTCAGCTGCTGGACGAGCAGAACAAAGAGATCTCAACCACTATCGCTTTCGTACGTGCCCTCAACGTGATGCTGAAGAACAAGTCGATCAAAGATCGTCTGGTGCCGATCATCGCCGATGAAGCGCGTACCTTCGGTATGGAAGGTCTGTTCCGTCAGATTGGTATCTACAGCCCGAACGGCCAGCAGTACACCCCGCAGGACCGTGAGCAGGTTGCCTACTACAAAGAAGATGAGAAAGGTCAGATTCTTCAGGAAGGCATCAACGAACTGGGCGCAGGCGCATCCTGGCTGGCGGCGGCAACGTCTTACAGCACCAACAACCTGCCGATGATCCCGTTCTACATCTACTACTCTATGTTTGGTTTCCAGCGTATCGGCGATCTGTGCTGGGCAGCAGGCGATCAGCAGGCGCGCGGCTTCCTGGTTGGCGGCACCTCCGGTCGTACCACCCTGAACGGTGAAGGCTTGCAGCACGAAGATGGTCACAGCCACATTCAGTCTCTGACTATCCCGAACTGTATCTCTTACGATCCGGCGTATGCTTACGAAGTGGCAGTCATCATGCATGACGGCCTGGTGCGTATGTACGGCGAAGCGCAGGAAAACATCTACTACTACATCACCACGCTGAACGAAAACTACCACATGCCTGCGATGCCGCAGGGTGCGGAAGAAGGTATCCGTAAGGGTATCTACAAGCTGGATACCGTCGAAGGCAGCAAAGGCAAAGTGCAGCTGCTGGGCTCAGGTTCCATTCTGCGTCACGTGCGTGAAGCCGCTGAAATCCTCGCGAAAGATTACGGCGTAGGTTCTGATGTCTATAGCGTAACCTCGTTCACCGAGCTGGCGCGTGATGGTCAGGACTGTGAGCGCTGGAACATGCTGCACCCGACAGAGGAACCGCGTGTGCCATACGTCGCTCAGATCATGAACGATGCACCGGCCGTGGCCTCAACCGACTACATGAAACTGTTCGCTGAGCAGATCCGTACCTTCATGCCAGCCAGCGATTACCGCGTACTGGGCACCGATGGTTTCGGACGTTCTGACAGCCGTGAAAATCTGCGTCACCACTTCGAAGTGGACGCATCTTACGTGGTTGTTGCCGCGCTGGGTGAACTGGCTAAACGCGGTGAAATCGATAAGAAAGTGGTTGCGGAAGCGATCACCAAATTCAATATCGATGCCGATAAAGTCAACCCGCGTCTGGCATAAGAGGTAAAGATTAATGTCTATTGAAATTAACGTACCGGACATCGGTGCAGACGAAGTGGAAGTGACCGAAATCCTGGTCCAGGTTGGCGACAAGGTTGAAGCTGAGCAGTCGCTGATTACCGTTGAGGGCGATAAAGCCTCAATGGAAGTCCCTTCGCCTCAGGCGGGCGTGGTGAAAGAGATCAAAATCGCCACCGGTGACAAGGTTGAAACCGGCAAGCTGATGATGATCTTTGAAGCCGCTGACGGTGCTGCTGAAGCGGCACCTGCTCAGGCCGAAGAGAAGGAAGAGAAGAAAGAAGACGCGAAGCCCGCGGCCGCTCAGAGCGCGGAAAGCAAAGATGTTAACGTCCCGGATATCGGTGATGACGAAGTGGAAGTCACCGAAATTCTGGTCAAAGTAGGCGATACCGTTGAAGCCGAGCAGTCGCTGATTACCGTTGAAGGCGATAAAGCCTCAATGGAAGTTCCGGCGCCGTTCGCAGGTAAGGTCAAAGAGATCAAAATCAGCACCGGCGACAAAGTCAGCACCGGTTCGATGATCATGGTCTTCGAAACCGCGGGTTCCGGTTCGGCGCCTGCTGAAGCGAAGCCAGAAGTGAAAGAAGAAGCGGCAACGGCACCAACGGCTGCCAGCGGCGTGAAAGACGTGGCCGTACCGGACATTGGTGATGATGAAGTTGAAGTCACCGAAGTGATGGTTAAAGTGGGCGACAAGGTTGAAGCCGAGCAGTCGCTGATTACCGTGGAAGGCGATAAAGCCTCTATGGAAGTCCCTGCGCCATTCGCCGGCACCGTTAAAGAGATCACCATCTCTGCGGGCGATAAGGTCAAAACCGGCTCGCCGATCATGGTCTTCGAAGTCGAGGGTGCGGCACCGGCTGCGGCGCCTGCCGCGAAAAAAGAAGAGGCAGCGCCCGCGAAGCAGGAAAGCAAAGCGGCACCTGCTCCGGCGAAAGCAGAAGCGAAAGGCGAATTCTCCGAGAATGACGCTTACGTTCACGCCACCCCGGTTATCCGCCGTCTGGCACGCGAGTTTGGCGTGAATCTGGCGAAGGTCAAAGGAACCGGTCGTAAAGGCCGTATTCTGAAGGAAGACGTTCAGGCGTACGTGAAGGATGCCGTGAAACGTGCCGAAGCGGCGCCAGCGGCCGCCGGCGGCGGAATGCCTGGCATGCTGCCGTGGCCGAAGGTTGACTTCAGCAAGTTCGGTGAGATCGAAGAAGTGGAACTGGGCCGCATCCAGAAAATTTCTGGTGCGAACCTGAGCCGCAACTGGATTGTGATCCCGCACGTCACGCAGCACGATAAAGCGGACATCACCGACGTTGAAGCCTTCCGTAAGCAGCAGAACGAAGAAGCGGCGAAGAAAAAGCTGGATCTGAAGATCACCCCGCTGGTGTTCATCATGAAGGCGGCCGCGAAGGCGCTGGAAGAGTTCCCACGCTTTAACAGCTCGCTGTCGGAAGATGGTCAGAAGCTGACGCTGAAGAAATATATCAACATCGGCGTGGCGGTAGATACGCCAAACGGCCTGGTGGTGCCGGTGTTCAAGGACGTGAACAAGAAAGGCATCGTGGAGCTTTCTAACGAACTGTCCGTGATCTCGAAGAAAGCCCGTGACGGCAAGCTGACGTCATCGGATATGCAGGGGGGATGCTTCACGATCTCCAGCCTTGGCGGTATTGGCGGAACCTCGTTTACCCCAATCGTCAACGCGCCGGAAGTGGCTATCCTTGGCGTCTCCAAGTCGGCGATGGAACCGGTCTGGAACGGCAAAGAGTTTGTGCCGCGCCTGATGCTGCCGCTGTCGCTCTCCTTCGATCACCGGGTGATCGATGGCGCGGCGGGTGCACGCTTCGCCGCCTACATCGCGACCATCATGGCGGATATTCGCCGTCTGGTGATGTAAAAGTAACTCAGGCCGGCGTAAGCCGGCCTTCTCATAGCCGGCTTTCGATGTCATAAGTCGACAAGGTAGTTGAAAGCGTTTTGCATCAGGCAGTTTGCAGTTTGTTAACAACTCTGTAAACTCTTGCGGTGAAAACGTACCGGTAGGCGAGAGGAAATTCTTCAGGATATTGACGTTTTAGCATGGCAGTCAGAACTTGCCTCTTGATGAGCTGGCCTGGTCAGTGATTCAGATAAAGTTTCAGCTCACCCCGCTACAGCGACAGGAACCCTGAGCATCGCCGGTAAAGTTAACTAAGAGGTCATGATGAGTACAGAAATTAAAACTCAGGTCGTGGTACTTGGGGCAGGTCCAGCAGGTTACTCTGCAGCTTTCCGCGCAGCGGATTTAGGTCTGGAGACCGTCATCGTTGAGCGTTTCAGCACCCTGGGTGGGGTTTGTCTGAACGTGGGCTGTATCCCTTCCAAAGCGCTGCTGCACGTTGCAAAAGTGATTGAAGAAGCCAAGGCGCTGGAAGAACACGGTATCGTGTTTGGCAAACCGCAGACCGATATCAACAAAATCCGTACCTGGAAAGAGAAGGTCATCAATCAGCTGACCGGTGGTCTGGCAGGTATGGCGAAAGGCCGTAAAGTGAAAGTAGTGACCGGCGAAGCTAAATTCACCGGCGCGAACACCATGTTCGTGGACGGCGAAAACGGCGGTACTACCATCAACTTCGATAACGCGGTGATCGCTGCCGGTTCTCGTCCTATTCAGCTGCCATTCATTCCGCACGAAGACCCACGCGTCTGGGATTCCACCGCTGCGCTGGAGCTGAAAGAAGTGCCTGAGCGTATGCTGGTTATGGGCGGCGGAATCATCGGTCTGGAAATGGCAACCGTGTATCACGCGCTGGGTTCGCAGATTGACGTGGTTGAGATGTTTGACCAGGTTATCCCGGCCGCCGACAAAGACGTGGTAAAAGTCTTCACTAAGCGTATCAGCAAGCAGTTCAATCTGATGCTGGAAACCAAAGTGACCGCGGTAGAAGCCAAAGACGACGGCATCTACGTCACGATGGAAGGCAAAAAAGCGCCAGCAGAGCCACAGCGTTATGATGCGGTGCTGGTCGCCATCGGTCGTGTACCGAACGGTAAAGGTCTGGATGCCGGTAAAGCGGGCGTGGAAGTGGACGATCGCGGCTTTATCCGTGTCGATAAGCAGATGCGTACCAATGTGCCGCACATTTATGCCATCGGCGACATCGTGGGTCAGCCAATGCTGGCGCACAAAGGCGTGCACGAAGGTCATGTGGCGGCGGAAGTCATCTCCGGTAAGAAACACTATTTCGATCCGAAAGTGATTCCATCGATCGCCTATACCGAGCCAGAAGTTGCCTGGGTTGGCCTGACCGAGAAAGAAGCGAAAGAGAAGGGCATCAGCTACGAGACGGCGACCTTCCCATGGGCGGCCTCGGGTCGTGCAATCGCTTCCGACTGCGCGGACGGCATGACCAAACTGATCTTCGACAAAGAGACGCATCGCGTTATCGGTGGTGCGGTTGTCGGCACCAACGGCGGCGAGCTGCTGGGTGAAATCGGTCTGGCCATTGAGATGGGCTGCGATGCGGAAGATATTGCGCTGACCATCCATGCTCACCCGACGCTGCATGAATCCGTCGGCCTGGCCGCGGAGATGTTCGAAGGTAGCATCACCGATCTGCCAAACCCAAAAGCGAAGAAGAAGTAAGTCGCTTCAGGTTCTGAGAATGGCCCCACAAGTGGTAATGCCGAACAGTTAAGGATCGGTTGACCGATCCACTGGCTGTGTAAAAGTCCGGAAATGCTCACCCATTTCCGGATTTTTTATGCGTATTGCTCAGGCACTGAATCTTGTATCCCGTTACGATGCGACCCGTAATCCCCTGACTTCTCTCAGCGATGTTCTTGACCCTGAGCTTATCGCCCGTTGCCTTGCTGAATCCGGGACCGTAACCCTGCGTTGTCGGCATGGCGTTTGAGCGCGAAGAGCCCCTGCACCAAATTTCCCGCGTTAGACTTACAGTGGTCAGCCGGGACCGTATCCCCAGGTAAAAATGGTTTGCCAGATGGAACTGACCAGCCATCTTCTGACGGCAGCAGCCTTTGGAACGTTGAGGAACAGCGAATCGCTGACAGAGCAACTAATCGCTCAGACCGCTGATAACACGCTGACGTTGCTACAGAAATTCCGCTTTCTGAGTGATCAGCTCAAACTGTTTTTTAAGCTCCCTGATCCGCTGTTCAGGTGTTAAAGGAGAAGGTGGTTGATTCATGGGCATATTCCGGCGGGGGGTTTCTCTGGCCTTAGAAGAAGTTTTTGATATTAACATGCCAATAGATAAAATTGTTGGCCCGGTCTACTCCTTAAATCATATTGCCCAATAATAGAACAACTCTTACCGCCAATCGCATTAGCATAAAAATCTGTCTCCGGGAGCAAACGCATCGGGAAAAATAAGATTTTAAGTTGTCTGTCGTGACAGGCAGGATTTACTGGCAGCAGAAGTTATTTGTAATGAGGAAGGAAAAAAATTCCCCTTTTGACGCAGTAAAATTTTATTTTATGACCTAACGCAGAATGGCATGAATGATTGAATTTACTGAAAAATTACATCACTTTCTGGTGGTTTTATGAGGGTTGCCGTTGCTGGTATGTACTGTTTGGACGCTAAAAAGGAATAAAATATTAACTGCCGTACATATAGATAAGAAGGTCAGCGCGTTCATGTGCTACTGAAATGCGTTGTTTACTGCCGTACAGGCGCCCAGGCATATATCAAACAGGCACGCTGTCAGCAGCAGATAAAATTGCTACCGTTCTCTCTTTAATTTTTCTGATGGTTTAATACACTAACCCGTCTCAGAAAACATTCAAACCAGGCCAGCACCCTGTCGGCCAGACGCAAGGAATGCGCATGGAACAGCTCAAACCCTCTGATTTAAAAACCATTCTCCATTCAAAACGCAGCAATATCTATTATCTGCAATACTGTCGCGTGCTGGTTAACGGCGGACGCGTGGAATATGTGACGGACGAAGGAAAACGTTCGCTCTACTGGAATATCCCCATTGCCAATACAACGGTGATTATGCTTGGCACCGGCACCTCCGTTACCCAGGCCGCCATGCGCGAATTCGCCAGAGCTGGCGTGTTGGTCGGCTTTTGCGGCGGCAACGGTACGCCGCTCTATGCGGCAAATGAAGTAGAAACGGCCGTTTCCTGGCTAACGTCGCAAAGTGAATATCGTCCCACGGAATACCTGCAAAACTGGGTCAGCTTCTGGTTCGCCGAGGAAAAACGAGTAGCGGCGGCAGTCGCTTTCCAACGGATTCGCATTGAACAAATAAAAAAACACTGGTTAAACGAGCGTATGGCCAGGCAGGAAAAATTTGTAATTCAGCAATCCGTGCTGGAATCCCTGTTAGTCAGGTTTGAAAAAAGCCTTATAACCTGTACCAGCGTACAGCATTTGCTGACTCAGGAAGCCGTGCTGACCAAAGCGCTCTATAAGCTGGCGGCGGAAGCCACAAAATATGGCGAATTTACCCGCACAAAGCGCGGCGGCGGAACGGATATCGCCAACCGTTTTTTAGATCACGGTAATTATCTTGCCTATGGGCTGGCCGCCACGGCCTGCTGGGTGACAGGTTTGCCGCACGGCCTGGCGGTATTACACGGTAAAACCCGGTGCGGCGGTCTGGTTTTCGACGTGGCGGATATGATTAAGGACGCGCTGATACTGCCGCAGGCTTTTCTTTCCGCAATGGCGGGAGAAGACGAGCAGGAATTTCGTCAGCGCTGTATCGCCGGATTACAAAAAGCCGAGGCGCTGGATCTGATGATCGAAACGCTGCAATCAACGGCAAATTATCTGGGGCGAGCGGATAAATGAATATTTTGCTGATATCCCAGTGCAATAAGCGCGCGCTGATCGAAACGCGTCGGATTATCGATCAATTTGCCGAGCGCAAAGGCGAAAGAACCTGGCAGACGGCGATTACGCTGGAAGGACTAAATACGCTGAGAAAACTGCTGCGTAAAACTGCCAGGCGAAATACCGCCGTCGCCTGTCACTGGATCAAAAGCGGCGGTCAGAGCGAACTGCTGTGGATTGTCGGTAACGTGCGCAGGTTTAATCGGGACGGCAGCGCGCCGACGCACACAACAGAACGCGACGTGCTGAAAAGCCAGGATGAAAATCAGTGGCAAAGCGCGCAGGCTATCGGGCTGACGGCCGCCATCGCCGGTCTGTTTCATGACTTCGGCAAAGCGAATCAGCTTTTTCAGCAAAGCCTGTTTGGCGAAGGCAAAACGTTTCAGCCCTATCGTCACGAATGGGTATCGTTACGGCTTTTTTGCGCCTGGGTCGGCGATCGGAGCGATATGCAGTGGTTACAGGCGTTAGCTGAGGTCAGCGCCGAAGACGAAGCGGGAATGCTGGCTAATCTGATAAAGGATCCCGCTTTGCCCAATCCTTTTGTCGCTTTGCCGCCCGTAGCTGCAACGGTCGCCTGGCTGATTTTATCGCACCATCGGCTGCCGGTTTATCCTGGAAAACGCAGCAATCCGCCGCAGCTGAGCGAAGCGGATCGCTGGCTGACGCATCAGCTGGAACCCGTCTGGAATGCGCTGAATCATTTAAAAGATGACTGGGAAGATAAGGAACTCAGGGCGCAATGGTCGTTTAAGCAGGGAACGCCGCTAAAAAGCCGAACCTGGCGCGCTAAAGCGCAGAAGATTGCCCGACGTGCGCTTTCCCAACCCTCGCTGCTGCGTTTTGCGCGACTCGATCAGACCTTTACCTGTCATATGGCAAGGCTGGTATTAATGCTTGCCGACCATCACTACTCTGCATTGCCCGCCACGCCTGGCTGGCAGGACAGCGACTATGCACCGTTTGCCAATACCGAAGCGCCGCGTCTGGGCAAGCAGAAGTTGGATGAGCACAACCTTGCCGTTGCGCAAAATGCCCTGCTGTTGGGGGCCAGCCTGCCGCATCTGCGCAAAACGCTGCCGGCTATAACGCGGCACAAAGCTTTTCGCGAGCGAGCCAAAGACGCTTGCTTCAGGTGGCAGGATCGCGCTTTCGATTTGGCCGCATCGATACGTCAACAAACCGAAAGTCAGGGCTTTTTTGGCGTAAACATGGCTTCCACTGGCTGCGGAAAAACTTTTGCCAATGCCCGCATTATGTATGCGCTGAGCGATGAAAAGCTGGGCTGTCGCTTTTCCGTTGCGCTGGGATTGCGCACGCTGACGCTGCAAACGGGCGATGCGCTGCGCAAAAAACTACGGCTGGATAATGAAGATCTGGCGGTGATGATAGGTTCGCAGGCGGTAAAAGATCTGCATCAATACCATAACATAGACGATGCAGAGGAAGCGGATGCCGGAAGCCAGTCAGCCGAAGCGCTCTATCATGAGCATCACTACGTTCGTTACGACGGTAGCCTGGACGACGGACGGTTCAGCCGCTGGCTGGAAAAAAAGGGAAAACTGCATCAGCTTCTGAGTGCGCCGGTATTGGTCAGCACCATCGACCATCTTATCCCGGCGACGGAAGGGCTGCGCGGTGGCAAACAGATAGCGCCAATGCTGCGATTGCTAACCGGCGATCTGGTGCTTGACGAGCCGGACGATTTCGATATCAACGATCTTCCCGCGCTGTGTCGGCTGGTGAATTGGGCGGGAATGCTCGGCTCGCGCGTCCTGATTTCTTCCGCCACGCTGCCGCCCGCGCTGGTGCTGGCGCTTTACAACGCCTATCGTCATGGCCGCGCTGAATGGCATAAAAATGCCGGATTGACCGAAATTGCGCCACCCGTTTGCTGCGCCTGGTTTGACGAGCATGAGGCGCTCTGTCAGGACATTGAGGCGGGCAGCGATTTCCGGCTACAGCATGACGCTTTCGTCGCGAAGCGGGTAGTTAAGTTACAACATACTAAAGCGCTGAGAAAGGCCAGGCTGGTGGATGTCACCTCTGCAAGCCGTAAAGAAAGCGATGCGCTGGATGCGCTGGCCGCCGTGTTCTTTCAATCTGTGATAGCGCTTCATTCTGCACACCATCAGCAGCATGAGGCGAGCGGGCAATGTGTTTCACTGGGCGTAATTCGTATGGCGAATATCGATCCGCTGGCCGCGGTGGCGCAGCATTTGCTGGTGAAGGCCGCGCCGGACAATACGCAGATTCATTACTGCATTTATCACAGCAGGCATCCTCTGGCGATGCGTTCCTGCATAGAAAAGCGGCTGGAAGCAGCATTAACGCGTCATGACGATCGGGCGCTATGGCAGGTTGCGGAAATCAAGCAGGCGCTGAAAAGCAGCGCGGCGCAGCATCATCTGTTTGTGGTGCTGGCAAGCCCGGTAATAGAAGTTGGGCGCGATTTCGATTTCGATTGGGCCATCGCTGAACCCAGCTCTATGCGTGCGCTGATCCAGTTGGCCGGACGCGTGCAGCGTCACCGGCAGCTTGTGCCTTCAGAACCCAATATTTATTTGCTGCGGAAAAACTATCGGGCGCTGCGCTTGCCGGATGAGGTTGCCTATAACCGTCCCGGTTTTGAAAGCAGCGAGTTTCAGCTTGCCTCTCACGATCTTCATGATTTATTGCATGAGAAAGGAGATTTCGTCATTGATGCCATACCGCGCGTGCAGGAGCCTGAAAAGCTGCAAACGGTCGGGCCTTTTAAGCACCTTGTCGATCTGGAACATGTCAGGCTGCGTGTAGAGCTACTGGGCAGAAAGCGTGAGCCGGAAAAATATTGCGCGGCGCTCTGGTGGCGCAAGCCGCTCGGCTGGTGTGGCGAAATGCAGAAGCGGCGGCCTTTCCGTCAGTCATCGCCGGATCGGCTGCACTATTTGCTGATAGAAGATGAGGGAGATAAACCCACTTTTTATCAACCCGATGAGGGGATCGCCGGACATAAAGCAAGTGCGATTGAGGAAGCTATGCTGCCCGAGTTGGCAGAAGGCGTCGCATTATGGATAACGCCAGACTATCAGCAGCTTTATGCCGATCTGGCTGAAGAACTGGGTATGGAACTGGTGGACGTCAGCAAAAGGTTTGGTGAGATACGATTGCGTGAACGTGACGAAGCATGGCTTTTTCATCCGTTGCTGGGCGTGTTTGGCGCACTCGGATGAGTGCGCCGCTGCCTGTACGGCAGGAAGGAATGTCATCGTTCGTAGTCATTAATACTTATTTCTAAGCTGCCTGCACGGCAGTGAACGCTGGTCTGTCTGGTGGCGCTCGATGGTGTGATTTCTAAGCTGCCTGTACGGCAGTGAACCTGACCGAGGCGGACTGGCAAGACACGAGCTGTTTCTAAGCTGCCTGTACGGCAGTGAACAAGACAGGCACTTAAGAACTGCCTCTCGCATTTTTCTAAGCTGCCTGTACGGCAGTGAACTTTCATTCGACCTCACCCCCGGCGGCTTTGATTTTCTAAGCTGCCTGTACGGCAGTGAACTGGTCCACGGTAGAGGACTATCTGGCATGGCTTTTCTAAGCTGCCTGTACGGCAGTGAACGGAAAGGCCGTCAAAAAATATCACCACCTGCGTTTCTAAGCTGCCTGTACGGCAGTGAACTAGCTACGGTGATCTGAGTAGCGATTCTTCCTTTTCTAAGCTGCCTGTACGGCAGTGAACTCGATTATTCGATTGTGTTCGGTGCGTTTGCCTTTCTAAGCTGCCTGTACGGCAGTGAACTCTGGAAGCGCTCAGGCGCAACCAATGACTATTTTCTAAGCTGCCTGTACGGCAGTGAACATCAAACGTTGATACCAACATAGAAGGGTTGCTTTTCTAAGCTGCCTGTACAGCAGTAAAAAATCAGAATTAATAGTTTAGCCTTACTATTAGGTCTGACTAAAACAGCAAATAATACAGGCTAAATGCTTCGTATTAAAATAATTTTGTACTCTACCTGAGGGCGATTTTTGAATTGAAACGTTTTAGTCTTAAAATTTTATGTTGTGTTGCATTTTCTGTTTTTAAATATAAAATACATCCAAAACCTTGGTTTTTTCTTTTCTTTCCCCTGAATTAATACTTAGGTTGGAAGGTGGTGCGCAGTTAAGGGTTAGCTGGCAGATACAGCTATGGCTTTTCAATAACAGCTATATTAATTAAAAGATAAGTTGAGGGTTTTTTTTGGGATTGCTTGCTGACCAGGTGGGATGTTTTTTTTGATGATTACCGTATTTATTAATAAGTAAGTTTTCAAAAGGAGGCAAAGGATGCCAAAAGAAGGACTTTCATCATTTATCGTCTCGTATATAGCCGAGCGGAAATCGCTAAAGCGTGAGGGTTTGGAAAAAAAAGAGGAAAAAGCGCTGGTAAGTGCCCAGTCAATTGAGCGGCAAGCCGCAGTAAAAAACGACTATGCAAGTCAGTACGCAGAGTTGGATCGGAAGTACGAAACGCGAAACTGGCTAAGCGATGCGGCCAGACGCGCCGAACAAATCAGCCTGGTAACTCATGCTCTGAAATTTACGCACGGTGACACAAAGGGTAGCAGTATTTACCAGCTTTCCGGCAATCAGCCATCAGATTATCTTTCTTCAGGCACTTTAAAAAAACCGGCGCTGGATGCCGTCGGCAATGCTGCCGCGCTGGATGTCGCCAAACTCCTACAAACCGAACATCAGGGTGATTCGCTGATCGCCAGCCTGATCCGTGAAGATACTTCCGCGCTGGCGGCATTAGCAGATAATGAGCAACAGCTGGCCGAATGGGTTGTCGGATTTAAACAGGTGTTATCCGCACCCAATCCTGCTTCGCATAAGCTTGCTAAACAAATTTATTTTCCGATTGGCGACGGTCAGTATCATCTTCTTAGCCCTTTATTTTCCACTTCATTAGCTCATGCGCTACATGAACGCCTGACCGTATCGCGTTTTAGCGATGAGGCTAAAGAGATTGCCGCCGCGGTTAAAGCCGGAACCTGGCATAGTCAGCCAAAAACTTCTTATTTAAATACCGCCATCCAAAACTTTGGCGGCACCAAGCCGCAGAACATTTCTTATTTAAACAGCGCTCGCGGCGGCAAAGTCAGGCTTCTATCCTGCGCCGCGCCGGTCTGGCAATCCATTAATAAGCCGCCGTTAAATCACAAAACCATTTTTCATTTTTGCAGCGAGTTTTCACGGCTGGCGCGACCGAGCGTGGAAAGACTGAAACGCTATTTGAACAGCGTTTATAGCA
Organism: Erwinia psychrophila; assembly: GCF_039023475.1. Classification (NCBI taxonomy): domain Bacteria; kingdom Pseudomonadati; phylum Pseudomonadota; class Gammaproteobacteria; order Enterobacterales; family Erwiniaceae; genus Erwinia; species Erwinia psychrophila. The sequence goes on from NZ_JBCHVB010000002.1 coordinate 345,276, forward strand.
AAGAAAGTACCGAAAAAATTCGCCAGCGGCGCGAAAGCTATGTCGATGAAATTATCGATATCTTATTTAACTACGTAACCGGTATTCAGCAGCCTGAATTCGCTTGCTGGAGTGAAAACCAAAACTGCGAGCTAAAACAGTCGCAGCAACTTTGGCTGGACCCGCTACGTGGAAATACCGACGAAAATTTCCGATTTGAGCGGGAAGCAGACGACTGGAAAATCGAAGTAGCGCGGGATTTCGGCTACTGGCTAAGCCGTCAGCTTAGTGCAAATCCGCTTAATCAACGTAGCGTTAACCCGCTTAATATGGGCAAGGTGGAACGGCGCTACTTTTCAACGGCTGCATTATTCAAAAGGCGCCTGCGGGAAATGGAGCAGGATTTAAAAGAGGATCTGTTATGAGCCATCTGATTATTTTGCGCCGCCTGCGCGTGGAAAACGCTAACGCCATCGCCGGATTAACCTGGGGTTTTCCCGCTATCACGCATTTTCTGGGATTTACTCACGCTTTATCGCGCAGGCTGCAAAAAAGCCACGATCTAAGCCTGAGCGGCTGCGGCGTGATCTGCCATCAGCAACAGGTGCATGCGCGCTCATCCGGTTACGATTATCTCTTCTCGCTGACGCGCAACCCGTTAACCAAAGAGGCAAAAACGGCTTCGTTTAATGAAGAAGGCCGCATGCATATGACCGTTTCGCTGCTGTTGCAGTGCGAAGGCAGTATTGACGGCGGCGAACAGGGCGCGGCCGCGCTGGCGGAGCATCTTGGCCAGCTGTGCCAGATGCAGCGTCTGGCTGGCGGTATTATTCAGCAAATTGAAAGCGTTAACGTAATCGCCTGGCCGGAAGAAGAGTCGTCGACGCGCAAAATTTTGCGTCGTCTGTTGCCCGGCTTCGCGCTGTTGGATCGTTCGCCGTTATTGGCGGAGCACTTTACTCAACTTCAGCAAAACAATCCGCAGGCCGAAATGCTGGACGCCTGGCTTGATTTCGCCAGCCTGAAAATGCGGGCCGTGGCTGAAAATGAACATCCCCAGCCGGGTGATAAAGCCCATTGGCAGTATCAGCCGAAGCCTGCAGGCGGATTTTTAGTGCCATTGATGACGGGATATCGCGCCATCACATCCTTACTTGAACCGGGCCAAGTGGCGAACTCGCGAGATAACGAGACGCCGTTCTGCTTTGCCGAGGCGGTATACGGCGTGGGCGAATGGCGCAGCCTGCATCGCATCGCCCGGCTCGACGAGCTGATATGGCGTCACGCCTGTGAAAACGAGCACTACCTTTGCCGTAGTGGTCAGGAAGTAAGCCAGACGGTTTACGAAGCGTTTGAAGACGAATTTAACGACGATTAATTGATAAGGAAATTGAAATGGCTAAAGCAACGATTAAAACAGCTTCCGTACTTGCTTTCGAGAAAAAATTAGCTAACTCCGACGGCGTGATGTTTGCCGGAAAATGGCAGCAAAAAGAGCCGTGGCAGTCCATAGCAATCAAGGAAAAAGCCGTACGCGGCACTATCTCTAATCGCCTGAAAAATGCGGTGGCGAGCGATCCGTTAAAACTGGATGCGGAGATCCAAAAAGCTAACCTTCAGCGTGTGGACGTGGCCGCGCTGCCAGCGGATGCCGACACGTTAAAAGTGGTATTTACGCTGCGCGTGTTGGGCAATCTGGCTACGCCTTCGGTCTGTAACGATCAGGCCTACCAGACCGAACTCACAAAAGTGATCAATGGCTATATCGAACAGCATGGTTTTAACGAGCTGGCGGCTCGCTATGCGGAAAATATCGCCAACGGCCGTTTTTTGTGGCGCAACCGAATTGGCGCCGAGGCGATAAAAGTTTGCGTAAGCCGTGGCGAAAAAAACTGGGAATTTAATGCGCATGATTACGATCTGCGTAAGTTTTCTCAGCCACAGGGCGCTCTGGCTCAGCTGACGGAGGCTATCGCCCAGGGCCTGGCAGGAAAGGCCTTTGTCCTGCTGAACGTGGAAGCTTTTGTACGGCTGGGCAACGGCCAGGAAGTTTTCCCCTCTCAGGAACTGGTACTGGACAACAACAGTAAGAAAAGCAAAGTGCTTTATCAGATTGATGAGACAGCAGCCATGCACTCGCAAAAAATTGGCAACGCGTTACGCACTATAGACAGCTGGTATCCGAAAGCGGATGAACCCGATATGGGGCCGATTGCGGTAGAGCCTTATGGTTCCGTCACCAGCCGCGGCCTGGCCTATCGTCAGCCGAAGCAGAAAATGGATTTTTATACGCTGCTGGATAACTGGGTAACCAAAGGCGAAGCGCCAGCCGTTGAACAGCAGCATTACGTTATCGCTACGCTCATTCGTGGCGGCGTCTTCGGCGAAAAAAGCGAATAGGGCGGCAGCATGAAATATTACCAGGATCTCATTATCTTGCCGGATCCGGAGATAGCGGATGAAGTATTAATGGCTGCGCTTTTTACGCAGCTTCATCTGAAATTAAATCAGGCTGGCGAAGGTCGGATTGGCGTAAGTTTTCCGGCGGTAGCGCTGACGCCGGGCAACAGATTACGACTGCATGGCTCAGAGGAGGATTTACAGGCGCTTGCCGCTACAGGCTGGTACGACCGCCTTAAAGATTATGTTTTTTGCAAATCGATTCGGCCGGTGCCGGAAGGTTGCCGATACCGCACCGTGCGCCGCGTGCAGTATAAAAGCAACGTCGAGCGGCGGCTGCGGCGCTCGGTGAAAAAGGGCTGGCTGACGGCGGAGGAGGCGAAGGAAAAGATCAGCGTGTTTAGCGAGAAGCGCGGCAGACTGCCATTTTTAGCGATAAAAAGCCGATCCAATGGGCATACATGGCTGCTGTTTGTGGAACACGGGCCGCTAAAAGAAAAGCCGACTGAAGGTACTTTCAGCAGCTATGGCCTGAGCGCCGAAGCGACCGTACCCTGGTTCTGACGAGTTAACCCTTTTTTCGGGAGTAATTTTATTTTATTGAAATATAAAGATATTTACTAAGCGCCTGGAAAAAGGGTGTTTTTTAAAAAAGGAAGGGAAAGCTTTTTATTTCAAAGAGAAGGGGTTAAGCGGCAACAGTTCACTGCCGTACAGGCAGCTTAGAAAAGCGCCACCCCAAGAATAACCTGGAAAAGTCCGTTCACTGCCGTACAGGCAGCTTAGAAAATGAGTGACGAGGTGGACGCCACCTTTAAAACGTTCACTGCCGTACAGGCAGCTTAGAAAACTGCGGCGGCAGCTCAACGATAATGTCGTCAATTCACTGCCGTACAGGCAGCTTAGAAATGTTCTACCGGCGTATGTGCCTTGGCACTACCGTTCACTGCCGTACAGGCAGCTTAGAAAAGTAACGGATGCAGGCAGATCAATGCGGTGGTGTTCACTGCCGTACAGGCAGCTTAGAAAACTGCATCATCTCAGTGCGCTTATCCAGGTACGTTCACTGCCGTACAGGCAGCTTAGAAATGCTGGCCACGGCATCGCGGCTGGATAAAACTGTTCACTGCCGTACAGGCAGCTTAGAAAACGACCTGCTGCACCAGAAGAGTGACCGGGATGTTCACTGCCGTACAGGCAGCTTAGAAAAGTTGCTGCCAGCGCTGCAGGTTGTCCGTGAAGTTCACTGCCGTACAGGCAGCTTAGAAAAAAGGTTATGTAGAAAACATCGTCACCAACGCGTTCACTGCCGTACAGGCAGCTTAGAAAGAACACCAGTACAGATAACCGACGGCACTAACGTTCACTGCCGTACAGGCAGCTTAGAAAAACACACGCGGCGGCCGACTGGGTGCTGATGCGTTCACTGCCGTACAGGCAGCTTAGAAATCCATGCCGCTATGCGGCATTCAAAGAGCTGAGTTCACTGCCGTACAGGCAGCTTAGAAAGCGAGCAGCCGTATCGCTGTACAGAGGGTTATGTTCACTGCCGTACAGGCAGCTTAGAAAGTAGAGGAAGACAAATCGACGTTGGGGATCGCGTTCACTGCCGTACAGGCAGCTTAGAAATCTCGCGCCGGCGCTGCCCGCATCACCCACGAGTTCACTGCCGTACAGGCAGCTTAGAAAACGCCGCGAATTTTGATGCGGAGGGTTACGAGGTTCACTGCCGTACAGGCAGCTTAGAAAACTTACTGCTAAGGCACTTTTCAAAATTTTAATGTTCACTGCCGTACAGGCAGCTTAGAAATGGAGTTCGGCAGACGAAACCCTCGCGACCGTGTTCACTGCCGTACAGGCAGCTTAGAAATCATTCAGCGCTGGCGAGTGGGAGATTGACAGGTTCACTGCCGTACAGGCAGCTTAGAAAAGTGTCACAATATGCTCTAACGCGCTGCTAACGTTCACTGCCGTACAGGCAGCTTAGAAATATGAGGTTGCCCACGCCATCTACAAATCAGTGTTCACTGCCGTACAGGCAGCTTAGAAAAGCAGATTCAGGCCGGATTGCGTATTGCACGGGTTCACTGCCGTACAGGCAGCTTAGAAAGTCCAGACCCACCCCGAAAGAGACAGTCCCGTGTTCACTGCCGTACAGGCAGCTTAGAAATAGCCACGGACGAAGGGTCACTGATTAAAGTCGTTCACTGCCGTACAGGCAGCTTAGAAAGCAGAGAAGGGGATGACACTGCTTTGGATACGGTTCACTGCCGTACAGGCAGCTTAGAAATAAAGCACAATCACCCGATGAGTGCGCAGTTAGTTCACTGCCGTACAGGCAGCTTAGAAAATACCCATGCAGATAATTTGACACTCACAGATGTTCACTGCCGTACAGACAGCTTAGAAACCAGCGCAGTCGTTGAATTCGATAGCAGTCGCGTTCACTGCCGTACAGGCAGCTTAGAAATAATGAAGTGGGGAGGTTTCATTAACGACCAGGTTCACTGCCGTACAGGCAGCTTAGAAATTGGATTAAATGTCACATTTCGCGCCAAGGAATGTTCACTGCCGTACAGGCAGCTTAGAAAGTTATGCCACTGCGCTAATCGATATGCGGCCGGTTCACTGCCATACAGGCAGCTTAGAAAACTGGCGCCACCGCCACCAGCATGCCGCACAGGTTCACTGCCGTACAGGCAGCTTAGAAAATCATCAATGAGGATCTGAACACCCCCGGATTGTTCACTGCCGTACAGGCAGCTTAGAAAGGTAGCCACTCGTTGCCACCAGCATCGCTGGCGTTCACTGCCGTACAGGCAGCTTAGAAATGTTTGAGGTCATGTGCAGTGTCGAAGAACTGGTTCACTGCCGTGCAGGCAGCTTAGAAAGGTAACCGTGATGGGTTCAATGCGAACTATATCGTTCACTACCGTACAGGCAGCTGAGAAATTACAAAAAGTGATGAAAGCCAGGGCTACAGCGCCATCTTTTCATCAGTGCACTCTCTCTTAAAAGCCCATTCCCCTGAGCACTCCGCACGCTGTTCCACTTTGTTGATAATGTTGCTTTTTTGTAAACAGATTAACATTAAAGCGAAATCCTGCTATGCTGCCCCTCGCGGAACCGGGCACCTTACCCTACAAAAGAGCGCAACTCACTCTAAAGTGAGCATTGAGGGCCCGGTAAGCCAATGACAATGTGAGCGAGGAGAACGTCGTGCTAGAAGAATACCGTAAGCACGTTGCCGAGCGTGCTGCCCAGGGGATCGTTCCTAAACCGTTAGATGCTTCCCAAATGGCCGCGCTGGTTGAACTGCTGAAAAACCCGCCAGCGGGTGAAGAAGAATTCCTGTCTGATCTGTTAATCAATCGAGTGCCGCCAGGCGTGGACGAAGCGGCTTACGTGAAAGCGGGCTTCCTGGCCGCCGTCGCAAAAGGCGAAGCGACTTCTCCTCTGATTACACCCGAAAAGGCGATAGAGCTGCTGGGCACCATGCAGGGCGGCTACAATATTCATGCGCTGATCGACGCGCTGGATGACGAAAAGCTGGCGCCAATTGCCGCCAAAGCGCTTTCCCATACGCTGCTGATGTTTGACAGCTTCTACGATGTGGAAGAAAAAGCCAAAGCGGGTAACCCGCACGCCGAACAGATCATGAAGTCCTGGGCCGAAGCGGAGTGGTATCTCTCCCGTCCGGAACTGGCTGAAAAAATCACCGTTACCGTCTTTAAAGTCACCGGCGAAACCAATACGGATGACCTCTCTCCTGCGCCGGATGCCTGGTCCCGTCCTGATATTCCTCTGCACGCGCTGGCGATGCTTAAAAATGCCCGTGAAGGCATTGAGCCTGATGAGCCGGGTAACATTGGCCCGATCAAGCAGATTGAAGCGCTCCAGGCGAAAGGTTTCCCTCTTGCCTACGTGGGTGATGTGGTCGGTACGGGTTCTTCCCGTAAGTCTGCCACTAACTCCGTGCTGTGGTTTATGGGCGATGACATCCCGCACGTGCCGAACAAGAAAGGCGGCGGCGTGGTACTGGGCAACAACATCGCGCCTATCTTCTTTAACACGATGGAAGATGCCGGCGCACTGCCGATTGAAGTGGACGTTCAGAACCTGAATATGGGCGATGTTATCGACATCTATCCTTATAAAGGCGAAGTAAAGAACCACGAAACGGGTGAAGTGCTGGCGAATTTCTCGCTGAAAACCGACGTGCTGCTTGATGAAGTCCGTGCCGGTGGCCGTATTCCGCTGATCATCGGTCGCGGTCTTACCGCCAAGGCGCGTGAGTCACTGGGACTGCCGCACAGTGATGTCTTCCGTCAGGCGAAAGACGTGGCGGAAAGCACCCGTGGCTACTCGCTGGCACAGAAAATGGTGGGTCGCGCCTGCGGCACCGAGGGCGTACGTCCCGGTGCCTATTGCGAACCGAAAATGACCTCTGTCGGTTCACAGGACACCACCGGTCCAATGACCCGTGATGAGCTGAAAGACCTGGCGTGCCTGGGCTTCTCTGCCGATCTGGTGATGCAGTCATTCTGCCACACCGCCGCGTATCCTAAGCCGGTGGACGTCTCTACGCACCACACGCTGCCGGACTTTATCATGAACCGTGGCGGCGTCTCGCTGCGTCCGGGCGACGGTATTATCCACAGCTGGCTGAACCGTATGCTGCTGCCGGATACCGTAGGCACCGGCGGGGATTCCCATACCCGTTTCCCCATCGGTATCTCCTTCCCGGCCGGCTCCGGTCTGGTCGCCTTCGCGGCGGCTACCGGCGTTATGCCGCTGGATATGCCTGAGTCAGTGCTGGTGCGCTTCAAAGGCAAAATGGAGCCGGGCATTACGCTGCGCGATCTGGTTCACGCCATTCCGCTCTACGCCATCAAAGCGGGTTTGCTGACCGTAGAGAAGAAAGGGAAGAAGAACATCTTCTCTGGCCGTATTCTGGAGATCGAAGGCCTGCCGGATCTGAAAGTGGAGCAGGCGTTTGAGCTTTCCGATGCTTCCGCCGAGCGTTCAGCGGCGGGCTGTACCATCAAGCTGGGTCAGGATCCGATTATCGAATATCTCACCTCCAACATCGTCCTGCTTAAGTGGATGATCGCAGAGGGCTACGGCGATCGTCGTACGCTGGAGCGCCGTATTCAGGGCATGGAGAAATGGCTGGCGGATCCGCAGCTGCTGGAAGGCGATGCGGATGCAGAGTACGCGGCGGTGATTGAGATTGACCTTGCGGAAATCAAAGAGCCGATCCTGTGCGCGCCAAACGATCCTGACGATGCACGTCTGCTCTCTGACGTGCAGGGTGAGAAGATTGATGAGGTGTTCATCGGTTCGTGCATGACCAATATTGGTCACTTCCGTGCGGCCGGTAAGCTGCTGGACAGCCATAAAGGCCAGCTGCCAACGCGTCTCTGGGTGGCGCCGCCAACCAAGATGGATGCTGCGCAGCTGACCGAAGAGGGTTACTACAGCGTCTTCGGCAAGAGCGGGGCGCGTATTGAGATCCCGGGCTGTTCATTGTGCATGGGTAACCAGGCGCGCGTGGCGGACGGTGCGACGGTGGTTTCCACCTCAACCCGTAACTTCCCGAACCGTTTGGGAACCGGCGCAAATGTGTATCTGGCCTCTGCGGAGCTGGCGGCTGTATCGTCCCTGCTGGGTAAACTGCCAACGCCGGATGAGTATCAGCAGTTTATGGCGCAGGTCGATAAGACGGCGGTGGATACCTATCGCTATCTGAACTTCGATCAGCTGGCTCAGTACACCGATAAAGCTGACGGCGTTATTTTCCAGACCGCCGTATAAATCAGACAGGGTGAGATCGGCTGATTTCACCCCTCTACAGGCGCAGTAAGGCCTGCTGGCTGCTCTCTGAAGGCGAATCTTAGATTCGCCTTTTTTCTTGTCTGTTATTCCCCGCTTTGAGACGGTTGACGCCAGCTTAGTGGCCTGGCTGCCGGTGCTGCCCCAAAATAGCCCCTCATTTGAAATATTCTAATTTAACCCCTCAGTTCGCATTATATTTTCTCATGCTTTATGGGTTTTCAGGCTGATTTTTTTTCACGAAGGCTGCTGCATTCGCTATTTTCACCTCGCTTTTGCGGTAACTAATTGTTGTTTATGTGCGTAATGACGCAGACTTATGGTGAAAAACTCTGGAAACTGCTTTGCCGGGGCGACCTGCACCAAAAAGGTTCGGCCTCGTTTTACTTATGGTTAAAGCACCTGTTCGGTGGTAACGTCAGGTCAAGGTTATCGTTTGCGTCGCGCTGTTTCAGGCCCGGCGCAGCCGTCTGAAACGTGTAAAAGCACAGGAACGATATGACTCAGCAGACTCCCTTGTTCGAACAGCATCAGGCCTGCGGCGCGCGCATGGTGGACTTTCACGGCTGGATGATGCCGCTGCACTATGGCTCTCAGCTCGATGAGCACCATGCGGTGCGCACCGACGCCGGTATGTTTGATGTGTCTCATATGACCATTGTCGATCTGCATGGCGCACGGACCCGCGACTTCCTGCGTTACCTGCTCGCCAATGACGTCGCCAAACTCACCCAGCCGGGCAAGGCGCTTTATAGCGGCATGCTTAACGCCTCCGCTGGCGTAATTGACGATCTGATTGTTTACTTTATGAGCGAAGACTTTTTCCGCATGGTGGTTAACTCCGCCACGCGTGAGAAAGATCTCGCCTGGATAACCGATCAGGCGGAACCCTACGGCGTGGAGCTACGGGTGCGCGACGATCTGGCGCTGATCGCGGTTCAGGGACCTCAGGCGAAGGAAAAGGCGGGCACGCTGCTGGATGAGACGCAGCGTCAGGCCGTCTCCGGCATGAAGCCGTTCTTTGGCGTCCAGGCAGGCGATCTGTTTATCGCCACAACCGGCTATACCGGTGAAGCCGGGTATGAAATTGCGCTGCCCAACGAGCAGGCTGCCCGTTTCTGGCAGCAGCTGGTGTCGGCGGGGGTCAAGCCAGCCGGACTCGGCGCACGCGACACGCTGCGCCTGGAAGCCGGCATGAATTTATACGGTCAGGAGATGGATGAAGGCGTCTCGCCGCTGGCGGCCAATATGGGCTGGACCCTGGCGTGGGAGCCGGCAGAACGTGATTTTATTGGCCGTGAAGCGCTGGAGGCGCAGCGTGAGCAGGGCACCGAACAGCTGGTCGGCCTGATCATGACCGAAAAAGGCGTCCTGCGAAACGAGCTGCCGGTACGCTTTACCGACAGCGCAGGCAATCTCCAGGAAGGCATTATCACCAGCGGTACATTTTCACCCACGCTGGGCTACAGCATTGCGCTGGCCCGCGTGCCGGCGGGCATCGGCGAGCAGGCGATCGTCCAGATCCGCAATCGCGAGATGCCGGTTAAGGTGACCAAACCCGTTTTTGTTCGCGCCGGTAAGCCGGTCGCATAATAACAATTACCTCAGGAGAGCAGGGCAATGAGCAATGTGCCAAATGAACTGAAATACCGTGAAAGCCATGAATGGGTGCGTAAAGAAGCTGACGGCACCTGCACGGTCGGGATCACCGAACACGCGCAGGAACTGCTGGGCGATATGGTCTTTGTGGATCTGCCTGATGTGGGCAACACCTATAGTCAGGGTGACGACTGTGCCGTGGCGGAGTCGGTAAAGGCGGCTTCCGATATCTATGCGCCCGTCAGTGGCGAAATCATTGAGGTTAACAGCGCGCTGGACGGCGAGCCGGAACTGGTTAACAGCGCGCCCTATGCGGAAGGCTGGCTGTTTAAAATCAAACCCAGCGACGAGTCTGAACTCGACGCCCTGCTTGACGCAGATGCCTACAAAACCAGTATCGACGAGTAAGTCGTCACTGAACCGGGCGGGACGCTTTTCCTGCCCGGCAGCCTGCCCGCATCCGGCGCAGGCTGTGAAGATCACTCTCGTTTGCCTTACATCCCTTTTCCATGCCGATTCAGGATTTACCGCTAATGACCCAGACTCTCAGCCAGCTTGAACATACCGGCGCGTTCATCGAACGCCATATTGGTCCATCGCAGGAGCAGCAGGCTGCCATGCTCAATGCTACCGGTGCCAGCTCCCTCAGCGACCTGATCGCGTCGATCGTGCCGGCTGACATCCAGCTGCCGGGCCCTCCCGCCGTAGGCGAGGCGGCGACCGAGCATCAGGCGCTGGCCGAGCTGAAGGCCATTGCCAGTCAGAATCAGGTCTACAAATCTTACATCGGCATGGGTTACTCCCCGGTGCTGACTCCGCCGGTGATTCTGCGCAACATGCTTGAGAATCCGGGCTGGTACACCGCCTACACGCCTTATCAGCCGGAAGTATCGCAGGGTCGTCTTGAGGCGCTGCTCAACTTCCAGCAGGTAACGCTGGATCTGACCGGGCTGGATATCGCCTCTGCCTCGCTGCTTGATGAAGCGACGGCGGCCGCCGAAGCGATGGCGATGGCGAAACGCGTCAGTAAGCTGAAAACGGCCAACCGCTTCTTTGTGGCGGAAGACGTTCATCCGCAGACGCTGGACGTGGTGCGTACGCGTGCGGAAACGTTCGGATTTGAAATTCTGGTCGATAAGGCGGAGAAAGTCCTCGATCATCAGGATATCTTTGGCGTGCTGCTACAGCAGGTTGGCACCACTGGCGAAGCGCACGACTACACGGCGCTGATCGCTGAGCTGAAAAGCCGTAAAGCGATCGTCAGCGTTGCGGCGGATTTTATGGCGCTGGTACAGCTTCAGGCGCCTGGCCGACAGGGCGCGGATATCGTCTTCGGCTCCGCCCAGCGTTTCGGCGTGCCGATGGGCTACGGCGGCCCGCATGCGGCGTTCTTCGCCGCGCGGGATGAGCATAAGCGCTCAATGCCGGGACGCATTATTGGCGTTTCCCGCGATGCGGCGGGCAACACCGCGCTGCGTATGGCAATGCAGACGCGTGAGCAGCATATCCGCCGCGAGAAGGCGAACTCTAACATCTGTACCTCTCAGGTGTTGCTGGCGAATATTGCCAGCCTCTATGCGGTGTTCCACGGCCCGGTTGGGCTGAAGCGCATCGCCGCACGCATTCATCGCCTGACGGATATCCTGGCTGCCGGTTTGCAAAAGGGCGGACTGGCGCTGCGTCACGCGACCTGGTTTGACACGCTGACCGTTGAGGTGGCGGATAAAGCCGCCGTGCTCGATCGGGCGCTGAGCTTCGGCGTTAACCTGCGCACCGACATCCATAACGCGGTGGGGATCACGCTGGATGAAACCACCTCCCGTGAAGATGTGGCCGCGCTGTTCTCCATTCTGCTGGGTGAAGAACATGGTCAGGATATCGACGCGCTCGACGCGGCGGTTGCCAGCGGGAGCCCGACGATACCGGCTGCGCTGCAGCGTCAGGACGCTATCCTGACCCATCCGGTCTTTAACCGGCATCACAGTGAGACTGAGATGATGCGCTACATGCACAGCCTTGAGCGCAAAGATCTTGCGCTGAACCAGGCGATGATTCCACTCGGCTCCTGCACCATGAAGCTGAACGCGGCAGCGGAGATGATTCCGATCACCTGGCCGGAATTTGCCGGGCTGCATCCGTTCTGTCCGGCGGATCAGGCCACCGGCTACCTGCAAATGATTGGTCAGCTTTCCCAGTGGCTGGTGCAGCTGACCGGCTACGACGCGCTTTGCATGCAGCCAAACTCAGGCGCTCAGGGCGAATATGCCGGGCTGCTGGCCATCCGGCGCTACCATGAAAGCCGCAACGAAGGCGGACGTAACGTTTGTCTGATCCCAAGCTCCGCGCACGGAACTAACCCCGCCTCCGCGCAGATGGCCGGAATGTCCGTGGTGGTGGTCGCCTGTGACAAGCAGGGCAACATCGACCTGCACGATTTGCGGATGAAGGCGGAGCAGACCGGCGAGGCGCTCTCCTGCATTATGGTGACTTACCCCTCAACGCACGGCGTTTATGAAGAAACCATCCGCGAGGTTTGTCAGATCGTTCATCAGTTCGGTGGCCAGGTTTACCTTGATGGTGCCAATATGAATGCTCAGGTGGGCATCACCACGCCGGGTTATATCGGGGCGGACGTCTCTCACCTGAACCTGCATAAAACCTTCTGTATTCCGCACGGCGGCGGCGGACCGGGCATGGGCCCGATCGGCGTGAAGGCGCACCTGGCACCTTTTGTGCCCGGTCACAGCGTGGTGCAGATTGATGGCGTGCTGACCCAGCAGGGCGCCGTCTCCGCGGCACCTTTCGGCAGCGCGTCAATCCTGCCAATCAGCTGGATGTATATCCGGATGATGGGCGCGGAAGGGCTGAAGCAGGCCAGTTCTGTCGCCATTCTTAACGCCAACTACATTGCGACCCGCCTGCAGTCGGCCTATCCGATCCTCTATACCGGACGCGACGGGCGCGTGGCGCACGAATGCATCCTGGATATCCGACCGCTGAAAGAGCAGACGGGGATCAGCGAGCTGGATATCGCCAAGCGCCTGATTGACTACGGCTTCCACGCGCCGACGATGTCCTTCCCGGTCGCCGGAACGCTGATGGTGGAGCCGACGGAGTCAGAAAGCAAAATCGAACTGGATCGCTTTATTGATGCGATGCTCTCCATTCGCATGGAGATCGATCGCGTTGCCGACGGAGAGTGGCCGGCTGACGATAATCCGCTGGTTAATGCCCCGCATACCCAGATGGAGATCGTCGGTGAGTGGGCGCATCCCTACAGCCGTGAGCTGGCCGTCTTCCCGGCCGGCAGCGAGAACAAGTACTGGCCAACGGTGAAGCGTCTGGATGATGTGTATGGCGACCGTAACCTGTTCTGCTCCTGCGTGCCGATGAGCGAATATGAGTAGTCTGGCGTTTTAAGCTAAAGTTGAGAGGGCACGGTAAGTGCCCTTTTTTTATGGGAAAACGAATGAATATTGCGTTAGTGACCGGCGGCAGCCGGGGCATCGGGCGGGAAACCTCATTACTGCTGGCCCAGCGCGGTTTTAACGTGGCGGTGAACTATCGTCAGAACGCCGCTGCGGCAGAAGACGTGGTGGCGCTGATAACGGCGCGGGGCGGCAGGGCGTTTGCAGTCCAGGCTGATATCGCCGACGAACGGCAGGTTGTGGCGATGTTTGAACAGATTGACCAGCAGCCGGGCCAGCTCCGCGCACTGGTGAATAATGCCGGGATCCTTTTTCAGCAGGCCAGCGTGGAACAGCTGACAGCGGAGCGAATCAACCGGGTCTTTGCCACAAATGTGACAGGCTGTTTTATCTGCTGCCGTGAAGCCGTAAAAAGGATGGCTCACCACCATGGCGGAGAAGGCGGCGCTATTGTGAACGTCTCCTCAGCGGCAGCGCGGCTGGGCGCGCCCGGCGAGTATGTCGATTATGCGGCATCAAAAGGGGCGATGGATACGCTGACGAAAGGGCTTTCGCTTGAGGTGGCGGCTCAGGGTATCAGGGTGAACGGCGTACGCCCCGGTTTGATCTATACGGAAATGCACGCCGATGGCGGCGAGCCCGGCAGAGTGGATCGCGTTGCGCCCGGTTTGCCCATGCAGCGTGGCGGGCAGCCTGTAGAGATCGCTCAGGCTATTTTGTGGCTGCTAAGCGACGAAGCTTCTTATGTTACCGGCACCTTCATTGATGCGGCGGGTGGACGGTAGGCCAGTTTAATACCGGGGCAAATATGCCCCGGCTTGTGCCCGGCTTCAGCGCCTTAACGGCAGGCGCAATAAGCTGTTTCGGTATATACCGGACTAAAGATCCGCTCCGTTGCTGGCGATTACCTGCTGATACCAGCCAAAGCTTTTCTTTTTCGAGCGGTTCATCGTTCCGCTGCCATCATCGTTCTTATCCACGTAAATAAAGCCATAGCGTTTGCTGTACTGGCCGGTGGTAAAGGAGACGCAGTCGATGCAGCCCCAGGGCGTGTAGCCCATCAGCTCTACGCCGTCATAAAATACCGCCAGCTTCATCTGCTCAATATGCGCCTGAAGATAGGCGATGCGGTAGTCATCGTTCACCACGCCGTTCTCATCCCGCTTGTCGATGGCTCCAAACCCATTTTCCACGATAAACAGCGGCTTCTGATAGCGCTCATAAAGCGCCGCCAGGCTGTAGCGCAGGCCGACGGGATCGATTTGCCAGCCCCAGTCGGAGGCTTTGACGTGGGGATTAGGAACGCTGCCCTCAAAGCCGGATACCGCGCTGCCGCTGCCCTGGGCGTTAGCCTGCACCGCGTTGCTCATGTAATAGCTCAGGCCAATGTAATCTGCACACCCTTCGCGGAGGATCCGGGCATCGTCTTCCTGCATATCAATCTGATAACCCTTACGCGCCCACTCATTAAGAATATAAGAGGGGTAATAGCCGCGCATATGTACGTCGCCAAACAGATAGCGTTCCCGCATCGCTTCCTGAGCAAACATCACGTCATCGGGATGGCAGGACCAGGGATAGAGCGGCACCATGGCGATCATGCAGCCGATCTGAACATCCGGGTTGATCTCATGGCCCAGCTTAACCACGAGCGCGCTGGCGACGAACTGATGATGCAGCACCTGATACATCGCCTGTTCGGGGTTGTCATGCCGGGTAAATACCACGCCGGAACAGCAGTAGCCAAACAGCGGATATTTCCAGTTGCGCTGGTTGTTGATTTCGTTAAAGGTCATCCAGTACTTCACTTTACCTTTATAACGCTCCAGCACGACCTCGCTGAAGCGGACAAAGAAATCGACGACCTTGCGGTTCAGCCAGCCGCCATACTCTTTCACCAGATGGTAAGGCATTTCGAAATGCGAAAGGGTAATCACCGGCTCGATATTGTATTTCAGCAGCTCATCAAACAGATCGTCGTAAAATTGCAGGCCCGCCTCGTTGGGCTCCTGCTCATCGCCGTTAGGGAAAATTCGCGTCCAGGCGATGGAGGTACGAAAACATTTGAAGCCCATTTCGGCGAACAGCGCCACATCCTCTTTGTAGCGGGAGTAGAAATCTACCGCCTCATGGTTAGGATAACGGTAGCCCTCCTCAATGCCGTCCGTCATTACGCGATCCACGCCGTGGGCGCCGCCGGAAAGAACGTCAGCGATGCTGACGCCTTTACCGCCCCGATCCCACCCGCCTTCGACCTGGTGTGCGGCAACCGCGCCGCCCCAGAGAAAGTCTTTTGGTAACTGCTGATGTGTGCTCATCAATCCCGTCCTGTTGATTAAAGGTATTCTGAGGGCCTGTTCACCCTCCTGTATCAGGCCTGTGAAGGCTTAAGCTGCGCGTCGCCGGCGCGGGGAGCATCCGGCTGCTCTTTAAAGCCTGCCAGCCAGGTAAACAGCGCCCCCAGGACAAACGCAACGCTTATCGAAAGCAGAAAGCCCAGGAACTGCGGCATATGGCCTTCTTTAAAGAAGACCGGCAGCACCGCAATGCCGGGCAGGCAGTAGCTCCAGGAAACGGCGTTAAACAGCCCGGCTATCGCACCGCCGATAGCGCCAGCAAGACAGCCGCAGATCATGGGGCGTTTCAGCCTGAGCGCCACGCCGTAGATCGCAGGTTCGGTAATGCCGAACAGCGCCGTCAGGCCGGCGGAGAGCGCCACGCGCCGCATCTCCTGATCTTTTGCCTTCAGCCAGACGCCGAAGGTCGCGCCCGCCATGGCAAAGACGGGCGAGGCCTGAAGCCCGGTAAAGGTGTCATAACCCAGGGTCGCATAGTTACCTACCGTAACGGGCGTAATGCCCCAGTGCACGCCCAGCGTCACCAGCGGCATCCACAGCGCGCCTACCACAAAGCCGGCGATAGAAGGACTGAGGGCATAAAGGGTGTTATAGACGCCGCCGATCGCGCCGCCAATCGCATTGCCGATTGGGCCGAAGGCCAGCAGGGTGAGCGGCACCATAATGGCGATGCAGAACATGGGCGTGAAAAGATTACGGATCACCAGCGGCAAAATGCGCTCGAAGAAGCGCTGAAGATAAGACATCACCCAGACCATCAGAATGACCGGGATCACTGAAGCGGTGTAGCTCAGGTACTTTACCGGCAGACCGAAGAAGTCGAGCGCCGGAGCATCGACGGGAATACCCGCGACGCCGGAAAGAATTTTAGCGATCTCCGGATTGCTGACCGCCTCTTTCATCAGCTGCTGCATGGCCGGATCCGCTGAGTTGACCAGAAGGATTTTGTTGGCGGTCAGCATGTTCATATAGTCGGGACTGACCAGCGCGCAGGCAGCAATCACGGCGGTGAACGGATTCACGTTAAATTTCCTGGCGGCGGTGAAGGCCACCATCACCGGCAGGAAAGTGAAGCCGGTCCAGGAGACAAAGTTCAGAATCCGCGAGGCGCCGCTTGCCGGGTCCATCCAGCCGAGGGCGGTCACCAGGGACAGAATACCCTGCAAAATGCCGCAGGCGGCGAGTGGATAAAGGAAAGGGGCAAAGATACTGGAGATAATATCCATCAGGCGGCTGACGATGCCGACATGAGGCGCGGAAACGGCGGCATTTTCATCAATAGTGACGTGACGAAGCACCTCCCGGTAAGCGTCGCCAACGTGGTTTCCGATAACCACCTGCAGCTGGCCGCCTGCCTCGATAACGGTAATAACGCCTTTGACGCGTTTTAGCTGCTCTTTATTCACCTTATTATGGTCTTTGATGATAAACCGCAGCCGGGTGGCGCAATGCGTGACATTAATCACATTATCGCTGCCGCCAATAAACTCAATTATTTCCACTGCTGACTGGGCATAGTTCAGCGCCATGGTTATCTCCTCGGTAGGGTACGTTTACTCCTGCGGCAGGGCTGCCGTGGAGCATTTGGTTTTATTATTGCGGTGAGTTTATCAACGGAAAAAAGAAAGTCACGATATAACAAATCCGCGCCGGGCGTGATTTGTCACATGCAAAAAACAGGGTGTTTTTTTATTTAAGCCGCCCGGCGAGCCGGCGGCCAATCGTTTCCAGAATATAGATCACGGGAACCTGGGTAGTGACGTCATATTCGTCGGAGACCAGCAGCTGCGGCATATGGTAGGAAAGATTGAAGTCCGCCATCTTTGCCAGGGATGAGTTGTCATTATTGGTAATGGTAATAACCTGGCAGCGATGCAGGCTGAACTGGCTGGCAAGGCGTAAAATTTCCGGCGTTTCTCCCGACACGGATAATATAATCGCCACCGCATCTTTATACATATCGCTGTTAACAGGATAATAAGGATCGTCAATATAATTACTAAACTTGCCGACATTTGAAAAGAAACGGGCACCATATTTCCCTAATGTGCCTGAGGTCCCCGCGCCGACAAAAATAATACGTTCGGCGCAGGCCAGCTGCGTGACCGCTTTATCAATTAGCGAGTCGAACTCTTCATTATTAATACTTTTAAAGAAGCTGACGATTTCGCTGATGCCGGAGTAGCCCGGCTGACGCTGCTCCTGCTCAAGCCAGATCCTGAAGCGAATGCGGAACTCGGAATAGCCGTCGCAGTTCATCTTGCGGCAAAAACGCAGCACCGTCGTGGTGGAGACCGAGGCCGCGTCCGCGAGTTCCCGGATGGTCATATACATAACCTTGTCCCGGTTTTTAACCGTGAAATTATAAACCTGGAGTTCCAGATCGTTCAGGGTGGCAAGATTATGGTGCGTGAACATAGCGGCGCTCAAAGTCCCGGGACTCACTACCTTAGCAGATTTCATCCCGGTCGTGGTGGCGATTCGCCGTGCGTGCAGCGTGACTCACAAACGTCTGCCGGAAAAAGAAGCAGGGAGCGAAAAGCAAGCGGCAAAATGTCTGTCCAGGCGGCCTTTGGCACATCCGTGTTGCTGCGGGCGCGCTGTTTCGCAGGCATTCACCCGGAGAAGCAATAGTCAGACTACAGCAGCCAGCCTTTCTGCTGTGCCCGCTCAAGATGGTTTTTCAGGTACTGCCACAGCGCCGGCCACTCTGCCGCCAGCGCCAGATTCCGGGCCAGCACCTGTTCGAGGCGGATTTCGTTTTCTATCCAGCTCCGGCCCTCATTATGCAGGTTCTGAATAATAGGCAGGGCGCGATCGAGCATATTGGCGAAGCGCGCGTCGGCGGTTTCGCCCGCTTCATACTCATCCCAGAGACCGCGGAAGCGGTCACGCAGCGCGGAAGGCAGCAGGCTGAATATGCGATCGGCGGCGGCCATCTCCTGCTGGTGGATAGCATCCCGGGCAGCAAGGTCGTAGACCATTACATCTCCGGCATCGATTTCCACCACGTCGTGCAGCAGCGCCATCTGCACTACGCGCGGCACGTCCACCGGGAAGCCGACGTAAGGCGCGAGGCTCATGGCCGCGACGGCCAGATGCCAGCTGTGCTCGGCGGAGTTCTCGTGGCGCGAATTGCCCACCAGGCGAGTGCGTCGCTCAACGCGTTTCAGTTTGTCCAGTTCCATCAGAAACTGCATCACTTCTGTCATTTCACCAAAATCTAACGCGGATACCTTACCGGACATGCTTCGCCTCGCGATTCCCTGAGGAAAAAAGTTAAGGAGGATTGTAAGGTAATCGTTTGCTTTTTTCTTTTCGAAAAGTGTTACATCCCTTCACAGACTTATTTGAGCTTACACCTGTACACTGAAAAAGAAGTCTGTCAGGCTGGCTTGCACATCTTCTACACAAAGGTGGGGTGCAACGCCCGCTACCCGCAATGATGTGATTTAAAACAGCACTGCGGCCTTCACATTGTCAGGTTCAGGAGTTACAAAGTTCATGACAGAAAAATCATTAACGGAACAGGATTATTCGCCCGCCGAGGAAATGGCCAACAGCATCAGTCACGGAATTGGTTTTCTCTTCGGCATTGTCGGTCTGGTACTGCTGTTGATGCAGGCCACTGAAAGCCATGCGGACTTTCTCGCTATAACCAGCTACAGCCTCTATGGCGGCAGCATGATCCTGCTGTTTCTGGCCTCCACCCTTTACCATGCGATACCCCATCCGCATGCCAAACGCTGGCTTAAAAAGCTCGATCACTGCGCGATTTATCTTCTGATTGCGGGAACCTATACGCCGTTTTTGCTGATCGGACTGAAATCGCCGCTGGCGCACGGGCTGATGGGGGTAATCTGGGGGCTGGCGCTGGCAGGCATCCTCTTTAAGCTGCTTTTTGTGCACCGCTTTGAAAAACTTTCGGTAATAACCTATCTGCTGATGGGCTGGCTTTCACTGATTGTGATCTGGCAACTGGCGCTGAAGCTGCCGGCTGGGGGTATCTGGCTGCTGGCGGCGGGTGGGGTGATCTATTCGCTGGGCGTCATCTTTTACGTGTCGAAGCGTATTCCTTTTAACCACGCCATCTGGCACGGCTTTGTGCTGGCGGGCTGCCTCTGCCACTTCCTCTCTATTTATCTTTATGTGATCTGAATTGGGGGCCAGCCGGCCCCCGTTTACAGGTCACTCGGTCAGCGGGTAGGGCAGCGGCTGAATAGACAGTTTGCCGCCTTCGTCACCCTTGACGCGCAGTTCGCTTTCCGGTTCAAGATCGTTGTTCAACACCGCCTGAACCCAGACCTCGCCGTTGTCGAGCTGGCAGGCTGCCAGAATGGTGCCGGTTCGCCGCCAGTTCTCACCGAGCTTCATCTCCAGAGAATCGTTGGCGGCCGGAACCTGTGCGGCCGTGCCAGCCAGCCAGTAAAGCGCCCGCTTGTTGGCGCCGCGAAATTTAGCGCGCGCCACCATTTCCTGACCGGTATAACAGCCTTTCTTAAAGCTGATGGCATCCAGCGCCTGAAGGTTGGTGGCCTGCGGAATAAACTGTGCGCTGGTCTCTGCGTCAATTACTGGCAGACCCGCTTCAATATTCAGCGCCAGCCACTGCTTGCTGTCGTTCAGCTGCGCCTGGCCCTCAAGATGCTGGACAATCGCCTGCGCTTTTTCCGCGCTGGTGACCAGCAGAAAACGCTCGGCGGGCGTAGGGAACCAGAGCAGGGTGGTTTCATCCTGCTGAACAACCGGATTTTCCGCATCCGGCAGGGTGGAAAAAAGGCCGGTCAGTGCAGCCCGGCACTGGAAACCGGCCACGCCCAGCAGAGAGGCCTCATCGTCGGCAACGATGGCGACTTTGGCGAAGATGGCATATTTCTTCAGCTCCGCGATCTGATTATCACGCAGGCTGCGGCGCTCGATATAAGCCAGCCCCTCAGCGCGATGGAAAAGACGCAGATTGCTCCACATTTTTCCTTTAGCATCGCAGTGCGCGGCAGGAAGGTGGCTGTTAGCGCCCAGCGCCGCAACGTCCAGGGTGATCTGTCCCTGTAAATAGCTGACGCTGTCGGCGCCGGTAACGTTCACCAGCGCCCACTCTTCCAGCGAAATCAGCGTAAGTGGCAGGCGCGCCGAAGCCGCAGGTTGACGGGGCGGAAAAGAAAATGTCGGCATAATTCAGTCCTGAAGTGGGGTGAAAAGAGCAGCTCTGTTTCTCATGTTAAAAGAGCCGACCGGCTTTGCAACCAGTTTCCGGAAAACGACGCACAAAAGGTGTGATAACCCTGCAACTTAAGCAGGGGTTATGGAGGCAGGCGTGAAAGGCGCTAATGGCACGTCAACATTGCGAATAAAAAGCGTTACACTAGCGTCCATCTTTGGCTGACTGACGATGGTTGAAAAATGGATATTAGCAATAAAGCGCGGGTTCACTGGGCCTGCCGCAGAGGCATGCGCGAACTGGATATCTCCATCATGCCGTTTTTCGAATACGAATATGACTCCCTGAGCGATACCGATAAGCAGCTCTTCGTCCGGCTGCTGGAGAGTGACGATCCGGATTTATTTAACTGGCTGATGAACCACGGCGAGCCGGCGGACGCTGAGCTGAAGCGTATGGTGAACCTTATCCAGCAGCGAAACCAGCAACGTGGCCCTGTGGCACGCTGATCTGCGGATATCCTGGCGCGCGCAGTGGATCTCGCTGCTGCTGCACGGCGCGGTCATGCTGGCGCTGCTGCTGGCGCCGTGGCCCGCCAGCTATACCCCTGTCTGGATGCTGCTTCTGACGCTGGTCGTTTTTGAGTGTCTGCGCAGCCAGCGGCGTATCCGCAGCCGGGAAGGCACCCTCAGGCTGGTTGCGCCGCGCGAGCTTGAGTGGCGGCAGTCACGCTGGCGGCTTTGCGGGCGGCCTCTGATGACGCGCCAGGCGATGTTGCTGGCGCTGCGGTCGGCGCAGGGAGAGAAAGAAAAGCTGTGGGTGATGAGGGACAGCATGGATGAGGAAGCATGGCGACAGCTCCGGCAGCAGCTACCCGGCATGGAAGCCTCATCCCGGCACGACGGAGCTTAAAGCGAGGCGGCCATTTCCGTCAGGATCTGTTCGCACCACTGCGCAATGCGATCGTCGGTCTCTTCAAACTGGTTAATATCATCCAGCGCCAGACCGACAAACTGTTTACCGTCTGCGGTGAGCGGCTTTTTGCTGGTAAACTCGTAGCCTTCATTCGGCCAGAAGCCGACAAATTTCACGCCGGAAGGCAGCAGGATCTCGTGGAGCATGCCCAGCGCATCAAGGAACCATTCGCTGTATTCGCCCTGGTCTCCCATGCCGTAGAGGGCCACGACCTTGCCGCGCAGGTTTAGGGCTGGGAGTTCGTTCCAGATCGCCTCCCAGTCCTCCTGCAACTCGCCAAAGTCCCAGGTCGGGATGCCGAGGATCAGCATGTCGTACTGTTCCATCAGGCCCGGTGAGTCATCTTTCAGGTTATGCAGGGTGACGAGATCCTCGCCGATAAAATCGCGGATCTTCTCTGCTGCCATTTCGGTGTAGCAGGTGCTTGAACCGTAAAACAGACCAATTTTCATATCCGGTAAACTCAATTCTCTTGATGCAATGGCGCGAATTATATCAGAATTGAAACGGATGCCGGTAACTAAGGGGCGATGAGGTGCAGGATAGCGAGCTGATTGAACAGTTTCTGGATGCAACATGGATTGAGCGTAACCTGGCGGAAAACACCGTCGTCTCCTACCGGCTGGATCTGATGTCGCTGGCGGGATGGCTGGCGCATCACAGCAGCGATCTGCGCCAGGCCAGCACGGCCGATCTCCAGCAGTTTCTGGCCGAGCGGCTTGAGGGCGGCTACAAGGCCAGCAGCTCAGCCCGCCTGCTGAGCGCCATGCGCCGCCTGTTTCAGTATCTCTACCGGGAAAAGTACCGCGAGGACGATCCCAGCGCGCTGCTCTCCTCCCCCAAGCTGCCGCAGCGGCTGCCGAAAGATCTCAGCGAGGCGCAAATCGATCGCCTGCTTCAGGCCCCGAGCGTGGAGCAGCCGATTGAGCTGCGTGATAAGGCGATGCTGGAGCTGCTTTACGCCACCGGACTGCGCGTCACCGAGCTGGTGAGCCTGACGCTGAATAATGTCAGCCTCCGGCAGGGCGTGGTGCGCGTGATCGGCAAAGGCAATAAAGAACGGCTGGTGCCGCTGGGGGAAGAGGCGGTGCACTGGCTGGAGCAGTATATTGAGTATGGCCGTCCCTGGCTGCTCAATGGTCAGACGCTGGACGTGCTGTTTCCCAGCAGCCGCGCCCGGCAAATGACCCGGCAAACTTTCTGGCATCGGATTAAACATTACGCCACACTGGCGGGGATCGACAGCGAGAAACTGTCGCCCCACGTTCTGCGCCATGCATTTGCCACCCATCTGCTGAACCACGGAGCGGATTTGCGTGTCGTACAGATGCTGCTGGGGCACAGCGATCTTTCCACCACCCAAATTTATACGCATGTCGCCACCGAGCGGCTGCGTCAGCTGCACCAGCAGCACCATCCCCGCGCGTAGCGCGGTGCTTTCGTTTAACAGCATAAACATCACGCCAGCGGGCGGATGTTAACGGCCCGCCAGCGCGGCCATGAGGATCCCGAATGAAGAAGCGTTACCTGTTGCTTACCCTGCTGATGAGTGCCCTCGGCGGCCTGGCCCATGCGGATGATGCGGCCATTCAGCAATCGCTGAAAAAGTTAGGCTTACAGCAGACAGAGATCCGCCCTTCCTCGCTGCCAGGAATGAAAACGGTACTGACGGAAAGCGGCGTGTTGTACGTCACCGATGACGGTAAACAGTTTATTCAGGGGCCGCTGTATGACGTCAGCGGTGGTCAGCCTGTTAACGTCACTAATCAGATGCTCGCCAAAAAAGTTGATGCGCTGGCTGACGAGATGATCGTGTATAAAGCGCCAAAAGAGCAGCACGTCATTACCGTTTTTACCGATATTACCTGCGGCTACTGCCGCAAGCTGCATAACGAGATGGCGGACTACAATGCGCTGGGCATCACCGTGCGCTATCTGGCGTTTCCACGCGAGGGGATGAACGGTCAGGTCGCCAAAGAGATGAAATCTATCTGGTGTACCGCCGATCGCCGTAAGGCCTTTAATGAGGCAATGAAAGGTGAAGCCGTCTCGCCTGTCGACTGTAACATTGATATCGGCCAGCAGTATAAGCTGGGCATCCTTTATGGCATCCAGGGTACGCCCGCCATGCTGCTGGATAACGGGATGATGATCCCGGGTTACCAGGGGCCGAAAGAACTTAAGCAGCTGCTGGACAGCCAGAAAGCGGGCGGCTGACGGGTGACGAGTAAAACTGAACTTCGTCGCCGTCAGGCGGTGGAAGGGGGAGCGCTTCCCGACACGCTTCACCCGCTGCTGCGCCGGCTCTATGCCAACCGCGGCGTGACGCAGGCCGCCGAACTGGAGCGCGGCGCAAAAAACCTGCACGCGTTTCACTCCCTGAGCGGGATTGATCGGGCGGCTGAAATTCTGCAAAACGCGATTGCTGATAACCTCTGCATTATGATCGTCGGCGACTTTGACGCCGATGGGGCGACCAGTACCGCGCTGACGGTGCTGGCACTGCGCAGCATGGGTGGCAGTAACGTTAAATACCTGGTGCCGAACCGCTTTGATGACGGCTATGGCCTCAGTCCGGAAGTGGTGGAGCAGGCCGCCGCGCGCGGCGCGCAGCTGATAGTAACCGTTGATAATGGTATTTCTTCCCATGCGGGCGTCAGCCTGGCGCACGAAAAAGGGATTGCTGTCGTTATCACCGATCACCACCTGCCGGGCGACACGCTGCCCGACGCGGAAGCCATTGTTAATCCGAACCTCCAGGACTGTGCGTTTCCCTCCCGCTCGCTGGCGGGCGTTGGCGTGGCGTTTTATCTGATGCTGGCGCTGCGGGCAAGGCTGCGTGACGGCGGTGCAACGACGCTGCCCAACCTCGCCGAACTGCTGGATCTGGTTGCGCTTGGCACGGTCGCCGATGTGGTACCGCTGGATGCCAACAACCGTATTCTGGTCTGGCAGGGGCTGAGCCGCATCCGCGCCGGAAAATGCCGGGCCGGGATCCGGGCGCTGCTGGAAATCGCAAATCGCGATGCGCGCCAGCTGGCGGCAAGTGACCTCGGTTTTGCGCTGGGTCCCCGGCTTAATGCGGCGGGGCGGCTGGACGACATGTCCGTGGGCGTGGCGCTGCTGCTGAGCGAAGATATCGCCCAGGCCCGCATGCTCGCCAGCGAGCTGGATGCGCTGAACCAGACGCGCAAAGAGATTGAACAGGGAATGCAAACCGAGGCGCTGGCGCTGTGCGATAAGCTGGAACGCAGCAGCGAAGCGCTCCCGCTCGGTATCGCCATGTATCATCCCGACTGGCATCAGGGGGTGGTGGGCATTCTGGCGTCACGCCTGAAAGAGCGTTTTCACCGGCCGGTGATCGCCTTTGCCCCCTCGGGAGACGGCACGCTGAAAGGCTCAGGGCGCTCCATCGCCGGCCTGCATATGCGTGATGCGCTGGAGCGGCTGGATACGCTCCATCCGGGGCTGATCATCAAATTCGGCGGCCACGCCATGGCGGCAGGCCTCTCGCTGGAGGCTGAGAAGTTCGACGCCTTTCGTGAGCGCTTTGGCGAACTGGTGGGAGAGTGGCTTGACGCGGAATCACTGCAGGGCGTCGTCTGGTCTGATGGCGAACTGATGCCGCAGGAGCTGACCCTGCCGACGGCGGAGCTGCTGCGGGAAGCGGGCCCCTGGGGCCAGGCGTTTCCCGAGCCGCAGTTTGATGGCAAATTCAAACTTATCCAGCAGCGGCTGGTGGGCGAGCGCCACCTTAAAGTGATGATCGAACCGCTGGGCGGCGGTCCGCTGCTGGACGGCATCGCCTTTAATGTGGATACCACGCTCTGGCCGGACCCCAGCGTGAAGCAGGTTGAGCTGGCCTATAAGCTGGACATCAATGAGTTTCGTGGCAACCGGAACGTGCAGCTGATCATCGATCATCTCTGGCCGCTGTAGCTGACTCATCCTGTAAGCCGGGGAAAGGGAAAGTGCGTCCCATCCCCGGCACTTCGCCGTTTCGCCTGCGCGCTGGGGCATCTGCGGTGAAATTGCTCCCGCTTCAACGCTACAATCCTCACAAGATTTCAGTTAAACTGCTTCGTTACAATTAAGCCCATTCGATCACCTAAAAAGATTCTTAAATCATGTTTGAAATTAACCCGGTAAAGAACCGAATTCAGGATCTCTCAGAGCGCAGCGGCGTTCTTAGGGGGTATCTTTGACTACGATGCCAAGAAAGAACGCTTAGAAGAAGTTAACGCCGAACTGGAACAGCCGGACGTCTGGAACGAGCCGGAACGTGCCCAGGCGCTCGGTAAAGAGCGCTCCTCGCTGGAAGCCATTGTCGAAACGCTGGATCAGATGAGTCAGGGTCTGGAAGACGTGAGCGGCCTGCTTGAGCTGGCGGTGGAAGCGGACGACGAAGAAACCTTTAATGAGGCGATCGCCGAGCTGGATCTTCTGGATAAGAAGCTTGCAGAGCTTGAGTTCCGCCGTATGTTCTCCGGCGAGTATGACAGCGCCGACTGCTACATTGATATCCAGGCGGGTTCCGGTGGCACCGAGGCGCAGGACTGGGCCGGTATGCTGGTCCGTATGTACCTGCGCTGGGCCGAGAGCAAAGGCTTCAAAACCGAGGTGATCGAAGAGTCCGAAGGTGAAGTCGCCGGGATCAAATCCGCGACGCTGCGCATCATGGGCGACTACGCATTTGGCTGGCTGCGGACCGAAACCGGCGTTCACCGCCTGGTGCGTAAAAGCCCGTTCGACTCCGGCGGCCGTCGCCATACCTCTTTCAGCTCCGCCTTTATTTATCCGGAAGTGGAAGACGATATTGATATCGAGATCAATCCGGCAGACCTGCGTATCGACGTCTACCGCGCATCCGGCGCGGGCGGACAGCACGTTAACCGGACCGAATCGGCGGTGCGTATTACCCATATTCCGACCAATACCGTGACCCAGTGTCAGAACGACCGTTCTCAGCATAAGAACAAAGACCAGGCGATGAAGCAGATGAAGGCGAAGCTGTACGAGCTGGAAATGCAGAAGAAAAATGCTGAAAAACAGGCGCTGGAAGATAACAAATCCGATATCGGCTGGGGTAGTCAGATCCGCTCCTACGTGCTTGATGATTCACGTATCAAGGATCTGCGTACCGGCGTTGAAACCCGTAATACCCAGGCGGTGCTGGATGGCGATCTGGACCGTTTTATTGAAGCAAGCTTGAAAGCAGGGCTATAAGGAACTGACATGTCTGAACAACAACCGCAGGGCGCTGACGTCGCACTTGAGCTGAATAACGAACTGAAGGCGCGTCGCGAAAAGCTGAGCGCGCTGCGTGAAAACGGCGTGGCATTCCCGAACGATTTCCGTCGCGATCGCACCTCAGACCAGCTGCATGCCGAGTTTGATGCGAAAGAGAACGAAGAGCTGGAAACGCTGGGCGTTGAGGTCAGCGTGGCCGGTCGTATGATGACCCGCCGCATCATGGGTAAAGCCTCATTCGTGACGCTCCAGGACATGGGCGGCCGCATCCAGCTCTACGTTTCCCGTGACGATCTGGCTGAAGGCATCTACAACGAGCAGTTCAAGAAGTGGGATCTCGGTGATATCGTCGGCGCGCGCGGCAGGCTGTTCAAAACCAAAACCGGCGAGCTCTCTATTCACTGTAACGAACTGCGCCTGCTGACCAAAGCGCTGCGTCCACTGCCGGACAAGTTTCACGGTCTGGCCGATCAGGAAACCCGCTACCGCCAGCGTTATCTGGATCTGATCGCTAACGAAGAGTCGCGCAAGACCTTCAAAATCCGCTCCCAGATCATGGCCGGTATCCGCAGCTTTATGGTGGGACGCGACTTCATGGAAGTTGAGACCCCGATGATGCAGGTGATCCCAGGCGGCGCGTCAGCCCGTCCGTTCGTCACGCACCATAATGCGCTGGATATTGACATGTATCTGCGCATCGCCCCGGAGCTTTACCTGAAGCGCCTGGTGGTGGGTGGGTTCGATCGCGTATTCGAGATCAACCGTAACTTCCGTAACGAAGGCATCTCGCCGCGCCATAACCCAGAGTTCACCATGATGGAACTCTATATGGCCTATGCGGATTATAAAGATCTGATCGAGCTGACGGAAAGCCTGTTCCGCACCCTGGCGCAGGATATTCTCGGCTCAACCGTGGTGCCTTACGGCGAACAGGAATTTGATTTCGGTAAACCGTTTGAAAAGCTGACCATGCGCGAAGCGATTCAGAAATACCGTCCGGAAACCAACCCTGCCGATCTGGATGATTTCAGTAAAGCCTGTGCCATTGCGCAGTCGCTGGGCATCAAGGTCGAGAAGAGCTGGGGCCTGGGCCGTGTGGTCACTGAGATCTTCGAAGAGACCGCAGAAGCCCATCTGATCCAGCCAACCTTTATTACCGAATATCCGGCAGAGGTTTCACCACTGGCGCGTCGTAACGACGATAACCCGGAGATCACCGACCGTTTCGAGTTCTTTATCGGTGGTCGTGAGATCGGTAACGGCTTCTCCGAGCTGAACGATGCGCAGGATCAGGCCGAACGTTTCCAGCAGCAGGTCAATGCCAAGGATGCGGGTGATGATGAAGCGATGTTCTACGACGAAGATTACGTCACCGCGCTGGAGCACGGTCTGCCGCCAACGGCCGGTCTGGGCATCGGCATCGACCGCATGGTGATGCTGTTCACCAACAGCCATACCATTCGCGACGTTATTCTGTTCCCGGCACTGCGCCCTGGCAGCAAGTAACAGAGCGTTAAGCATGCTGAAAAGGGGCGAAGCGATTCGCCCCTTTTTAACGCCACAGGCAGGAATAAAATAAATACCAGGCGTTGGTCAGAACGTTATCCATCCCGGTTAATTTGATGCAGGCGGTTAAGGCTAAGGCTATATCATCAGATTATTTTCACATCTTGATTTTTTCAGCGGTATTAGTGTATGTTTCAGCGTGATTAACTGAATGATATAAAACATCATACGATTATATATCCAGCGCTATAAAAGTTGAACATTTCCTGGCAAGGATAGTTATTAGTTAACCCACGGGTTTGACTAAATGGAGTTCAATGCCGAGCCGCACAGCATGCCTTGCGTTTACCACACCCAGTTTTTTAACAATGTTTGCCATGTGAAATTTAACCGTGGTCGTTTTTATCCCCAGAATAGTTCCTGTTTCTGAATAAGTTTTACCAACGCTGGCCCAGTAAAGGATTTCGTTTTCGCGCGTGGTGAAAAGATTTTCATCGATAAGGCTGGGTTTGCTTTTTTCTGAAAGGGAGGTGAGCGCCAGATACTCTTCATGGACTGAGGCAAGCAATAAGTCTAACGTTCCTTTATTCAGATTAATGAACCGTTGCGTCTCTTCTCTTTTACCCGGATCTGTAAGCAAAGTCAGCGTGACCAGGTTATTTTTATAGTCGTGCAAAACAAAAGTATAGCCATAGAGTTTAGGCTTTTCAAAAATCCTGAAAAACAAAGATTCGTTATCAAGGTTTATTTTTTCATTCCATGAAAATGGCGTCAGGCGATTCAATGCGGTAATAACAACGGGGTCGGTAAACTGAAGGTTATTATCCTGGTAATATTTCACCCACTCATCTGGGTAATTTGTTGCATAAGCGGAAATTGACATATTGTTTTTTGAGATAACAACATAAGCCCAGGTAAAACCACCTAATTCTCTAAAATTACATTTAAGCTTTTCTTTTATATATTCGTTAATATAATTTTCGTTTTCCATAAAAGCATGTCTTCCAGTGAGTCAGTATATTCTGCGGCGAGGCGGTAAACCAGGCTGTAACCATTGACGGGATGATTCTGAACTTTTGAAATGTCTGCAACAAAATGGATATTCACACTCTGTCTTCAGGCGTAAAAGTACCGCTTTAAGCATTTTCTTGCAACTTATTGGTGGCCCTGAAATTTTCCGCGCAGAAAGCGCAGCCTGCAGGCAGACCATTTTCACCGTTCATTTACAGACATATTTTTCATGACAAAAACAGAGTTCCTCCGTTATGGTGAGTTGGTGCTGTAAACCGCAGCTTCCGCTATAAAGGAGTGTTATGAACGCAACCCCCCGGCCGGACTGTATTCGCCACTGGCAGGAGCTGGAAGAGCCTGATGATACACACTATCCCGGCAGCGAAGAGCTGATGGCGATAGGTTCACCGCTGGCCAGATCGCTGGGACTGACCCGGCTGGGCATTCATCATATCCGGCTGCTGCCCGGGCGCCGGATGTCTTATCCTCATGCCGAAAGTGCGGAAGAGGAGTTCGTTTTTGTGCTGGAAGGCACGCCGGATGCCTGGATTAACGGTGAATTGCACCGCCTCAAACCAGGCGATGCCGTGGGCTTTCCCGCCGGTACAGGTCTCTGCCATACGTTTATCAATAACAGCAGCGAAGAAGCGCGGTTTATCGTGGCAGGAGAAGCCAATAAAGCGGAAAACCTGATTCATTACCCCCTTAATCCTGTCCATGAAGCCACACGAGAAGATCGCTGGGTGAACCCGCCCGGACAGCCGTTTGGTGAGCATAATGGCCTGCCAGATGAATTAAATAATGATGAAGATTAAGCGTGAAGGCCTGAAAGCGACCTTCGCCAGGAGCCGATAATGAAAACGCTGGGACTGATTGGCGGCATGAGCTGGGCATCCACCGTGCCTTATTATCAACTGATTAATCAGGGCATCAGCCAGCGGCTGGGCGGTTTGCATTCGGCAAAGCTGGTGCTCTGGAACGTGGATTTTCACGAGATTGAAGCCTGCCAGTCGAGCGGCGACTGGGAAAAAGCCGGGCAGATGCTGGCCGACGCTGCGCTGGCGCTAAAACGGGCCGGGGCAGAAGGCATTTTGCTCTGTACCAATACTATGCACAAAGTGGCCGATCCAATCGTTGAGCAGAGCGGCCTGCCATTCCTGCATATTGCTGACGGCACCGCGAAGGCGATCCGGCAGCAAAATATGTCCCGCGTGGCGCTGCTGGGTACGCGTTACACCATGGAACAGGACTTCTACCGTGGCAGGCTGGCGAACCAGTTCGGCATTGAAACCTTAGTGCCGGAGGAAGCCGATCGAAAAGAGGTTAACCGCATTATCTTTGACGAGCTTTGCCAGGGGAAATTTACCGACGATGCAAAAGCCTGCTATCAGAAGATCATTGAGGGCCTGGTAGCGCGGGGGGCGGAAGGAGTTATTTTTGGCTGCACGGAAATTGGCCTGCTGCTGAAGAAAGAAGATTGCCCGGTCCCGGTCTTTGATACCACGGCGATTCACACCGCGGCGGCAGTGGAGTTCATGCTTGGATAAGAAACATTTTCGTTGAATTAGCCGGCCAGAGCTAAATTAGCTGGCCGGTATAAACCACGATAAACGCTTATAGGTAAAAAGTGGCTGACAGGTTTTATCCCGTGTTTACTTTTTTGACATCGCCTACCAGTATCAATGTATCATAATCTCTAGTTAAATAGTGACATAATGCTTACTAAGGTAAATATCTAAGCTGTTGATGTTTTATGGCTAAATATAATTAAAGCCTTGACCGTGATGGTGTTTATTAGGGTTTATTTAGACTGGTGAATTTTATTTTTCAACAGGTTTTTCTAAATGGTTCCTAACCATGCGTTATCAGGATGTCAATTAAGCGGTTTTTTACATTTTGCCCGGTGGTACACTTTTTAGTTTATCTGGCTATCAAAACCTTAAGTTAACTAACGGATTTTAATGTCAAACAGCATTCTAAAAGATCAAATTGTTATAATCACCCTTAAAAAACGTTAAAACCATCCGCTGGAATCCTCTTTTTATCCTAAAAAGCTCGCTAAGTAATCTATCACTGAAGTGAAGTGATAAGCCTGCTAAGGATAAACCTAACTTAAACAAGGGAATAGCCATGCTTATCTGACATGCATTGTTAAAAAATATGCATAAAATTTTTAGCTTGAAAAAAAATTTTGACATATATACGATTAGCGCTCTCAAGATGAGACATATCTGTAAAACATGCTTCTATAATAATAAACATTTGAGAAGGGACTCTTTAAATGAATCATGATTTGTTTATTCTCAGTAATAATCAGGATTTACTCAGTGGTGCACAGGAACTGGCGAATCATATGCTGTTAGGTAGAAACGCAACGGTGACGGTTAAACGTGTAACCTTGATGGATCTTCTTCAGTTTGATGCTAATTGCAAATTTAATAAAAAACATGGCATTGTTATTGTGCCTAACCATATTTATGAGGCGTTACATATTTTTTCAGGGTTAGAGTACATCAAGATGGTACCGAGTAATATGGGTTTATTGACATTCTCAAACTTACTCAATGATATGTTAATTTCTTCATCGTCAATAAGAGTTAACAGGAAAGAAAAAAGTCTTTTCCTTACGGCAAAGGAAAGGCGATACTGTTATCTGGTCTACAACGGCGCATCAAATAAAAAGATAGCGTGTAATTTTCAGTGTTCAGAAAAGAATGTAAGTTATTTAAAACGGAAGATAATGATGAAGTGGAACTGTAAGAATAATGTAGAGTTCTTCAAGTTGATAAATTATTTTTATTGCGGTGATATCGATGGTAATAAATCACATGATTTTTTCTGAATACCAGAAATAAGAAAATTTATTCATCAGAATGAACAGGGCTTGATCGTCTTTATGATAATAATAAAGATCCTTGTTTTTATTCACAATGGTTATGATGTTATTCGCTTTGAATATCTGAACATCCCGCCTGTGAGCGAAAGCGGGCTGTTCAGTGCAAGGGAAAGGCAAGCCGGAAAAATGCCTGGAGGATCATGTTGCCAAATTGCGAGGTAAGCAGCTCTTTGCCTGTCAGCAATTGGGTTGGTAAAGGTTATAGCAGACAGTGTTGAAGCCACAAAACCGGGCTAAGTTAAAAAACAGGTTTAGAAATCCTGTAATTAAATATGGTGTACTTTTTAGTATCCGATCACGCTACTTTACTCACTTCAGAAAATTTATGCAGACCCTCCCAGGCTGCGGCACGCTTGGCTAATGCCAGCCTACGTAACCTATCACATCCCTGAACTTTATGCCGACTATGAATCATTCTTAATCAGCAATAGCTCACTTCCGCTCAGTTGCTTATTCAGACAACCAAAACTCCCCGTTAATTTGAGTTTGTATTCATCCCAGCTCCGCTCAGAAGCAAGACAATTCTGGCATATAGAATATGCGCCAGGGTCTGTTTTGTATCTGGCATCTTCCATAAATTTACCCTGTTTTCATTTATTCATGCCGTAGAATCACATATACACGCCAGTAACCGTAGTGCATTCGGTTCTATGCTTGTCGCATAAATGCGCGGCGTCGGCTGACTCAACAGAGTAATACCGGAATGAACGGCAACGGCTCCTTAATACAAAGCAGAACGCTCTTTCACAGGATTTTTGGCAAGATTGCAGTCGCCGAAAAGTATCAACTCATTGGCGGCCATCATAAGAAGACGACACTGGGCGGCAAGTTGCGGAAGAGGGAAAGGCGTGCTGGACTAAATTGGCTTAATACTGGCTAAGGGCCTCCCAGATGACGGCTCATGTTACAAAGCATATTAATAATAAAGTTTAATCAGGCATAACAGAGGTTCATAGCTCGTAAGCTATCCTGTAACTAAAAGTATAGTAAATTAAAGTAAATACGAAAGCAGCGTAATCATATCAAAGCCGGACAGCGTCAATAAGTAGTGGAAGGTTTTACCATTACAGAGTGAAGAGGTATTGATCGCCATGAATCATAATTGCAGGAAGTTAGTACTACCGTGAGAAAGGAATTTCGCCCGATTATAGTGAGCCATTCCACTTAGTATCCTGAGTTTTTTGAAGTACGCTAAGTTTGCAGTCGCTAAACTGTCATATGCATATCCTGTTTGTCATAATGTTAAGGAAAAGTTTTTTATTTAATATTGAAGGTTGTTACAGGCGTTGTATGTTCTCAATGAAGGCGCTTTTTGTCTCAATTTTACTTTATTTGTGAGTTACGCCACCGTTTGATGCCACGGTTAAGTGTAAATATCTTAAATAGCGAGCTGACCAGCCTCTTACATAAGCGAGAAATCCTAAACACATATGTTGAGTGTACCTAAGCACCCCTGTTTAAATTATTGTATTTTAAGGTTTTTAATTTACCCATTTCTTTTTGAAGTGAATTTCACTCTCTCTGCTTAAATTACTTGGATTAATCTTATATGATCTTAAGTTTCATTTGTTCTTTGTGAAGGGTATAAATACGGTCGTGGAAAACGTGGTTAAAGATTTTTATTGAGTAACCTTCGGCCAGCCACGAATGAACAAACTGGAACCACTGGAATGCATGGAACGGTTTCGTTTATTTTAATGAAACATATTTATTTAATTTAAGGATGATGTGAAATGAAAAAGCTTCAATTAGCTATGGCTCTGGGTATGGTTCTGGCAAGCGGCAGCGTATTTGCAGCAGACCAGGGACACGGCACTGTTAAATTCACAGGGGAAATTATCGAAGCACCTTGCTCTATTACTGCTGACACCGTTGAGCAGACTGTAGACCTGGGCCAGGTTTCAAGCTCTACGCTGAAAGCAGGTGGTACTTCTACACCTAAACCATTCAGCATCAAACTGGAAGACTGTGATGTGTCTGGCCTGACTAATAAAACGGTCACAGCAACGTTTACGGGTAAAACTGCAAGCTTTGATACCACTTCTTCACTGCTGGCACTGAGCGGCTCTGCAGCGGGCGCCGGCATTGCAATCACTGATAATAACAGCAGCGTTGTTAAACTGGGCACCGCCAGCACCGCTTATAACTTCACTACTGACTCAACTGAAGCTGAGCTGCTTTATGCCGCTTACCTGCAGGGCGCGGCGGATAACACCGCTAACCCAATCGTTGCCGGTGAGTTCACCAGCGTAGCTAACTTTACCCTGGCTTACCAATAATTATTTAATTTTAATAAACAGGCGTGTTAACGCCTGTTTATTTTTATACAGTCAAAACAGTATATCAAAACCAATAAAGCACCGGGTGTCGATTAATATGAGAATATGTATAGTCTCTTTAATTCCCCTGGCTGTGCTGAGCCAGGTTGCGTCCGCCAGTGCTGCCGGGCAGGGACATGCTAATGTCCGTGTACAAGGCTCAATAATAGATACCCCTTGTGCTATTGCGGCTGAAAATCGCGATCAGAGTATCGATCTTTCGACCCTTCCTTTAAGTACGATAGTGAACGAGGGGGTCGGTCCAGAGAAACCATTTACCATAAAACTCTTAAACTGCTCTCCGGAGACTTTCGCAAAAGGTCATAAAGACTGGTCAAAGTTTTCAATTACATTTGATGGGAAAAGTACCACTGAAAATCTCTTTAGCGTCTCAGGAGAAGCCAGTGGAGTTGGCATTCTTCTGACAGACAGTTCAGGCAACGTGGCTGTGCCAGGAAAAGCGATGCCTCAATATGCCATCATGCCAGACGGTATGAGCCTGAATTATACTTTACGATTAATGGCGAACCAGCAAAGGATGCGGGCTGGTGATTACCAAAGCACCATTCGTTTCAAAATGGATTATTACTGATGAATGGAAATCAGACGAGTTCAAAAACGCCTGCCTTCAGGTGCAAATTGCGACCATTATTTATCAGTATAATTTTTGCTTTAAGTGGCAATGCTTATGCTGATGCAGCAGGGAAAGTAGATAGCCAGGATATTCAGTTTAATACGGATGTATTAGATGTAAAAGACCGTGAACATATCGATTTAAGTCATTTTGCGCGCGCTGGTTATATTATGCCAGGGAAGTACCATATGATGCTGCGCGTAAACCACCATGAGTTTGGCGAGCTGGATGTGGTTTTTAAGGCGCCTGAGAATGATCCTGAGGGCAGTGAACCTTGTATTACGCCTGAAATTGCGCAACAAATCGGTCTGAAAGACGGGATGAAAAGCCAGGTAACCTGGTTAAATAATGGGGCCTGTTTAAATCTCTCCTCTCTGCCCGGGGCTCAGGCTACAGGCAATCTGGCGGATAATGCCCTGGATATTTCTATCCCTCAGGCATATATCGAATATATTGCCGATAACTGGGATCCGCCCTCACGCTGGGATGAGGGGATACCCGGTGTTATGCTGGATTATAACATTAACGCACGTAATAATCGCCGCGCTGATGATGGTAAAAGCGAACAGGATGTTAGCGGCAACGGCGTTGTTGGTTTAAACGTAGGGCCGTGGCGCCTGCGGGGTGACTGGCAGGGTAACTATAACCACGTTACAGGTTTACAACAGCCATCGCAGCACCGGCTGCGTATGAGCCGCTACTATATGTATCGTGCCATTGGCGCATTGCGGGCTAAGCTGACCCTTGGCGAAAACTATCTCTATTCCGATATCTTCGATAGCTTTCGTTTTACCGGGGCAAGCCTGGTATCCGATGACAGCATGCTGCCGCCAAATCTGCGTGGGTATGCGCCGGAGGTAAGCGGCGTAGCGAAAACAGATGCGAAAGTGACTATTTCGCAACAGGGACGGGTTATTTATGAAACCCAGGTACCAGCCGGACCCTTCCGTATACAGGAGCTCAGCTCTGCCGTATCCGGAGCGCTTGATGTGCAGATCAAAGAACAGGATGGTAGCGTACGCACTTTTCAGGTGAATACCGCTAACATTCCTTATCTGACACGTCCCGGCATGGTGCGTTATAAATTAGCGTTAGGAAAACCGACCGATTATTTACGCAACAGCCGTGGTCCTGGTTTTGCCAGCAGTGAATTTTCCTGGGGGATAAATAACGGCTGGTCTCTCTATGGCGGAGCCATTGCGGGAGGTGACTATAATGCGCTTTCCGCAGGTTTAGGCCGGGATTTACTGGCGCTTGGCGCGCTCTCTGTTGACGTCACGCAGTCCCGGGCGCGTCTGCCGGTGCAGGGAAGCCAAACCGGTGAGTCCTACCGCCTCAGCTATTCAAAGCGGTTTGAAGAGATTAGCAGCCAGGTAACCTTTGCCGGCTATCGTTTTTCGGAACGGAATTATTTGAGCATGTCTCAATATCTCGAACTGCGCTATATGGGTAATAATGCTGGGCAGGGAAAAGAACTTTATACGGTTACCTTTAACAAACAGTTTGAAGATTTAGGCTTTAGCGGATATTTAAATTATAGCCATCAGACCTACTGGGACCAGCCTGAGAATGATAACTATACGCTCTCAGTAGCAAAATATTTTGATTTTATGCGGCTTAAAAATGTCAGCCTCAACCTGACGGCGTATCGATCAGTCTATAACGATACGCACGATGATGGTGCCTATATTACTTTAAGCGTGCCCTGGGGGAATAGTGGATCTATCAGTTACGATAGCCAATATTATAATAGTGACTCATCACATACGGTAAGTTTATTTGACCGTATTGATAAGAACAGTAACTATCAGCTTAGCGCAGGTGTAGGGTCGGAAGGATATGGCAACGTAAGCGGCTATTATACTCACGATGGCGATCTCACCAGTGTCACGGCAAATGCAGGTTATAACGGTAATCAATACAGCGCCATTGGTGTGTCATTGCAGGGGGGGATGACTGCTACGGGTAAAGGTGTGGCATTACATCGCATCAACACGCTGGGCGGCACCCGTATGATGGTGGACACGGGGGGCGTTGCTGGCGTACCGCTGGCAGGTAATGGTGGCGTCAGTCACAGTAATCTCTTTGGTAAGGCCGTCATCAGCGATCTTAATAGCTATTATCGCAGTAGCATTCGTGTTGATCTGGATAAACTGGCAGATGATGTTGATGCACCTCGTTCTGTCGTACAAAGCTCGCTGACGGAAGGGGCTATTGGCTACCGTAAAATGGGAATTGTTGCCGGTAAAAAAGCGATGGCGGTCATAAAGCTGGCTGATGGTTCAACACCGCCTTTTGGCGCCATTATAGAAAATAAAAATGGGTATCAGACCGGTATCATTAACGATGATGGCAGCGTGTGGTTAACGGGGATCAATGCCGGAGAAGCGATGGAAGTTAAATGGGGTGATAAAGAACAATGTCGGGTGACATTGCCCGCCTTACTGCCGCCATTAACGAGTGCGCTACTTCTTCCCTGTGAAAAAGTTAATGTCGATTAAAGCTGGAATAAGAAGAGAGGATTATTGTGAAAATTAAATTATTATCAAATTTACTGACAGGGCTGCTGCTCGGTAGCGTATTTCTACCTCAGGCTTATGCCGCAATAGCTTTAGATCGTACGCGCGTTATCTTCGACGGCGGCAAGAATTCAATGAGTCTTAATATCGCTAACAAGAACAAAGAATTGCCCTATCTGGCACAGGGGTGGATAGAGGATGCCAGCGGTAACAAAATTGACTCCCCTCTGATCGTGTTACCGCCGCTGCAGCGTATGGAACCTGCTGCGAAAAGCCAGGTTAAAATTCAGACGCTGCCTGCAATAAATCAGCTGGCGCAAGATAAAGAAACGCTTTATTACTTCAATCTGCGTGAAATTCCGCCGCGCAGCAATAAAGCCAATACGTTACAGATAGCACTACAGACCAGAATTAAAATGTTTTATCGACCTCATGCATTGATTAAAAATGCCATGGAAATGATAGATACCTGGAAGCAAGATATTACCCTTACCCGCGAAGGTGGAAAGTATCGCGTCAATAATAATTCGCCTTACTTCTTTACTGTCGCCACCGTAATGTCTGGTGGAAAAGATGTTTCTGGTATGAAACCGGTGATGATCGCACCTAAAAGCAGTGAACTTTTATCAGCAAGCGCGGATAACATTGGCAGTGCCCCAGCGCTCACTTTTATTAACGACTACGGCGGAAGACCAACGTTAACTTTCCACTGTGCTGGCGCGAATTGCCGTGTGGCGGAATATAAAGAAGGGTAATTCGCCAGAAAATCAACCGTTGATAATGGAAAAATAAGTCCTCAGGGAGAGCATATGGATAGCGAAGCTTCTTCTTTACCGGAAAAGCGTTCAGGTCAGGTGAGTCACCGCAGCAGTTCAGGGCGTTTAGCCTGTCTGCTGCTAACGTGTTTTATATCTGCATTACCCGCTGCACAGGCAAAAGAATTTAGTCAGGTTGATGGTGAAACAGGAATACTTCATATCACCGGCGCCCTGACTCAGGGGGCTTGCCGACTGGAAATGCAAAGCGCTTACCAACAAATTGAGCTTGGCAACCTTATCACAGGCGACTTTACCTCAGTGGGAGCGCGCGGTACGGCTGTACCTTTTCAGCTGATACTCAGTGATTGTCTGATGAACGGCGGCCTACAGCGCGATGCCATCACGAACAGTTCCGTCTGGGATAACAGGCAGCCGGTTGCATCTGTTTCGTTTCTGGCGCCAGCTGATAGCGAGACGCCCGATCTGGTCAGAATTGATGGGGCACAGGGGCTGGGCTTACGCCTTCTGGACAGTCGTAAGCATGACGTACGGCTGGGAAACAGAAGCGAGCCGCTGTTTGTTGCACCTTATCATGATGTGCTTACCTGGTATGTGGTACCCGAGCGAACCTCTGCGCCACTGGTGGCCGGTGCTTTTACAGCAACCGTCAACTTTCGCCTGAATTACGACTGAGGTCTGGAATATGCTCATGCAACAGAATGCGAAGCCGCTATTGCAGTGGCGATGCGTAAGACGCTTTTTAAACAGGTGGGCGGCAGTGGCTATTTTGATAGCCGCACCGCCGCTTTATGCGCTGGATCCTGTAGCAATTAACATTAGCGGTACTGTTACCGCTAGTGCATATTGCGAGTTTAATACAGATGAAACAATTACCCTTGAGTTTGGTACGAATGTTTATATCACCAAAATCAAAGGGAATTACTATAAATTACCTGTGCCTTACTTCTTGAACTGTGAAGGCGATGATGGTGGCAAGAACATTCGCATGCGATGGGTGGGGACGGCCTCTTCTTCTGATAATACATTGCTCGCTACCGATGTCGCTGGGCTGGATATCAAATTCCTCAAAGATTCGACCGTGGTTGATGTCAATGCCTGGTTTGATATTGATGCAGATTTACCGCCCTCGTTGAATGTTGTCTTAATTAAACAAACCGGTGCTTCTTTGAAAAATGGCCAGGAGTTCAATGCCTCAGCAACGCTGGAAGTAGCCTATTTATAAGGATTGATGAAGATGGACGCCAGGCTGAAATATTTTCGGAGCATAAATACACCCGGTGCTTTACTGTTTCTGCTTATTTTTAGTTTTGGAGCCGTTGCCGATCAAACTGGCGATACGCTTAATGTAAAAATTCATGGTACGCTAAAGCGTGTGCCTTGCGTGATAAGTAACGATAAAGCCATTACCATTGAATTTGGTAATGTCGGCGTGAATAAGGTTGACGGAGAAAACTATAAACAAGTGATTGGTTACACACTTGAGTGTGAAGATCCTGATGAAACGGCAAATCTGAATATGACTTTAAGGGGTGCGCAGACCTCGTATAATACAGGCGCGATTAATACGAATGTACCTGGGCTTGGCATAGAAATTTTGCAAAATGGATCGCCGGTCACGATTAATCAATCTTTCGTTATTGATTATAATAACCCCCCGGTACTGGAAGCTGTGCCAGTTTCTTCTGGCGCAACGCTGACCGAAGGCGCTTTCAGCTCGACTGCAACTTTGCTGGCGGAGTATGAATAATGTTACAGGAACAAAAAGCAATTTTTAGCCGCCGCTTCATTGTTATCAATATGCTGTTTGTCGGTATTTTGATGATGCTAATACAAAATAAAGCGCTGGCTGTTACGGATAATCTGCAGTTTTCCGGTAATCTGGTAGCCGAGCCATGCGTACTTGATCCAACCACTGAAAATATTGAGCTTGATTTTGGTACTATTGTTGATAAATACCTCTACATTAATGAGCGTGTGCATAGTCAGCCCTTTATTGTGCGCTTGCTGGAATGTAATTTGACATTAGGGAATACGGTCTCGCTGACTTTCAGTGGTACTGCGGATAGTGAACTGACCGATATGCTGGCTGTTACAGGTTCGGCCAGCGGCATCGCAATTGGTCTGGAGACAACCAGCGGTACGGCGTTGCCTTTCAATCAGGCTACGCCGGTAATGACGCTGACTTCCGGTACAACAGAACTGATATTTAACGGTTATGTACAGGGTACACCAACGGCTATCAGGAATCATTCAATCGTCAGAGGTGCCTTTAATGCGGTGGCAAACTTTACGCTTAATTATGAATGACAGGTAAATCTGGCAGGGTGCGCTAATTTTTTGCGCGTCTTTTCGGCTGGTAATGCCGATTGATTGAATTACAGGGCAGTAATAAGCGCATTGTGCAGTTGAGCTATGCGGGAGAAAAATAATGCAGAGATTAATGAAGTTAGCCAGCCTGATACTGACGAAAAGCGTATTAGCGGGTCTGGTTATTTGGCTGTGGTCAGTTAACTGTAGTGCCTATGATTTTACCGTGACCTGCACTGGTGCTAATGGCCAGTGTGCCCCGGGAGCCAACTTCACGTTAGCGAAGACCGGTACTGCTCATGATGGCACCTCCTTACCATTTTCCCCAACCGCCGTACAAATCTATCTGGCTAACTGCACCTCAGATACGAGTTGCACAAAGTTAGTGGGGCCTTTCTGGGAAAGAACCATCAGTTACCCTGCCTGGGAAGCGAAAACATGGGGGAATCTGGGGGGGAAGTTTCTTACTGGAAGTGTGCTTAATGGAGCTATTTCAGCCGGACCTAACGGGGGAGGGAATGACGTCTGGGACGGTAACGTCTATAAAAACCTTTGTTTTAGCGTAACTGCAGTTAATCCCAGTAATGGATGGGGTATTTGGGGGATAAATTATACCTATTCGCCTGGCCAGGTAATGTGTTCTGTCCCGATTAACCGGGGAGTGGAGGATACCTGTAACGTATCAACACCCAGCATCGATGTTGCTTTTGGTCAGATTGAACGTTCGACCATCGGTACTACCG
Source organism: Erwinia psychrophila (assembly GCF_039023475.1). Lineage (NCBI taxonomy): Bacteria > Pseudomonadati > Pseudomonadota > Gammaproteobacteria > Enterobacterales > Erwiniaceae > Erwinia > Erwinia psychrophila. Next base: position 386,970 of record NZ_JBCHVB010000002.1, read on the forward strand.
CGCCTACGAAAAAAGACGTCACCAAAAATGTCTCTTTGAGCTGCTCCGGCACCAACACGCATAACTTTTCGCTGAAACTGAATATGACGCCAACATCCTGGTCAAATTCGCAGATTGCTACCAGCAACAGTGCGCTCGGCGTCACCATTAGTAAAGATGGAACACTCCTGAGTAATGGTTCTGCATTTGATATCAGTGTGTTAGGGTCAGGAACCGCAGCGCTCTCGTTTAGCCTGCTAAAAAATCCCTCAGCTGCGGTTAGTGATATCGCCACCGGTGATTTTACCGCGTCTGCCACCCTGATTGTGACAGAACAATAAGTACGGTGATTATAAAGAGGGCGTAACATCGTTGTTGTTATGCCCTCTCTTCCGGTTACAGCAGCCTGAACGACCTATTCGCTCTTTATCTCTTCTTTCAACCAGCTTTCAAAGCGCGAATAGGGAATATAAAGTCCGACATGCTGATAAAGCAGCTTTCCGGTTTTCAGATCGTTAATTTTATCCGAGTAGCCGACAATCACCCCACCCAGAGAGTTATCCGAAGCGTTATAAACCGCGCCACCTGACATACCTTTAACCACACCGGCATCGGTTGCCACCACCACGCAACTCAGCTTGTTCCAGCTATTTTTAAGCCCTGTGTTAACCAGATTGGTGCCGCTTGACGCCACCGGCAGGGCGGAAATAAAGCTGTAGCCGTAGAGGTTGATTTTGTCGCCGATATGACCGTTGCGAAAGCGGGGCGGCGTTACGTTGGTGTTTTTATGATAAACCACCGCAAGATCGCATTCAGGATGGTATGACTTCACCCGGTAAAGGGAAAACTTTGCCACGTGCGCGGCGGTCAGACTGTATTCGGGCGTCAGCGGGATTGTGGTGCCGAGCGTGCCGAGGCCTAAGATCGTGGGAATGCCGGTCACCGTCATATCCACGCGTTCCTCCGCCTCGCGGCTGTATTCATATTTTCCAACAGAGCAGCCGCACAGCAGCAGCGCCAGCAGGCAGACAGCGTGTCGCATTGTTTCTCCCCGGCAACGAATCAGATATTCCCCCACTCCAGGCTTAAGCAGCGTCTGCCTTATCTGCTTTCCTGACTCCATCCGGTAAGCTCCCCGGAATTTTACAAATCGTGATTTTTCAGCAACGTCGTTGTTAAGCAGCTGATTTGTTCTATCGGCTTATTTTCTCAGAACTTTATGACTGAACGGCGTGGTGCATTTGAAAGATCGTTACCCCTCAGGCTGAGTTCCCATTCTGAAAAGCGGTTCTTTAAATGAAACCCCGGACCAGCAAGTATATGTCAGGACGGAAGGAAGCCCGGCGCAGGGGAGAATCTTCTTTGGGCCGACGAAAACAGTGAGGCTGTTTTGAGCAGTAAAATGCGTAAGATCTTCTCAGAGACATTATTGTGCTGTGAGCAAGAGTCTCTTGCGCCTGCCGACTGTCCGGCGACGCCAGGCTGTGCTTTAATTGGAACTGTGACGTAGATCAATTTTCTGAGCCGATCGGCAATTGTTCATTTTTCCCATTACTGAACTGGCGTTCCTGCGTGGGAGCCCTTATCTGGAGAGTTTGTTATGCCCGTTTCTCTGCTGGCGCTGGCGCTGAGTGCCTTTGCTATTGGCACTACGGAGTTTGTGATTATGGGCTTGTTGCCCGAAGTGGCCGCCGATTTACAGGTGTCGATCCCTTCCGCAGGCTGGTTGATTAGCGGCTACGCGCTGGGCGTGGCGATTGGCGCGCCGATAATGGCGCTGCTGACCGCGAAGCTGCCGCGCAAGCGGACGCTTATCCTGCTGATGTCCATTTTTATTGTCGGTAACGTGCTCTGCGCGCAGGCGGCAAGCTATGACCTGCTGATGATGGCGCGTATTGTTACCGCGCTCTGCCATGGCGCTTTCTTTGGCATCGGTGCCGTGGTGGCGGCAAGCCTGGTCGCGCCGGGCAAGCAGGCTTCCGCGGTGGCGCTGATGTTTGTGGGGCTGACGCTGGCGAACGTGCTTGGCGTGCCGCTGGGCACCTGGTTCGGTCAGCTCTTTGGCTGGCGCGCCACCTTCTGGGGCGTGGCGGCGATTGGCATTCTGGCTTTTATCGCGCTTATCGTCAGTCTGCCGAACAACCGTGAAGAGAAACCGGTCAACCTTGCCAGTGAGATTGGCGCGCTGGCCAACGGCAGGCTGTGGCTATCGCTGCTGATGACGGTCTTTTTTGCTGCCGCCATGTTTGCACTCTTTAGCTATATCGCGCCGCTGCTGCTTGAGGTTACCGGCATCAGCAATAAAGGCGTCAGCTGGACGCTGTTCCTGATTGGCGCGGGACTGACCGTCGGCAATATCCTGGGCGGCAAGCTGGCAGACTGGAAAGTGTCGTTCAGCCTGATCCTGAGCTTCTCACTGATTGCGCTGTTTTCACTGGCCTTCAGCTGGACCAGCCAGGCGATATGGCTGGCCGAGATCACGCTGTTCCTCTGGGCGATGGCGACTTTCGCCACGGTGCCGGGCCTGCAAATTAATGTGGTGCGCCACGGTAAAGATGCGCCAAACCTGGTCTCGACGCTGAATATCTCCGCCTTTAACGTCGGCAACGCGTTTGGGGCCTGGGCGGGCGGCGCGGTGATCGGCGGCGGCTATGGCCTGACGGCGGTGCCGGTGGCGGCCGCGCTGCTGGCCGTGGTGGGACTGCTTATCTGCCTGGTCACCTTCCGGGGAAGCCGCGGACAATCCCAGCCGGTTAACGCTTGATCAGAGCGCTTCCAGCCGCTGGTTGAACAGGCCGATCTGCTGCTGAAGATGCAGACTGAAAGCCTCAACCAGCGCGGAAGAGGGGCGATGCCGGGGGCGGATAAGATTGACGGTGAAGGGCACTTCCACGCTGAACCGCCTGATCGCTACGCCGCTGCTGGCATAGTCAAGCGCCGTTAACGGATTGACGATCGAAATCCCCACGCCGGCGCGCACCATGGCACAGACCGAGGCGGCGCTGTGCGTCTCCATCGCCATCCTGCGCTGCACGCCGTTTTCACTGAACAGATGATCCAGCAGCTGACGATAGCTGTCGCTTCTGGAGAGGCTGATATAGTTATATCCGGCAAAATCCTGCGGCGTCAGGCAGCGTTTTTTTGCCAGCTCATGCCCTTCCGGCAGCACGCACACCTCATTACCGGTAAACAGCGAGGTGCGGGTTGTGCCGACGGGCGTCTGGTTGGTTTCGGTCAGGCCAAGGTCATAACGCTGCGCCGACAGCCACTCCTCAAGCAGCGGCGATTCCTGCGGAATAATGTTCAGGCTGACGTCGGGATAGCGCTGTAAAAAAGGCTGGCAGATAGGCGGCAGCAGCGACTGAGAAAAGACGGGCAGGCAGGCGATCGACAGCTCTCCCTGGCGAAACTGACGCAGGCCGTCGGCCGCCGCGATAATGCGATCGAGCCCGTACCAGGAACGCTGAACCTCCTCAAACAGACGCAGCCCCTGAACCGTGGGCTGAAGGCGACCCCGCACGCGATCGAACAGCGCCAGGCCGGTCAGCTTTTCAAAGCGGGCCAGCTCTCTACTGACCGTAGGCTGTGAGGTGTGCAGCATCGCCGCCGCTTCCGTCAGGTTGCCGGTCGTCACTACCGCATGAAAAATCTCAATGTGTCGCAGCGTTATCCCGCTCATATCGCTCCTGGCTGGCCGGGGAAAGCCATATCATGGATGAATAGCCTCCGTTAAAACAGATATTTTTTATCCGGTCCGGGCTGTGGCGTAATAGCGGCATTAGCCTAAGGAGACAACGATGCCACGCCTGCTCAGCAATACCGACACCGCCTTAAACCGCGATAATTTGCTTCCTCTGCCAGCCCAGTATGGCGGCCCTGTCTGGGCGTACGACGCCAGCATTATCCGCGAGCGTATCAGCCAGCTGACGCAGTTTGACGTGGTGCGTTTTGCCCAGAAGGCCTGTTCGAATATTCATATTCTGCGGCTGATGCGCGAGGCGGGCGTCAGGGTAGATTCCGTTTCGCTGGGGGAAATAGAGCGTGCACTGGTGGCGGGTTATCAGCCCGGCGGTGATGAGATAGTTTTCACGGCGGACGTCATCGATGCGCCCACGCTTCAACGCCTGAGCGAACTGAAGATCCCGGTGAACGCCGGTTCGGTCGATATGCTGCACCAGCTGGGAGAGGTGTCCCCAGGCCATCCGGTCTGGCTGCGCGTTAACCCGGGCTTTGGTCACGGCCACAGCCAGAAAACCAACACCGGCGGTGAAAACAGCAAGCACGGCATCTGGCACAGCGATCTGGCGCTGGCGCTGGCGGCGATTCAGCGCCACAGCCTGAAGCTGGTCGGCATCCATATGCATATCGGCTCGGGCGTGGACTACGGCCACCTGGAGCAGGTGTGTGACGCGATGGTGAATCAGGTGATCGGCTTTGGCCAGGATCTTGAGGCGATCTCCGCGGGCGGCGGGCTGTCAATTCCTTACCGCTTCGGGGAAGAGGCGATCGATACCGGGCACTACTTTGGTTTGTGGGATGCGGCCCGCCAGCGCGTCGCTCAACATCTGGGCCATCCGGTCAAACTGGAGATCGAGCCGGGGCGTTTTCTGGTGGCGGAGTCTGGCGTACTGGTTTCTCAGGTGCGGGCGGTCAAGCAGATGGGCAGCCGCCACTTCGTGCTGGTGGACGCGGGCTTTAACGATCTGATGCGGCCTTCCATGTACGGCAGCTATCATCATATCTCTGCCATGGCAGGAGACGGAAGGGTGCTGGATGAAGCCCATACCCTAGAAAGCGTGGTGGCCGGTCCGCTCTGCGAATCCGGCGACGTCTTTACTCAGCAAGAGGGCGGTAAGGTCGAAACCCGTGCGCTGCCCGCAGTGCGGCCGGGCGATTACCTGGTCTTCCACGATACGGGGGCCTACGGCGCCTCAATGTCCTCGAACTACAACAGCCGCCCGCTGCTGCCGGAAGTGCTGTTTGAGAACGGACAGCCGCGCCAGATCCGCCGCCCGCAAACCATTCAGGAGCTGCTGGCGCTGGAAATCTGATCCGGCGCGGCTGGCCCGTCGGCGTTACCGGCCCGGTTGAAAGATCCCCGCTTCCACCTGGGCCGGACTGACCACGCCAGTGTCCAGCACCCATCCGCTAATCAGCGAGGCTGGCGTGACGTCGAAGGCCGGATTAAATACCTTCGCCTCTTCAGGCGCCCACTGTACTTCGCCAAAGCTGCCGGCCACGCCGGTCACTTCGCTGGCGGCACGCTGCTCAATCGGGATGGCGGACCCATCCGGGCAGGCCGCATCGAGCGTGGTATGCGGCGCGGCAACGTAAAAAGGGATGCCGTGATAGCGGGCCAGCACGGCAAGGCTGTAGGTACCGATTTTATTGGCCACGTCGCCGTTGGCGGCGATGCGGTCAGCCCCCACCCAGACGGCATCCACCTGATTTTTTGCCATCAGGCTGGCGGCCATGCTGTCGCAGATCACACGGTATGGTACGCCCATTTCCCCCAGTTCCCAGGCGGTCAGGCGGCCCCCCTGAAGCAGCGGGCGGGTTTCATCAACCCAGACGTTCTCCACCTTTCCTTCCTGCCAGCCACGGGCGATAACCCCCAGCGCCGTTCCCACACCCGCCGTCGCCAGACCGCCAGTATTGCAGTGCGTGAGCAGACGGCTGCCTGGGGTAATCAGCTTTGCGCCCGCGGCGGCAATGTTGTCGCACAACGCTTTATCTTCCTCGACCAGACGCAGCGCCTCAAAGGTCAGCGCGGTGACATAATCTTCCTGTGCCAGCGCCAGCTTCATCCGATCCAGGTTATTCATCAGATTCACGGCGGTAGGGCGGGCCGCCCGCAGCACCTCCAGCGCTTCAGCCAGCTTCGCCTCCGCCAGACCGTTTTCCGCCAGCAGCGCCAGCAGCAGGCTGGCAGAGAGGCCAATCAGCGGCGCGCCACGCACGCGCAGGGCTTTGATATGGGCGACAAGTGACGCAACGTCCGGCGTTGGACACCAGATCTTTTTCTGCGGCAGCGCCTGCTGGTCAAGGATCCAAAGCTGATTGTCACGAACCTGTAAGCTGGTGGTATTCAGTGTCTGCATGAGAAGTTAAATCCTGGTTGCGTTATCAGGGCATATTGTGCCAACATGCCTGACGGATGTATAGACGTCTGAACGGCTTATAACGAAAGAATTCGCTTGATATCGCGTTTGATGAGGGGCAGTCAATGTCGCAATACCGTACGTTCACCGCAGCAGATGCCGTGGAATATGCCCGCCAGTTTGGCGGCGTCAGCGATCCGTCCAGCCTGATCGACTCAGAGGAAGTGGGCGACGGTAACCTGAACCTAGTCTTCAAAATTTTCGACAGCTCGGGCGTCAGCCGGATTGTCATTAAGCAGGCATTGCCCTATGTACGCTGCGTGGGCGAATCCTGGCCACTGACGCTCGATCGCGCCCGCATCGAGGCGGAAGTGCTGCGCATTCACGGTCAGTATTGCCCGGCGCATACGGTTAAGATCCTGCATTACGATGCCGAACTGGCGGTGATGGTGATGGAAGACCTTTCCCATCTTGCCATCTGGCGCGGTGAGCAGGTAAAGGGCATTGATTATCCGCAGGCGGCCGCCCAGCTTGGTGAATACCTGGCGCAGACGCTGTTTCATACCTCCGATTTTTATCAGCACCCCCATCAGAAAAAAGCCGATGTCATTCGCTTTACCAATCCTGAGCTGTGCGACATCACCGAAGAGTTGTTCTTCAATGAGCCCTATGAAGTGCATGAGCGCAACGGCTATCCCCGCGAGCTGGAGCCGCTGATTGCCACGCTACGCGATGACGATGAGCTGCGTATGAAGGTGGCCGCGCTGAAGCACCGCTTTCTCTCGAATGCCGAGGCGCTGCTGCATGGCGACGTCCACAGCGGTTCCATCTTTGTCGGCGAGGGGACGCTGAAGGTGATTGACGCCGAATTCGGCTATTACGGCCCGGTCGGTTTTGACGTAGGCAGCGCACTCGGCAATCTGCTGATCAACTACTGCGCGCTGCCGGGCCTGCTTGCTCCCCGTGAGGCGGCGGATGTCCGTGAGAAGCGGCTGAACGATGTGCGTGCGCTCTGGCAGAGCTTTGCGGAAGGTTTTCTGGCGCTGGCGAGGGAGAAATCCCGCGATCGTGCGCTGGCGTATCCCGGCTACGGCGCTGCGTTCCTGCATAAGGTCTGGTGCGATACGCTGGGCTTTTGCGGCACCGAGCTGATCCGCCGCACGGTGGGCATGTCTCAGGTTGCAGATATCAAATCAATCAACGATGAGGCGATGAAGGTGAAATGCGTCCGCCAGGCGGTGACGCTGGGCCGGACGCTGATTCTGGCGGCGGAACATATTGAGGATATCGAGGCGCTGATTGCCCGCATCCGGCAGAACGGCTGAGTCGCTTTCAGGTATAGAGGCTGACCTCGTCTGTTGTTTCCCTGTGAAGAGGGGCTGTTTATCCAGCCCCTCTTCCGTGATTAAACGGGCGGGCTGTCCTGTCCCACTGGAACGATTTACCCGATAACTATTGCCGCGCAATCGCATTCTTATTAAAGCGTGAAGGCACGTAATCCCACCGCTGACCAATAAAGACCGCAGCCAAAAACAAAATGGGTCAGCAGGCTCATCAGTCGCGCTTTTTGTGGATTCACCGTTCTGCTGGCCGCCACGCCAAACCCCAGCGCGGGCTGCATAATAAAAAAGGGGGCAACAAGGGTTAACAGGCCTGTCGCCGCAGCGATGCGAAAGTCAGGTGCGTTAATCCACTCCGTGCCGGCTAGCATCAGTGGAATAACCGCAAACGCCATACCGGTAACGTAATGGAAAATCCAGCCGGTCAGTTTTTCTCCGGTGAGAGGGGGCGTACTGATAATCGTCCGGTGGATAACCTTTCCTTTGAACATCCATAATATCCACCTGCCCGGCAGCGCATAATCAAGCGATGCGATGCCGCAAAATCGCCGTAATAATAACGCCCAGCCATCCATACAAAGCGTCGCGGCAGCGCCAGTCACCACAATACGTAACATCATTTCTAAGTTCATTATTGCCCCTGAGCCCTCAATGTTAATCTGGCTGGCATTGTGCAACTTAAAGCTCACTTCAGGTCAACATGAAAGAACTCGATATTGCTCAGGTCGCTCAGCTCGCGAAAATTGCGCCTTCCGCGCTGCGGTTCTATGAGAAAAAAGGGCTGATCCAGCCCACAGGGCGTAACGGCCTGAGAAGACAGTATGGGCCTGAGGTGCTGAACCAGCTGGCGCTGATAGCGCTGGGGCAAACGGCAGGTTTTACGCTGGATGATATTGCGGAAATGTTCGATGCGCGGGGCAGGGTGACGCTGGATCCAGAGCGACTGCTAAGCCGGGCGCAGGAGATTGATGAAACGATCCGCCAGTTGAAAAAAGTCAGTCAGGGATTAAAACATGTAGCTGGCTGTACGGCACCCAGTCATATGCAGTGTCCCCAATTTCTTAAAATTTTAGGCAGGGCGAAAGTGACAGCATCGGACAATACGCCCTGAGGGCCTGGCGGCAGTATAGGCTGGATAAAGATGTGGCAGCGTTACTGGCATTAAGGCCGAGTGATTAGCGGCAGCCGGGCATACTGATGCACCCCGGCTGCCGTTTGTTTTTGTGCTTATACGTTCAGTCAACCTTCGCCCCGGTTCCAGCAGTTACGGCGAAGGTTCAGACCGTAGTTCAGGCAGCTTCCGTTTTTCTTACCGGCTCCGGCAGGTTAACGGGCTGCTGTTCCGGCTTTACCGGCTGGGTCGCCAGCGCATCCGCTTCAAATTCGTCCACGTTGATGGAACGCAGGCGGCTGGCCTCGGCGCGCGTCAGAATGCTCGCTTCCTCTTCGGTGATCCATTTCTCCTGAATGCCCTGCTTCGCTAACGCGTCCAGACGGGTAAACGACAGATGTTTCTTCTGCTGTTTGCAGAGGCGATCGTGAATGACCTCTGCCGCCATAATATCCTCAAGCGCTTCTTCAAGCTGACCTGCGGGATTGTTTTCGCCCGGCGTCAGATACTGGCCACGTCCCAGGCGGGAGCGGGTGGCTGACGGGATCTGGAGGATGCGCGCCAGCTGATGATCGAGGCGATCCGATGGCGCACGGCAGTGGCGTCCGGTCGGGAAAATAATCCCGCGCATCAGGCTGGCGACCAGGCGGTTTGGGAAGTTACGCAGAAGATCGTCAATGGCGACCTCAGCCTGGTTCATCGCATCCTGTACGCCCCAGTGCAGCAGCGGCAGATCGGCTTCATTGCGGCCTTCATCTTCATAACGCTTCAGCGCGGCTGAGGCGAGATAAAGCTGGCTGAGCACGTCACCAAGGCGGGCGGAGATCCGCTCGCGCCGCTTCAGGCTACCGCCCAGCACCGACATGGAAATATCGGAGAGCAGCGCCATATTCGCGCTCAGCCGGTTGAGATGCTGATAATAGCGGCGGCTGGCGTCGCGGGTTGGCGTTTTACTGGTGCGCCCGCCGGTCAGGCCGAGCCAGAGGCTGCGCACGGTATTGCTGCCGACGTGACCGACGTGGCTGAACAGGGCCTTATCAAAAGCGACCAGGTCGTTGCTCTGCGCTGCCGCCATTTCCGTCAGTACGTAAGGATGGCAGCGAATCGCGCCCTGACCGAAGATAATCATGCTGCGGGTCAGGATGTTAGCGCCTTCAACGGTGATAGCGATCGGCGCGCCCTGATAGGCACGGGCCAGAAAGTTACTGTTGCCGAGCATAATGCCTTTACCGCCGGCGATATCCATGGCGTCAACAATGGCGCGCTGGCCGCGATGGGTACAGTGATACTTGACGATAGCCGAAAGCACTGCCGGTTTCTCACCCATGCCGATGCCGTAGGTGATCAGTGAGGCGGCGGCATCCATTACCCAGGCGTTCCCGGCGATGCGTGCCAGCGGCTCTTCAATCCCTTCCATCTTACCGATAGGCAGGCGGAACTGGCGACGGATATGGGCATAGGCACCGATAGCCAGCGCGATGCTCTTCACGCTGCCGGTAGAGTTAGAGGGCAGGGTAATGCCGCGCCCGACGGAGAGACATTCGACCAGCATCCGCCAGCCCTGGCCCGCCATTTTTGGCCCGCCAATGATGAAGTCGATCGGTACAAAAATATCGCTGCCGCGCGTCGGACCGTTCTGGAACGGGACGTTAAGCGGGAAGTGGCGTTTGCCGATCTCCACGCCCGGCGTCCGGGTTGGGATTAGCGCACAGGTAATGCCTAACTCTTCGGACTCGCCCAGCAGATGATCAGGATCGGAAAGCTTGAAAGCCAGCCCCAGCACGGTCGCGACCGGCGCCAGCGTGATATAGCGTTTGTTCCAGGTCAGGCGCATGCCCAGCACCTGCTCGCCCTGCCACTCTCCCATGCAGACCACGCCAACATCCGGGATAGCGCCGGCGTCAGAACCCGCTTCCGGGCTGGTCAGCGCAAAGCAGGGGATCTCTTCGCCAGCGGCGAGGCGCGGCAGGTAGTGATCTTTCTGCTCATCGGTACCGTAATGCTGGAGCAGCTCGCCCGGTCCCAGAGAGTTAGGTACGCCGACGGTAATTGCCAGAATACCGGAGACGCCAGAGAGCTTCTGCAACACGCGCGCCTGAGCGTAGGCTGAGAATTCCAGCCCGCCATACTCTTTCTTGATGATCATCGCAAAAAAGCGATGCTCCTTAAGATAGGCCCAGAGCGCCGGCGGCAGATCGGCCATCTCATGCGTGATGGCAAAATCATTGGCCATGCGGCAGGCTTCTTCCACCGGCCCGTCCAGAAAGGCCAGCTCCTCTTCACTCAGGCGCGGCTGGGGATAGTTATGCAGCTTTTCCCAGTCCGGATTGCCGCGAAACAGTTCGCCTTCCCACCAGGTGGTGCCCGCCTCAATCGCTTCTTTTTCCGTCCGTGACATTGGCGGCATCACTTTCTGAAAGGTATGCAGCATCTGACGTGAAAAGAGGGCGCGGCGCATCGGCAGCAGGTTGAAAGGCAGCAAAATAATCGCCAGAGGGATCAGCAGCCACGGCGTCCAGACTTGCGCCACCGCCCAGGCTGCTGTCCACGCCAGCAGCAGCAGACTGGCCGTGAGCAGATTGACGCGGTGATAAAAGAGTGCGCCAAGCAGCACAATCGTTGCCACGATACTGAGAACCATCATATCCATCGCTCCGTAAGTAGTAAGAGGTCTGACCTGTTAGCTACAGGTGTAAATCAGAAGCATTCTGTTAGCAATGGGTTTACATCATAATTACAATGTGGCTCACATTCCGGCTGCCTTAACGGGCTTAGGGGCCAGTAAGCGGGCGGAGTGCTTTTCGCCCCCCATCCAACTTGGTAAACTGGCGAAAACTCTTCCCGCTAAAGGACTCCCCCATGTATCAGGACATCATTCGCGCAGAACTTAACGAGGCGGCGGAAACGCTCAATAACTTCCTGAGTGAAGAAGCCAATATCCATGCCATTCAGCGCGCAGCCGTGCTGCTGGCGGATGCATTTAAAGCGGGCGGCAAGGTGCTCTCCTGCGGCAACGGTGGCTCACACTGCGACGCGATGCACTTTGCCGAAGAGCTGACCGGTCGCTACCGCGAAAATCGTCCGGGCTATCCGGCCATTGCGATTTCTGACGTCAGCCACCTCTCCTGCGTCAGCAACGACTTTGGTTACGATTTCGTTTTCTCGCGCTATATCGAAGCGGTGGGTAAGGCGGGGGATGTTCTGCTGGGCCTCTCCACCTCCGGCAACTCGGCCAATATTATCAAGGCGGTGGAAGCAGCGCGGGCGCAGGGCATGAAGGTTATCACCCTGACCGGGAAAGATGGCGGCAAGATGGATGGCCTGGCCGATGTGGAAATCCGCGTACCGCATTTCGGCTATGCTGACCGTATTCAGGAGATCCATATCAAAGTGATCCATATCCTGATGCTGCTGATTGAAAAAGAGATGGTGAAGTAACCGGCTTAAGGCCCTTTCCACATCCTTTTCATTTGAGGTGACACTATGTGCGAACTGCTCGGGATGAGCGCCAATGTTCCAACGGACATCTGTTTCAGCTTTACCGGGCTGGTGCAGCGGGGCGGGGGGACCGGGCCGCATAAGGATGGCTGGGGCATCACCTTCTATGAAGGAAAAGGCTGCCGCACATTCAAAGATCCTCAGCCGAGCTTCAACTCCCCGATTGCCCGGCTGGTGCAGGACTATCCGATCAAATCCTGTTCGGTCGTTGCGCATATCCGCCAGGCTAACCGGGGCGAAGTTTGTCTGGAGAATACCCATCCTTTTACCCGTGAACTCTGGGGCCGCAACTGGACCTTTGCGCATAACGGGCAGTTAAAGGGATATCGTCAGCTGCACACCGGGCAGTTCCGTCCGGTCGGCGAGACGGACAGCGAATATGCTTTCTGCTGGCTGCTGCATAAGCTGGCCACGCGCTATCCGCGTACGCCGGGCAACTGGCCTGCGGTGTTTCGCTATATCGCTGAGCTGGCGGGGGAACTGCGTGGGAAAGGCGTGTTTAATATGCTGCTGTCGGATGGACGCTATCTGATGGCGTTCTGCTCAACCAATCTCTTCTGGATCACCCGGCGGGCGCCGTTCGGTAAGGCGACCCTGCTGGATCAGGATGTGGAGATCGACTTTCAGAAGCAGACCACGCCAGACGACGTGGTCACGGTTATCGCCACTCAGCCGCTGACGGGCAATGAGACCTGGCACAAAATAGAACCCGGCGACTGGGCGCTATTTTGCCTCGGTGAGCGCGAGCGCGGAGCCGGTTGAACCCAGCAGGGAACCCGGCTCGTTCAGCACATAGCGGCCAGCGGTGACGCTGACGGCGGGCGGCACGCGGCGCTGCACAAATTCGTTATAGCCCGGCTGTAGCTGTTTCCAGAAGCTGGCGTAGACCGAATTGCGGTGACGTTGCAGATTACTGTCGGTCATCCTGAATGGATAGATGCTTACCCCGACGCGCGACTGGCCGTTACGCAGCGCGGCTTCCACGTAATTGTAGATATCTTCGATATAGGTATCCGTCATGGCATAGCAGCCCACGGAGACGCAGCTACCGTGGATCATCAGGTATTTCCCCTCATAACCCTGCTGGCGATCGAATTCGTTCGGGAAGCCGACGTTAATTGCCCGGTAAAACCGGCTGTCCGGCTTCAGCTGGGAAAGCCCCACACTGTAAAACCCTTCAGGACTTTTAAAGTCGCCCTGGCGACGCTTCGGGCCTAATCCCCCGGAAAAATTACAGATCCGGTAGCTGTCGAGCAGGCGGTACTCATTGCCGATTTTGCCATAAAGCTCAAGCGTACGTTCTTCTTTAAATATCTGAATATACACAGGGGTGCCGAGTAACTGCTTCTTTAACTCTTTGCTTACCGGTGCCAGCGGGGTGACCGGGTAGGTGGGGACGCTGGCGAAGACGACGGCTGGCAGTAAAAACATCGCAAACAGCAGTGCGATTTTGCCCATTCTGGTTCCCTATAAAAAGCGGGGTGGATGCGGTGCCGGGGGAGGCGTTAACTGACAATATCGGAACATTCCGCTATCGGTGCGTCACATTAGCATTGTCTGTTTTTTTATCAAGTGAGCGGAGACGAAAATCCGTAAGAAAATCGGTAAAACCCTCTGCCGCTGCGCTTTGCCGCGCGATCGCCATATTGATATCGGCCAGGTTGCCTGTATACTTATCCAGTGCTGCCGGAGGGGGATATGCGTAAGATCATACATGTTGATATGGACTGCTTTTTCGCGGCGGTGGAAATGCGCGATAACCCGAGCCTGCGTAATATCCCCATCGCGATTGGCGGCAGCCACCTGAAACGAGGCGTTATCAGTACCGCCAACTACCCCGCGCGGAAATTTGGCGTGCACAGCGCCATGTCGACCGCGATGGCGCTAAAGCTTTGCCCGCATCTGAAAGTGATCCCCGGCCGCTTTGACGCTTATAAAGAGGCGAGCGCCCATATCCGCGAAATATTCTCCCGCTATACCTCCCTGATTGAGCCGCTCTCGCTGGATGAAGCCTATCTGGACGTTTCAGACAGCCCACACTGCCAGGGCTCGGCGACGCTGATTGCGCGGGAGATCCGCCAGACCATCGCCAGAGAGCTGAACCTCACCGCCTCGGCAGGCATCGCGCCGATTAAATTTGTCGCCAAAATCGCCTCAGACCTGAATAAACCGGACGGCCAGTACGTGATCACGCCGGCGGAACTTTCCTCTTTTCTGCTGACGCTGCCGCTGGCGAAGATCCCCGGCGTAGGGAAGGTGACGGCAAAGAAGCTGGAGGAGATGGGGCTGCAAACCTGTGGCGACGTGCAGAAAACCGATCTGGCTGCGCTCCTGAAGCGCTTCGGTAAGTTTGGTCGCGTGCTCTGGGAGCGCTGTAACGGCGTTGATGAGCGGGAGGTGATTACGGAGCGCCTGCGTAAATCCCTCGGCGTGGAGCGGACGCTCTCTGAGGATATTCACAGCTGGGAAGCCTGCCTGGAGATTATCGACTATCTCTATGAGGAGCTGGAGCGGCGCCTGATCAAAATCAAGCCTGACCGGCTGATTGCCCGGCAGGGCGTAAAGCTGAAGTTTGATGACTTTCAGCAGACGACGCAGGAGCACGTCTGGCCCGAACTGAACAAGGAAGACATGATCGCAGTGGCGAAAAAAACCTGGGACGAGCGCCGCGGCAGCCGGGGAGTCAGGCTGGTGGGCCTGCACGTCACGCTGCTGAATCCACAGCTGGAACGACAGCTGCTGCTGGGACTCTAAGCCTGAGCGGATGAACCCGCGGCTTATCTGGCTTTTCTCTGCCTGAAAGGGCGTTTTGATTGGGAGAGGGTGCGGTTACTACGGGTTGCTTGCCCGAAGCCGCCGCTGGGGGGCTCAGCGTCTTACTGCTTTGATAAGACGGGGATAATGGCCATCCGCAGCCGTTCAGGGCAGCGGATGGCCAGCCGGCAGATTACTTCGCCGGAATCGCCTTCAGCACGGCGGTCAGCAGCTGCCAGTAAAGGCCAACGCTTGCAATATGCACCTGCTCATCCGGTGAATGCGGGCCGGTGATGGTGGGACCGATCGAAACCATATCCATATCTGGGTAAGGCTTCTTGAACAGGCCACACTCCAGTCCGGCGTGGATCACCTGGATGTTCGGCGTTTTACCAAACAGTTTCTCGTAGGTTTCACCAACCAGCGCCATAACCGGTGAGGTCGCGTCCGGCTGCCAGCCAGGGTAGTCGCCTTTGGCCAGCGAACGGGCGCCCGCCAGATCGCTCAGCGCGGTCAGCATTTCAACCACGTACGCTTTGCCGCTGTCAATCAGCGAGCGGACCAGGCTGTTGATCACGGCTTCATCTTCTTTCAGCTTCACCACGCCGACGTTCAGCGAGGTTTCCACCACGCCTTTCATCACGTCGGAATTGCGGATAACGCCGTTCGGCGTGCTGTTGAGCAGCGCGATAAAGGCATCGCGGCTTTCTGCCGTCAGCGCCTGGCCGCCAGCCGCCACGTTCTCAATTACCACGTTAACGTTCTTCTCTTTCAGGCTCAGCTCGTTTTTCAGCGTTTCCAGATAGCCCAGCGCCAGGCTTTTCAGCTGGTCCAGCTTATCCGCCGGTACGGCCAGCGTGGCGATGGCTTCGCGCGGGATGGCGTTACGCAGCGTACCGCCGGTGAAATCCACCAGGCGCAGATCCAGCGCTTTCGCGTGAGCAAACAGGAAGCGCGCCAGCAGCTTGTTGGCGTTGCCCAGACCGACGTGGATATCGCAGCCTGAGTGTCCGCCTTTCAGGCCTTTCAGGATCAGCTGGATAGGCTCATAGCCTGCGGGAACCGCTTCGCGGCTGACCGGCAGCGTGGCGGTAAAGTCGATACCGCCCGCACAGCCCATATAGACCTCACCTTCTTCTTCAGAGTCGGTGTTGATCAGGATATCAGCCTGTAACCAGCCAGGCTGGAGGCCAAATGCGCCGACCATGCCGGTCTCTTCGGTCATCGTCAGCAGCACTTCCAGCGGGCCGTGTTCGACGCGGCTGTCAGCCAGCACGGCCAGCGCCGAAGAGAGGCCGATGCCGTTATCGGCGCCCAGCGTGGTGCCGCGCGCTTTCACCCACTCGCCGTCAACCCAGGGCTGGATCGGATCTTTAGTGAAATCGTGTACCGTATCGTTGTTTTTCTGCGGCACCATATCCAGGTGCGCCTGCAGCGCGACCGGCTTCAGGTTTTCCAGGCCAGGCGTGGCCGGTTTGCGGATCAGAATATTGCCCACTTCATCGCGGTCGGTCCAGAAACCCTGCTCCTTCGCCCAGGACAGAATATACTGTGCCAGTTCTTCTTCATGATATGAGGGATGAGGAATAGAGCAGACTTTGGCAAAAATATCCCACAATGGCTGTGGTGACAGTTGAGATAATTCAGACACGATAAATCTCCTGTGTCATCACCATCAGCCGGCGGAGCCACCGATGGCGAGCATGATTAGCGGTTGCATAACTCCCGTCAGGGGATCTGACGTGATGGGCAAAGAATATCATTCTTCCGCGGCGGATGCTTACTCCGCCTCAGCAAAAAAGCGGCCGTGGGCCGATCGGTGCTGGTTTTTAGCGCCTCAGATCTCTATAATTCCGCGCAACCTCTCCCATAGTACATTTTTAAGCCAACACCATTGGTCGGGACACCTTTATGAGCGAAAAATACGTCGTCACCTGGGACATGCTACAGATTCATGCCCGTAAACTGGCTCAACGCCTGCTTCCTGTTGAGCAGTGGCAAGGCATTATCGCGGTCAGCCGCGGTGGTCTGGTTCCTGCTTCCCTGCTGGCCCGCGAGCTTGGCATCCGTCATGTGGATACCGTCTGCATCTCCAGCTATGACCACGACAATCAGCGCGAGATGAAAATCCTCAAGCGCGCAGAAGGCGACGGTGAAGGCTTTATCGTCATTGACGACCTGGTGGATACCGGCGGCACCGCGCAGGCGATCCGCGAGATGTATCCGAAGGCGCACTTCGTCACCATTTTTGCCAAACCGGCTGGACGCCCGCTGGTGGACGATTATGTGGTGGATATTCCGCAAAATACCTGGATCGAACAGCCGTGGGATATGGGCGTGGTTTATATTCCGCCTATCGTTAAAAGCTGATTGACCCTGGTCAAAGCAACGCCCGGTTCTGCCGGGCGTTGTCGTTTTTACGGTTAGCGCCACCGCCGGGGCTAAGGTAGACTAGCCTGACGCCCTGTACGCTGGAGGAGTGTCGCGCAATGTCACCGAAAAACCTGAGCGAAGAGCTGTTTAAACCTCGCTTCAAGCACCCTGAAACCTCATCGTTAATCCGTCGTCTTCATCACCATAAGCCCCTGCCGGTGCATTCTGCGCTGGAAGGCGAGAGCCACGCGGGCTGGTATCGCATGATTAACCGCGTTCTCTGGACGTGGCGGGGGCTGTCGCCGGTGGAAATCAGCGAAGTTCTGGCGCGCATCGCGGTCAGCCAGGTCGAACACACCGATGAGCGCCTGCTGGATACGGTGATTGGCTATCGCGGCGGCAACTGGATTTATGAGTGGTCAAAGCAGGCGGCGCTCTGGCAGCAGAAGGCGAGCGAGGCCACAGACGATGAAGCGGCAGGCCAGTGCTGGCTGCATGCGGCGAACCTGTACGGCGTGGCGGGCTATCCCCACCTGAAAGGGGATGAGCTGGCGGAGCAGGCGCAGCTGCTGGCCAACCGCGCCTATGAAGAGGCCACCTCACGCCTGACGGGAGAACTGCGGGAAATTGAGTTTGCCATTCCGGGCGGCAGCCCGATTTTCGGCTTCCTGCATATGCCCGCCCAGGTCAGCGCGCCTTATCCGACGGTACTGATTTGCGGCAGTCTGGATACGCTACAGACCGATCACTATCGCCTGTTCCATGACTATCTTGCGCCGCGCGGCATTGCGATGCTGACCATCGATATGCCTTCCGTTGGCTTCTCCTCTAAGTGGAAGCTGACGCAGGAGACAAGCTTTTTACATCAGCAGGTGCTTAAGCAGCTGGAACATGTGCCCTGGGTTGATCATACGCGGGTCGGCGCTTTTGGTTTTCGCTTCGGCGCAAACGTGGCCGTCAGGCTGGCCTATCTTGAGTCGCACCGGCTGCGCGCCGTAGCCTGCCTTGGGCCGGTGGTGCACAATCTCCTGTGTGAAGAGAAAATCCAGGACCGCATCCCTGAAATGTATATGGACGTCCTCGCCAGCCGCCTCGGCATGGCCTCCGCCTCGGATATGTCGCTGCGAACCGAGCTGAGCCGTTATTCCCTGAAAACGCAGGGCCTGCTGGGGCGCCGCACGCCGACGCCGCTGCTCTCTGCCTGCTGGCCTGGCGATATCTTCAGTCCGGAAGAGGAGTCGAAGCTGATTGTGAACTCTTCCGCCGACGGAAAGCTGATGCCGATCGCACTCTCACCCGCAATGCGCAACTTCGATAAAGCATTACGTGATATTGTCGACTGGTTAGCGAAGCGGTTAACGTGATGAGTTGCTAAACTGCATACACGCATCGTTATAACCTGACTTGTTTATTAATGGAGATAAAACAATGGCGTTACCGAGTGGGCATCCTAAAAGCCGCTTAATGAAGCGATTTGGTACTCTTGGCCCCTATATTCGCGAAGCGAAATGTCAAGATGAACGCTTCTTCTTCGACTGCCTGGCCGTCTGCGTCAACGTAAAGCCCGCTCCTGAAAGCCGTGAGTTTTGGGGTTGGTGGATGGAGCTTGAAGCACAGAGCGATCACTTCACTTACGAATACCATTTCGGCCTGTTCGACAAGGAAGGTCACTGGAAGCCGACGACCGTCAAAGGCAAAGAGAATAACGAGCGGCTGGAAGAGACGTTGCGTAATTTTCACGTCCGGCTGAAAGCGCTGCTGGCGGAGATGGAGCTGGATCTCAAACCGGCTGCCGATTTTGCCGATGAGCCGGTTAAACTGACTGCCTGACAGGACGTAGTCTTGAGGTTGTTCACAACGTGCTGGCTCAGGGAAAAGGGCCTGCTCGTAAAGACGCAAAAAGCATCCTCCCTGATAGGCCGTCCCGCGCCGTTCATGGCTCGGGACGCTTTACTCCCAGTCCCTGTTCCCTTCGCTTTACATTAGTCTGCGGTTTGAAGGCTGGCGACTGCCAGCCTTTTTTAAGGATGATAACGAGACCTGGTCAAACGTCTCTGTGGCGGGAGATGGGGATTATCAGAACTGGTAGGTCATACCAAGCGCAACGATATCGTCATTGTTCAGGGCAAGTTTGTTATCGTCATTCAGCAGGTTGATTTTGTAATCAACGAAGGCTGACATATTTTTATTGAAGTAGTAGGTCGCGCCCACGTCCGCAAATTTCACGATATCCGCATCGCCAACGCCGTTTTCAATATCCTTCGCCTTAGTCTGGACGTAGGCCAGTGAAGGGCGGAAGCCATTCTCAAACTGATACTGTGCCACCAGCTCAATATTTTGCAGGCGATTCGCGTAGCCGCTGACCCGCACGTCCGTTCCCGCAACCTGCGCCGTGCCGCTGATTGGCGACATATTGCGCGTTTCAGCATAGGTGGCCGCGAGGTAGACGCCGTTACTGTCATACTTCAGGCCCGTTGCCCAGGCTTCCGCTTTATCCCCGGTACCATAAACGCTGGCACGCTGATCGATCGTGCGGTTAGAGGAAGAGATTGCGCCGTTCAGCGTCAGACCTTCCAGCAAGGTGTAGCCCAGTGAGGCGGCCATGCCGTCACCGTTAGAGCTGCTGTCCGCGCGGTCATCGTTCTCGTTTTTACCCTGATACTGCAACGCGAACTTCAGCCCATCCACCAGACCAAAGAAGTCAGAGTTGCGGTAAGTGGCCACGCCATTGGTGCGCGAGAGCATATAGTTATCGGCCTTGGTGTAACCGGTACCACCAAATTCCGGCATCATATCGGTAAAGGCTTCCACGTCATAAATCAGGCCGTAGTTACGTCCGTAATCGATGGAGCCGTAATCACCGAACTTAAGACCGGCAAAACCCAGACGGGTTTTCGCGCCTGTTGAGCCCTGGCTCTCAGCGTTGCTGACCGGCAGATGATATTCCCACTGACCGTAGCCGGTCATCAGTTCGTTAATCTGCGTCTGGCCTTTGAAACCAATACGCACATAAGATTTGTCGCCGTCATTGCTGTCGGCGTCGCTGAGGTAGTGCATGGCTTTAACTTTGCCGTAAAAATCCAGCTTGTTGCCATCTTTATTATAAACTTCTGCGGCCTGAGCGGTGGCTGAAAGAGCCAGAGCTGCGGTGAATAGTGCCAGTGCGCTTTTCTTCATTTTGCAATTAATCCCAAAAGAGTCATGTTCCGTGGACTTAAGAATCTTCTTAAGGCAGGAACGTTTTACCCTGAAAGGATGAAGGATTTATTTCAGCAAGATGCATTTCATATGAAGGGGTAACGTCCACCGGGGCCGGATGTCCGGCTTTTTCACCCGCGCCTGTTGGCTTACAGCACCACACCTGCTAAAAAGTCCTATTCGATACTTTTTACGTAACGGCAGGAAATGATGAGCAGTAGCCAGACCCTGGTAGTGAAACTGGGGACCAGCGTATTAACCGGCGGATCGCGCCGGCTGAACCGGGCACATATCGTTGAGCTGGTGCGGCAGTGCGCGCAACAGCACGCCGCGGGCCACCGGATTGTTATCGTGACCTCTGGCGCGATGGCCGCCGGGCGGGAGCACCTTGGCCACCCGGAGCTGCCGCCGACCATCGCCTCAAAGCAGCTGCTGGCTGCGGTGGGACAGAGCCGGTTAATACAGCTCTGGGAGCAGCTGTTCTCCATTTACGGCATCCACATCGGCCAGATGCTGCTGACCCGCGCGGATCTGGAAGATCGCGAACGCTTTCTGAATGCCCGCGACACGCTGCGGGCGCTGCTGGATAATCATATCGTGCCGGTTATTAATGAGAATGATGCGGTGGCGACGGCGGAGATCAAAGTTGGCGATAATGACAACCTTTCGGCGCTGGCGGCGATGCTGGCCGGTGCGGATAAGCTACTGCTGCTGACCGATCAGCCGGGGCTGTTTACCGCCGATCCGCGTAACGATCCGACGGCGGAACTGATCCGTGACGTGCACGGCATTGATGATGCCCTGCGCGCCCTGGCGGGCGACAGCGTTTCCGGGCTCGGTACGGGCGGCATGGCGACTAAACTCCAGGCTGCCGATGTAGCCTGCCGGGCGGGCATTGATACCATCATTGCGGCTGGCAGCCGTCCTGACGTGATCGGCGATGTGATTGCCAGCAAGCCCGTCGGCACCCGTTTTCACGCGCTGGAAACGCCGCTGGAGAACCGTAAGCGCTGGATCTTCGGCGCACCGCCAGCGGGTGAGGTGACCATCGATGACGGTGCGCTGTCGGCCATTCTGGAACGCGGCAGTTCGCTGCTGCCTAAAGGCATTCGCGGCATCACCGGCAACTTTTCCCGGGGCGAAGTGATCCGCATTCGTAACCTGCAGGGGCGCGATGTCGCCCATGGCGTCTGCCGCTATAACAGCGATGCCATGCGGATGATTGCCGGGCATCACTCGCAGCAAATCAGCGAAATTTTAGGGTATGAATATGGCCCGGTGGCGATCCACCGGGACGATATGATCGTCAGCTAAGGAGCGGACATGCTTGAAGAAATGGGTAAAGCCGCCAGGGCCGCGTCTTACCAGCTGTCGGTGCTCTCCACCGCGCAAAAAAACCAGGTTCTGATGACGCTGGCCGACCGGCTGGAGGCGCAGAGCGCTGAGATCCTGGCCGCTAATGAGCTTGATCTGGCCGACGCGCGCGGGAATGGCATGGGCGAAGCGCTGCTCGACCGCCTGATGCTCAATCCGCAGCGCCTGAAAGATATCGCCGATGATGTGCGGCAGGTCTGCCGGCTGGCCGATCCCGTCGGCGAAGTGATGGATGGCGGCAGGCTCGACAGCGGACTGCGCATTGAGCGCCGCCGCGTGCCGCTTGGCGTGGTTGGCGTCATTTATGAAGCCCGTCCCAACGTGACGCTGGACGTCGCCTCCCTCTGCCTGAAAACCGGCAATGCAGCGATCCTGCGCGGCGGTAAAGAGACTTACCGGACCAACGGCGCCACCGTTCGCGTGATCCAGGATGCGCTGAAGGAGCATGGTCTTCCGGCGGCAGCGGTGCAGGCTATTGAAAGCCCGGATCGTGAGCTGGTCAATCAGCTGCTGAAGCTCGATCGTTATGTGGATATGTTGATCCCTCGCGGTGGTGCTGGACTGCACAAGCTGTGCCGCGAGCAGTCAACGATCCCGGTGATCACCGGCGGCATTGGCGTTTGTCATATCTTTGTTGACCGCGATATCGAACCTGAAGCGGCGTTGAAGGTGATCGTCAATGCCAAAAAGCAGCGGCCGAGCGCCTGTAATTCGGTGGAGACCTTGCTGATACATAGCGATATTGCCGCGAGTTTCCTGCCTCAGCTGAGCCAGCGTATGAGCGAGGAGGGGATTGCGCTGCACGCTGATGCCCGTTCGCTGCCGCTGCTGCAACAGGGGCCGGCGGAGGTGACAGCGGTGACCGGGGCGCAGCTTCGCGATGAGTGGCTCTCGCTGGATCTCAACGTCAAGCTGGTGGACGATCTGGATGAAGGTATCGCTCATATCCGGGAATATGGCACCCAGCACTCGGATGCCATCCTGACGCGCAGTATTCATAACTCGAACCGCTTCGTCAGCGAAGTGGACTCTTCAGCGGTCTATGTCAACGCCAGCACCCGCTTTACCGACGGCGGCCAGTTTGGCCTTGGCGCCGAGGTAGCGGTGAGCACGCAGAAGCTCCACGCGCGTGGCCCGATGGGGCTGGAGGCCCTGACCACCTATAAATGGGTGGCATTTGGTGACGATACGGTACGTACATAGGCGATAAAAATGATAAAAGCCCGGTAACGGGCTTTTTTTTCGGCTGGAAGCCAACGGCGTCAGGTGAGATTTTTCAAAGATGGAAGGGGATCCGGGCCTGTTATAAAAAAATCCGTAATCCTTCAGGATTACGGATTTTTACTGAGCGGCTGACGCTGTCAGCCATTCATGTCAGGGCAGGCTTGCCGGCCTGGGGCCAGAGCCTGCTCTGTTGTACCCGAATAACGGGAAGTCAGTGACTGCCCTCAGGCAGAGCATAGACCACGACCTGGTCGCCGACCTGATCTTTCAGGATGGTGTTACCCCCCGCCACGAAAGCGACGTACTGGCGTCCTTTATATTCGTAAACGGAAGGGTTCGCTACTGCCGGCGCTTCCACCTGATCGGACCACAGCTCTTTACCGGTATCCAGTGAGTAAGCGCGGACTTTGGCATCCATAGAGGCACCAATAAAGATAACGCCTCCCGCAGTGACCGCCGGGCCGCCTATTGTCGGTGAACCCCAGCTTTCCGGCATAAAGAAGCCGTACTGCTGGGACGCGCCGACGGGACGACGCCACTTCACGTCACCGGTATGCATATCCAGCGCCACCAGTTCACCAAACGGCGGCTGCCAGCACGGCATGCCAAGCCAGTTACGCGCTACTTTCAGACGCATACCGTAAGGCGAGCCTTCCTGCGCGGAGAAGCCGCTCTCGTTGCCGGAGCCGGTATTCGCTTTTTTATAATCTTCCCGATTATAAAGCTTCACGTACTGCACGATATGCGACGTATTAACAATCGCAGTCTGACTTTCCGGATCGAATGCCACGCCGCCCCATTGTACGCCACCGGAGCTATCCGGATAGGTCAGCGCGCCTTCACCTTTGGTGGTCGGCGGCGTGTACATACCGTCGTAGCTCAGCTTATCCCACAGGCGCGAACACTGTCCGGCACCCACGATATCCGCCAGTTTCCATACTTCGGGTTTTTTCGACTGATCCAGCAGCGGAGCGGGTTTGGTTGGAAACGGCTGGGTTGGCGCAAGTTTTTCGCCCTGCACTGAACCGTCGCCCTGCGGCACCGGACGCTCTTCGATTGGCCAGACATCTTCACCCGTCAGGCGATTAACCACGAACAGGAAGCCCTGTTTAGTGGCCTGAATCAGCGCCGGGATCTCTTTACCTTTAACCGTAATATCCATCAGCGTCGGCGCGGAGTTAATGTCGTAATCCCAGACGTCGTGGTGTACCCACTGGCGCGACCAGACGACTTTGCCGGTGTTAACGTCCAGCGCCGTGGTTGAGGTGCCGTACGGGATCTTATCAACGCGGTTACCGCCCCAGTAGTTAGGCGAAGGCGATGACACCGGCAGATAGATCAAACCATTTTCGATATCGGCGGACATCTGCGTCCAGACGTTAGCCGTCCCGGTACGCTGACGGATGTCAGCAGGGATGGCTTCAAAGCTCCATTCGCGCTTACCCGTCTCGGCGTTGATGGAGAAGACGGTGCCCGGAGGAGCTTCTGCATAGGCCCAGTCTTTACCCGCCCAGCCGAAGATAAGATGGTTGTTAACGATGGTCGGCGGCTGCAGCAGCGACAGCGGGAATTTAGCGTTCACGGTATTCCACTGATCAACATTCAGCACGCCGCCATCGGCGAAGTTCTCACACGGCTTGCCGGAATCAGCATCCAGGGCGTAGAGTTTGGCGTCAACCGTACCCATGTAAACGATCTTCTGACACGCCTTGCCGGGAACCGGATTTTTAGCCTGCCAGTAGGCAACACCGCGATTTTTTAACACGGGCTGCGTCAGCGCTTTACGCGGCGCTTTGGTATCAAAACTCCACTTCTCTTTACCTGTGCCTGGATCAAGGGCGATCAGCCGGTAGAAGGGCGTGCCGATGTAAATAGTGTCATTGGCAAAGACCGGCGTAGCTGACCAGACGGTGGCGGGGGTGTCACCTTTTCCATCCGCAACGTCGCCGGTATGGAACTCCCAGACTTTCTCCAGCTGCCCGACGTTATCGGCGGTGATCTGTTTGAGCGGGCTGTATTTTTGCGCATTCAACTGGCCGTGGAAACTGTCCCAGGTCGCCGTTGCAGGCACCAGCGGCGTCGCCGTATTCGTGGCAGATTCCACCTTCTGGCTTGACGTACTGCCGTCGGAAGACGCCTCTTCCGTGGTTTTTGTTGTGCCAGGCGTCTGCTGGTCAGCGGCATCAACGTCGAGTTCTGTCTGAGTGCCTTGTGAAGCCTGCGCAGCATTTTCCTGTGCCAGCAGCGTCATCGGGGTCGTCACTAAGGACAGCGCCATCAGACTGCCGGTCATCAGCTTGTTACGTTTATCGTTATGCACGGTATGCTCCTCAGGCTCTGGCGGGGTTATTTTGACTGGCTTTGCGACCGGGCATCGCAATCAGCCCAACAAGGCCGATAGCCATAGCCGCCGTAATCACACTCTGATGAAGCAGCAGTGCGGCAAAACCAATCCCGACCAGCATCAGCAGGATGATAATTGCCCAGAAAATACGGGAGCCGCGGCCTGAGCAGGCGCGGAGAATGAAGGCCAGTACAGCCAACACGATATTAGCAATAGCAACGCCCAGCGCGCCTATTGTGCCGGTAACGCCGGTCAGCGGTGTTGACCAGGCATATATAGCCAGCGCGAAGCCAGCTACCGCCGCCAGAAGCAGCAGTATGAAGCCCCAGCGTGACGATCGAGAGTGGACCATAGTAAGAATATCCCCTGTTATAAGTAACTACTTCAATTTGCCGTAATTTACTGATTTATAGCTCTCGTCTGAAATCCGCTCAAAATGTGGCAAAACACGAAGGTGGCGCAGCGCAGACGATAGCTGAAGCTTTCAACCAGGCGCCGTAAGTATAGAAGAGGATCAATAGCTTGCAACGTCACAGGTATAAAGACGATATAGTTGACTGCTCTTAAAGAAGTTTTAATTAATAACCTATAGAAATAGAGCGTAAGTGATCGATCAATTGATATTAAGGTAGGCACGGCGGGCAGCGGTCTGTAAGCCGTGTCATTTAGCTAATAACATGTCTGACAGCAATATCCTGCCCGGAGAGGAATAAAGCAGCGTAAAGCTTTCTGATTAAGATTAATAAATATAAGATTGATGGCCGCAGATAATGAAGCCGTTATATTAGTATCAGCCAGCGGCGAGCAGCACAATGCGGCTCACGGAACGGTGCTTTTTATCTTCCTGACAAAAGGAAAGGCCCATGGTTACACTTTCGCAAATCTTACCTTTCGCCGCCATTGCGCTCGGACTGGTGCTCACGCCCGGTCCCAACATGATCTATCTTATCTCCCGCTCTATTTGCCAGGGACGCCGCGCGGGCTATATCTCGCTGCTGGGCGTGGCGCTGGGCTTTATGTTCTATATGCTGTGTGCGGCGGCGGGCATTACCGCGTTGGTTATGGCCATCCCGCTGGCGTATGACGCATTGCGCATCGCCGGCGCGCTCTATCTGCTTTATATGGCCTGGCAGGCGCTGTCTGGCGGCAAATCGCCGTTTCAGATACGGGACCTGCCGCCCGACAGTCCCCGTAAACTCTTTACAATGGGGCTGCTGACGAATCTGCTGAATCCTAAAGCGGCGGTACTTTACCTGACCCTGCTGCCGCAATTTATCCGGCCGGAGCAGGGGCATGTGCTGGCGCAGTCCCTGTCGCTGGGCTTCACCCAGATTATGATCAGCATGCTGGTCAACGGCGCAATCGTCTTCACTGCCGGCAGCATTGCAACTTTCCTGGCGCAGCGCCCCACATGGCAAAAATTGCAGCGCTGGATAATGGGCACCGTGCTGGCCGGGCTGGCTGTACGCATGGCGATGGAAGGCAGGAAGTAAGTTCGGGGTATTGGTACGGTGAACTAAGTATCAAACGTCCCGGCGGGGAATGTTAGTGATACAGCCCGTAACGATAGATACGCTGTGGACTCAGGCACGGTATGTCCATCGGTACGGGAGTGCAGCCGGAAGGTACCATTGCTACAGTTCGGGTTGGCGCAAAACAGAGGCGTAATTTGGCTTAACTGCTGCAAAAAACGGCAGTCAGGTCCACGCCTCTTGACTCATCCGCCGCTTTTTTTTAACGTATCGCCCCGTAGTTCCCCATCCCAGGCCGATATAGCTCAGTTGGTAGAGCAGCGCATTCGTAATGCGAAGGTCGTAGGTTCGACTCCTATTATCGGCACCATCACAACAAAATACATTAAAAACTATGAGTTATAGAGTATCTCGTTCTTAAGTCACGATATTTTTTTAAGGGATTCTATGACCAACAGTTGCCGCTATGGTTAACAGCGGCTATTCAGGGATACTAGCACGTAGCAGCCTGTAGTTGTAAAGCTCGAACAGGTACAAAGCGTGAACAGTCTCCACGAACCGCTATCAACTCGACGCTGATGACGTTGCCACGTCTTTAAACCATTCCGAAACAGATTGAACACACGCATTTAAGCCCAATGTGTGGCCCTTTGAGCCACGTAAACAGGTGAATAGAGAAAACGTACCTGCACACGATAAGCAGGCTTTGCCAGCGCTTCGCTCACACTCCGAAAGGTACACGAGCACCCTGATAAGGTGTAATCCATCTGATAATCTGATGGCCGCTACGCTCTGCTTGTCTTCTTACCACTAACGGGGCTTTATGGCTGCTATTGCCAAAGATAAGGAATAAGGGAAAAGGCTGGATCTCTTCAGCCTTTGGCGGTCATCTCACTTTCTTGAAGATGAGTAGGATCAGAGGGACGCAGACAGCGAAACCAACGATAGAGGATAACGCCGAATCATTGTGATTTTGCGATAGCTCCATGACAAAACTGGTGCATTGAGAGGAAGTAAATTCTCCTCCCTGGCTCATTGTCTCGGAAAAGTTAATTGCGAAGACAAGATCGAAGTAAAGCACGATAACGTAATACGCTATGCAGATCAGCGCGATACTTGCCCACCTGATGCAGAACCTCTTATTCATCATCGTAAGTGCTTCCCAATGAACCGCCTACGGTGCCACCAGAGTAAGGTGATATTGAACCAGCAACAGCAGCGGAATCAGCGGCAGCTTGTTGAATTTTTGCACTGCTTCCCGTTGGATGAGAGATTTTATTCCCGATGTTTGGATACTGCTGTTTGAATGCGCTTGTCATTTCGATAACGAGCATTGAAGAATAGTCAGAACTTTTTGATTCAAGGAAACTTTGCAATGATATTGGGATAGTGAAATCTTCTTCTATGTCGATCGGTAGCTGTGTTGTCATGGATGTGTAACCATGTGCGAATACTTTTGAGCCAGCAAACTTGATCCCTGCGACTGAGTGAGTTGTACAGTTGCTACCCGTTACATCATACTTATCAATCGTGTGACCTCTTCTTTTTGTGCCGTCTTGCATCTTCGGCGTCTGAACTGGTGTAACGCCGTCATTCCACAAGTTTTCAAAGAATTTGCGGGTTAATTCAGGATTAGCATCATCAATGCGAAAGGCACGAGCACCCATTTCATAAAGTTCGTATCGGTAATACTCCCGTGCATCTTCATCCTGAAAAAAGTCTAAAATTCCATCCCCGGTTAAGGTACTTTTGTCTGTGCGCCCATAGCGTCCATAAGTGTATAGATAGATGCTGTTATTCTTATGTACCGAAACGAAAGCGTGGCCTGCATTTGTTGTTTCAGTCCAGATGTAAACGCCGTTCAATAGCAGGTTATCTTCTGGCTTGCAGGTATCAGCAAAACTATCAGTTTCAGCATCTGCAATCGGGCCGGGGAGTAAGGGGAATTCAAACGTGTGAGATTCAGCGGCGTTGGTTTTAGCTGGCGCTGTAGAAAATTCGTAAGTGTCATAGATAGAAGGGATAAAGCGTGATTTGCAAGGGCAGGAGCTACGGCTGTGCAGTGTTCCGGCAATCCTTTTACCATGTATGTCATCGTTTTCAAGTCCTCCCACAATGCGGAATCTACCCGCATGTTTACCACAGGTCACTTGATGACCTTCACATGCCATGTCTCTATCAAAGTGTTGATGATCGGTACATCCTTCAATAATTCGACCGCCGCAAACTGTCTTATCACCCCTGAATAAGTAGTGACCGATAGCCATTCGTCTATATCCTTATGTTGTTTGTAAATCCATGCGGAAAGTGTAGGCTTTTGGTGCTGGCGAGTAAATGCTACCCGCATTCTGCTGATTCATCTGGCGTGCAGCGAAATACATAGTATTTCTCCGCATGCAGGCAATAAAAAACCCCGCCGGCGCGAGGTTGGTTAAATTTTATGGGTCACTACGCTGGCCGGACCGTCGCTTTTGTTGGGCGGCCGGTACTTCCATTGTCATGGGTATGGTCAGGATCAGCTTCAGTGATAACGATATAATCTGCCCCTTTACCATCGCGTACTAACGTCACCAGCTCCCCGGCACGAGGGTCGGAATCAAAATCATGCTCCTCTTCAATGCCAGTATCTTCAAATTTCACCGTTATTTTCATTTACCTTCCTCCTTCTGATAAACAGGGTCATAACCCCGAGGATAGTTCACTAACGCTTTCCTGTAGAATTCTAGCCTATCCTGAAAATATGCCCTCAGCTCAGCGGGCTACTGCATCTCAACCTCATGAAGCGTTACGGGTTTAACAGGTACCTCAGCGTCATTTAAGATGGTCTAAAAAACGCAGTACCCTTATGGCGGCAAAACGGTTTTCTGCGGTTTTAAAAAACGCAGATTCACAATTGCGCCATCGGTCGGTACGGTTTCCAGCTCGTTCACCTCTATCGCCTTATCCCGGGGCAGGCTTAAACTGTCTACGGTGATGCGGTTAACCCGCCACGGCGTCAGATAGCTGACCAGCAGATCGCCATTCGCATTAGTGGTTGAGCCAAACTGGTTATAAAAACCGATATCGGGCGTATCCGGCACCTGCACCAGCGCCACCGTACTGCCCAGCGTCTGACCGAGGACGACGCCTTCTTCATGTAGCAGTATGCTGCCGCTGAGGTCGGTGTGGTAGTCGCGCTGCGCGCCGCTGCGGTTCATGCTCAGGTTCAGCTCACCGCTGTTGTACTGATAGCCAAAACTTGTTTTCAGCGCGTCATCTCCGTGTTCGGTATGCTGGGCGGTGACGTCATAGCGCAGGCTGTAGTCATCCAGCGCCGATCCGTAAACGTTCAATCCGGCGCTGTTATGCTCCCGGCTGGCTAAATCAGAGACCAGAGCGACGTTACTGAAGTGGCTGCCGAGGGTAAAAGGAATGCTGATGTTGATGCCCAGCGTCGATTCCGGCGCATAGTCCGCGTAGCGGTCATAGCCGCCATAGAGGGAGATATCGACCTCTTTCCAGATGGCGCTGAAGCTCAACGTTACGCTGTTGCTGGCCGCCTCGCGGCTGCGGGATTTCAGCCAGCGCCAGGAGAGGCTCAGGTTCGAATCCTCACTGAAGTTCTGCGTCAGCTCAATCTGGCTTTCGAGGGTGCGCTGGGTAGTGTCGTCATCCCATCCCCAGGCCAGCATGGCACCGCGTTCCAGGCGCTCCTCAAATGAACGGTACTGGCTACCTGAGGGATACCACTGTAGCTGAGCATTAAGGCTGGTTTCGGTGCGAAAAAAAGCTTTTGCATAGCGCAGCCTCCCGACGCTGCCGCCAGAGGTTTCATCTTTTTGGGTATAGCGAGCGGTGCGCACATCTGCTGAAACAGCCCCCCAGTTACCCAGGTTGCCGCCAATGCCCACCACGTGGCTCAGATAGTGTTCGCCCTGCTGTACGCCGCCAAAGAGGGTGGTATGGGGCGCGACGCCCCAGGAGAGGGAGCTTTGCCAGAAGCGATCTTTATCCATTGTCACGCCCCGTGCAGGCTTGTAGCGTCCTGCGGCCAGCTCGTAGCTGAACATGCCATGCTGCGCCAGATTCGGCATGATGGAGTAGGGCAGCGAGCGGGTACGTTCGGTGCCGTCGCTTTCCTG
This sequence comes from Erwinia psychrophila, assembly GCF_039023475.1. Taxonomy (NCBI): domain Bacteria; kingdom Pseudomonadati; phylum Pseudomonadota; class Gammaproteobacteria; order Enterobacterales; family Erwiniaceae; genus Erwinia; species Erwinia psychrophila. The sequence continues at coordinate 417,859 of NZ_JBCHVB010000002.1, forward strand.
AATGGTGAGTTCCAGATTACCCTGCGAATCGGGCGGATAAAAATCCCTGATGATGAAGGGGCCCGGCGGAACGTGGATACGGTAAACGCGCGCGCCATTCTGATGAATGGTTACCTCCGCTTCGCTGTGCGCATAACCGTTAATCTGCGGTGAATAGGGGCGCCAGCTGTCCGGGAACATCGCCTCATTGCTGGCAAGCGACACGCCACGATAGGAAATAGTGTCGAACAGATTGGATGAGGTATAGCCGTCGCCTACGTTGAGGCGTGAGCGCAGCGATGTGATGCTGCGCCACAGGGAGGTGGAATTGCTGTATGAGCCGTGTTGTTTATCCGCTTCCCGCCAGAAAGTATTTTGATAGCGCAGACGCCACGGCCCCAGATTCAGTCCGTTTTCCAGCACCAGCGTCGCATCGGTGCCGGGCGTGTCCCAGCTGTACTGCGCCCGCTTGTTATCCACATCCAGCCGGTAATTGACAAACAGCGCGTTGATCCCGTCATCCCAGCGGCTGGTGCTAACGCCGTTCTGCTGCGGGTTAAACGCTTCTTCCGGGAAAAGCAGGGTCAGCAGGCTGGCATCGGGCCGATACCAGAACTGGAGCGAAAACTGTGTCGCGGCCTGCGGCGTAAGGCAGCCTCTGGCATCCCAGCTGAGACGGTCAAGGACAAGGGATTTTACCCCCCATTCTTCCAGAAGCGGATGCGTCAGGCAGGGTATGCCGGAACGGACATCAAGAGAAACGGTGCCTTTATAGGCATTATTGAGAATGACCCAGGTTTTTTCATTGGCAAACGCTGCCTTTACCGTCAGTAAAAGCAGTAACATCAGGACGGTCGCGCGAATCGTCATCCTTGACTCAGCAAGCATCACGGGCAGCCTGGCCGCCCGTGATGAGGTCCGCTATGGCTTATTTATTCAGAGAGGCCAGATCGGCTCGAGCCTGACTTAACTCCTGCTGAATCTCACGCACATCAGCCTGTTTTTCAGCCAGTTTGCGCTGGTATTTTGCGATCTTCTGAGCATTGCCTTTGGCTTTCGCTTCGCTCAGGTCTTCCTGAACTTCAGCAATGTCTCCGCGTTTTTCAGCCAGTTTTCTTTCCAGCTTTTTCACGTCTTTCTGGGCATCAGCAAGTACGCTTGCGCTGGTGCAGTGCGCTTTAACTTCAGCCAGCGCGCTTTTCAGTCCAGCAACTTTGTACGTGTTGCCATATTGCTGGGCGATGCGGATCTCTTTTTCCAGCGCGGCGCTTTTCGCGTTGCAGCTTTCAGCCGCATAGGTAGAAGCGGAAGCAAACAGACCAATGGAAGCGACTACTGTCAGAACGGAAACTAATTTTTTCATCGTATTTCTCCTTCGTTGATGTACCGCCGGGGCGAGATGTCCCGACGATCTCCTGAGAACAAAAGAGTACTGCATTGCCCTGAGTCAAAACGACGCAGAAGCGTCCTCAACTTCTGTAGTCCATGTCCTGGGGAAGCTGTACGCTATCGAGCCAGTGCTGCAACGTAGTACGGAGCAGCTCAAGCTCTGCCTCCAGCCGCTGTAGCCCTTCGCTGTCCGGCGCAGCTTCCTGCGCTTCACAGGCGGCTTCAAGCGCCGGTACGCCCAGCAACTGAATGCCGCCGCGCAGTTTGTGCAATGTCTCCCGCAGAGAGAGATCCGGCGCATCATGCCACGCGCGTATATGCGTCAGGGATTCGTCCAGCACGGACAGTTGCAGGGAAAGAAACAGGGACAGGTTGTCAACCTCCAGTAGTTCCGGGGGCAGGTTTTTCGCCGGGGACCATTGCGGCAGCGCCGGGGCGGTATCTGTAACCGTTATGCTGGCCAGCAGATCGGTCAGCATGTTCAGCGTCACCGGCTTAAACAGGCAGTCGCGCATACCAGCTTCCCTGGCGGCTTCCCGGACGGCTTCGCGCGCATCCGCCGTTGCGCCAAAGACAATGACGCTGGGATAGTGCGTATGGATGATTCGTGTCAGCTCAACGCCGCTCATGCCGGGGATATTACAGTCGGTAATGATCACATCGGGCCGTATGCCAGCCAGTTTTTCCAGCGCCGCTTTTGGACTTTCCACGCTGATAACCCGGTGACCAAGCCAGCCCAGCTGCTGGGCGAGCAGCATCCGGCCTGCCGGATTATCGTCCACAATCAGCACGCTGAGCGACCTGCTGTCGCTGCGTGTGGCGGTGGCGGTAGCAGCAGCGTCAGGCAGTGCGGGCATGACCGGCAATTTTAGCCGCACCGTCACCAGAGTGCCGTTGCCCGGTTCGCTCTGCAAATCGATGCTGCCTTCCATCATCTTCGCCAGCGTCTGACAGATATAAAGGCCCAACCCGCTGCCCTGGGAGACCTCAGGGTTATCACCCTGGATAAAAGGGCGGAACAGCCGCTGGCGGGTGGCTTCATCGATGCCTTCACCGGTGTCTTCTACCTCAATACGCAGCAGCAGATAGCCGCCGTCACGCTCCTCAAGCTGTACGCCCAGCCTGACCTGTCCCTGTCCGGTAAACTTAATCGCATTTCCGACGAGGTTGACCAGAATCTGCCGAAAGCGGCTGCGGTCAACCAGTACGTCGTCATGAAGGTCAGCGTCAAGCTCAAGCACAAACGACACTTTTTTTTGCGCGGCCATCCCTTCGAACAGTAGGGCAGACTCTTCTATCAGCTTACGCAGCGAAGCGCGTTCGGGGCGTAGCACCAGACGGCCGGACTCAATGCGCGAGACGTCCAGAATCTGACCAATCAGCAGTAACAACGCCTGGGCGGCATCCCATGCCACCTTTACCGACTGCCGGTTTTGTGGCGTATCGCCGGGACGCTTCATTACCAGCTCTAACAAGCCAATAATCGCGCTCACCGGTGTACGAATTTCATGACTCATGGTGGTCAGAAAAGCGCTCTTCGCCCGGTTGGCGCTGTCGGCGCGGTTTCGGGCCTCTTTTAGCGTTTCAACCAGCGCCAGCATCTGCTGCTGCTGGCGCTGGTGCCGGCGATAGCCGTATGTGGCAGCAGCAAGCAGCAGCAGCACCGCCGCCGTGACGCCGAGCACCAGGCTCAACGGGAACGTTGTCGGCGTGGATGAAGAGAAGCTGTTGCGCGCATTTTCGCCACGGGTGATGGCATGGAGATCCTCTGGCGGAATATTAATCAGCGCTTTATTGAGGATGGTGATCAGCGGCCACGCCTGACGCGATGTGCCAAACGAGAAGCGCATCGGGTCGATATCAATACTGCCCAGAATGTGCAGCGAGGCGTATTGCTTATCCTCCAGCAGGGTATTGGCGACGATCAGCGGCATTGCCAGCATTTTACTCTCGCCATGAATCACCCGGTTAAGCCCATGCCGCCAAATATCTACTTTTTCGGGCAGCCTGCCGCTCCGCTTGCGCAGCCACTCTTCGGGCGACTGGCCGTCCAGACTAATGACGGTAGGGTTAAGCGCGTCCGGCACGTGATCTTTACGTCCTACCATCACCCAGGAATTGTAAAGCCAGGTCCGTGTGGTCAGCAGATCGGCGCGCCAGATATCCTTCTGGGTCACGCCTGCGACCAGGTCCTCCTGACCCGATTTCACGGCGTCAAGGGCTGCCCGCTGGGTGGGATAGCGCTGAATTTCAAAAGTAAATCCGGTGCGAAGCTGTAGCGCGGTGAGAATAGTGGCAATGATGCCGTGCAGCTGGTGACCTTCGTCAAAAAAGGCCACTGGCGGGTTATCCTCCGCTACGGCAACCCGGATATGTTTGTGTTCGCGGATCCACTTATGTTCCAGCGAGGTATAAACGGGTTGCTGCTCGCTGAGGGAAAGCGGTATGCCGCCGTTCCAGCGGCGGTGGATTTCCACGCTGGTACTTTCCGGCAGGGCCTTCAGCACCTTATTCAGCACGTTAATCCAGGTCTGCATCTGCGGCATGGCCGCAAAGGAAAAGCCTGTGACGGGAAATGGTGCAGCGAGAGGGCGGATCAGTAGGTTGCTGATATTAGACTGGCTTACCAGGTAGCGAGCGGTCACGTCATCGCAAAAGAAAAGATCGGTTTTCCGGAAGGCCAGTGCTTCCAGCGCATGCCGGGCAGAATAGAAAGAGACGATCTCAGCCTGCGGATAACGCTGCTGTACCTTTTGCGGATCGTAGGCCGGCGCGATAGCGATTTTCCTGACCGCGTTGTCCAGACTGGCTTCATTATTGACAACCTCAACGGCGATATTAGCACTGTATGGCTCGCTTAATACCAGGCCCTGGCTACGCTGGTTGTCGCTCGCCTGGGCGATAAAATCCGCTTTGCCTGCACGCAAGGCGGCCAGCGCCGCGTCATAGTTTTCATAGCGGATAACCTCAATCTCAACGCCGAGGTTATCCGCGGCCAGACCGATAAAATCGGCGTTGATACCGCCATAGTCATTCAGCCCGGTAGTAATATCGTAAGGCGGGGACATCGGCAACCAGACGGCGAGGCGTATCTTGCGATGTTCCCGCACCCAGCGCCACTCGCCAGCGCTGAGCCCCGGATCGGTAATGACTTCCTGGCTGCGGGCAAGAAGTTTAAGCGGTTCCTGGGTCGCCCCGCCGTACGTCATCCCGCTGATAAAAAAGAGCAGCAGCCAGTTAAGGACTCTCATTATCGTTCTCATTGTAAACCAGAGCAATCAGCTGGCCGAGGTCGTCGCAGCCGCATTTTTGCAGCATTCGCGCTTTATATGTACTGATGGTTTTATTACTGAGCATCAGCAGATCGGCAATCTCTTTATTGCTTTTTCCCTGCTTCAGATAATTGAGCACCGCGATTTCACGATCGGAAAAACGGCTAAGCAGCGTGCCCGGGGCGTCATGCTTTTCACTCACGATGGCCGCTCTGAAAAGCGTATTTTCCGGAAAGCACTGGTAACCCGCCATAATAAGCCTGCAGAGCGGATCGATGTTTTCCATCGGCATATTTTTATTAACGAACCCCTGCGCGCCCGCCTGTAGCGTTCGCAATGCGTATATTCCCGCAGGCTGGCTGGTAAAAATTAATATCTTGAGATCCGGGAAATGTTGTTTAATTCGGGGCAGTAAATCGAGGCCATCAGCATGTTTCAGCTCAAGATCCAGAATCAGTAATTCGGGGCGTTGCTGATGCAATTGTGCCAGCAGGTTCTCCCCGGAAGAGGTGCTGACGACGATGTCGCCCTGCTTTTCCAGCAGCACCTTCAGCGCAAAACAGATGGCCGGGTGATCGTCTACGAGCAAAACTGAAATCATACTACTCCCTGTACTGTTGGCGTTGCGCCTGATGCCAGCGCGCTCCTGCGCTGGCCGGGTGTTATCATAGTCAATGCCGGCTAAAATCGATATAGCACGATCTTAAATTCTTTACGGCATATTCAGGATGAATGGTTAGCGTTATCAGTGCCCACAATCAGCGATGAATTGATTCACTCCGTTCCATGCTCAATGAGTAAGTCGGTTCCGCTCCCGTTTGCGTGATTAATGATTGCTGGCTGGCACCCATGACGGCTGTAAAGGGATCTGCGGGATTCCGCCGGTCAGAATCCTTAACTCAGCGTCACGCGGCGTATTGTCACCCTGGCCCTGGATGCTGACAATATCCTGCGGGCAGGCTGAAAACGCCACGCAGCAATCCATTTCTGCCCGCAGCACAACGTAGTCACCCGGTTTTGTGACCACCGGCAGCGTTTTCAGCGTGATGCCGTCAGGCTGAACCTGGATATTCATAAAAATATTAAACGAGGCCAGATTACCGTGCGGCAGTTCGACGCCCAGCTCGCGCATACCCTCAAACAGATTGTCGTGGCAGTTGCGGTGTGGTTCAGTGCAGCCCAGCAGTTCATAACGTCGCGCGTCGCAGGCGGCCATAAACGTATCGTGTACGCCTGGCGAGGTATCCGCAACCAGCGTCAGGATCGGATGCCGTTGGCTGGTGATAAAGCTGTCACCCACCTTTGGATTAAGACGCTGGTTCCACACCCGCGTTGCCTGCATACACATATATTCGCTGACGTCAGCCGCGCTGTAAGCCCAGCAATCCACCACCTGCGTGCCGTGCAGGTTGATGACCTGCACCGCTTCGCCTTTCTTCAAACGCACCGCTTTACCGTAGCGTGCCGGAATAGTAAGGATGTCACGATATTGAAATTCAGCCGACATGTTGTTCTCCTGGTGTATGTTGCATGCCGCGACGATAGCGCGTCATGCGTGTTTCAAGCCTGCGCGCCAGCCAGTCGATAAGACTGTTGAGTAGCCAGTAGCAAAGCGCGACCGCCAGGTAAATCTCCAGCGGCGCATAGGTATCCGAAATCGCCTGTTTTGCGGCGTACATAAATTCCTGCACCGAGACAATCGACAGCAGCGCGGAATCTTTAATCAATCCAACGATCAGCCCGACCAGCGGCGACAGCATTTGTGGCAGGGTTTGCGGCAGTACCACATCCCGCAGCTGCTCGCTGCGGCTCAGCCCCAGCACGCGACACGCCTCCCACTGGCCTTTCGGCAGCGCATCGATAGCCGCACGGATCACTTGGGCAATATAGGGCGCGTAATAGAGCGTCAGCGCCAGAATGCCCACCACCGGCGACGACAGGGTGATGTCATATTCCGGCAGGACAAAATAAAGAAGGTAAATGATCACCAGCAGCGGTAACGCCAGCGTTATTCCGCTGTAGAAATTAAGCAGGCGCTGCCAGAAAAGGGATGCACGCATCAGCAGCAGCGCCATTACCGAGCCCCATAGCAGTGAACAGAGCGCCGCCACGCTGCACAGCTTCAGGGTGGCAATCAGGCCATGACCCAGAGACGGCAGAGAGGTAATAATTGCCTGCCAGTCCATCATGCTATTCTCCGTCTGGCTTCCAGCCGCCGTGCCGCAGCAATCAGCGGCAGGGCGATCAGCAGATATCCGGCGGCCACCAGCAGCAGCACCTGCGTCGCTTCGTAAGTACGGGCAATCACAATCTGCCCGGCATAGGTCAGCTCGGTCAGCGCCACGACCGACGCCAGCGGGGTGGTTTTTAGCAGGATGGTAAATTCATTGACCAGCATCGGCAGGCTGGCGCGGATCACCTGCGGATTGATGACGTACCACCAGGTGAGAAAGCGGCTAAGACCCAGCGTGCGTGCCGCTTCGCGCTGCCCCCGCGTCACCAGGCTGTGGTTAACGCGCAGAATCTCCGCCACGTATGCGCCGCTGTTAAGGCCGATGGCGATCACCGCAGCCAGCAGCGGCTGCCCGCCCAGTCCGAGCCGTGGCAGGGTGAAGAACACGACAAATAGCTGCACGATGGCGGGTGTGCCGCGCATCAGGCTGACGTACAGCCGACCGGTGAAGCGCCATAACCCGCTCCGGCGCAGCTGCAAAAAGCAGCCAAGCTGGCCCATTGCCACGCTGACCAGTGACGCCAGCACCGTCAGTTCCAGCGTCAACAGCAGGCCGAGTCCAAGCTCCGGCAGCGCGTTCACAACCTGTTGATCCAGCCCCATCCGTCACTCCGCAGTAAAGTCATGCAGGTTTTCCGCGATCGAAAGCAGCAGCGGCGCGGGCCTGTCATTGCCCTCGATGCCGGTGTTGCAGGCCGAGACGATAAATTGCGTATCCATTACCACGCGGCAGGTGATGCTGTCCCCCGCGCGGGTCAGATTGGGTTCCGGCAGAATATCGCCGGCGCGCGTCAGCCTGACATGCATAAACAGATTGATGGGGTCCGGCAGCTTTGGCACCGCCATTCCAAGGCGCGTGAGTTCACCGCGTACCGCTTCAAGAGAGCCCTGACCCTGATAACCGCGTCCGGCGAGGAAGGCGGAGGTAGAGGCGGGCAGCAGCAGGTCGTGACGCTTCACGCTATCTTTACCCAGCACCATCACCGGACGACGGCGATTATTCACCAGACGCATGCCGGAACCGAGGAGGTAGCTGTTACTGAACACTCGAGTATGGTGCACCGAAAGCCATACGGCCGGATCGGTGAGGCTGAAACCAAACAGCGAAGCGACCGCGCCATCTTCCTGGGCGGTAATGCGCAATAGCTGGCCACGCAGCACGCGGATCGCACCGGCTTGTCCCGCCGGAACGGTGACAGGTTCCGCCAGCGTACGGGCGGTGGTTTCTTCAGAGGTTTCACGCATTAACAACATGATTGAACTCCATCATAGTGGTCGCTTATTGTGATGCCGATGGGGGTTACGTGCAGGCCGTTACCGGGGATGATGTCCTGCGGGCAGGATGAAACGGCGCAGATCAGATCGCAAAGCGCCTCAAACGTAATATTGTCGCCCGCGCGGCTGTTAGGATCGGTGACTTCCATACGGCCGTCCGCGGTGACCGGGCCGTTCTGGAACAGGTTAAACGGCTCTGGCAGCGTGAAGTAGGTAACGCCACAGGCCTTCATGCCCTCCAGCAGGTTATCGACGCAGTTACGATGGCCTTCCACGCCGAAATCGACGCTGAAGCGGGTGCGATCGCAGGCCGGGACGTTAGCATCATGAATGCCGATACTGTCGGCAAGAATGCGCAGCATCGGGCGGTTTTCGCTCGACCAGAGCGCATCGCCCGGCTTAAAGAACAGCGAACGCAGGTGCTGGCGGGTATGAACCGGCGAGAGCTTTTCGTCCAGATCGTCAGCGTTCACCGCCACGAAATCGGCGGCCTGCTGCCCTTCAGTGTCCGTGACGGTAATAAACTGCCCTTTGCGTACGCGAAACGTTTTGCCGTGGCCGGCGGGCACCGTCAGATTGTTCTGGCACATAGCTACTCCTGTGGAATGAAATTGCTGGCAGGCACGGTGAAGGTGGTACCGAGATACTGCTGCTGCAGTTTGGTCAGCTCACCCGCTTTCTGCATCGCCAGAATATGGTCACTAAGGGCCTTGTTCAGGCTGGCGTCTTCCTTGCGGGTTGCCCAGCCCATCCACTGCGAAGGGCCAACTTCTCCCACCTGTACCACCTTGCCGGCGAACTTTTTGGTGACCGGCGCCAGCACGGCGATATCGTCAAAGACGAAATCGGATCGTCTGGTCATCAGCGTGCTGATGGTTTGGTCCAGGGAGTCGACATTGACAATAGCGATCGGTTCTTTGCCCGCTTTTTTCAGCTGCTCGTTAAACCCCTTCAGCAACTGCTCCGGTACGCTGGCCGTTTTCACCGCGCCGCGCAAACCTGACAGACTTTCCGGGCTGAGCGTTTTGCCACTGAAATTTTCAGCCGCCTCTTCACGCACCAGCACCCCATTGACCGTTTTGCTGTAGGGCACCGTGAACAGCACTTTCTTCGCACGTTCGGCGGTCATATTGAGCGATGAACCTTCAGCATCGAACGAGCCGGAAATCAGGCCCGGCAAAATGCCGCTGAAGGCGGTTTTCTGAAACGCCAGCTTCACGCCCAGATCCTGGGCAAAGGATTGCATGATCGCCACGCTGTAACCGGTGATCGCACCTTTATCGTCGGTATATTCGTAAGGAGGAAAAGTCGGATCGATGCCGACGGTGATTTTGCCGCTGCTTTTGATGTCGGCCAGCGTATCAGCCTGAGCAACGGTGGCTGTGGAAAGAAGAACGGCGATCAGCAGTGCTGTTTTTTTCATCATGATGTTTCCCCGGTGTAGGTGAAATGCCTTTTTCTACTGAGCATATTCTGTGCCAGGGTTTTCATTTCACAGGGAGGGAATGGAGGAGGAATACGGCTTTATTCAGGTAAAACAATAAGAAACGTGTGTTTCTTTATTTTTTATTTAATTTCTTAAGTTTCATGACGCGGAAAGGAGTAAGCCAGACTGCAGGTGCAGGATGCGCTGTTTTGGGGAGTGGCCTGGCGCAAAATGCGCCAGAACGGAGCGTTATTCAAATTCGTCGAGGAGCTGATGCAGCGTTTCAACCTGCGCCAGATAGTCGTTGCTGGTTTTGCCCATTTCACGGGCTACCAGTGAGCAAAGCAAATTACAGACGCCCGAAAGCGCGGTGGTGCTGTCGAATATCAGGTTGCTGTCAGTATGGCAGCGTACTACCCACTGCGCGTGACGCGCCGGTTTGCCTGAAAGCACGTCGGCAATATAGAGCATTGGCACTTCACGTCCGGCCAGCACGCTCATTGCCGCTTCCAGCGCAGGCATACGTCGGCGCAGGCCCACGCAGATCACCACATCCTGCCGGTCCAGCGCGGCGAAATGTTCCGCCAGTGAATCACCCGGACGCGGCAGCAGGCGCACATCCGGGTGAATATGCACCAGGTCGCGGTAAATCAGTTGTGCGATGGTTTGACTGTGTCGCCAGCCCATAACCACAATGCGGCGCGCCTGGGCGATGGCGCTGACGGCCTGCTGTAGCTGCCCGCTGTCCAGCATGCGATAGCTGTTGACCAGGTTGGCGATCTCTTTTTCCAGATGTTGCTGCATGAGGCTGGCGAGCGTTGAATCGCCGGGGAGGGCCTGAAGATAAAGCGGCGATCCGCTGCTCTGCATTTCGCGCGCCTGACGACGAGCGGCATCATAGCTTTCATAACCAAGGTGGCGAAAAAAGCGGGTGGTAGTGGCTTTAGAGACGCCCGCGCTGTGCGCCAGTTCGGTGGCGGTATTCATCGCCAGCTGGCCGGGTGCGGCAAGCAGTACGTCAGCCAGGCGCTGTTCGTGGCTGGAGAGCTGGTCCCACTGCTGTCGGATCCGGCCCTCTAATGTTGCCGCTTTTGCACTCATAATGATTCCCCGAAAATAAAAAAACTATCCTGCACAGTGCAGGTCGGGTTGTCATCATCTATTTGGCATGGCGCCCAGCCGGATTAAAGCACCTTATTCATATTAAACCCGTTCACCTGAAAGCCATTTGACTCATAGACATGCTTAGCGCGATCGTTACCGGCAGCGACTCTGAGTTTCATCTGGGTGAGGCCCTGTTCACGCAGCCTTTTCTCCAGCGCCTGCATTGATGCGCCGCCCAGTCCTTTATTCTGGTGCGTCGGGAAAATATAAAAATCATAAATAAAGGCTGATTTCGAAGGTTCATCTGGTTTATACCAGAAATAGCCTACGTGATGCTCCGCCACGGCGTCATGACAGAAAATACTCAGAAGTACATGACCTGGGGTGCCCGGGCCTTCTGGCAGGCTGGCTGCTATTTCGTTTTGCGCCTGCTTCAGCGCATCCTCTTTCGGCAGCCGGTAGCTGGAGGAAATATCTTCCGCGTAGTCGGGTATCAGATATTGCAGGAACGCTGAGAATTCTTCTGCTGTCATCGTTTTGAAACCGATCATGTCTGGCCCGCCGGTGAGGTTATTTTCAGTATCAGAAACTTATCAATAAATCCCCACGTTTTCATCTGATTAGTTCTGATATATAACGTAACGGATCGCGTAGCAGGAAAGCCCGCCGTGACGGGCCCGCGGCCCGTCATTCTCTCTCCACACGCCTTACAAATGTGCCGCAAACCACTCAGTCTGCATGCGGATAACCTGTTTGAAATGTGCTCCGGTATAGATGTCGTAGTGCTGTGCGCCGATCTCTTCGTAGAGGCATTTATCCTCAGCGGCAACGGCGTTAAAAAGCGCCCGTCCCTGCTCGGGTGGGTTTACGCTGTCCTCGCCGGCAATAACGATCAGCGTGGGGCAGGTTACCTTAGCGGCATAGATTGCCGGTTTGTAGTGCAGCGTTTCCCGGACGGTGAGGAAAGGGATTTTGATGTCCATCTTTGGAAACAACGCCCTGTTTTCTTCAAAAAAGGCTTTTGACGCCGTATCGCTTAATACGCGGGTGATGCCGACAAACATCTCTTTTCCGGTGCTTCTCTGTTTTTCGGCCATCTTCTCAAGGGTGGCGAGAAACGCCGCTTTCTCCGCTTTATCCATATGGCCGCTGACGATGGCTTCGCCGTCGGCAAAAGCGAGCTGGCTGACGATGCACTTAATGCCCGGATCTCTTGCCGCAGCGGCAAAGACGTGGCATCCGCCAAAGGAGGTTCCCCACAGGCCAATTCTCTGCGCATCAAGGCCTGGCTGCGTCCTTGCCCAGTGAACAACGGAAAGAATGTCGTCAATCTGCATGGCGGGGACCAGCCGGCCCCGTTCACCCTCGCTATCGCCAAAGCCACGATAGTCAAAGGTGAGGGTGGCAAAACCGGCCCGGGTAAAGGCGTCAGCGAAGTCGGGTAACAGAATTTCCCGGATGCCACAGAAGCCATGGCAGAGAATAATCACCGGGCTTTTTGTCGCGCCGGTGGGCAGGCGAAGCGTTAAAGCAATGCCGTCAGAAAGGGTGTGTGTTGAAATCTCTGTCACAATAAATATCCTTTTAATGAGTGGAGGATTAATACAGCCTGAATCCTGGGAGTTATTCCGGTTGCGATGGTGTAAGCCACAGGTGTTTATTCCCTTTACCGTATGAGTGCGGCTGGAAGCAGCAGATAGCCTCAGGGTTTTTCCACCGGCTGATCGATCAGCGCACTACGGGTAATTAATTCCTTCAGATGCTGCTCGCTCTGCTGCTTCAGCGTGATCGGGGTAACGGCGCCATAGTCCCCGGCGGCCAGCTTTCTGAGCTGCTCTTCAAAGGGGACTGTTCTGCTGAACGCCTGCGTAATAGTGAACACCTGTGACTTCAGCTCGCTCACCGTCATATATTTACCGCGTTGTTCATCCAGCGCGTTCAGCCTGTCGCTCAGTTGCTGAAGCTGCGTCATTCCCTCATGCCAGCCGTCCATTGCCGTCAGGGGCAGCGCACTGGCGTCAAGCTTCCGCTGCCACGCCTGCCGCATCCGGGCTACTGTCTGATTATCGGGCCAGAGCGTGCCAGCCTGCGCTATCAGGCTCTGTCCGTACCGTTGCGGCCAGTCCGGGGGTAGCGACATCAGCCATTTCAGCTGCGCAGCGGTCTCCGCCAGCAGCGCATCCTGCTTTGCCGCAGCAAATGGGTTCTGCCGGAGTTGGGTCAGCTGCTCTTCCGTCAGCGCGCCGGGCAACGGCTTCAGGGACGCAATAAAGTGCTGTTCCGCGGGCGATGATGCAGTAAACATGTTCCATCCCCACAGCGCCAGGCCGCCAGCAAGCAGCGCGAACCCTGCGCCAGCGATGAAGGACCAGACGAGGGCGCGACGACGGGAGGTCGGCGGGCTGGCGCTTTTCGTGGCCGGCTGGGGGGATATCACCTCACGCCTGTCCGGAGGCGGCAGCATTTCTCTGGTTTCGGGCTTCACGATCCGGGATATTTCAGGCGTAACAGGTTCAGCGGGCTTAACAGGTTCAGCGGACTTAACAGGCTCAGCGGACTTAACAGGTTCAGCGGGCTTAACTGGTTCAACAGGTTTATTAGTTTCAACAGGTGCGGGCTGTTCACACACCGGCAGATCCTCCAGCCGGGAAATGGCCTGTCGGATCTGTTGTTGCAGGAGAACCGTCGGGGCGGCCTGTTTCAGGTCATAGCGTGTCAGCGTATCACCGAGCGCCGTCAGGCTTTGGTCACAGGCGTAGAGCAACGGTAACGCATCACGATCGCCGATCGTCAGCGTACGGAAGACGATCTGCAGCCGCTGATTCAGTCCGGCAATGATTTCCGTCCGGGCATGCGGGCTGGCGGGCCACATGGCTGACCAGTGGTGCAGGAACAGTTGGCTGATAAGCGCCAGGCCCTCATTCATGCCGGCCAGTCCGGAAGCGTACGTGCGGGCAAGCGTAAACCAGGCGGCGGTCTGGAGATCCACGCCGTGGCTTGCGGCTAATCGCCGGCAGAGCGTTTCGGCATATTGCCAGTTCACGTCCGGGCGGGCAGGGTGAGACAGCTTCATCATCTCATCGCGCAGGGCGGCGTAGTCAGGCAGCCCACGCGGGTCGCTACCGTTTTTAAGCTGTTTGCAGTTTTGCATGGGAGAGGCTCCGTCAGCGGTATTAACAGAGAGAATTAATAAGCAGCCAGCTGCTGCTCTTTCAGATGGCGCAGCAGCACTTTACCCTCCGGCATAAATTCGGTGCCGTAGCGCACCAGCCCGAGCCCTTTCAGCTCCGCGTCAATGGCATAGCGCAGCTCGCCCGGCACCTGTTGCGTCAGCATCACAACCTCAATTTTTTTCAGGCGCGGTTCGAATTTCAGCAGCACTTGCGAAAGCGTACTCATTAACTGATGGGCAGTGCCGGGCATCCCCTGAAGGATATTCGTCATATCCGGCAGGCCATAGTCGGGGAGATGCGCCAGCGTACCGGCACGGCAGTTGAGAATACGCTGCATGTTATCCAGCACGGACAAGATGAGCTGGTTTTCCGCGCTGAGCGCGTTCAGGGGAAGCCCACCGGTAAAATGTCCGGTCAGCATTTCGTAAAGAGAAGGATTTTCAGGGGATTGCGGCATTTATCATCCTTAACGGGGCCCTGGCTCCGGTTTAATCCGCGCGATCTGGCTAACTCCAGCATCACGCGTTCCTTTTTCGTTTTTTCCGCTGGCCGGTCAGCCGCACAGTACTGCGGCACGGGCAGGATCCAGCGCAATCAGACCGGAAAGCAGCGCCTCCATCGCCGGCTGTAGCCGGGTTTTATCGGCCTCGCTGCGGCCTGCGCTGGCGCGCAGCAGTTTTAACCGGCGCGCTTTCACCTCGAACATCAGTTCCGGTATCCACTGCTCAAGGGTCATCCTCTTCGCACTGCCGTCAAGTTCTCCCAGCAGATGCAGCGCCATCTCATTTTTGCCATATTGCTCGGCGACCCGCGCCATCAGCAGCCGCATCAGCCACCGGTCACGGGGAGAGGTGTAGCCCGGACGAGCCTGGAGCCAGTTCAGCGCCGCTTCCATCCCCTCGCTGTCGGCCAGTTGCAGCACTTCGGGCTCAAGCGCCAGCACGTCGTCACCGGAGGTCACCGCTGGGGTAACGGGACCATCCTGCCAGCCGGAAACGTCATCCAGCACCTTTTCATGGATCCAGTTCAGCGTCACGTCATCCGCAAAGGGGGTGCCGTCATTAAAAGCGAGCGCCTCCAGGCCCGGCAGCCGGGTCAGCAGGCCTTTCAGGTCACGGCAGATGATATCGGCGCGCACGGTATCCCCGTCCACTTTCAGCAGTGCCTGCCAGGTGTACCACTGCAAATCCAGCCACAGATGATTGACCGCCTGCGCCAGCAGGCTGTCATTTTGCTCAAGCAATTCTGACCAGCTTTGCTGCAGGGAGAGTCGCTTAAGATGGGCGCGGTGATCCGGTTTAGGCGGCACCAGGCGCGTGCGCCCGGCGGCATCCAGCGGCGGCAGATCGGTCACTGTATCCCAGCGCACGCTTTTTATCAGATGGTGTCCGGCCAGCCAGCCGCCCGGCTGATCGCGCAGATATTTCGCCAGCACTTTCGCCTGGTCAAGCAGATCCCGGCCGGAGCTGACGGCGTTCATCACCGGCGGCGGGGAGGCTGATGTCTGCGTATCTGCGCGCTCTTCACGGCTGGTCTGCGGCACAAGGCTGTGCGCACCACCGCTTTGCGCCAGTCGATTTTCCAGCGCCTGGCATAAGACCGAAAGCCGGGGACGCGTCGCCTCATCAGACGGCTGTAAAGCCTGTTCAATCAGCAGCAGCGCGCCGACAATGCGTTGCATCACGGCCATATCCACTTCCGGGTAGAGCGTCAGGCTGTCGGTCATCCGGCTGCTCCCCAGCCATTCCAGCGCTGACTGACGGCTGCGCTCACGCAGCGGATGCAGGCGCGGGCCGAAGCGCTGAAGCATCCCGGCCAGCAGCTCAAGCCCTTCCGCAAGGCCAGCTTCGCCGTCCTGATGCAGACGCGCCCACACGTAAAAGGTAATAACCCGGAGATCCTTGCTTACTCCCGTCAGCAGCTTTTCCGCCAGAGAGCAGATTAGCGCGGTATCAATACCCGATAGCTTATTGACCTCTTCACGGATGCGCTGGAAGTCATCGTCGTAGCCCGGATCGTCGCCGGTAGGCTGGCTGTCGCTAAGCGGTGTCAGCCAGAGTGACCAGTCCCGGATATGCAGGTTTGCCTGTTCACGCAGGCGATTGTCATCAACTGCGCAGGCATGTACTAAATTCGGCAGGGTTATCATTATTCCGTTCCATCGCTGTGCGATCTTTGATGAGGCTATTCCTTTATTTGCGATAGTAGAGTAATTGCTGTGCAGTAATCAAACGTTAATAGCGCGCGTTCAGATTTGGACAATTTGCAAAGATATCACGCTATATTTTTACGGTAGAAAAAGCCCTTATGTTAAATAGCTGCGTCTGATGCCGCTATACTTTTACCAGCTCATGTTTGCCCCGGGGAATGGGCTGCCGGTTTCCATAAAATGGTGAACCATTTCAACAGTTGCCACATCGTACGGCACTGATGGTTGCGCGTCATTGTGTCGTGAAGCGCCTGCCATAGACGCTCAACGTGATTCACCCATGGCGAGTAAACTGGCGGATAAATCACGCTGAACTTCATGTTTTCCTTCAATGGATTTCTTTCTGCATCCTGCGTCGTTTGTCACGGGAAATTAGTGCTATGCCCGGCATCGCTCAGTCCGGTTGGTGGTTTGTTTTTTTGGCGATCGATCGGATCGCACAATCCGGACTGAGTTCCCTCAAAGTGATCTACTATTCGGCGCAGCTATTTAAAGCAATTATCGTTATTCAGAGCCATTTCATCTGAGAAGCAGTGATATAGCACCAGCATAAGTAAATGGAGAATGTTTTCAGAAAGTGAGGTGTGGTATCAGGCGGAAGTATCTGGTCGTAATAAATAGCGAAATTTTCTGGAAGCATCTGACTCAGTAGAAATTAAAAAGCGTACGGAGCCGGTGGCCTTTTAAATAAAGAGCTTTATCCTCGTCAGCAGTGCAGGCGTTTCGCGCCCGGGAAGCCAGCCGTGCTGGCTTCCCGTTAATTACCGGCGCCTTACGGCATCATTTGACCAGACCCATCGCCTGCGGCAGCGCCATGGAAATAGCAGGCAGATAGGTCACCATCATCAGCACCATCGCGATGACCATAAAGAACGGCAGCAGTGGTTTTATCACGCCTTCAATTCTGACATTGCCGACCTTACACCCGGTGAAGAGTATCGGGCCGACCGGCGGCGTAATGGTACCCAGCGAGAGATTAAAGACGATCATAATGCCAAAGTGTACCGGGTCCATGCCGAACTGCATGCAGATAGGCAGGAAGATCGGGGTAAAAATCAGTACCGCTGGCGTTGGGTCCATAAAAGTCCCGACCACCAGCAGTACCAGATTCATGATCAGCAAAATCACCAGGAAGCTGTCGGTAAAGGAGAGCAGGCCGGAGGCGATAAGCGCCGGAATTTTCGTGAACGCCATCACCCAGGACATGACCGAGGATGCGGCCAGCATGAAGATTACAATGGCGGTCATTTTCGCGGTGGAGAGGAAAATCGCCGGCAGGCTGGACAGGCTGATATTCCGGTAGATGACCCCCAGCGCCAGCGAATAAACGACCGCGATTGCCGACGCTTCGGTAGCGGTAAATACGCCGGCCAGGATGCCGCCAATAACCACGACAATCATCATCAGGCTGGGGATCGCATCAAGCAGGATACGGCGGCGTGCGCCTTTTACCCGCACGAGGCGGGAGACCATATAGCCCCGGCGGCGCGCAATTATGCCGGCCACCAGCATCACGCCGAGCCCCCAGAGAATGCCCGGAATATAGCCTGCCATAAAAAGGGCGGAAATGGAGACGCTGCCCGCAATGGTGGCGTAGACGATCAGGGAATTGCTCGGCGGAATCAGCATGCCCGTTGGTGCTGAGGCGATGTTAACCGCGGCGCTGAAGGCCGGATCGTAATTCTCCTTCTTCTGGATCGGCGACATGATGCCGCCAACGGCAGCGGCCGACGCGACGCCAGAGCCGCTGATGGAGCCAAACAGCATGTTCGCCACCACGTTGGTCTGCGCCAGAGGTCCCGGCAGAAAACCGCTGACCATCTTGGCACAGTTGATCAGCCGGATGGCAATGCCACCATTGTTCATCAGGTTGCCCGCGAGGATAAAGAAGGGGATAGCTAACAGGGCAAAGGAGTCCAGGCCGACAAAAACGCGCTGCGCAGAGGTAAGCACCGCGCCTTCAAACGGCAGTATCAGGGCCATGGCGCCGAAAGAAGCAAGGCCAATGCTGATGCTGATCGGCGTACCGATGAGCAGCATAAAAAACACGCCAGAAAACATGACCAGCGCGACGTTAAGTGCCATATCCATAATCAGACCTTGCCCTGTTTCGAAAACAACTGACGGAATAACGTTAACTGATTACTGATGCAGTAAAACACAATCAGTATGCCGCTGAGCGGGATGGCGGCGTAGATCACCCCTATGGGGATCTGTAATGCGGAGTCCAGCTGTCCCATCTGCCGGGTCATACCGATATAGCCGCCCAGCGTGAGGACCAGCAGGGCAAACGCGGTGGTGGCGAGTTCGCCAGCGATTTCCAGCACCGTGCGTAAAGCGTGGGGCATTTTGTCGCGCAGAAAGCTAATTGCCATATGTTCCCGCTGACCGAAAACGTAAGCGCCGCCGATAAGCACCAGCCAGATAAACAGATAGCGCGCCAGCACTTCGCTGACGGCGCTGGGGCTGTTAAACAGGTAGCGGGAGGCGACCTGATAAGTCACTAATAGCGTCATCGCAGCGACGATAGCAATGCACATCCATGAGACGACCTTATCCAGCACCGTTTTAATGCCGCTCAGGGCGTTGACATCATTTGTCGGCGGTGGATTTGCGGTGGGGGTAATTAAAGAGGAGGAGGTGACTTTCATGACTGAACTCCATACCGGAAAAAGCCAGGCTGCGGAAAGCGAAGCAGCCTGACGTATTCGAAAAAGGACCCTGAAAGATTAAGCCGAAAGATCGCGAATTTTCTGGAATATCGCTTTCTGTTCTGGCGTGGTGAGCAGCTCAGACTGTAATTTGTTACAGCGGGCCTGGAACGGTTTGATATCGACGTCCGTAAAGGTTGCGCCGTGAGAGGCGGCATTCTTTTTCGCCGCATCCAGCGCCTGGTTCCACATGTCAAATTCAACTTCGGTACTGGCTTTGGCCAGGCGGCGGAAGGTGGCCTGATCCTCAGGCGACATGTCAGCCAGGAAACTGTTATTCACGACCAGCAGATCCGCGACCATAACGTGGCGCGTATTTGAGAAGAACGGCGCAACTTCATATTGCTTCAGATCGTTGTAGGTGATTTCGTTATTTTCAGCGCCGTCCAGAACGCCCTGTTGTATTGCCGAGTAAACTTCGCCCTGGCCCATAGGGACGCCGGTGCCGCCCATGCAGTTGAGCATCTTGATCATCGTGTCAGACTGCATCACGCGGATTTTTTTGCCATCCATCTCTGCTGGGGCGTGCACGGCAGCGTTTTTGGTATACATGCTTCGCGCCCCGGCGGTGTAGGCGGTTAATACTTCAAAACCGTTGGAGGACGTCGAGCTGAACAGGTCGTCGAGAATACCGGAGGTAAAGGTCTTACGCTGATGCTCCGGATTATCGTAGATATAAGGCATGGCCAGTACGGCAAAGTTTTTATTGAAGTTTTCCACTAACGGGTTAGCAACTATGGCCAGCTGAATGGCGCCAGACTGGACCAGTTCCAGCGAGGCGCGCTGATCGCCCAGCAGCTCATTCGGATGGATTTCGAGCTTGTATTTCCCCTGGGTTTCCGTTTCCAGCTTCTGGCTGAAATCCTCCAGGGCTTTGTACTGTGGGTTATTTTCAGACTGGTTAAAGGCGGTTTTAAGAATTACCGTACCGTTTTCAGTTTTTTCATCATTACAACCTGTGAGAATGAAAGTCGCAACGAGCGCAGAGGTAAGCAGGCTTTTTTTCAACAACGGGCTTTTCATTTTGCAGTCACCATGTAAGACATTATGCCTCTATGTTACACACGTCTCATTTTAATTAAGTGATCTCCATTGGATTTATGAACCGCTGTTTCAAAAGAAATGTAAAAGTGTTTTGTTTGTGATTGATCGCTGATTTTGTTAGTTTTTATGTGGCTTTTTTGTATCCGGCGGACAGGGGCGATCGCCGGTTACAGCGGGGGTAATATGAAGCAGAGAGAGATATTGCGGGCATGTTGGGGTTGACTGGATAGCTCCCGTCAATGATGCCGTATTGCGGCCGCTTCATCCTTTTCTAACCGTACGGGTTTTCGCGACAGAAAGATATTAGTAAGCGTTAAAAATAACGTTGTTATCGTACGGATTTATCCCGAAACGTCAGTCGAAGCGCGCAAAATGATTACCGCGCTTGTCTGACCCATAGCGGTGGTGTCAGAGTTGCTGGCGCATCAAAAGGGATTAACGACAACGGTAACGGCTCTGGCAGGAGCCATCTGATGCCTGTAACGCTTTTCTGCTCGGGAGGAACTTTCATGACGACGGCTAAACTGGACGATCTTTACCAGGCAACAAATGAGAAAACAACCGCCTTATGGCGGGAAGATCAGGCTGCCGGGAAGGCCAGGATTGGGGAATACTACGATCCGCATAAACTGGCGCTGGCCAGCGGACTGCAACCGCGGCTACCTGCGGCTGTAGAGGAGCTTTTAAATGACATCAGGCAATTAACTTCAGGGGATCCGTTAGCCGATGTGCTGCCAGATAACGCGTTTCATTTTACCTTTCTCCCCATTACGTTACCGCTCTATGATGAAAATGAAGCCCTGCCGGGAAAAACAGATAGCTTGTTAAGCCTGTGGTCAGAGTATCAGGATAAGCGGGTTACGATCGCGGAATTACGGCTGGTGGCGCTGCCCAGCCAGCTATTGCTTGCCGGTATTCCAGACGTATGGGCTGTTGAATTACGTCACCGGTTCTGTGAAGAGATAGCAGGTTCCGCCTGGAGAGAAGAACTTCTCGACCGCCATAAAAATACCCCGTTGCCTGCGCCATTCTGGCATAGCACGCTGCTGCGCTACAGAGCACAAATGCTGCCTGCATCGTTACGTGATTATTTTCATGAACGTCGGGAACGCCGGTATGGCGAGGTGGCTGGAGAGCTTAAGCTGGCCAGGGTCAACTATAACTGGTCAAGGCGTTACCCTGCTGCTGGCGCGGGCTAAGGTGAGAGCCTCAGTCATCACCTTCAGCAGGATAACCCGCTTTCCTTATCGCGGTTACAGGGCATGGCGCTATCCATTAATGAACGGCATGGGCTGAAGCAGGGCAATAACCATTGCCCGCTTCAGGCCGTTCCGGGTTTAGTTCAGGAAATCCGCTTCGCGAAAGGCCCGCAGCGCGTCCTGCTTTTGCTGCCCGTTCATGGGAGCGAGGGGACGACGGGGATCGCCAGCGTCGATACCATGGAGCTGCATGGCGACTTTGCCCGCTGCCACACCGCCGTATTGCACCAGTACCCGGATAATGGCGATCACTTTATCCATGCAGGCCGCCACGTCCTGATGATCACCGCGATGAAAACTGTCGATCAGACGATGATAGAGCGGGGCCGCATAATTGTAGGTGCTGCCGACAGCGCCTGTTGCGCCGCATGCCAGCCCGGCAGGTAAACACTCATCCACCCCAAAGGGGATATCGAACTTACCCTGACTGACGCGGACGCAGCGCTGATACTCATACATATCGCCGGAGTTGAATTTTATCCCCGCGAGGTTAGGAATACGTCCGTCAGCGGCAATCAGGAATTGTTCCATATCCAGATTCAGGCCCGACATGCCGGAGTGGTAATAGTAGAATTCTTTGGAAGGGGCGGCGGCGGCAATAATACGGCAATACTCCACCAAATCTTCCACGCGCCCGGGCTTAAAGAAACAGGGTCCAATTACCGAGGTGGCAAAGATATCTAACGTTTCCGCATGGCGGCTCAGCTCAAGCGAATCAGCAATGCTGAGCGCGCCCGTATGCAGGGTGATACTCAGCTTACCTTCACCGGCGCTGACCCAACGCTCAGCAATTTTCTTGCGCTCATCGACGGAGCAGTGAATGCCTTCGCCGGTAGTACCGCACACGTAGATGCCATTTACCCTCTGTTCGATCAGATGTGCAGCGATTTTGTCGATAACCGCATAATTTACAGCGCCATCAGCACTGAAGGGCGTATGGGGCGCGGCGATAAGTCCTGTCAGTTTTTTCATGCATGCCTCAGTTGAAGTTTAACTCTGTAATAATAATTAAAATGAAGTATAGCTCCACTTTAAGGCGACGGAGGATGTGATGCAAGCGAGCTTGCCGGGAGAAAAGCATGAAGAGTGTGAAGTGTGATCGGTGCCGCTAACAGGACCTATTTTGGCAGACTAAGCGCATCCATCGTGCGCAGTTTATTTTGCCTGGTCTGTTCCGGTGCGGCCTGAACGAGCAGCGTATAAAGCAAATCCAGAACGAAAAGCTGCGCGGTTTTAGTGCCTATCGAGTCGCCTTGCAGCATACCCTGCCGGTTCCCGTTTATAAGGCTGAAATCGGCAACCTCAACCAGGGCGGAGCCAAGGTTATGCGTGAGCGCGACGGTCGTGGCCCCCGCTTCCCGGGCGAGCCTGAGCGCATGGACGGTTTCCGGCGATGCGCCGGAGTGGCTGATCGCGATAGCCACATCCCCCGCTTTTAACAGGGTCGCCTGCATATACATAAAGTGGTTATTGGTGACGGCATCGACGCGTAACCCAATACGCATCAACTTATGCTTCATATCTTCGGCGGTAATCCCCGAAGACCCCACGCCGAAGATATAGATCGCATTACTGGACCGCAACGCCGTCACAACCTGGTTTACCTGATTCATATCCAGCAGGTTGAGCGTTTCAGAGAGGACGTTATTGATTGTGGTTTGCAGCTTCAATCCTATAGTCTGTGCACTGTCCGTATCACGGATTTCTGCATCCAGTAATGACCCGCTGTTCTCCGGTTCGCTGGTGGCCAGCTCAATGGCCAGGTCCATTTTGAAATCCTGGAAGCCCTTATAGCCCAGGGTCCGGCAGAAACGGATAACGGTTGCTTCGCCCGCCTGAATTTCACGCGATAACTCCGCGATAGAGAGCTGCGTCACCCGCTGGGGAGAAGAGAGGATAAAACACGCAATGCGCTGGGCGGTGCGTGTCAGGCTGTTTTGCATGGCCCCAAGCGTATCGAGGATCTTTCCGGGTTTAAGATGTGGGATGTGGGACGCCATACATTTCCTGCTCCTGAGGGCTTAATAAGGTAAAAAGCCTGTACTCATCAACATTTCAGAGCGTACCAAGTCTGGGCCGTGAAAAAAAGCGCGATGTCAGCATAGTGAAATACAGACATCGCAGAGATGACGGGAAACTGCCTGAAGAACCGCTACAAGGGCGCTTTTGGAAGGAAAACGCGCGCTATAAACATCGCCGGTGCACTTTTATCACCATCTTATGGATGGCCTGTGCTGCTTCACTGATACAGCCTGGCTTATGGGGCTCGCCGGGCAGGAAGATAGCGAACATTCCCGGCAGCATATGCATTGTCTGGCAAGGCATAATGGCCTGACAAAGTTGATAATCCTCCTCGTCATGATAAAGATCGGGCTCTGAAGCCGCCCCTGTAGGGCCAAAATCAATGCGCTCCTGACCGCTGAGCAGGATCTGAATATCCAGATAGTGGCGATGCTGCTCATAGCATTTGCTGTGGGGAGGCTGGGTATCAAACGTCATAACGTTCATAAAAATATTCTCGCCGTCGATGTCATGGCGTCCCGGGCTTAAGGTTTCGGGCTGCCGCGCCAGCGCCTGCCTGATAATCGCGACCAGGCGGGGATCGATACCGTTTGCCGCTGTAATGTCTGAAAGTCGTCCTGAGATCATGCTGTTACCTTGAGTTTTCCGTTTCATTCGTGGTCAGAGGCGGGGCAGAGGCAAAGAAAGGGGCGAAAACAATGCCGCCGATCACCACGCCGGATAAGCCAATCGGGCCATAGAAGAAGAAGTTCAAATCCGTGGCGTAACGCGCCAGCAGCACGGCAATCACGCTGATCACGATGCCAAGGGTGGCGCTGCCCGCATTGGCCTTTTTAAAGAAAATCCCGAGGATAAACAGGCCGGTCATTGGCCCGCCCATTAAGCCGATCAGGCTGTTAAACGCATCCCAGATCTCTGATTCATCCGCCATTACCAGCCATACGGTGGCGCCGCTGCTCACCAGGCCCGCGATCAGAATGACCCTTTTTGCCATCCGCATACAGTTTTCCGGCGTTCGCTTTTTATGACTGAGCCGCTGATAAATATCGGCGTTGAAGCAGCTGGAAATACTGTTAAGACTGCTGGAAATACTGGATTGCGCCGCGGCGAAAATAGCGGCAATGATCAAACCGGCAATACCGGAAGGCATTTCGGTCACCACAAAGAGCGGCAAGATACCGCCAGTATTAAAGCCCGGAGGCAGCAGCTCAGGATTCTGCTGATAGTAAACGAACAGTGCGGAACCCATCGCAAAGAAGAAAAGGGGAATAATGGCGACAAGACGGGCATTGGTCAGGAGCGTCTTTTTTGTCTCCTCAAGCGAGTCCGTCACGATATAGCGCTGAACCACATCCTGGCTGGCGGTGAATTGCTGCAGATTGGCAAACAGAAAACCGATGATCAGGACAGGGACGGTGCTCTCTGTCCAGCTCCAGTGAAATTGTGCGGCAGGGAAGAATTTATCGGCATGCTGATTCACGCTGAAAATTTCACCGATGCCACCCTGAACCTTGAAACAGATAATCACAAAGATCAGCACAGCGCTGCCGGACAGTAAAAGCCCCTGAATAACATCGGTCCAGATAACCCCTTCAATACCGCCCATCCAGGTATAAATGATGCACATCACGCTAATCAGCAACACCAATACCAGCGGATCGATGGCAATAAATGGCCGCAGCGCCAGCACCGTTAAAAACGTAATAATGGCGATGCGGCCAATATGAAACAGCATAAAAGAGACGCTGGCAAATAGCCGGCTGCGCACGTCGAAGCGAGCCTCAAGATACTCATAGGCGGAGGTCACCTTGAGTTTACGGAAGAAAGGAATATAGAAATAAAATACCAGCGGTAAAATAGCGATAGCCAGATACTGACCGAAGATAAACGTCCAGTCTGAGGTAAAAGCCTTGGCGGGGATCGACATAAACGTGATGGAGCTCAGCGTGGTGGCAAAGACGCTGACGCCTGCTGCCCAGCCGGGGATACGCCCACCGCCGCGAAAATAATCATCCGCCGTTTTTTGCCGCTGCGAAAAATAAACGCCGACAAGCATCATGGCCAGCAAATAGCCAAAAAGAACAAGGTAATTCATCATGCCGAAAGAATATGTGGTCATGGTGCTTTCCTGCTTTCAGGTGTAGGTAAGAGGAGGATGTTATTAATTCTTCGTAGAATGATTAAAAGTCAGGTGGCGCAATATTCACACCAGAGTGCTGCGCCCATTAATCCGGCATCATGCCGGCA
This sequence comes from Erwinia psychrophila, assembly GCF_039023475.1. NCBI lineage: Bacteria > Pseudomonadati > Pseudomonadota > Gammaproteobacteria > Enterobacterales > Erwiniaceae > Erwinia > Erwinia psychrophila. Next base: position 443,202 of record NZ_JBCHVB010000002.1, read on the forward strand.
ACGGGCTGGATAAACGGGAAGATGAAAAGTAGGGGGTAACCGGGCGAGTAGCTGTTCGACCTGTTCCCTGTAGCCTGGAGCAAGGCCGATACTGCCGCCTAACACAATACATTCGGTGTCGAGCAGCGCCTTCAGGTTGGCGCTCAGTTGGGCGATCGCTTTTGCGGACCGGGCGATGAGTTGCCGCGCCTGTAGATGCCCCTGTTCTGCTCCGGCAAAAATAGCACGAGCGTCTTTTCCCCAGAGATCGTGCTTTGCTCCTGCTGCAATGGCACGTCCTGAGGCGATAGCCTCGACGCATCCGGTACGCCCGCAGCCGCATACCGGGCCGTGCGGATCGGCCTGAATATGGCCGATATGCCCCGCAAAATGGTGGGGGCCGGTCAACAGCCTGCCATCAATCACGCTGCCACCGCCCACGCCGGTTGAGACCGTAATGAAGGTAACGTGTCTGAACCTGTCAGAGAGAAGACAATATTCTGCCCAGGCAGCCGCCTGTGCATCGTTAAGCACCAGACAGGGAAGCCCGGTCAGTTTTTCAAGGCAGTCCCTTAGTGGAAAGTGATTGAGGCCGCCAAGGTTATCCGGGTTAAGCGCGGTCAGAACGCCATTTGCGATAATGCCCGTTGAGGCCACCGCAACGCGATGCGCTTTTCCCTGATAGTGTCCGGTCAGTTCGGCTAAAGCGCGTTCCAGGCTCTGTGGCGACGCGCTGGCCGGCGTTGGGCGTTCCCTTCGCTGCGTGATTTCATGCTTTTCGCCGATCAGCGCCGCAGACAGCTTGGTACCGCCAAGATCAATGGCAAGCGTGTACATGTTCTTCTCCCGATCAGCGCTTAATAGCGTGGCTAAACCACTGGCAGATATGCTCAATACGGGTGACGGCAGAACCTACGGTGACAGCCCAGGCACCCCGATCAACTGCCTGAGCCGCAAGGGCCGGAGAGTTATAGCGGCCTTCGGCTATCACGCAGCATCCCGCTTTGCTCAGCTCGGCTACCAACTTCAGATCGGGTTCTGTAGGCGTGACCGGGCCGGTATAACCGGACAGGGTGGTGCCAATAAACTCCACTCCTTTTTGCCAGCAGCTCAGCCCTTCTTCCAGCGTTGAGCTATCCGCCATAGCCAGTAAACCGTGATTGCGGATACGGGAAAGCAGGCGATCAATCTCAACCGGGCGTGGGCGGAACGTGGCATCAAAGGCGATGATATCGGCACCGGCTGCGGCAAGAGCATCGACGTCTTGCAACAACGGCGTGATGCGAACCTGAGAATTTTCCAGATCGCGTTTCACAATGCCGATAATCGGCACAGAAATCAGGGATCGCACCGCTCGCAGGTTTTCTGTTCCTTCAATCCGGACGGCGACAGCCCCCGCGGCAACGGCGGCCTGCGCCATTGCGGCAACGATATCAGGACGATCCATGGGGCTGTCAGGCAGTGGCTGGCAGGAGACGATCAGCCCGCCTTTCTCACGTACGTGTTGTTGTAGTTCGACTAAAAGTGACATCTTACTCCGCCTTACCTGTGTTTTTGAAGTTTAACTCCAAAAAAGAGTAAGGGATGGAGTATGACTACATCAAGAGGCAGGAGGCTAAAGTGTGAAGAGGGTCATATAGCGGACGATGGGCTGAATAATTCAGGACGGGTGGTACAGGGAGATTATCATGATGCCCGGCGGGATAAGCGCCGGGTAAGGTGTTCGCGCCCGATCAGGCTAATTTTTCCGGCCAGGCTACGGCGGGAATGCCGTTGAGTTCCGGCCTGGCAAACAGATAGCCCTGGAAGGTGAAAATACCTGCTGACTCCAGCCACATCCACTCCTCCGGCTTCTCAACCCCTTCCGCAATCACGGAAATTTCAAGCGCGGAGCAGCATTTGAGGATCGCCTGCACGATCGCCTGTTTGGGACCGCTTTTATGCACGTCGGTGATCAGGCTTCGATCGATTTTGATCGTATCGGGCTGGATCCTGGCCAGCAGCAGCAATCCAGCGGAACCGGCGCCAAAATCATCAATGGCCAGACTCATGCCCGCCGATTTTAGCTGCTTGATGGCCGTTTCGAACTCATCTATCCGGGAAATGACCTCGTTTTCCGTTACCTCAACGACGATCTGTTCAGGGACAAGACCGTTCTTGTGGATCTCGTGAAGTAAAAACTCGACGGCACCAGGCACCATCACCAGCGACATAGGTAACAGATTAATGGAGAGCTTCAGCCCATCCATCCCTAAATTTTTCGCCATGGCAAAAGCGAGCTTTTTGGCTTTCAGATCGGCTTCGTAGAGCTTTTCCGGCGGCAGCTGAGAAAAATACTCATGGGGCAACCCGCCGTCTGGGGTGCGTATCAGCGCTTCCAGCGAGACGATCTCTAACGCCATAGGATCGATAATCGGCTGAAAGGCGAAACTGAACGCCTCCTGCCGGGCAAGTGCGTCATCACCTTCAATGCTTCTGCTGGCGTCCGGAATAAAATCCCATGAGCCATCAAGCGGGATCTCAAAATAGTTTTCACGCTCTTTCGACTCGATAAAAGAGCGCAGAAACTGTAGCGCTCTGTCTTCGTAAGTCAGCTGGTATTTTGAGGTGCCTTTCCCAAGTACGGCCTGAAGCACGGAGGGCGGATCGTATTCCGTTAAATCAAACAGCTCCATACCGGCGTTACCGAAGCGCCGGGAAGGGGCATAGTCGCGCATCAGCTGAACGACGTTATGGTGCCGATCGTCTTCGCAGATGCGGCCATAAATTTTACTGACGGCCTCTTCCGGGCCTTCAAGCAGCTGGAAAAAATGGGTGCCGTTAAAAAGCAATATGCCCGTAACGCCAAGTAACTCGTTGACCTTGTTTGCTTTTGTGACCAGTTCTTTTACTACTTTCATCGGTACGTCATCATAAAGATGACTGCGGTAGATGAGTGTTGACAACATATCGTTTTCCAGGCGCTCCGCTTTCAGGCCATATACATTACCAGAAGTTTCTGTGATTTTGTCGGTCTTTCCTTAAGATGACGGCAGGCTTTACAACGCATGTGCAGCCTGGCGAAATGTAATATCACGCCCGGCGCAAGGTGTACATTTTTTCTGCGTGGCAAGTCGAGGTGGAAGGGAGAGAAAGGGAGAGCAGGGGAGGGCGTTTGAACGGGATAAGCCTGCTGGCGTTGATGCCCTCTCAGGCTTATCCCTGTCAGATCCTGAACCGTTATTTCAGAACCTGAACGCGCTTCACATCAACTTCAACGCTGTTCCAGTCTTTATCGACCTCGCCCTCGATACGGACTTTATCAGTGGGCGTGGCGCTTTGTCCCTGCCACCGCTTGTCATCAATATCGACATTGATCGTCCCGCTGTTATCACGAAACTCATAAAGCTCATGACCTACCTGCCGTACAATATTGCCTTCAAGCACTACCCATGCATCGTCCCTGAGCGTTTTAGCCTGCTCCACAGACGACATGCCTGGCGTGGGGCCCTTAAAACCGCTCTGCGCGTTAGCCGTATTATCCGGCGAAACAAATCCAGACTGCTGAGCGAAAGCGCCTAATGACAGGCTTCCCAGTACAATGGCAATTAACGTTTTTTTCATGACTTAGTTCCTTGTTAGTCAGTTTCATTTGTGAATCCAGAAGATAACAAGCATATCTTAACAGGATCTTAAGACCACAAAAAAAGTCAGGTTTATTTTCGGGGGCGTTAAAAGAGAACAGCGGTTGGTACAGATGATGTTACTGGTAGGATGACCCGGCAGGGGGCCAGTGGCTGGAACATAACGTGAGGAGAAGCAAACTGTTGCGGGTGCAGGTCAGAAGAACGGCCATAACCACCAGGGGCCGAATCCAAATTATTCGCGGATTCAGACCCTGTTAACCGGACTAAAGCCGGAGCAGACCTAACTGTTAGTGAAGATATAATGCGCCGGGGCTTTCTCCGTCAGAATATAGTCGCCGCTTACAGCGTTATCTCCCCCAAACGAGAAGCGTTTTCCATCCGGCAGCGCGTCAAACGCCGCCGTGCTTTGATCGTTAACGGGAATGACCAGGGTTTTATCTACCTTGTCTGCCGTTGAGGTTTCACTGAATTCAGCGTCGAATGAGAGTCCATTGTAGGTGACTGTCAGCGTTTTCATTAATGTTCCTCCTTAGCCTGTACGGGATCGTTCTCCTTGCTAAGTATATGACGATCTTTTCAAAACAGCCGGGCTTCAGGGACATTTTACGCGCTACAACGGGCTGAGTACCGTTCAGCCGTACGGCAGGCGGGTAAGACGCGGATAGCGGTAAACGCACTCGCAGTGCTTAAAATTTGGTATAAAAAATGACTTCTCTTTCACCTTTAGTAAGGATCTGCCAGTGCATATCACCAATACGCCGTTCGGCACCACCAACTGGCAGGAGATCGCGCCAGAAGTTCATCCGGGGGAACAGGGATTTGCCACATGGAAAACCGCTGTTTTTAACGATATCCGGGTGAGGATGGTGGAATATTCTCCAGGCTATCTGGCTGACCACTGGTGCCATAAGGGCCATATTTTGCTCTGCCTTGAGGGTGAGCTGCGCTGCGAGCTGGATGATGGGCGCATTTTTACCCTCACGCCCGGCATCAGCTATCAGGTGGCTGACAGTGCGGAAGCGCATCGCTCTTCAACTGCCACCGGCGCGAAACTGTTTATTGTCGATTAGCCCGAAGCGGCGACTACCGCCGGGCACAGCGACGCCAAAGCGGCTATTTCGATATTCTTCAGCCAAAGCGGTTTTTATCCGTTAAGCTTAAAAATCATCATCATGGAAAAGTGCGGAACTATGCTCTGGCTGTATAACACTCTCATCGTGCTGTTCACCGTTTTTATCATGGAAATTGTGGCGGCGCTTGCCCACAAATATATTATGCACAGCTGGGGATGGGGCTGGCACCATTCCCACCATGAACCGCATAAGGGGAGCTTTGAGTTAAACGATCTCTATGCGGTGGTTTTTGCCGGACTGGCGATTGCCCTGATCTATTTCGGATCGGTAGGGTACTGGCCGCTTCAGTGGATCGGGGCCGGTATGACGACCTATGGCGCGCTCTATTTTATCGTGCATGATGGCCTGGTGCATCAGCGCTGGCCCTTCCGCTATATTCCCCGAAAAGGCTATCTGAAGCGCCTCTATATGGCCCACCGGCTGCACCATGCGGTCAGAGGGAAGGAGGGCTGCGTGTCGTTCGGTTTTCTCTACGCGCCGCCGCTGACGAAGCTGCAAAAAACGCTGCGACAGCGGCACGGCAGACCGGTCAGCGGGGACGCTGCCACAGCCCGGCAGGACGCGGCGCCGCCGACCCGAAACGGGAAGTAAACGCAAGGCCTGCGCCGGACATCAGCAGCCCCAGCTTTTCAGCCTTGCTGGTGCCCTGACGGCGGTCCCAGGCTTTTTCACCGGCGCGATCCACCTTGACGCCAATTTCACGGTACACGCCGCGCGCGGTGGCAATCGCCCAGGCCGATCGCAGCGGCAGACCCGCCAGCCCGGCACGCGCCGAGGCGTAATAAGGCTCCGCTTCGGCCACCAGCCGGGCGGCCAGCCTCGCCAGCGCGGCGCGGTTGTCCGGCTGGGCGTAATTCTGCAAGGTCAGCCCCGCCTCCGCCAGCCAGTCGGCAGGCAGATAGCAGCGTCCTGCCTGCGCATCCTCAACGATATCGCGGGCGATATTGGTTAGCTGGAACGCCAGCCCCAGATCGCAGGCGCGATCCAGCACCGCCTCATCGCGAACCCCCATAACCTGCGCCATCATCAGCCCTACCACGCCTGCAACGTGATAGCAGTAGCGCAGGGTGTCGTCAAAAGTGCAGTAACGGTCATGCCGGACGTCCATGGCATAACCTTCAAGATGATCGAACGCCAGCCGCTCAGGGATGGCGCTGGCGAGGGCTACTTCCTGAAACGCGGCAAAGGCGGGCTGCGTCATCGTCGCGCCCTGGAAAGCCTGGTGGGTCAGGCTGCGTAGCTGTTCCAGCCGCGCTTCCGGCGAACCTTCAGCCACCGGCGCGGTAAAGCCCATCTCCTGACCGTCAATGACATCGTCGCAGTGCCGGCACCAGGCGTAGAGCATCAGCGCGCCTCGCCGCGTTCTGGCATCGAACAGTTTCGAGGCGGTGGCGAAGCTTTTCGACCCCACCGCGATGGTTTGCGTGGCGTGTTCCAGCAGAGGCTGATTCATCGGGCCAGATCCTCCAGCATCAGACCGGCGGTCGCTTTGGCGGAGCCAATCACGCCAGGCACCCCTGCGCCGGGATGCGTACCGGCACCGACCAGGTAGAGATTCTCAATCTGGCTGTCGCGATTGTGAGGCCGGAACCAGGCGCTCTGGGTCAGAATGGGCTCGACGGAAAAGGCCGAACCCTGATGGGCACCCAGCTCGTCGCGGAAGTCGAACGGCGTAAAAATGCGGTGGGTGACCAGCTGCTCGCGCAGACCGGGCATATAGTGCTTTTCCAGATAGTCGAAAATACGATCGCGCAGACGCGGCCCCTCTTTTTCCCAGTCGAGATCGGCCGTGCCAAGGTGGGGAACCGGGGCGAGCACGTAATAGCTGCCGCAGCCTTCCGGCGCGAGCGAGGGATCGGTGACGCAGGGTGCATGAAGGTAGAGTGAAAAATCTTCTGCTAGCGTATCGCGATTGAAAATATCGTCGATCAGCTCTTTATAGCGCGGGCCGAAGCACACCGTGTGGTGGGCCAGCTGGCTGTGGTGATGGCTGAGGCCAAAATAGATAACGAACAGCGAGTTGCTCATGCGCTTACGCTTCAGCGAGGCCGCACGGGAACGGCCACGCGCATGGTCAGCAAGCAGCTTGTCGTAGGTATGCACCACGTCAGCATTTGAGGCCACGGCGGGGGTATCGAAGCGGCGGCCATCGGCGAGCTGTACCGCTGAAATCCGGTCACCCTGCGTTTCCAGCTTGCTGACGTGGGCATTCAGCTCTATTTCGCCGCCCAGGTCTTCAAAAAGCTTCACCATGCCCTGCACCAGCGCCCCGGTTCCGCCGCGCGGAAACCAGACGCCCCATTCCCGCTCCAGCGCATGGATCAGCGTATAGATGGAGGAGGTGCTGAACGGATTGCCGCCCACCAGCAGCGAATGGAAGGAAAACGCCTGGCGGAGATGCTCCTCTTCGATAAAGGATGACACCATACTGTAAACGCTGCGCCAGGCCTGAAGACGTGCCAGCTGAGGGCCGGCACGCAGCATATCGCGGAACGACAGAAAGGGAACGGTGCCGAGTTTCAGATAGCCTTCTTTAAAGACGGCGCGCGAATAGTCGAGGAAGCGCTGATAGCCCGCCACGTCAGCCGGATTGAAACGGGCAATCTGCGCCTCCAGGTTCGGCTGATCGTTGTCATAATCCAGCACCTTACCTGATTCCCAGCAGAGCCGGTAAAACGGCTTCACCGGCATCAGTTCCACGTAATCTTCCAGACGTTTTCCCGCCAGGGTAAACAGCTCTTCAATGGCGGTCGGGTCGGTGATGACTGTCGGACCGGCATCAAACGTGAAGCCCTTGTCCTGATAAACGTAAGCGCGGCCGCCGGGCTTGTCGCGCCCCTCAAGCAGTCGCGTGGGAATACCGGAGGCCTGAAGCCGGATGGCTAAGGCCAGCCCGCCGAAACCGGCGCCAATTACAATCGTTCTGTTCATTAATAGGCTCGCAGCCGGGGAGTGTGCTTGAGCACGGCCCGCAGGGCTTCGCCAACCGGAACCGGCGGCTTGCCTGTGAGTATCCGTGCCATATCGGTCAGCGTCGGATGACCGGCATAAAACCGGGCGATCAGCCCGTCATCCAGACGGTAAAAACGTTGCATAACCTGCCAGCGCCGGGCGGGCGGGCCAGCCAGAAACAGCATCCGGTTCAGCAGGCGGAAGAAACGCTGCCGCTGCCACTGCCGCAGGGCAAACTGGCGGATAAGGGCGGAGAGCGCCGCAGGGTCGGGCAGGGGCTGAGCGGCAAGCCGATCGGCCAGCGCCACGGCCAGCGGCAGGGAGTACCCGGTTGTGGGATGAAAAAGTCCGGCGCGCATGCCGCTGCACGGCTGGCCCTTCCTCTCCAGCCAGAAAGCTTGAGGAGCGCCCGCCAGCGTAATGGGTAAGTTACCCTGTTCTTCACGCAGTAATGCTTTCAGCGCCATGCCTTTACTCGCGGCGTAGTCGGCGATGCGGCTGCGCGCAGCGTCCGGATCCAGCGCCGCACTGTCTATATAGTGAGTATCTTCAATCAGCACGCGATCTTCGGTAAGCGGAAGCGTATAGACGAAGCGGTATCCCTCAAGCTGGTCGACCGTGGCATCCATCAGTATGGGGCGGGTCAGGCCGTGAGGGCGCGCCAGCTGCCACTCCTGGCCGAGAAAAGACTGAAAGCCGGCCTGAAGATGCGGGCTGGGCTGATAGCCACGCCCGTCCAGCACCGCCCGCGCAGTATGGACCTCGCCGCCGGCAAGCGTCACCTGCTCCGGCGTGAGGGCGCTGATTTCAGCGTTCGTCTGAAGATGCAGGCCCGGCAGGGCGCTAACGATCGCGGCAAACCGTTCCGAGGTCACCGTCAGGTAGCCGCCATCCAGCGTGCGGCTAAACTGCGGAAACTGTACGTCATACCCCGCCCAGCGATGCGCCACCAGAGGCGCAATCCACTCATGCTGTTCGGGCGTTAAATCGTGCTGATGGAATGACCAGGTATGGTTGCCGCCGGGCTGCGAACCGCCCTCCAGCATCAGAATTTTCAGGCCGGGCTGGCGCTGCAATAGGCGAAGGGCGATCAGGCCATTTGCCAGTCCGCCCCCTGCCAGAATTAAATCCCACTTTTTCACCATGTTCTCCCGGCAAGCATCTGCGTGGATGATCCTAGTGCCTGTTCAACAATATCTGCCGCCCTGGCCGTCCCGCCCGCTTTTTTGAGCTGAGCCTGGACGGCACCCAGCCGCAGCCGGTAACTTTCATCCTCAAGGAGTTCATTGAGATTCCGCGCCAGAGTGTCGCTCCGGCAAAAGCGCGATACCCGGCGTCCAATGCCGCTCCAGGCAACGCGGGCCGCCACGCCGGGCTGATCGAAAGCAATCGGTACTGCCAGCACGGGGGTCAGGCTGGCGACCGCGTCGGCGACGGTATTCAGCCCGCCGTGGGTAATGACCGCCTGCGCCTGCTGAAGCACGGCGGGCTGATCGGCAAAATCCGTTACCCACGTTGCTCCGCTGGTCTTTAACGTTTCGCACTGGGCGGCGCTAAGGCCCCCGCAGTGAGCGATAAGTAACTGGACGCCCAGCGTCTGGCAGGCGCGGGCGATGGTTCTGAATAACCGGAAGCGGTGGCCCTGCAAGGTACCCAGTGACGCGAAAACAAAAGGGGTATCCGGCGAGACGGGCCAGGTTTCGCCCCGCGCGGAAGCTGCCGGGCGAAGCGGGCCGACCGCATGATAGCCCGGCGGTAACGCCCGCCGGGGGAAATCCAGCGCGGGCAGAGTCTGGCTGATCTGCGCAAGCGGTGAAAGACATTCGTGCAGGCCCTGTCGTGCAGGCAGGCCAAAGGCCCGCGCATGGCGGTTGATCACCCGGTTATGCCCGCGCATCATCCAGTCATAGATCCGCTGGCTGGTGGCGTAGCGTTTCAGCGCCCGATCGTCGGTGGCGTACTGAAAAGGCATCACCGGCAGCGGCAGGCCCGGCTCCCGGTTAACCGGCAGGGCGCAGGCGACCGAGACGAAAGGCAGTCCGAGCGCATCGGCCACCAGCGCGCCGGCGGGCTCCATCTGATCGACAATCAGGCCGTCGACGCCCAGCTTTTCCAGCGCGGCGGGCAGCGTCTTACAGAGCATATCGGTATTACGCGCCATATCCTCTATCAGTCTGAGTACCGAAAGGCCGCCCGGGCTGGCCGCCAGGCTCAGCGTGCGGGCGAGCGTGCCGGGCGGGTGCGACGCCTCGCCAACGGGCAGAAAACCGATATGCGGATCGTTCAGTAGCGTCCGGGCCTCGGGCTGCTGAATAAAGGTGATGCGGTGTCCGCGCGCCATCAGCGTCTGGGCCAGCGCCTGGAGCGCCCGCTGATGGCTGAATAGCGGAGGCGCGATCGCGGCGTAATGGCTCATGGTTCACTTCCGGCATAGCGCAGCGGAGCCTGCCGCAGCGCGCGAAAGCTGGCGCTGCCGGTGCAGAAGCAGGCCGTTCTCAGCTGATCGATAACGATCTGAAAACGCTCCATTACCGCCTCGCCCGAGACGCTGGCGCTGGGCAGGATGGCCGCAGCCAGTCCGGCCAGATCGGCCCCCAGCGCAATCGCCTTCGCCACGTCGATGCCGTCAGCGATGCCGCCGGAAGCGATCAGGGGAATGTCCGGCAGGCGCTGGCGGATATCCCGCAGCGCGACCGAGGTGGGGATCCCCCAGTCGGCAAAGGCCATTGCCACGGCGCGGGCGTGAGGCGTGGCCGCGCGTTCACCTTCCACCGCCGCCCAGCTGGTGCCGCCCGCGCCCGCCACATCCAGCATGGCGACGCCGGCGTCGGCCAGGCGCTGTGCCACCTCTGGCGAAAGGCCCGCGCCCACTTCTTTCACCACCACGGGCACGTCCAGCGCGTTAACCAGGCGGTTAAGGGCGTCGGTGATGCCCAGCCAGTTGCGGTCGCCGCCACTCTGGAGCACTTCCTGTAGCGGATTAAGATGCACAATCAGGGCGTCGGCGCCGATCATATCGACGGCACGGCGTGCATAGTCCAGCCCGTGCGGCTGGGCAATCTGCGCCGCGCCCAGGTTCGCCAGCAGCGGAATGTCAGGGGCGATATCGCGCAGCTGGCGGTTCAGGCCAAAGTCCACGTCGCTTTCCAGCGCCACCCGCTGCGAGCCGACGCCCATTGCCAGGCCAAGCGCCTGCGCGGCGGCGGCCAGATGGCGGTTAATTTCCTCCGCGCGCTGCGCCCCGCCCGTCATCGAGCTGATCAACAGCGGCGCACTCATCGGGCGGCCAAACAGGGTAGTGCTCAGGTCAACAGCGTCATAATCCAGCTCGGGTAAGGCACAGTGGTCAAAGCGCCACGCTGCAAAACCCGTGCGAATATGACTGACTGCCCGCGCAGGGTTTAGCACAATATCAAGATGATCGTTTTTTCGCTGAATCAGGTCCGCGTCCTTCATTGACTCTCCACGGGGTAACTCATTTTAATAAAAAAAGCCTCAGCCGAACGCGGCAAGCTGCTGCTCAAACCAGCTATGCATAAAATGCCGGGTCGCCACTCCCTGATTGCTAACGTAGGCGAAGTGTTGGTCAGCGCTGTGCAGATGATCGCGCAGACGCTGATGCACAACGTCTGCGCCCAGCAGGGCGACCAGCGTTGATTTGCCCGCATCCTGATGCGGATCTTTGCCGGTGCCATCGTGGCTGTCGGCCAGGTCGTCCAGCAGCTGAAAAGCCTGTCCCAGGTCCTGGGCGAAGCAGCGCAGCTTCTGGCGCACCAGCGGTGAGGCGCTGGCAGCAAGGGCTGCCATCTGCAGCGTGGCGTCAAACAGCATGCTGGTCTTGAGATCGTTGGTTCTGGCGATAGCCGTCGGGCTGCGCTGCTCGCCACCTTCGCTCAGATCCTGATACTGTCCCCGGACAAGCCCCTGTAAGCCGACCGCCGAGGAGAGCGCCGTTACCGCCTGCGCCCGGCAGTCGGCGGGCAGCCCCTCCGCAGAAGCGATTATTCCGAAAGCGTTGCTGAGTAAGGCCACGGCCGCCAGAATCGCCACATCCTGACCAAACTGGCGGTGGATTGTTGGCCGGCCACGGCGCAGCGTGGCGTTATCCATACAGGGAATGTCATCCAGGATCAGCGAGGCGGAATGGACCATCTCAACGGCACAGGCCAGATCGATCAGGCCGGGATGATGCTTATCACAGCCCAGGTCGTGGGCCGCCAGCAGCAGCAGCAGGGGACGGATACGCTTGCCGGGAGCCAGCGTGCCTTCACGCATGGCGGCGCTGACCCGGTCACGCTCATCACCCGATGGCAGAAGGCGGTCCAGGCGGCTGTTCAGCGCTTCGCGCAAGGCCAGCAGTTCAGTTTCCTGATTCAGGGATTTTTCTGCATTGACGGTCATGGTCACTCTTACTGGTTACGCTGTTGCTGTTTAAATGTTCATAACCGGAGACGGCTCAGTGTCCGGACCTGCTTGCCGTTCAGCAACCGGGTGTGCAGCCAGAATGAGGGCTTCCGGTTAAAGGTCGATTAGTAGCCACGTTACCTGTTGCGTAAGGCCGCTATGGATAAGACTAGATGATTATCAAGAAATTGCGCCCACGCCCGGTGAGAAAATGATGGGCGGATTATCTGGTAAGAACGGGCTGCGTCACCTTCGCCAGGCGGCTTATCATGTCAGTAAAGATTTCAGCAGCGTCACTACCTGGTGAACTTCTGCGGGTGACAGCGCACCGTCCCGGGCAAAACGCACTTTCCCTTCTTTATCCAGCACGATAACGGCGGAACCTTCCGCTTTCAGCTGCCAGGCCTGGCGGGCCGATCCCTGCCCATCGATAATAAACTGCGACCAGGGGGACTCCTTTTTGCTGGATTTGAGACTGGCGCGCACAAACACGGCGCTGCCGGGAATCGCGTCGTCAGTATTCACAATCAGCGTGGTCTGGTAGCGATCCGCCGGGAGGCGTAAAGCCGCCAGCGCCTGCGTCAGCGGTTCATTCTGCTCTTTAGCCGCCATGCGTCCGGCGAGATGCAATATCACCCGAACTTTACCCGGCAGATGTGCGCTGTTCCACGGCTGATAGCTGAACTCTTCCTGCTGATAAGTCAGTTCGCCATTGACCGCAACGCCAACTGGCGGCACGGGCTGGCCGGTAACAAAAGTATGTGCGGAAGCAGTGGCGATCAGCATACAGGTGAGCATAAAGGCAGTAAGGCGGGCGGACATGGCGTTCTCCGGAAGGCGGCACAAGGTGCCGCCGTTAAAGTCCCTGTGCGATCAGGCTTGTTTGGGCTGGCCGTTTGAAGCGGTAATACCGCCGTCGACGGGCAGGTTTACGCCTGTAATATAGCGGGCCTCATCGCTGGCGATAAAGGCAATCGCGTCAGCGATATCTTCGGGTTGTCCGGCACGGTTAAGCGGGATCCGCTCATAAAATTTATCCAGCAGTGCCTGATTCTCTTCCATATCTTTGGTCAGCTCGGTCAGGGTGAAGCCGGGGCAAATCGCATTGACGCGAACGCCATCCTGACCGTAGTCCATCGCCAGAGAGCGGGTGAAGTTGGTCACGGCACCTTTAGCGGCATTGTAGACGCTCATGCCCCAGTCGCCGCCCATGCCGGAAACGGAGGAGATATTGACAACGTTCCCCTTCGTTTTCAGCAGCGCTGGCATAAAGTAATGGACGCAGTGGAATACGCCGTCCAGATCGATCTTCATCATTTTTCGCCAGTCATCCAGCTCAATCTCATGGATGCGGCCCTGGACAATGACGCCGGCATTATTGACCAGCACGTCAGCGCGGCCATATTTCTCCAGCACTTTTTCCGACAGCGCCTTAACCTGATCCGCTTCGCCCACGTCGCAGGTCGCGATCAAATGATCGCCCGCGGAAAGGGTCGCCAGCGTTTTTTCAAGCTTCTGCCGGGTGCGGCCCACCAGCACGACAGAGGCGCCCTCGCTGGCGAAACGCTGCGCGGTTGCTGCGCCAATACCTGAACCTGCGCCTGTCACCACCACCACTTTCTCCGTAAAACGTGCCATGTTGTCCTCCTGTTCGGGATTAATAGGTTGCAGAGTCACTCTATAAACCTGGCAAACCCAGCGGGAAGCGCAAGTGTCTGCCGGGGTTAAGAAACTTTCTGAAGGGCGTTTGCCGGAAAAAACGGCAGCGCGGCATTTATTCGCTTCCCGGCCTGCTGCCCGCGCCGTTTGCCGGAGAAAGGCGCAGGCGTGGGTTGCCTGATCGTCAGGGATACGGCTACTGTTTAGGCTTAAAGTGAGTTTTTCCCGCTACCATCGCGACAGGGAACCGTCATGAAAAAAGTTTTAGGCACGTTTTTACCGCTCTATACCACCACGCTGCTGATGCTGCTTGGTTCTGGTCTGCTGACCACCTATGTCTCCTTACGGCTTGCTAATGAACAGGTCAGCGGTGGGATTATCGGGGCCATCATTGCCGCTAACTATATTGGCCTGGTGATTGGCGGTAAGGTTGGACACAACCTGATCGCCCGCGTCGGGCATATTCGTGCTTACGTTGCCTGCGCCGGGATTATCACCGCTTCGGTCCTGGGGCATGGCCTGACGGATTTCCTGCCGCTCTGGATTTTCCTGCGGATGATTATCGGGCTCTGCATGATGTGCCAGTACATGGTGCTGGAGAGCTGGCTTAATGACCAGGCGGAGCCGGGACAGCGCGGCCTGATCTTCGGCTTCTATATGGTGGCGACCTACCTCGGGCTGTCAGCAGGCCAGATTATTTTGATGTCCCAGATTGGCTCGGGCCCCAGCAGCTTACTGATCGTGGCGCTCTGCTTTGCCCTTTGCCTGGTGCCGATTGCCCTCACCACACGGACCAAGGTGCAGCCGATGTCGCCGGCGCCGATGGAACTGGGCTACTTTTTTACCACCATCCCCAAAGTGCTGTTTATGACGCTGGTCATCGGTATGGCTGTCGGCTCTTTTTACGGTATGGCGCCGGTTTATACCAGTCAGCTGGGGTTCAGCACGCAGCAAACTGGCCTGTTTATGGGCATCACAATTTTCGCCGGGCTGATTTCACAGTTTCCGCTCAGCTGGCTTTCTGACCGGATGGATCGCCACCGCCTGCTGTTTATCACCGCGCTGCTCTACGCGCTGGCGGCGCTGCCGCTGACCTTGCCGCTCCAGGTTAATCCAGCCTGGGTGTTTGGCGCAGCGTTCATTGCCAGCATGATGCAGTTTTCGCTCTACCCGCTGGTGGTAGCGATGGCAAATGACAGTGTGGTACCGGAGCGTCGCGTATCGCTGACCGCCTGTCTGCTGATGGCATTTGGCGTCGGGGCCTGTATCGGCCCTCTGGCCATCGGGGCGATTATGCAGCCGCTGGGCGGGAATATGCTCTATCTCTTCTTCTCGCTGTGCGGGCTGATTATCGCCGGCATGAGCTGGTATCGCAGTACGACGCATCAGCAGAGCAGTGAACCGCCGGTGCCGCATGTCCCTATGCCGGATACGATGGCCAGCTCTCCGCTGGCTGCCGCGCTGAACCCTACCAACACCGAAGAGGATATTCAGGCCGCGATGATCAATACCGACGATCAGGTGGACGTTGAAAAGAGCGACGGGGAGTCAGACTTTCTGGCTGATGCCGACGCAGACAGCGCAGCCTCGGACGAGCTGGCTGAAACCGAAACGGCCAGTACAGCGCCTGTCGATCTGACCAAACCCGAAATAACCGGTACAGAAGCGGCCGAAAGCAGGCCGAAGCGGGAGTAAATCATTGAGATGTCGGCATCATTACGCAGACGATTTCACCAACCGGTCGCCAGGGCGCAGCAAGCGAAGCTGCGTTTCCTGATGTTTTCAGATATTGAATGGCTAATTTATTCCTGAAATTTCCTTTAAGTTCAGTAAAAATGAGTTTTTGCATTCAGGAAATTCTGAAAAGTTGACCGATTGTTGCGAGCGTTTATACTAGCCCTAATTCTGTAAACAGGTTAGGGCGGCTTATGAAGGATCGGTTATCTACCAGGGGTAAAGTCTGGACCGGAATTATAGTGGGCTGTGCGCTGGTCTGGGGGCTGATCCTGCTGGTGATGTTGTGGTAAGGGCGAAGTGGGAAGTCATAACAGGGAACGCCTGCTCCCTTTAATCGCTGTCGGCCACGCCGCCCACCCCCACTACCGGCGCTTTTCAGCCAGTAAATGTTAAGAAAGCCTGATTTTCATTCAGGCATGCTTGTTAATTTATCCGCATACGCTGGCATTATTCACACCAGATTTGCGCAAACGCCTCTCCATCTTCCGAAGATTCTTACGCCCACTTTTAGCTATTTATGATGGCTTTTTTTGGGAGGTTTTCCCTGATTCTGGATTTTTCATGACGTCTGCGTGAGCCCGCAGTTATCCGATCGTGCAGGATGCTTTGCTGAAAGGCGGCGTGGCAGGTCACTCATGCGTTCCGGAACGAAAAAAACAGCCCTTTTTCACTGTGTATTTCAGCGCATCTTACTGACAGACAGGGTGACTCTACCCTGCCTGCGTATTGCCCCCGGCCTTTCGACCCGCTTCTCCAGGCTTGAAATAAACGGCCATTCTGATTAGGCTTGCGCAGCAAAGGGCGGTGCTTTACTAATCCAACCATGCCGGCTGTAACGCGTTGATAACGCCTGACATTGCCGCTTAGTAATGCAAAGGTACACTCAGGCTGTCAGGAGAGCGCCGTTCATGCACGCCCCGCCGTTTTTCCCATGAGGAACTTATGATTAAGTCTGTGATTGCTATTATGATTGGCGGCGCTGTCGGCTGTGTGATCCGCTGGCTGCTGGGCGTGCGTCTTAACGCCGTATTCCCCAGCCTGCCGCCCGGTACGCTGGTGGTCAATCTGCTCGGCGGTTTTATTATCGGCGGGGCGATGGTCTTTTTTCTGCGCCATCCTCAGCTTGACCCCGCCTGGAAGCTGCTGATTATGACCGGCCTGTGTGGCGGTATGACGACCTTTTCCACCTTTTCACTGGAGATAATGTCGCTGCTCCAGTCGGGTGACTACCTCTGGGCCATGGCTTCCGTACTGATCCACGTTATCGGATCTGTGCTGATGGCTTTCGCCGGCTTCTGGCTGATGTCGTTGATTTTGTAACGACGTCAGGGTCAGCCGGGGCGTAATGGCCGGGCAGGGATCACTCCATCTCATTCTCTTCCATCAGCTCAATCGCGCTGGCGCTGGCCGCATCAAACAGCGAGAGCGTCTCAATCTGATCGAGCATGATGACTTTACGAAACGCCATCGCCGATTTCGGTTCGGAATCGAGCGTGATGCCGTGATCGTAATACCACTTGCTGTAGTTATGCTCAATGTTCAGTTTAAACGTTTTCCCATCCCGGTAGCCGCTCAGCATAGGGATCAGCACCAGGTTAGAGGTGGACGTTGTTTCATAGGCTGCTGTGTGCACCATGCCGATATAGATGCGGCGTGATTTGAGCGTGATCCAGGCGAGGTCGCCTTCCTCCATGCACTGGTATAACAAGCCTTCGACGCCGTTAGCGCGTGAGAGTTTCTGGTAAAGTTTTTTTCGCCCGCTGCTGTCCAGCCGGGCGCTGCCAGACCAGCTGGAGCGATAGATGCAGAAGGCGACGGCAAAAGCGAGCATCACCACTACCGGGGCCTGAATGCCGAGAAAGCTCCAGGTCATAAAATCGACCTGCCAGTTGTAATGCCCCGCGTGGGCAAACTCCGGCAGCGCGTTCATGATGGCCGAGCAGGTGAGCAAGATTAACCAGAGGATACCGGTCGCGATCACCCCCTGTAAGACGAAAATGCAGCCGTAAAGCGCAACAAGGAAATAGACATCCCAGCCGAAGGAGCGTTTGATTTTAAAGCGGGTGGAGAGGTCGCGGCTGGTGTACCAGTAGCCGCATACCATCAGCACCATAAAAATAGCCGTACCCATCTTAAGCCCTCTTTAATGCGTTAACGTGACGGGCAAAGTCACTATGAACTTCGGCGCTGCTGATGTTGACCGATGCGCTACCATCCTCATCGATCAGGATGCGCTCACCCTCTTCGATAGACTCTTCGATATCACGCGATGACATAACTTGTAGCAGGGAATCGGGGCTGGAAAAAAGCGACATAAGAAAGCGAAACATAATGGACTCCGGTGATGAACAGATTTAAGCCTGGCATTATGTAGGCGCTCCCGCTATCAGATGTATGAGAAAGCGCGAAGCGCCATTTCTGGCGCCCTGCATTTAACTACTTGTCTGGGAAGCGGGGGCATCCTGAAGATGCTGTTTAAAATGCTTTTCAATCTGCTCCAGTGATTTCCCCTGGGTTTCAGGCGCAAACAGGATGGCAAAGATCCCGCCCGCCACGCCCACGGCGGCAAACGCGAAAAATGTCATCGTCAGCCCGAACGTCTCCAGCAGAACAGGAAACATAAAAGCGATCGAGAAATTAGTCATCTGCATGGCGAAGATAGAAATGCCGTTCGCCATGCCGCGAATGCGCATCGGGAACATTTCAGAAAGCAGTAGCCAGGTAACAGGCGAAAGCGCGCCCTGCTGGAAACAGAGAAATACCAGCATACCGGCCAGTACCAGATAGCTGCGCAGCACATCGGGATGGCCGTTAACGGTTTCCGGCATCAGCCAGGTTATCAGCCCGATAGCCAGCAGCGTACAGGTACAGCCGATCTGGCCGGTGAGCAGCAGCGGGCGCCGGCCGAAGCGGCTGAGCATCATAATGCCCACAAAGGTCATAATCACCGAAATCACGCCGTTGGCGATGGTCGCCAGCAGCGAAGCATTGGTGCTTAGCCCTGTAGCCTGGAGCATGGTTGGCGCATAGAACATGATGGTATTCACGCCGGAGAGCTGTTGCAGCATGGCGATGCCGATGCCCAGCGCCACCAGCCGCTTCATCCAGACCGAAATACTTTTCTGACGCCGGGCGCTTTTCTCGCTTCTGGAGGTCATGGACTGGCGAATTTCACTAAGCTCTTTCTCAACTATCCGCGACTTACGGGTCCGTTCGAGCACGTCTCGCGCCTCCCGGTAGCGCCCATGCATGGCATACCAGCGGGGCGTATCGGGCAGAAACAGCATGCCGACCCACAGCACCACGGCGGGCACGCAGGCGACCCCCAGCATCCATCGCCAGGTGGTTTCTCCTCCCCACAGCTCATTGATCGCGGCGTTACTGGTATAGGCGATTAGCTGCCCGGAAACGATCATCAGTTCCTGAAGCGTGACAAACTGCCAGCGCCGGTTGGCGGGAACGATTTCCGCAATATAGATTGGTACGATCGCTGCCGCGCCACCGACGGCCAGACCCAGAATAAAGCGGAACATGATCATCAGCACGACGTTCGGTGCCATCGCACAGCCCAGCGATCCCACCATAAAGATCAGCGCCATCGCCAGAATGATCTTTTTCCGCCCGGCGCGATCCGCAATCCGGCCAGCGAAGATAGCGCCAATGGCCGATCCCAGTATCAGAAAGCTGGTTACCATTCCCGTGGTCAGCGGCGTCAGATGCAGGTCCTGCTTCATAAACAGTAGCGCGCCGGCAATCACGCCGGTGTCGTAGCCAAACAGCAGTCCACCCAGCGTGGCGATGACGGCAATGACTTTTACCAGCGGTTCGGTCGACTGCGGCGTTTTGGCCGCGCCGTCGGCTGAAGCGCCGTTTGGTAGGTTGCTCACAAGTACTCCCTGAGAAATCGCGAAAATGAGGATTTGCACGTGATCTGTGTCACATGAATTGTAAATCTACTTCAGGATGGGGATTTTGCCAGGCGCAGGGCGAAAAAGGGGTGCAACTGGTCAGAATAAGTACATTGAAAGGCAACGTTAAGGAGAATGGATGAAAAATGGTTAAAGCGGGGCAGTAAGACACTGCCGGAGCGATTTCCGGCAGTGCATCAGCTATCGTTGTGCATTCTGGGTCAGCCTGACGGCAGAAGAGAGCAGGGAAGGCGTGGGGTTGACGTAAACCCGATGGTGATTTTCATTTAACAGCGAGCGCTGGGCGGGACTGTTTTTCTGCTCTGCCGCGCCCTGTGCATCCGTTCTGACTTCGTTATATTCATGCAGCCAGCGGAGATATTCATCCATCACCTGGAGCATATCTTCACCGGGCTGGGTGGTCCGAATGTAGAGCTGCGCGCAGGAGCGCGTTTTATCCTGAATATAGATTTCGTATTTTTTGTCCCAGGCGGCGTTATCCTGACGTTCCCGAAGGATCACGTCATTAAAGTGCAGATGCTGCCAACGCATTAAGCGTTCATAAAAATGTGTTTTATCCATGACGGATTAACCTCTCCGTTTTTCGTGTTATCGCTGTGTTGCTCTACTCAGGAACCCGACCGTTAAGCGCGTTGCAGGCGCGGTTTGCGGTGCGTTAAGCAGAGGGACGCTGCTGCCCTTTTTTATCGAATAGCGGCCAGTTTAATTTAGACGAAATCGGCTCATATGCCAGCGGAACGCAAATTTTCAGAAAAGTTCCAGACGCTTCGCGCTAAATTTCAACGCTAACTGAATGATAGTGCTTGGATTAGCGATAAAGTTTACAAAAAGCAGCGGATCTGTTTTTTTCACTCAGCGTTGCCCGGCGCGGGCGGCAATGGTAATTTCATGGAAAAAAATCACCAGGGTTATGGGTATGAAGCAGTTAGTAATCGATATTTTAATGAAAATGGCCAAAATTGAAGTGGACACCAAAGAGCTGGTGGCTCAGGTTGAGGCCCAGTCCCTGCTGCTTGCTGCGCTTTTGCTGACCGTCGGTAAGAAGGGCTCTGACAGTATGAGCGTTTCTGAAAATATTCAGAATGCGATTATGACCGCCTCCAGCGGCGAACAAAAGTTTCTGCAATCCGATATCGATTTGCTGTTAACCCACGTGAATCGCCTGCTGGCGGTGGCAACCTACGTGGATGAAGTCGCTAAAAGTGAAGAGAGTAACTGAAGCTGACGCGCAAATGTGATGATTCAGCATTCTGACTCAGTAAAAGGGCCAGTCCGGTGGCCCTTTTACGGGTTTATGATTAAGAGCGGCTCCGGTATTTTGCCACGCCGGTAACGCAACGCCTTCTTTTTAAATTCCTGTTTATCCTGTCCTGTGCCGAAGCATACCACTCTCATCGCGGCTGCTTTTTTGGTGGATGAAATAACGCCTTATCTCTTCTGTTTGCCTTATGGCAGACGTTTTGCGTCATTAATAGCGATAAATTAAAAATGAGTTTGCCGCACAATCGGCTAACACTGCGGTTAATATGTAATCAACCAATTGATTAATATAAGAAATATAATCATAAAAATGGACATAATTAATGATTGAGAAGCAGGCGGAAAAGCCCTATATTGGCCGCGTTTTTCAGACACTGGTTATTTTTTAATTCAATTAGTCAACCTGGGCTTAAAAGTCCCCGGTTGTAGGAGTGATATGATGACGGCTAAAGTCCGTATTGATAATTTTGATGCGAAATCTGTAAATGGCAACAATGAAGCCTATCTGGCGAGACAGGCGGAATTTGAATCAAACGTCCGGAGTTATCCCCGTAAACTGCCACTAGCCATCGCGAAGGCGGAAGGTATCTGGATCACCGACGTCGAAGGGAATCAGTATCTGGACTGCCTGGCTGGTGCCGGGACCCTGGCGCTGGGCCATAACCATCCGGCTATCCTGCAAAGCATCCAAAATGTCATTACCAGCGGCTTGCCGTTACACACGCTCGATCTCACCACGCCGTTAAAAGATCGTTTCTCTGATTACCTGCTCTCCATTCTTCCGGGACAGGGCAAAGAGTACTGCCTGCAGTTCTGCGGCCCGTCCGGTGCCGATGCGGTTGAGGCGGCGCTGAAGCTGGCGAAAAAACATACCGGTCGTTCCGGGGTGATCAGCTTTTCCGGCGGCTATCACGGCATGACGCATGGCGCGCTGGCGGTAACAGGCAACCTGTCGCCGAAAGAGGCGATCAACGGGATGATGCCGGAAGTGCAGTTTATGCCTTATCCGCACGAGTACCGCTGCCCGCTGGGCATCGGCGGTGAGGCTGGCGTTAAGGCGTTAACTTACTATTTTGAAAACCTGATCAATGACGTTGAAAGCGGCGTGCGCAAGCCTGCCGCGGTGATCCTGGAGGCCGTGCAGGGCGAGGGTGGCGTTAACCCTGCGCCTGCCGAGTGGCTGCAGCGCATCCGTAAGGTGACGCAGGAGCATGGCATCCTGCTGATTATTGATGAAGTTCAGGCCGGCTTTGCCCGTACAGGCAAACTTTTCGCCTTTGAACACGCCGGGATCGAGCCGGACATTATCGTCATGTCCAAAGCGGTAGGTGGCGGTTTACCGCTGGCCGTGCTGGGGATCAAAAAAGAATTTGATGCCTGGGAGCCGGGCCACCATACCGGCACCTTCCGCGGCAATCAGCTGGCGATGGCGACCGGGCTGACCACTCTGCAATATCTCCAGGAGAACCAGGTTGCCGCGAAAGTCGCCGACCAGGGTGAATGGCTGAAAAGCCAGCTCGCAGCGCTGCAAAAACGCTATCCCGTCATCGGCCATGTCCGTGGACGTGGGCTGATGATTGGCATTGAAATTGTGAAGCCTGACGAAGCCCAGGATCATATGGGTTGCTACCCTGCCGACGGTCAGCTCTCTGCGCAACTGCAAAAAGAGTGCTTCAAAGCCGGACTGATTCTGGAGCGCGGCGGTCGTGACGGCTGCGTGCTGCGCCTGCTGCCTTCGCTGCTGATCACCAATGATGAACTGGCGATCTTCCTTGATAAATTTGAACACGCCCTGCTAGCCGCCGGCGTGAAACCCGTTTCAGCGGAGTGAAAGTGATGTCTGATGCTAATCCGATTCTGGCTTCCTCAGAGCAGAGTATTAGAGCCTATCAGCAGGCGATAGCGCAAAGCAGCCAGGCCGTTGTGCAGTGGTTACAGCAGCCGGAGATGTATCAGGGTAAAACCGTCGCGGAACTGCGTGAGCGTATTACCCTGGACTTCAATCCTGCGGGACTGGGCAACCAGGCGGCCATCGAGCGGGCGATTGACTATTTTCTGAAAGACAGCCTGTCGGTGCATCACCCGCAGTGCGTGGCGCATCTTCACTGCCCGAGCCTGGTGATCAGCCAGGCGGCGGAGGTGCTGATTAACGCCACCAACCAGAGTATGGACTCCTGGGATCAAAGCCCTTCTGCGACGCTGATTGAGATCAAGCTGATCGAATGGCTGCGTAGCCAGGTGGGCTATCCGGCGGGCGATGCTGGCGTGTTTACCAGCGGCGGCACCCAGAGCAACCTGATGGGGCTGATGCTGGCGCGTGATGCGTTCTTCGCCCGCCGGGGCCACTCTATCCAGCAGGATGGACTGACCGGCGATTTGCGGAAAATAAAGGTGCTCTGCTCACGGCATGCGCATTTTTCCGTACAGAAGAATATGGCGCTGCTGGGACTTGGCTATCAGTCCGTGACGCTGGTCAAAACCGATCGGTTTGCGCGTATGGACATGAACGACCTGGCGGAGAAAGTGGCGCAGGCGGAAGCGAACGGCGAGCAGATTCTGGCGATCGTGGCGACGGCGGGTACGACCGATGCCGGCGCTATCGATCCGCTTCGTGCCGTCGCCTCCCTGGCGGCGAAGCATCAGATCTGGATGCACGTTGATGCGGCCTGGGGCGGTGCGCTGCTGCTGTCAGAGAAATACCGGGACTATCTGGATGGCCTGGAGCTGGCCGATTCCGTCACCCTGGATTTTCATAAGCAGTTCTTCCAGACCATCAGCTGCGGCGCCTTCCTGCTCAGGGACGCCCGCCATTACGAACTGATGCGCTATCAGGCTGCCTACCTTAACTCCGAATTTGACGAAGCTCAGGGTGTGCCTAACCTGGTGGCGAAATCATTGCAGACCACCCGCCGTTTTGATGCGCTGAAACTCTGGATGGGGCTGGAGGCGCTGGGGCAGAAGCAGTACGCTGAGATTATCGATCATGGCGTCACGCTGGCGCAGGAAGTGGCGCACTATGTCACTGAGCAGGCCGCTTTTGAGCTGGTTATGGAGCCTCAGCTGGCAAGCGTGCTGTTCCGTTATCGTCCCGCTCAGATGGCGACGGCAGACGACGCCTCAGTGGCGCTGCTTAATCAGCAGATTGGCGATGCGCTGCTGGATTCTGGCCGCGCTAACGTGGGCGTCACGGAGTTTGCAGGCGTCACCTGTCTGAAACTGACCCTGTTAAACCCGACCGTCAGCCTGGAAGATATCAAAATCCTGCTGGCGCTGGTTGAGCGTACCGCACAGGAACTGCTGAACGCGTAACGCCCAGCCTGTCCGGACAACAGATAAAGCCGATAACATCTCGTTATCGGCTTTTTTTTGGCCGCAACAGAGCATGCGGATAAGCGCTTCGTTAATCAGGCTGACAGGGGAACAGGCGGAAAACGACGATGACGCGGCAGGGCGATGTGCAGGAAATCAATCAATTAATGGCCTTAATTGCCTCAGTGGTAGTGGTGTCGGGATGACGGAAAACCTCACCACAGAGCAGCACGGCATCAGGGCGGCGCTCACGGACACGCTCAGCCATACGTTCGCAGACATAGCGCGACGGAAACAGATGTTCGGATACCGGCAGAGCCTCACAGGCATCATGACCGCAGGCGCTCACGAGCAATACAAATCCGATTATCATAGCTCACTCCATGAGATAAAAAGGGGCCAGTTGATAAGTATAGGCGAGACGCTGGATGAAGGATCGGGAAACGTCCTGAAACATGATCATACAGGCTGACGGTAGGGAGGCTGACGGGGAAGGCAGAGAAGAAGCCTTTTCTTCTGAAAAGGCTTCACTGACGTAACGGAAAGCGTATCAGCGGGTCACCGTGCCCGTAGTGGTTGTGGTGCTGCCGGTGCCGGAACCGTCGCCGCCCATAGTGGCCAGCGCAACGCCAAGCAGCGCCGCCACGGCACCCACACCCACCGCATCAGAGTTGCCGCTGGAGATGGCCGTCGCCTCACTGCCTGCGGCAGCGCCGGTGGTGCTGGCTGCCTGAACAGCGCTGCTGGCGGCGAGGGTCAGTAACAGAGTTAAAGCGATCGTTTTTTTCATTTTTTATTTATCCCCGGACGAAAGAAAAGCTGTTAATGCCGGAAGCATAAAATGATTTTTCAGCCCTGAATACCGGGCCGGAGGCAGGGAAATGCGGGGTTTATAGTTATTATTTTTGCTGTCAGCGCCAGAATTAATCAGAAATTATTCGTAGAGGAAGAGATCGGGCAGTACGCCTGAACTATTGTAAGGCCGGTACGGCCTGATAGTATTGCCTGCATAATGAGAATTTTCCAGGTGACCTTGCAGAATAATCCCATTAAGTCACATATCTGCTGCTGGACATAAATAAGGGCCATAAAAATAAAGAGCCTGTACCTCATTTTCAGATTAAATACGGACCAGATTTTCCTTTTTTATGGCGGCACCTCACCTTAAGTCAAATAATATTTTTTGCAGGCTAATTGTGTATTGATATGTTTGGCTGTTGCGGAATGTGAGCATTTTTCTGAAAAAGCAGGCGATACTGTACGAAGAATCTTAGTTTACTCGCCTCTTCTCAAATTTTAAGAACTTTGTTCTCCTGTTGTGGCCTGATGACATACTTATCATCGTCCGGGACTGGCGTTATTATGCTGTTAACTGCTTTCTCTTATATAAAAGACAAGACGGGTTACTTACAGGAATTTCTGATCGATCCGCGCAAAACGGGCACCATAGCGCCCTCATCAATGAGCCTGTGCAGAACCATGACGGAGGCTATTGACTGGACCAGCTGCGCAAATGTCGCCGAACTGGGGGCGGGGGATGGGGTGCTGACCAGACATCTGCTGCGTAAAATGCGACCAGACGCGCAGCTGCTGGCGTTTGAAACTAATCCCCGCTTTCTGCCCCGGCTGCTGGCCATCAACGACCAACGGCTGCAGATTAGCAGCGCTTCAGCCGAAACGCTGAACGGTGAGTATGATGCGATCTTTTCCGGTTTGCCGCTCCTGTCGCTGCCGGAACCGGTACGCCATCGCATTCTTGCCCGGGCTGCGGCACGGCTTCGCCCGCAGGGCATCTTTATACAGTTTCAGTACACCGCGTTATCAGAATCCCTTCTCTCCGGTTACTTTTCCTGGGAGCGGAGCCGGGTATTCTGCAACCTTCCGCCCGCCTGGGTCTATCGTTGCCGTTCGTCAGCAAAAGTGTCGCTGGCAGATGATTAAGTTAAGAGCATGACATTCAGATGAAGATGAGATGGCAAACTTCCCACACTTTGCCATGCTTAAATTTCATCCAGACAACGGGAGGAGAACATGCACACCGAAACCGAGGCGACGGCCTCAAGCGATGAAGAAGTCTGCAACATTATTGGTAAGGCGGTAGTGGACCTCAGTATTACCGGGCAGCCGGTAACCAAAGCCACGCTGGCGCTGAAGCTACTGTCGATGGCGGATCAGGATGGTGATGACGAAAGGATTTTACTCTACTGGATTGCCCGCAGGGCCATCAACGAGCCACACCGGTTTGCGGCGGCAAACATTTGAGGGTGTGACAGCCCGGCGCCGCATGCCGGATGAACGGCCGCTTCGTGAAGCGGCCGTTTTTGTATTCAGACGATACGCCGGACCCCCGGGATACGCTGGAGG
Source organism: Erwinia psychrophila (assembly GCF_039023475.1). Classification (NCBI taxonomy): domain Bacteria; kingdom Pseudomonadati; phylum Pseudomonadota; class Gammaproteobacteria; order Enterobacterales; family Erwiniaceae; genus Erwinia; species Erwinia psychrophila. Next base: position 469,554 of record NZ_JBCHVB010000002.1, read on the forward strand.
AGCAGGCAGATCGCGGCGGAAATCAGAAAGCAGAGCAGCGCCACTAGCGGCATCGTGACGATGGCCGAGTAGCTGTCGAACTTAATATCAAGCAGGCGCAGCAGCAGTTCAAGGATAAGCATATGCACAAAGAATATCCCCAGGCTCAGCTTTGACAAAGTGCGGATCGCGCCAATTGTCCTTCTGGAAAAGGTAAGGGAAATGTTAAGTAACATAAAAAAGAAGGCCAGTGAAACCACCACCAGCGTGGGAGCAGAATAAAACAGAAAGATTTCGTTCGGCGAAAAGGTACTCAGCGACAGCGAATAGCTCATCACCGCCGTTAATACGGCAGAAAGAATAAAAATAATGGCGGAAATCGTCACCTTAGGATTAATGTTATAACGACGGATAACGCCACCGATAATATAAAATCCGGAAAGATAAACCACCATGTCAATATTACTGCGGGCCGGGAGCGCATGACCTTCCAGTAAATTGAGCTTCATGTTATCAAATAGCATATAGACTGAGGCTAACGCGAACCATACCGTTACGATATAGTTAATCCGCTGCCGGCTGCCGTTCTGGATAAAGGTATTCAGCAGTGGCGTAAGAAGATAAAGCAATATCAGGGTGTAGATAAACCACAAATGCGGCCAGGCTGGCATGCTCAGCAGGTTGAGCAGACTGAACGGCGTCGAAATGCCGTTCAGCCGGCCATAAAGCAGGTAAATCGCGGACCAGACAATCAGCGGAATAACTAAATTCAGCACGCGGTGCTTCAGGGTACTGAGCAATGATTCGTTTTTATTTAATGAAATATAACCCGCAATCAGAAGAAATAGCGGGAAAGCGATACGGCCTGTCACTTCATACATAACAGAAACGGACCACGCTATGTGAAAATAGCTGAAGGGTGTCGCTGCCGTATGCAGCAGAATAACCAGATAGGTTGCCACCAGCGTCAACAGCTTAATATTGAGTGTCTTCAACGCCTAACTCCTTGTCATGAAGCATAAACTGGCCTTCTGATTCAGTTTTTTGCCAATGGGCTAAAGGTATCATATTCCACAGGCAGGCGTACCTCTGTACGTAAAAAAAGGCACGTTAACGCAGCGGGGGGAAGAGTGGGGAATGTGAAAATGTTTGTCTGGCAGATTTTCTTTTTCTGGCGGAAAAGGGAGGCGACATCGCATCAACAGACCTCGCAGATAACCCTTACCGGACCGAAAGGGGAGGCACAGAAAGATATGTCAATCCACGGAGATGATGCGCCTGGTGCTGCAACCTTCAGTAAGGCGGTCAGGCCTCTGCTGAAACCGCACCAGAATAATTAAAAGGAGGGAGGCAAAGTGGAAATAATTCACTCAGGAGCGTGAAACTTGTTAAAATTACCCTTTCCTCTCTCTTTATCATGGAAGCGCTTATGTCATCTCCGATTTCTGAAATTGCTCATCCGGCCAACAGCCCAAAGCAGGCTGCGTTACAGTTAGTGATTGAGCTGGTCCGGGCGGGCAAGCTCAGTCCGCTTCAGGGCGACGCCTCAAATATGATCTCTATCTACGAACAGTTCAAAGCCCACTTCGAAGCAGATAAGCAGAAGCACTCCTCCGGTTCGGCTATTTCGTAATTGCTACAGGCGACGTTCCCGTCGCAAAGCGCAGACGTCGGTTAAAGGCGGATGCGGGTTGCTTTATCTCAGGAAAACGGGTGCCTCACGCCCGTTTTCTCTGCGCTTTATCCTCAGATTACGTTTCGCATTACCCCACAATACGCCCCTGATCCATCCGGACGGCGCTGTCGCACATATGATCGATCACATCCGGATCGTGGCTGACCAGCACCATCGTCAGGTTGTCCTGCTGCTTTAGCCTGTTCAGCAGGTTAAGGATCTCCGCCTGTACCGACATATCCAGCGCGGAGGTGGGCTCGTCCAGCAGCAAAACTTTGGGTTCCAGCAGCAGCGCCCGCACGATGGCTACGCGCTGGCGCTGGCCGCCCGAGAGCTGGTGGGGATAGCGATCCGCCAGCGCCGGATCCAGGCCAACGTGGCGGAATCCGCGGTCGATCCGATCGTTAACGTTCGTTTTTTTCAGCAGCTTAAGCGGTTCGGATAGCGTCCGCCGCAGCCGGTGACGCGGATGCAGCGAGGCGTAGGGATCCTGAAATACCATCTGCACGTTCTGACGAAGCTGGCCGGTAAAACGCTGGCCCGGTTTTACGGTCTCTCCCGCGAGCGTCATGCCGCCCTGCCAGTGGGGATTAAGGCCCGCCATCACCCAGAGCAGCGAAGACTTACCGCAGCCGGAAGGGCCGACCAGGCCGAAGCACTCGCCAGCCTTCACGTTCAGCGACACCTCATGGACCACCGTACGGAAGTCGTAGCCCTGGCGGTGTGAAACGCTCATGTCGGTCAGTTCAATCATGGTGAAAGTGCTCCTCCAGCGCTGCACGGTCAAGGACGGGTAGCGGGTGGCCGTGAGTGGCTTTACTGGGGCGGCAAGACCACAGCGTACGCGTATAGGGATGAGTAGCGCGCGGCAGATCGGCGGCGGGCAGCGTATCCAGAATCTCACCCTGATACATCACCATTACCCGCTCGCAGTGTTCGGAGACCTGCTGAAGATCGTGGCTGATGAGCAGTAATCCCATATTCCGCTCTTCAACCAGACGGCGGATAAGCAGCAGGACCTGATCGCGCATGGCGTGGTCAAGCGCAGAGGTTGGCTCATCGGCGATCAGAAACTGAGGATCGGCAATCAGCGCAATAGCCAGCATCACGCGCTGGCCCATGCCGCCGGAAAGCTGATGGGGATAGCGATCCATCAGCTGGCGCGGCTGGGGCAGCCCTACCGCGTCCAGCATCTCGCAGACCTTTTCCGTACGCTCTGCCCGGCTCAGCCTGGCGTGAAGCTTGAGGGGTTCCGCCACCTGCCAGCCAATAGTACGCAGCGGATTAAGCGCATATTTCGGATCCTGCATTACCATCGCAAGCTGGCTACCGCGAAGCTGGCTCCAGCGGCGTTCGCTCAGCGTCAGCGCGTCGTGTCCGGCCACGGTAAGCGTACTGGCGTGCAGGTGCAGGGAAGGGGCGAGCAGCCCCATCAGGCTGCGGGCGGTAAGGGATTTGCCGGAGCCCGATTCGCCAACCAGCGCCACGCGTTCGCGACCCAGCGAGAAGCTGATATCGTTGACCAGCGTAGTGCCGGTGTTGTTCTGGATGCGCAGCTTGTCAGCCACTACCAGCAGAGAAGAATCATGCATTATTTCGGGTATCCAGTCGGTCACGCAGGCCATCGCCCGTCAGGTTAAAGGCCAGGCTGGCAAACAGGATCGCCCCGCCCGGGGCGGCAGCAACCCACCACTGATCGAAAATCACCTTGCTGCCTTCAGCTACCATAGAACCCCATTCCGCCATTGGCGGCTGCACGCCCATGCCCAGGAAGCCCAGACCGGCGGCGGAGAGAATAATGCCGCCCAGACTCAGCGCGGCGCGCACCACGGCACCGGGCATACAGAGCGGCAGGATATGGCCGAACATCAGGCGCAGGCCGTTAATGCCCTGCATCCGGGCGGCGGCGAGATAGTCGCTGCGCCGCAGCGCCAGCGTTTCCGCGCGCGCCTGACGGGCAAAGGGCGGCCAGCTGGTCAGCGCCAGCGCCAGCGCGCCGTTTATCAGGCCAGGGCCGAGCATCGCTACCAGCGCGAGCGCGATAACCAGATTCGGCAGGGAGAGAAATATATCGGTTATGCGCAGCAGAACCCGTTCTGTCCAGCCCCCCAGATAGCCCGCGCTGATGCCGATCAGGAGTCCCACAGGAATGGTCAGCACCAGAATCAGCGAAACCAGCAGCAGGGTAGGCCTTGTGCCGTAAATCACGCGGGAGAGGAGGTCACGGCCAAAACCGTCGGTACCAAACCAGTGCAGGGAGGAGGGCGGCAGCAGACGCGCAGACATCATCTGCGCGTTGGGATCAAAAGGCGCAAGCAGCGGAGCGAACAGCGCGGCCAGCAGCAGCACCGCCACCAGCGCACCGCCGACGGCCAGTGAGGTGACGCGCCGGCGGCGGGTCGGCGCGATTGCGAGATCGGTTAAATTTTGCGTCATCGTGTTCTCGGATCGGTAAGCCAGGTTAAGCCATCCGCCAGCGCGTTAAGAGCGATAAAGCAGCCGCCAATCAGCAGCGTCGATCCCAGGATAGCGGGCGTGTCGGAGGCAAACAGGGCTGTGGTCATATAGCGCCCTACGCCCGGCCAGGCGAAGACCGTTTCGGTCAGGACTGATCCTTCCAGCAGCGTGGCGTAGGAGAGGGCCAGGACGGTAATCAGCGTGCCGCGCACGTTAGGAAAGACGTGCAGCAGCAGGATCCTGCCACGGCTCGCGCCTTTGGCTCTCGCCAGGGTCACATATTCTTTATTACTCTCTTCCAGCAGCGCCGCACGCAGCAGGCGGGTAATCCCGGCCATCGACAGCAGGCCAAGCACCACCACCGGAAGCCAGAGGTGCGCAATCGCGTTGCGGAACATCTCCGCATCGCCGGAAAGCCAGCTGTCTATCAGCACCAGACCGGTTTTCGGTTCCAGGGTGTAAATCCAGATATCATCCAGCCGCCCCGGCCCGGCAGACCAGTGCAGCACGGCGTAGAACAGCAGCAAACCCAACAGCCCCAGCCAGAACACCGGCACGGAATAGCCCAGCAGTGAGATCATGCGGGCAAGGTTATCGAGCAGGCTACCTGGCTTCCATGCCGCCAGCAGCGCCAGCACAATGCCGAAGAAAGAACCAAAAATCATCGCGCAGGTTGCCAGCTCAATCGTCGCCGGAAAGGTACGCTGAAGATCGCTGATAACAGGCTGATTGGTCAGGCGCGAAATGCCCAAATCGCCGCTAAGCAGATGGGTAACGTAATGCCAGAACTGCATCAGGAGCGGCTGATCCAGCCCCAAATCATGGCGAACCTGAGCATAGGTCGATGCGCTGGCGTGATCGCCGGCAATTTGCAGCACCGGATCGACAGGAGAAAGATGCGAAAGCAGGAAGGTGAAGGCCAGCAGGCCAAGCAGCGTCACCGCCAGCGAGAGGATACCCCCCGCCAGGCGGCCGCTTCGCCGCCAGAACAGCCGGGCGAACCCGGCTTCAGAAAGAGACAACGCCATTACTTGCTGACCTGACCGTAATAAACCATATCGGGGTTAATACCCTGAACGTAGCCTTTAATATTGTCGCGTACCGCGATCAGGTTGCGCGCCTGAAGCCCGATCACATAAGGCGAATTTTTCTGTAGTTCACGCTGCAAATCCTGATACAGGGCAACGCGCTTCGCGTTATCGCTCTCGGCAGTGGCTGCCAGCGTCTGCTTGTTCAGCGCCGGAATATGCCAGTTTGATCGCCATGCCAGCGTGGTACTGCCGTTTTCCGGGTTGTAAGCGAAGGCAGCGGCGTTGGTGTTCGGATCGAAATAATCCGCGCCCCACGCGTTCAGCGTGGCTTCATACTGATGCGCTTTTACCGTCGTGGCTACTTCGCTGCTGATGCCCGGGATCAGTTCCACCTTGACGCCACCCCGGGCAAAGCTCGCCTGGAGTGCCTGAGCGATATCAAGATAAGGCGGCTGGTTGCTGACCACCAGCTTAAAACTGACATTGGTCAGGCCGGCCTTGCTGAGGATCGCCTTCGCTTTTTCCGGATCGTAGCGGTAGGGGTTTTCGTTCAGCGCACCAAGAAAGCCTTCCGGCAGGAACGACTGATGCACCTGGAACTGGCCTTTCAGCAAATCATCGGCGATACCGTGATAGTCAAACAGATAGCGGGATGCTTCCCAGAACGCCGGGTTTTTCAGCGCCGGTTTGGCATCGATATTGAACTGCATGTAATAGAGCGACGCCATGGGGATCGCCATCGGCTTCACGCCTGCCGTATTTTTTAGCGCCGCCATCTGATCGGCACCGAGATTACGCGCAATGTCCGCATCGCCCTGTTCAAGCAGCAGACGACGGGTCGCCGGTTCAGGAACGTTTTTGATCAGGACGTTTTTCAGCTTAGGCGCGCCGCCCGGCGAGGTGGGGTTAGCGGAAAGCAGCAGGACTTCATGCGGAATATATTTGCGGATCTGGAACGGGCCGCTGCCTGCAGAGTGCATGGAGAGCCACTTGTTGCCGAAGTCGCCTTTCTGCGCATGCGCCTGAACGCTCTTTTCATCGACGATGGAGGCTACCGGGGCAGCAAGCAGGCTCAGTACATAGGTCGGGCTGACGTCGGCCGTCCAGCTTACCTTAACGTGATTCCCGTCAATTTTTTCCAGCTGCGCGTCGACATTATCCTTTGACCAGCCAAGCTGGGTCAGAATAAAAGAGGGATCAAGGTTGAGTTTGACCACCCGGCTAAGGGAGAACATCACATCTTCCGGCCGTAGCGGATTGCCGGAAGCGAAGCGGGCATCCTTTTTCAGCGTAAAGGTCAGGCTGCGGTTGTCGCTGCCCGGCTGCCAGTCGCTCGCCAGCGTAGGCTTGAGGTCAGTTGGATTATTCGGATCGGACTGTACCAGACGCTGATAAAGGTTAGTAAACGCCTGCACCGAGGTAAGCTCAAAGCCCTCTGCCGGATCAAAACTGCTGGCGTCGTCAATCGACTGGGCGATCACCAGCGTATCAGGCGGCGTGGCGGCGTGGGCAGTAACGGCGCCGGCCAGCGCAACGGCCAGCATTGACGGAACTACAATTTTCATGACGTTTCCTTAACCTTGAAATGTGATCGCGAGTGTAGTTGAGGTGACTGCCGGAGAAATAGTAGATTATCCCCTATCGATATTCCTGTAGGTTATAAGCCGTTCGGGTTGGTTATAATATGCTACTCAGGAAAATGCGTGGGAAAGCGTCAGCCAGAGCCACGGCGAAACGCCAATAAGGTTGTTCAGCATATGCAGGAAAAGGGGGAGCTTCAGCCCGCCGGAGAGAAGGCGAGCGTAGCAAAGCAGTAGGGAGAGCAGCATCAGGGCGATGAGCGTTTGCGGGTGAGCGTACTGCGTGTGCACCGCCGCAAAGGCGATGGAGGTCAGAAGCGCGCAGGCCAGACGCTGGTCGGGCGCCCAGGTCAGCAGGCCCTGTAGTACAAATCCGCGAAACAGAATTTCTTCGTAAACCGGTGCCAGTAGCACCACCGCAAGGACAAACGGCAGCATGCCGCTCCGATCGGCGCCAATCTGGCTGCTGGTCCAGGCTTCCTCCTGCAAATAGAACGACTGGGAAAAAATCAGCCCCAGCAGCAGCAGGCTGAACAACGCCGCCTGGCCAGCCCGGATATCGCCCAGCGGAATATCCTGATAGCGGCGGCAGTACCAGCCATAAAGCGGCACCAGTACGGCAAACTCCAGTAGGCAAAGTACCGGCATCAGCATGCCGCTCGCCCGCAGTTCAGCATAATTCGGCAGTGCGCTCACCACCCGCGTCAGGGAGTACCAGATCAGAAACATGCCAATGCAGCGCAGGGTGGCGTTCACTTTTTCAGAAGGATGGTTCATCGCATAAACCCCTGCGCCGGAAATGAGCGGATGGTAACAAGCTCGCCACAGGCTGTCGATAAGCAGGATAAACCCCTGGCGGGCTCTAAATTGTTCAGCCTTTAAGCCGATAAAGAAATAACCATCGTGCCCGGATAATAAGCGGAGCACGATTTTATTTAATGCCTGTGGAGAAGGATTTCTGGCACATTCCACTGGATAAGGTTTGAAGTAGATGAGTCATCCTCCTGAACTGAGTAACCTGGCAGCCGGTGACGATCAGAACACGACGGTTTTTACCCGGCGCCTGCTGACCTCTCTGACGCTGCTGCTGAGCGGCGTCATGGCTATGGCGATGCTGATGGTCGTCGGTATCGCCTGGCAACAGAATAAAGCCGCCGTCCGCCAGGAAAGTGCCCTGTTAGAGAACGCCTGGAATAACAGCCGTCAGCATATAATGACCGACGTCCGGGATTATGCTTTCTGGGGCGAAGCGTGGAACAACCTGCACCTGAAGGTGAATACCGTCTGGGCGTTTGACGAGCAAAACCTTGGCCCGGGTTTGTACAGCGAATACCATTATGAAGGGGTCTTCGTGGTGGACGGTCGGGGGATCACACGCTACGCGGTGATCAACGGCAAGCTGGAGAACATCCAGCTGGAAAGCTGGCTTGGGACGCAAACCGCCTCGCTTGTCCGCCGGGTTCGCGCCCTTGCCAGCAACGAAAATGCGTTAACGCAGAATGTGATGGTGGGGACGACGCCCGCCATTATTGCTGCAGCGCCCATTACAAACGGCAAGGTTTCCGGTCTGAAAACGATCCCGGGCCCACCCTCAGTTTTGATCTTCGTAAACCGGTTCACCCCTGAAAAGCTGAAAGCCTTTGGTGACTCGGTAGGCGTAAAAAATGCCCGCATCATGGTGAACGGGCAGGATGAAAAAGCGCAGCCCTATTTGCAGGAGGATATCGCCGAGTCTGCGCCGCTGATCATCCGCTGGGATAGCAGCCAGCCCGGCCAAAACCTGCTGATTTATCTTCTGCCGGTGCTGTTTATTTCGGCAATCGTGCTGGCGCTGGTGGCAAGAAGGCTCACCCGCTATGCCATGCATAATGCCGCGATTTCCGATCGCCGCTTTGCGCAGCTTACCCACAGCCAGCGCGAACTCGCCGCCAGCGAGGCGCGCTTCCGTGACGTGGCAGAAGCCTCTTCGGACTGGATTTGGGAAATTGATAGCCGGGGGAAAATCACCTATCTGTCGGCCCGCTTCGCTGCCGTCACCGGATTTGAAACCACCTTGCTTACGGGCAGGTCGATTGACGAGATCCTCCGGCACGACAGGGTGCCGGTATCCAGCTGGATATTCCGTCAGCGGACCGAAGGGCAGCGCAAGCAGCTACGCTGCTACTCCTGTTCCGCCCAGGGAATGAAGCGTATCTGTAGCCTGGTGGCCAACCCGGTAGTGCAAAACGGCGAGGTGACTGGCTACCGCGGCACGGTGTCGGACATTACCGAGGAGGTTGAAGCGCAGGCGCGCATTCATTACCTTTCGCAGCATGATGCCCTGACCGGACTGCCTAACCGGCATTATATGCGGGAGTTTTTGCAAAGCAGGCTGCTGACGCAGCCCACGCAGGATCGTCCGCTGGTGGTGATCAGTCTCGATCTTGATCATTTCAAGCCGATCAACGATACCTGGGGCCACGCGGTGGGTGACGCCGTACTGAACGATGTTTCTCATCGACTGCGCAGCGTGCTGAGTGCCGGCGATCTGGTTTCACGGGAGGGCGGCGACGAGTTTATTCTGATCGTCTCCGGCTTAAGCTGTGAGGCGGAGATAAATGCCTGTTGCCAGGCGCTGCTTGAGGCGCTTGCGCTGCCGTTCTGTTTCGGTCAGCAGGAGCTGTTTATGGGGGGAAGCATCGGGATTGCGCTGGCCCCAAGAGATGCTAATCAGCCTGATGAGCTGCTGCGTCTGGCCGATATCGCGCTCTTTAAATCGAAGCGTGAAGGACGTAACCGCTGGAGCTGGTACACGCCGGAAATGGCCGAGCATCTGTTTAAGCGGCGTGAAATGGAGCGGAATTTACGGCTGGCGATCGCGGGTGATGAACTGCGCCTCTTTTATCAGCCGCGTTACTGTCTTCAGAAAGGGCGGGCTGAGGGAGCAGAAGCGCTGATCCGCTGGGAGCATCCGGCGACCGGGTTAATCATGCCGGACTGCTTTATTCCCCTGGCGGAAGAAACAGGGCTGATTATCGACGTCAGTGAATGGGTGCTGCTGCGGGCCTGTACCGATGCGTTAAGCTTGCCGGGGTCGATGTATGTCTCCGTCAATATCTCACCCGTCGAGTTTCGTAGCGGTAACCTGGCGAAGCGGGTGGCGAATGCGCTGGCGAAAAGCGGCCTGGCAGCGAGCCGCCTTGAACTGGAGATCACGGAAAATATCACGCTGGAAAATCCGCAAAGCGCGCTGGAAATTATGCGGGAACTGAAAAAAATCGGCGTGAAGCTGACGGTAGATGATTTCGGCGCAGGTTACGCCTCGCTGGGCTTCCTGAAAAACTTCCCGTTTGACGGCATGAAGCTGGATCGCTCCTATATGCATGATTTCCCGCATTGCCGCCAGGCATACTCTATCGTTGAGGGGATCATCGGGCTGGGTAAAGCGTTCTCGCTGACCGTCACCGCCGAGGGCATCGAAACGCGCGAGCAGCTTGAAGAGCTGAAGATTATCGCCTGCCAGGAAGGACAGGGTTACTACCTTGGCCGCCCCGTGCCGCTGAACATCTTTCTGCAACAGCTGGAAAAGCCGGTTATCGCAGAGGGGAGCCTGTCATAAGCAGCAAAAAGCGAGGTTATCGGCAACGTGCCGGTTCTCCTCGCTTATACGTTTATCAGTAGTCTGAAAGCCCGTTGCAGACGGGCCTGGCAGCTAGCGGACTTTCACCGCAACCAGGGTCATTATAACGGCAAAGGCAATAAAGATAGCCAGTTCCATAATGCGCTCCTTTTCCGGGACACACCCTGATTATAATGCACGTTACCGGTCAGATAGTGAACAATGCATGCCCTTCCGGCCCGCGTCACAAAAAGAAAGGGTGGCCAGAAAGCGGTTCTCTTCAATGTCCTTATTCTGTTAACCTTTTGTGGAATTTGCTGAAAATTAACGCAGAGGAGAGCAACAATGACATTTTATGGCAAGGGCGCGATGGTCGCAGCGCTGGTGATGCTGGCAGGTTGCCAGTCAGCGTCTCATAAAGAGAACGCCCAGGCCGCAGTTGATCCGGAAATGGACCGCTGTGGCGCATCTCAGTACCAGCAGTATGTAGGTAAACCGCTGTCTTCAATCGACGGCGTGAGGTTTACTCACCCGATTCGTGCCATTCCGTACAACTCCGCCGTCACGATGGATTTCAACCTCAACCGGCTCAATTTTATGGGCGACCAGCAAGGCACTATCTCCCGCGTCTACTGTGGCTGAAAGCCAGACCGGAGCCTGCCGGCCTGATAGCGTAACGCTTTCCCTGACGGAGAGGCTGGCTTAGTTTCCCTCTCCGTCAGTGGGCGCCTCTTTTTCAACTTCCTGCCACCCATTTGCCTCTCCCGGCGAATGCCTGAGCAGGCGGTTATCTGGCCGGAACATGAAGAGGCAGAGGTTGACGCAGACGTGCGAATTTACTGTCACATTACTGCAACGGCCGCAGGGTAGATTATTGAAGTAGCAAAGGTGACCTCCCCGTCCCTGCAACAACGTAGTGCTTGTCTTATTCCCGCTTCGTGCGGGATTTTTTTTATGCCGCAGTGAAAAGGGGAGATGTCAGGCGTTAGCGTTTATTCAGCAAAGCATGGTTCAGCAGGCGGACACCTGCGCTGGCGGGACGGTAATGGAAGGCTCAGGCGTTACGCGTCGTTATTTTCTTCAAGCAGCTGAGTCAGCAAGTTACGGTAACCCTGAAGCCTGACTGCATCCACCTCGCCCTCAAGTCTGGCAATAACGCTGGCTATCATCGCCTTACTGCTGCGGGGCCGGCGGCTGCGCATCACTTCAGTCATAATGGCCGCCAGCAGCTCGCTCTCTTTCGGGCCGTGAAAGGCCGGACTGTTAAAATAGTCTGTAATGGCGCGGCCTGCACCCGGTGCGGAATACCCCATGATCGCCCTCCAGAAAAGCTTTGCCCTGCACCCGGCAACATGCCGGCACAGCAGGGAATAAGGTCTTAAAACGATCCGGTTTGCCAGGGTGGCAAGCCGCGGTGCTGCGTGAAAAATAAACAGGTGGAGATAATAAATACTGTAGATGTGAGCGCTGATAAATCCAGTAACAATCGGAAATATTTCCGCTTCTGCTTGTCGCCCCAGCAAGGCGAGAGGCGGTCAGACTAACAATCTATGCCCGTAACATTTCTGAACAGATGACTGTTTGGCCTGACCCAGGCTTATTCAGGCACGCTTAACCGGACGCTCAGGCGGGGAAGAGGTGATGAATTCGTCCTGCACAAAAAACAGCCAAAAATAAATATCGATATAAATCAATTGTTTATATTTTAATATGACTTATTTCATCATGGGGGGTTGTATCAGGCTGGGCGTTATGAGTAAATGCATCGTCGGTTTTGAAACAGACAACGTATGCGAGCAATTTTAGTAAAGCAGTTTTCAGTTAAAGCGTTATCTCAGATATCTCTTCTTCCTGACTTCCTTCTTAAGTGCCTCATAAGTCCACCCTGTTGACAAACCCCGTGCCCTTAGTGGCTTAATACTTACTGAAGGAAAGACAAATGTCTAACAAAATGACTGGTTTAGTAAAATGGTTCAACGCTGAGAAAGGTTTCGGCTTCATTTCTCCAACTGACGGCAGCAAAGATGTATTCGTACACTTCTCTGCAATCCAGAACGGCGGCTTCAAGACGCTGGAAGAAGGTCAGAAAGTTGAATTCTCTATCGAAAACGGCCAGAAAGGCCCAGCTGCAGCTAACGTAACTGCACTGTAAGTTTTTGAGAGAACCTCGCTGACGACGGATAATGGGGTAACCCGACGCCGTCGCCACTGAGAAAGAAAACCCGCCACCGGCGGGTTTTTTGCGTTTGAGATTCCCCCTCTGCTGACCCATCGCTTCCGACCCGCCTGCGCCGATTAAGATTCCATACAGTGTAACCAGTAAGCCCAGCTTTCCCCTGCAGGGTAAAATTTTCTAAATCTCACTCATCTCCGCAATCACTACCCGTTAGTGCGCCGCTATTGTTACACTATGATTTCCCTGAGTTGTCATAAGGCTTCGTCATCGCACGATGGAATCCTGGAAGGTTAACCTCATTTCAGTCTGGTTTGGCTGTCTGTTTACCGGGCTGGCAATCAGTCAGATTATCCCTTTTCTTCCTCTCTACGTGGAACAGCTGGGCGTTACGGATCATGAATCGCTGACGCTCTGGTCAGGGCTGATTTTCAGCGTCACCTTTATGATTTCTGCCATCGTGTCACCCATGTGGGGCAGCCTGGCGGACAGAAAGGGGCGTAAGCTGATGCTGCTGCGCGCCTCGCTGGGCATGGGGTTGGTGATTTTTTTACAGGCGTTTGTCACCAATGTCTGGCAGCTGTTCCTGCTGCGGGCGCTGATGGGGCTCACCTCAGGCTATATTCCAAATGCAATGGCGCTCGTGGCCGCACAGGTGCCGCGCGATCGCAGCGGCTGGGCGCTGAGCATGGTGTCGACCGCCCAGATTTGTGGGGTGATTATGGGGCCGCTGATGGGCGGTTTCCTCGCTGACTGGGTTGGCCTGCGGGCGGTATTTCTGATCACTTCGGCGCTGTTGTTGACCAGCTTTCTTATCACGCTTTTTCTGATTAAAGAGGGCGGGCAGGCCCGGATCAAAAAAGAGGATAATCTCAGCGGCCAGATGGTGTTCCGTTCGCTGGCGCATCCCGGGCTTATTATCAGCCTGTTTATGACCACGCTGGTGATCCAGCTGTGCAACGGCTCGATCAGTCCCATTCTGACGCTGTTTGTGCGGGAGCTTGAGCCGCAAGTGCAGAATATTGCCTTTATCAGCGGCGTGGTGGCGGCGATTCCGGGCGTTTCGGCCCTGCTTTCCGCCCCCCGGCTGGGTAAGCTGGGCGACCGGATAGGGGCCCAGCGCATTCTTTTTGCTGCACTCATCCTGACCTTTATTCTGTTTATGGCGATGTCATGGGCAGACAGCGCCATTCAGCTGGGCGCGCTTCGCTTTCTGCTGGGCTTTGCGGAAGGGGCGATGATGCCTGCCGTGCAAACGCTGCTGCTGCGCCATTCCAGCGATCGTGTTACCGGACGTATATTCGGCTATAACCAGTCCTTTATGTATCTTGGCAATGTCGTCGGCCCGCTGATGGGATCGGGGATTTCGGCCATCGGCGGCTTTCGCTGGGTATTTGCGGCCACGGCGGTGGTGGTGCTGGCAAACACCGTGCAGCTGATGATGGTATGGCGGCGTAAAGCGGCAAATAGCAAGGAATAAGCGTCTCTGCTGGCCGTTTTTGACAGAATATATCAAGCGCCGGGCGGGAGAATATGCGCCTGTTGACGGGGTTTCACCCGCGGTGATATTTACGTCATACTTTCGCTTAGCTGCTGAAATTGCACCGCAATTACCTGTTCCGTTTTTCTCCGGTCAGTGTTAACGTCATGCTTTAACTCGCTGAGACATTCTCATGAAAAACCTCATCGCAGAACTGTTGGTTAAACTGGCGGAAAAAGAAGAAGCGTCAAAGGAGCTGGTCGCTCAGGTTGAGGCGCTGGAGATTGTGGTGACCGCGCTCCTGCGTAAAATCGATGGCGACCAGTTGCAGCAGATAAATGAAAGTATCAGCTCGGCGTTAAAAACCGCGACGGACGATGCGACGATCGATCCCGGCGATACCTCGCTGCTGGAGAACTATATTCAGCGTCTGCTTACGCACCCCCGCCATTAAAACCTGCTGCGCCCGCTCCCCAATCTGATTCAGGCTGCCGCGTTAACGGCGCGTTTCCGTTACGCTGACCTGCTTAACGCGGTTGCTGAAACAATCCCCGCTGTTTCCCGGATAACGGTATCTCGCCATCAGACATTAAAACAGCCCCCGTTTGTGACTCACGCATTGACTCACAGCTTTCACGTTAATAATTTCTTAAACATTTAAACCAGTGCAATAACAGGTGGTTATCTGTTTTACCCTACCGTTTTACCCTACCGGATATTTTCCGTTCCCTTATTAATGCCAGGCTTATTACAGATTTTTAATCCCTGAGCGGAACATAAAATAATAAAGGAGTGCTGTGTGAGCTATCAAAATGCCCTTGTGTTACAGGATCTCCCCCAGATGAAGCCTGTCCGTGTGCCCATAGGAGAAACCGATATTCTTCTGTTCCGCGACGGAGAGGAGGTTAAGGCCTGGCAGGCAAACTGCCCGCATTCAGGAGGACCTCTGGAGGAGGGGGCCGTGCAGGATGGCCGGCTGATCTGCCCGTGGCATAAAGCTAACTTCAGCCTTGAAGATGGCAGCATGTGTGAACCCCTGGCCCTCAGCGATCTGAAACGGTATCCCGTGCGGGTGCTCAACGGCATGGTCCAGATAGATCCTGAGCCGCTGCCGCCGCTTTATCACTTTTCAGCCGGTGAAGAGACGCCGGTTTTTGTCATTCTTGGTGCGGGCGCGGCGGGCAGCGCGGCCGCGTGGACGCTCAGGCGGGAAGGATTCAAAGGCCGGCTGGTGCTGGTTGAGCGGGAAGAAGAGGCGCCCTATGACCGGACCGTTCTCACTAAATTTGTGCCTGCCGGCAAAATGAAAATCGATGAGGTCCCGGCACTGCTGGATGAGGATTTCTCACAGTACGTGGAACGGATGCATGGCGAGGTTGAGCAGCTGGACAGCCATCAGAAAAAACTGCGGTTCGCCGACGGCGCTATCCTTAATTACGACAAACTGCTGATTGCGACCGGCGGCATTCCACAGCGGCCCGGTTTTGAAGGGAAGGCGCTGTTCGGCGTTCACGTGCTGCGCAGCATCGAACAGGCGGAGACCCTGCTCGGTGAGGTGGAGCAAACCCAGCGGCTGGTCATCGTCGGCAACAGCTTTATTGGTATGGAACTGGCTTCTGCCCTGCGCAGCCGTGAGATCGATGTGCAGGTAATCGCCCGCGATCCGCTGCCGTTCAGGAAACCGTTTGGTGAACAGCTGGCCCGCTTTTTCCGCGATCTGCATGAAGAGAACGGCGTGAAATTTATTGAGGGCGAAGTGGCGGCGCTTACCGGTGAGGAAGGCAAGGTGACCGGCATCAAGCTCAAAAGCGGCACCCACGTTCCGGCAGATATCGTGCTGCTGGCAACCGGTATTTCACCCGGAACCGGTTTTATTCACGATCTTCCGCTGAGGGATGACGGAAGCCTGACTGCCAACGACCATCTTGAGGTGGCCAGCCACGTCTGGGCAGCGGGCGATATTGTGAGTTTTCCGGTGGCAGAGGGCTACCAGCGAATTGAACATTTCCGGGTTGCCGAGCAGCAGGGCAGGATTGCGGCGAAAAATATGCTGGCAAGAGAGGACGTTTACGATCGCGTTCCCTTTTTCTGGACCGCGCAGTTCGGTACTCGTTACGAATACCTTGGGCACGCCAGTGAGTGGGATGACTACCGGCTATTGGGATCGCTAGCGGAGAAAACCTTCGTGGCGTTGTACGGTCATCAGGGGAAATTGCTGGCGGTTGCCTCTTGTGGCATGTATACGCTGACGGCCGATCTGGTGCAACGGATGCAGAAGCCGATGACGATGGACGAGGCTGAAGCGCTGGCCGTCTCCGCGCTGAACCAGTAAGCGTTAAAACGCGACAGCGCTGCGCGTGGAGAAGTAAAGGCAGGGGCAGTTACGCCCCTGCTCTCCCTCAGGATTTACCCATACTGGCCGACTTTGCCATGCAACTCTGCATCGCTTCGATCACCGCAGAGCGGAAGCCTTTCTCTTCGAGCACCCGCACCGCTTCAATGGTTGTCCCGCCGGGTGAGCAGACCATATCCTTCAGCTCGCCGGGATGTTTACCCGTTTCCAGCACCATCTGCGCCGAGCCTTTCACCGCCTGCGCGGCGAATTCATAGGCCTGGGCACGAGGCATACCGCCCAGCACGGCGGCATCCGCCATCGCTTCAATAAACATAAACACATAGGCCGGCGCGGAACCACTGACGCCCACCACGGCGTGGATCATCGATTCGGGTACCCGCGCTGCTTTACCGAATCCGTTGAAAATAGCGAGGATTTCATCCGTCTCCTCTTGCGTCACCAGCACATTTGGAGTGACGGACGTCATGCCTTCATTCACCAGCGCGGGTGTGTTTGGCATTACGCGGACCAGCTTACGATCGTGACCCAGCACTTCAGCCAGCGACGCCAGCGTGACGCCAGCCGCAATAGAGACCACTACCGTCTCATTATTCAGGCTGCCAGAGACCTCTTTCAGCACGTTCAGAATCACGTTGGGCTTAACGGCGCCAAACAGAATATCTGCCTGCTTTGCCACTTCTTCGGCGCTGCCACCGGGCGTGATGCCATACTCTTCCTGCATCGCCCGGTTGGTTTCCGGCTTGTGGTCATAGACCCAGATATTTTCTGCTTTTACCTGACCGGCCGAGACCAGGCCGCCGATAATCGCCTTCGACATATTGCCGCAGCCAATAAAGCCGATTTTCTTTTCCATCATGAGGCTCCCTGTTTGATTCGGTTTTTCACTGCGTCTAGCTTACGTCATTCGTCGCTATATGCCAGCGCGATACTTGCATCAGCGTCACTGCCTGTCTGCATACCCTGGCGCTGGACAGATTAATCAACAGTGTTCACAAGCCGGTGAGAAGGGTTAAGGGTTACCCGGCAGAACAGTGGGTTGGTGGCATTCTGTTCCCCGTGGCCATAACCTCGAACGTTTTGATCAGATTAAATTTGCCATTCTGGAAAAGAACGGCAAGATCAGCATCATTCCCGTCTCAACATAGAAGGAAATGGCGATGCCAATCTGGGTGGATGCCGATGCGTGCCCGAAAGTGATTAAAGAAGTGTTGTACCGTGCGGCCGATCGGGCGCAGATGATGATAACCCTGGTGGCGAATCAGCCGCTCAGCGTTCCGCCCTCAAAGTTTCTGCGTACGCTGCGCGTACCGGCCGGGTTTGACGTGGCTGATAATGAAATTGTACGCAGGGCGGAAGCGGGCGATCTGGTGGTGACAGCGGACATTCCGCTTGCCGCAGAAGTGATGGAGAAGGGGGCTGTGGCGCTCAATCCGCGCGGCGAACGCTACAGCGATGCCACCATTCGTGAGCGCCTGACCATGCGCGATTTTATGGACACCATGCGCGCCAGCGGCGTGCAGACCGGCGGGCCTGCCACCCTCAATCAGCGCGACCGCCAGCAGTTCGCGAATGAACTTGATAAGTGGCTACAGGCGCAAAAAAATCAAAAATGACCGTATGCGGTCAGGCCAGTTCTGACCGCAGAATCACCTGAAACGTTGTTTTGCTGTTAACCCGCTTGCTGACGTCATTGTCAGCCTTGTGGTGGACGTCCTGATGATAGCCACCACTTCCCTCTGGAACAGAAGATTTGCCCCGCGCCGCCCTGCCGTTTTGGATGATTGCGCCGCTTTGTGACGGATAACGGGAGAAACGGGCAACGGAGATGCTCCGTGTGTGACTTTATCTGCGTAAAATGATGGAGTTAGCGATTTTCTTCCTGCTGCCCCGCCAACGTTACTACTGGTCGCCACCGGCGATTATCGGTATGATGCGACGCTAAATTAACCCATTTCACTTCTACGGCGGCGCCTCAGCGAGCCACGTAAAAGTTCAGGACGCTCCAGCTATGTCATTACCTCTTTTTCTGATTGGCGCACGCGGTTGTGGGAAAACCACCGTTGGTCAGGCGCTGGCCGAGGCATCTGGTTACGCTTTTGTGGATACCGATCTGCATCTTCAGCAGGCGACAGGACGCACCGTGGCGGATATCGTGGCAGCGGAAGGCTGGGAGGGGTTTCGCCGCCGTGAAACCGAGTCACTGCGGGCGGTAACGGCGACGGCCAGAGTGATCGCCACCGGCGGCGGTATGGTGCTGGCGGCGGAAAATCGCCACTTTATGCGCGAACAGGGTCAGGTGATTTACCTGCAGGCTGGCGCAGAGATACTGGCATCCCGTCTTCAAGCCTACCCCCAACAGGAGCAGCGTCCAACCCTGACGGGCCGTCCGATTGCGGATGAAATGGTTGAGGTGCTCGCCTCCCGTGACGGGCTTTACCGTGAAGCGGCGCACCATGTAGTCAACGCCATGCAGTCACCCGATCGGGTCGTGAATGAGATTATGGCGCTGCTTTGCCTGGCCCGGGCAGGCTGAGCGCGTAGTAAACCGGCTCGCCAGGGCCGGTTAAGCCTTCGGGAAGCCCGTGATCTTCTCCAGATGATAAAAAATGCCAGTAACTGTCTATACTTAAGGCAGTAGTGCGATCGGGTTATTTCGCACGGCTATCCGCCCAGTCGCTTTTTTATCATTGTCCAGAAGGAGAGTTATATGCCAGGCAGACCTCCATACCCGCGTGAGGCGCATATCGTGCCGGTGGAAAAGGGAACGACAGGAAATACCGTAACCTGGTATGAGCTGCGGGCCGATCACCCCAAGCCAGATACGCTTATCAGCGAACATGAAACCGAGCAGGAAGCGCAGGACGCTAAAGAGCGTTACGAAGATAAGGATAAAGAGTAAACATCGCTGGCAGGGAAGCCACAGAAAACCCTTTTACGGCGCAGGCCGCACAATCACCGGTTGCGATTATTTCAGCATATTCTGCTGCATTGTCAGCCTTATTCAAGTAAACCGGCAGGTTATTGCCGGGCTCTCGCCGATAATCCTTTTTCACTACCCTGCTTTTTGCGATATCGTCCTGACACAGAGACGCATTTCCTGGGCCTTCCCCTTGACCCTGGCCGGCCATCACTTTATTTTTCCTTACTCAGGGCCCGGGTGTGCGGAAATGCGCTGGCGGGTCAGTTTTAACGCTTAACCGGATGATCCATTGACTGATTTACAGATTGATCCCTGCTTACCTTCTGTTGCAGAGCCTCTTTCAAAGGCAGATGCTATGCTTTCTCTATCCGTGGCGTCCGGTTACGGCACAGCCGGCAGCCAGCTGGCTGAAAACGCTACCACAGCGGATAGTAAAACGATGAAACAGACACTCGCAACGTTAACTCTGGGGAGCGATGCCCGCCGCGATATCCGGCCTTTGCTGCTTGAACAACTGCCCGAAGATCAACTCTATTCTGTTGCGCTGCTGGATGGCCTGCGGGAAGAGGAGATCTTACGACTTTACGGGCCTGTGGGCGGCGAGAAAGTGGTAATGACGCGTGGTGAAGGGGGAAAGGATGTGCAGCTCTCCGCCGCGCGGATTGAAGAAGCCCTTCAGGAAAAGATTGTTGCGCTGGAAGCGCAGGGTTACGAAACCATTCTGTTGCTTGGCGGCGCGGAGTTCAGCCACCTTCAGGCCAGCCAGGCCACGCTGCTCGAACCTTACCGGCTGCTGCCACCGCTGGTTAATGCGATTACCGGGGGACATCAGGTCGGAATTGTTATCGCGCGTGAAGAGCACCTCGCAGAACAGCGCAGAAAATGGCAAAGCCTGGGCCAGCCGCCGGTATTCGCTGTCGCCAGCCCCTGGCAAAACAGCGACGACGATCTGGTCGATGCGGCGCTGATGCTTCAGGAAAAGGGTGCCGACGTCGTGGTTCTGGACTGTCTCGGCTATCATCAGCGGCATCGTGATTTTTTACAAAAACTGTTGGGAATCCCCGTGCTGCTGTCCAATATGCTGATGGCAAAGCTGGCGGCAGAACTGCTGGTGTAACGGGCCCTGTTCAGGCGTGGAACACCTTCATTTTACCTTGTCTATGATTACAATTTAAGGATGTGCCTATGCTCAACGTCAGCGAGTACTTCGACGGAAAAGTGAAATCGATCGGTTTCGACAGTGCCAGTACAGGACGTGCCAGCGTGGGCGTAATGGCGGAGGGGGAATACACCTTTGGAACCGGACAGCCGGAGGAGATGACCGTCGTGAGCGGGTCGCTGAAGGTGCTACTGCCGGGCGAAACGGAATGGCAGCATTACGAGCCGGGGCAGGTGTTTAACGTGCCGGGCCACGCGGAGTTTCATCTCCAGGTGGCGGAACCCTCATCCTATCTCTGCCGCTATCTGAAAGCCTGACGGGCGGTCAGCGGTAGCAGGCAAGCCCGCCGGAGTGCGCGGGCTTTGCCGGGAAAGTCGGGGGCGCCCGGCTAAACGGCCTGAAGGGGAGCGCAGGCTGCCCTTTATTTTGCGCTGATGCGCGCTTAGCGCTGAGCTTCGCCGCCTAACGCTTCGATGGTATTACTGATAAGGGCGCTCAGTTCGCTGGTCATCAGAATAAAATCGGCATCAAACCTCGCCTGAACATCTTCACGATCGATATCATCATTCTGTTCGCGCAGCGTGTCTGAGAATTTCAGGCGCTTCAGGGAACCATCATCCGAAAGCAGCAGCTGTACGCGCTCCTGCCAGTCCAGCGCCAGCTTTGTCACCAGCTTGCCCGCTTCGATATGGTTAGCGATTTCGTCACAGACCAGATCCTGTTTCTTGCAGCGAATAACGCCGCCATCTTCCAGCAGGGCCTTCAGCTCTGCTTCATCCATCAGCGCAAAGCCTGCTGGGGTATCACCGGAGCGCACCCATTCGGTCAGCGTCAGCTCAATCGGGCTTTCCAGCGTCAGCGGCACCACCGGCAGCGATCCCAGGCTTTTACGCAGCAGCGCCAGCGTATCTTCCGCTTTTTTGGCGCTGGCGCAGTCCACCATGATCATGTTGTTGACCGTGTCGATCCATACAAAGGTCTGGCTGAAGCGGCTAAAAGCGCGGGGCAGCAGGCTGTGCAGCACCTCATCTTTCAGCGAGTCTTTTTCCGTTTTTTTCAGCTTGCGCTGCTGCTCGGCTTCCAGCTTGCTGATTTTGGCTTCCAGCGCCTGTTTGATCACCGGCGAAGGCAGGATCTTCTCCTCTTTACGGGCGCAGATCAGGATCTGTCCATTATTCTCGTGGGTCAGCGCGTCGCCGCGCGGGCCCATCGGCGACACCCAGCCGGTTTTGGCCATATCCTGACTGCCGCAGGGAGTGAAGGAGAAGAGCTCAAGCTGTTTTTCCATCTCGTCGGCCGCCAGTGGGATCTCGCGATTCAGACGATATACCATCAAATTCTTAAACCACAGCATTCTGCTTTCCCTCTCCGTGCGCGCAACGGGCGCGCTAGTTCAACGTCAGGGCGCATGATAGCGAATCGGCGGCGCTGTTTCATTGCCTTTCCGCCCGCCCCCTTCTAAGGTTAAGGGCGAAGCATCAAATAATGAGGAATAACAAGTGCGTATCGGGATTGATTTAGGCGGAACGAAAATTGAGGTGATTGCGTTGTCCGAACAGGGCGAGACGCTGTTTCGCCATCGCGTGGCCACGCCCAGGGATGATTATCCGCAGACGATAGAGGCGATAGCCGGGCTGGTTGCGCTGGCAGAAGAGAAAACGGGTGAGCAGGGCAGTGTAGGACTCGGGATACCCGGCACGCTCTCTCCCTTCACCCGCCGGGTAAAAAATGCCAATTCAACCTGGCTTAACGGTCAGTCTCTGGATCAAGATCTGCATAAGCGGCTGGGACGGGAAGTGCGGATCGCCAACGATGCAAACTGTCTCGCGGTTTCCGAAGCGGTGGATGGGGCGGCCGCAGGCTGCCAGACGGTCTTTGCCGTTATTATCGGCACCGGCTGTGGCGCCGGCGTGGCGCTGAACGGCCAGGCGCATGCCGGAGGTAATGGTAACGCCGGGGAATGGGGTCATAATCCGCTTCCCTGGATGGATGAGGATGAGCAGCGTTACCGGGACGAAGTCCCCTGCTACTGTGGCAAGTCGGGCTGCATCGAAACCTTTGTCTCCGGTACCGGTTTCGCCACTGACTACGCGCGGTTAAGCGGAACAGAGCTTACGGGCGCGGAGATCATCCAGCTGGTGGAGCGGCAGGATCCCGTTGCCGAGCTGGCGATGAGCCGCTATGAGCTGCGTCTGGCAAAATCGCTGGCGCATGTGATCAATATCTACGATCCGGAAACGATCGTGATGGGCGGCGGGATGAGCAACGTGGATCGTCTCTATCAGACCGTGCCGCAGCTGATCAAAGGGTGGGTTTTTGGCGGTGAATGCGAAACTCCGATCCGCAAGGCGGTTCACGGTGACTCCAGCGGGGTACGCGGCGCGGCCTGGCTCTGGCCGCTCTGATACCTTTGTGAAAACGCTGTTGAACGTGGAGGCAGGCGCCTTTCAGCAGCGTTGTTAATTAGCCGGGTCGGAAGGCTAAAATGATTTTCGCCGGGAAATGCGGCGGCGGCGGCGGCAGATCCGCCGCGCTGCTGACCACGCCCCAGGCTTTCATGCATAACGCCTCATCGCCGGTGGTTCTCAGCACGCTGTAATGCTGGTTTCTGCCATACTCAATCGTCAGGTCAC
Organism: Erwinia psychrophila; assembly: GCF_039023475.1. Classification (NCBI taxonomy): domain Bacteria; kingdom Pseudomonadati; phylum Pseudomonadota; class Gammaproteobacteria; order Enterobacterales; family Erwiniaceae; genus Erwinia; species Erwinia psychrophila. The sequence goes on from NZ_JBCHVB010000002.1 coordinate 492,595, forward strand.
ACTCCCGCCCCCGGTAGCGTTCAACATCAAAAAAATTGTTCTGAATCCCATACTTCATCCGGCGAAGATAGACGCAATCCTGCTGGTTCGCGTCGTGCGCGCTGGCGCATTGTGAACGGGCCAGCGTATCCATTTCTTCCGCCGTCATCAGGCCATGGCGAGCACTCTGACACCCGCTCAGCGCGGCAACCACGCCCGCAATCATCAGTCCTAACCCCCGGTAAAAATTCATTTTTATGCCCCTGCCAGGTAAAGTTTTCTCGATCAAGGCCGATAGTTTAGCCTGTTAGCATGCCGCTGACAGAAGAATCCAGCATCCCGGGTGATTTACGGATTATTCACCAGGCATCATGATGCAAACTCGCTGACGTCGCTGTGGGAGATGTAATGGCAAGGCGCGGGAAGTTGCTGGTTGCTTTTCAATTGATTCACGGAACTGAAATGAAATCACATCATAACCTTGCAGCCCTGGCGCTGTTCAGCACTCTCACCCTCACCGGGTGTGCGACAGAATCCTCCCGCGCGATTGAAGCCCCGCAGGTTACTGCCGCCACTCAGCCCGCTTATCAGGGCGTGAAAAGCCCGATTGCCGTCGGCAAATTTGATAACCGTTCTGCCTATATGAACGGCATCTTTTCCGATGGCGTCGACCGCCTGGGCAACCAGTCTAAAACCATCCTGATTACGCACCTTCAGCAGACCGGACGTTTTAACGTGCTGGATCGCGCAAACCTTGAGGAACTGAAAGCGGAAGCGGGCTATAAGCGCAGCGCGCAGAATATCAAAGGCGCGGACTATGTGGTTACCGGCGATATCACCGAGTTTGGTCGTAAAGAAGTGGGTGACCAGCAGCTCTGGGGCATCCTTGGCCGCGGCAAAACCCAGGTCGCTTACGCTAAGGTCAACCTGAACATTGTTGATGTGGCGACCTCGGAAGTGGTCTATTCCGTACAGGGCGCAGGCGAATATGCCTTATCCAACCGGGAAGTGATCGGCTTTGGCGGCACCGCCAGCTACGACTCGACGCTGAACGGCAAGGTGATGGATCTGGCGATTCGCGAAGCGGTCAATCATCTGGTCAGCGGTATTGAATCTGGCGCCTGGCGCGCGGCAAAATAACAGGATAAAAAAATGAGAACGTTAAAACTTATTCCGGCAGCCGCTGCGGTACTGCTGCTGGCGGCCTGCGCGCCAAAAAAAGTCACCACCTATTACTGGGGCGACTATCAGCCTTCGCTTTATAACTATTACCAGCACAGCACCTCGCCGGAAAAAGAGATTGAGACGCTGAATCTGGTGATGGAGCAGGCTAAGGCAAAAAATCAGCCGGTACCGCCAGGCCTGCACGCCCAGCTCGGGTTGCTGTATGTGGATACTGGCCGCGCGGACCTGGCGTTCGCACAGTTCAATGCGGAAAAAACGGCCTTTCCTGAATCGGCTCACTATATGGATTTCCTGATGCGTAATAAGCAGGGAGCGAAAAAATGAAAAAGTTGATGATGATGGCGACGCTGCTGGCGGCAGTTGTGCTGAGCGGCTGTGCGAAAAAAGCGCCTTACGATTACACTGCGTTTCGCGAGAGCAAGCCTGCTTCTATTCTGGTGCTGCCGGCGGAAAATAACTCGCCGGATATTAAGGCGGCACACAGCTTTATTTCGCTGGTGACTCAGCCGCTGGCGGAGTCTGGCTACTATGTTTTCCCGGTGGCGGTTGTGGAAGAGACTTTCCGTCAGAATGGTGTTACCACGGCGGCGGATGTCCGTTCCCTCAGCGCGGAGAAGCTTCACGGTATCTTTAACGCTGACGCGGCGCTTTATGTCGATATCACCGACTACGGCACCAAATATCTGCTCGTTGACAGTGAAACCCGGGTTTCGGCTACCGCCAGACTGGTCGATCTGCGCAGCGGCAAGCAAATCTGGAGCGGTCTGGCGACGGCCTCGGATTCTGAAAACAACAATAGTTCGGGGCCGGGCGTGATTGGTATCCTTGTTGCGGCTGCGGTGAAGCAGATTCACAGCACCGTCACGGATGGCGCGCATGACGTTGCCGGCGTCACCAGCAGTCGCTTGCTGACGGCGCGAGATAACGGCGGCCTGCTGACCGGCCCTCGCTTTAAATCGGCAACGAAAATCTGAGTTTCAAAACGGCAGTGAAATCTGCTCTGACGGGGAATCGCTCCCCGTCAGTAAAGTGGCAAAGGTTTCTGCGCGGCACGTCGTTTCTCGCGTCGTGGCAGACCCCTTTGCGGGCTGCGGGTCATGCGCCTTTCCGGGCTGCCGGTTTATTACTGTGCCATCAGCCCGGCGTCTCCAGCCGGCTGTAGCCCAGCCCGTTAACCTTACGCACCTTAATCTGCACCGGAATACGTTCCTTCATCGCCTCAACGTGACTGATTACGCCAATGGTTTTGCCGCTGGCGTTCAGCGCATCCAGCGCGTCCAGCGCACTGTCGAGCGTTTCCGCATCCAGCGTCCCGAACCCCTCATCCAGGAAAAGTGATTCAATCTGCGTTTTATGGCTGACCAGATCGGAAAGCGCCAGCGCCAGCGCGAGGCTGACGAGGAAGCTTTCGCCGCCGGAGAGCGTACGCGTGTCGCGTGTCGCGTCGGCCTGCCAGGTATCCACCACCTGCAGCTCAAGCGCTTCCAGCGATTTACGCTGCAGAAGGTAGCGGCCATGCAGCCGATCCAGCTGATTGTTCGCCAGCCAGACCAGATGATCCAGCGTCAGCCCCTGGGCGAATTTACGGAATTTATCCCCTTCCTTTGAGCCAATTAACTGGTTCAGGTAGCTCCAGTCTTCCGCCTGATGTTCATGTTCGGCTATCCGGGCCAGTAAAGCCTGCTGCTGCGTGCGGCGGGCGGCATCGCTGTTGAGCTGCTGGCGCGCTTCGCCCTGGCGCTGGGCATTTTCCTTCAGTCGCCGGGCGAGATCGGTCACGCTCTCCGCCAGCGCGCCCTCTGTCTCCGTCATTGCATCAGGCTTCTCAGCCTGATGCATCCTGAGGCTTTTTTCAGCCTGTGCCAGCAGCGTGGCTGCCTGCTGGCACGCTTCCTCATGATGTTTTTTCAGGGCAGTGAGACGGGCAATCTCCGCCTCATCAAGCAGGGCGGCGGTGAAGGCCGCTTCATCGCTGAAATGGCTGGCCGCCAGCGCGGTAAGCAGGGTTTGCTGCGCCTGCGTCAGCCTTTCAGCCAGCATGGCTGACTGTTCAGAAAGTGAATTATGCTGTCCGGTCAGGGTATTTAGGCGATCCTGCTGCTGTTGCCACTGCTTCTGCTGCGCCTGCGCTTCACCGGCATGCTGCTGCGTCACTGTTTTCAGCTGACTGAGTACCTCAGCCGTCTGTCGTTCACCAAACAGCGCCAGACGCTGCTGCTGCTGGTCACGCAGGGTAAGCCGCTCAGCGTTAAGGCGGCTTTCCAGCGCATCCAGCCGCGCCTGCTCTTTCGCTATCTCTTCGCTAAGCGCCTGCTGCTGGCTGCTCAGCGTCGCCAGCTCCGGTGCCAGAACGGCCAGCGCCTGTCCGGTCTGAAGCCATTGCTGCCATTCAGCCTGACGCTCCGCCAGCCAGCCTTCATGCTCTGCCGTCTCAGGCAGGGATAATCCGAGCGTCCGCAGGCTGGCCGCAAGCGTCGCCTGCTGCTCTTGCAGCGTGTGGCTTTCAGCGGCCAGCCGCTGGGTAAGTTCCGCCAGCGTCTGGTTTGAAGTAAGTAATTGCTGACTGGTCAGTTCCTGCTGCTGCTGAAGTGTTGTCAGCGCCTGCTGGTGCCGGGTCAGCGTATCTTTATGCTGTTGCAGCGTCCTGACGCCAAGCTGCATGCGGCTCAGTTCGGCCTGACGCGCGGTTTCTGACTGCTCCTGTTCACTCAGCCAGTCCGCCGCCTGTTGCAGGTTGTCCGGCGTCAGCGTCAGCGAAAGCGCTTCTACCGTTTCACGCCAGCGGGCGTGCAGGCGAGCGGTTTCACGACCGGTCTCCTCCAGCTCTAACCTCAGTTTTTCCGCCTGCTGCTGCAGATTTTTAACTTCTTCCCGCTTCGCGGTTCCCCGATCGTGCAGCGTCTGGACCTCAGATATCAGCGCCTTAAGGCGGTTCTGGTTTTCTGACGTTTGCAGCGCCTGATACTCCGCAACGGCGGGATGTTCGCAGGCGCCGCAGAGCGGGCAGGGCTGGCCCGCTTCCAGCTGCGCACGGTGCTGCTCAAGGCTGGCAATGCGTCGCTCAAGCTCACAGCGCTGTTCGAGATCGAGCTGGTGCTGATGCTTTTCTTTCCAGCTGGCGCGCAGGCTGTGCAACAGCTGTTCCGCGGCCTGAAGCTGCTGCTGTAACGCCCGCTGACTCTCTTGCTGCTTCTGGTGTCGCTGCGCCAGCTGCTGCCACTGAGGCAGAAGTAGCGCCAGCGTCTGGCGCAGGGGACGCTGCTGGTTCAGGCGGGTTAACGCCGCCTGCACCTTCTCTTCGGGATGCTGCATCTCCAGCGCGGCAAGCTCACTTTCAGCCTTAGTGACCTGTAGCCGGGCTTCTTCCATCGCCTGCTGCTGGGGGCGCGCCTGCTGGTCGAGCAGGGTGAGGCTTTGTTCAAGTTCGGTGACCGCTTTCTGCTGCCCGTTGATGCGCTGCTGGAGGGCCGCCAGCGCCTGAGCGCTTTCCTGCTGCCGGGTAAAGGTCATACGCCAGAGCGGCAACGATTCGCCCCAGGCGGCAAAGCGAGCATGCTCCTGCTGCCAGCGCTGATGTCCGCTCTGCTGTGCCTGTTTATCCCGCTCCGTCTGCTGCTTCTGCTGCTGCGTCAGGCGGCGCGTCTCCAGAGAGTGTTTGTACTCACTAACTTCCTGGCTGAGCTGGTCACTCTGGGCGCTCAGCGTGGCAATAAGGTTGTCCAGCGGAACCACTTTCTCTGCAATCAGCGTTTCCTGCTGCTGCCTGAATGCCTCATGCTGCTGACGGGCGGCTTCGGCAGCATTGAGCCGGGCAGTGCTGGCTTCCAGTGCCTCTGCCGCCTGCTGCCGCTGGGCGGAAAGCTGATTAAGGGCAGCCGCAGACGTCTCACAGTCCTGCCGGAGCTGATTACGCTGATGCCAGACGGGACGCAGCTTCTCCGCCGGTTCGGCCAGCGTCAGGCGGGCCAGTTCCGGCTCTGCCTGCTGGGACGCGCCGGTTGCCTGCTGTGCCGCCGTCTGCGCCGCGTGCAGGGCCGCCTCCAGCGTCTGGTTTTGCTGATGCCAGTGCAGTCTCTGCTGCTGCTGCTGATAATGTGAAGTGAGTACCTGCTCTTCTTCTGTTAGCTGATGTAACTGTGAGGCGAGCTGCTGAAGCTGCGCTTCGTCAAGCAGGGCCATTCCGCTGGCCTGCGCCCTCAGCGTCTCCAGCGCCGTACGGGCATTTTTATGCCGTTCAAAGACGCTGGCGGAGAGACGCCCGTAGATTTCGGTGCCGGTCAGTTCTTCAAGCAGCCCGGCACGGCTGTTGGCGTCGGCGTTCAGGAAGGCGGCAAACTGCCCCTGCGACAGCATCATCGATTTGGTGAAACGTTCAAAATCCAGCCCGGTGAGGGAGGCAAGCATATCCAGCTTGTCTTTCACCTTATCGGCAACAATGGTGTTATCGTCACAGCGGGCCAGCTCTACCCGTGGTGCCTGAAGGTTGCCGTCGGCGGCGCCCCTTGCGCGGTTCTGGCTCCAGAACGCACGCCAGGCGACCCCCTTTACCTCAAACTCCACTTCAGCCAGGCACTCCGCCGTGTCCCGCGTCATCAGATCGTTCTGCGACTGTGAGAGTTTCCCCAGCCGCGACGTTTCATGGTAGAGCGCCAGGCAGATGGCATCCAGCAGCGTGGTTTTTCCGGCGCCGGTGGGGCCGGTGATCGCAAACAACCCGCTGCTGGCAAAAGGTTCAGCGGTGAAATCGATCTTCCATTCACCCTTCAGTGAATTGAGGTTTTTAAACCTCAGCGTCAGGATTTTCATGGCTGCGCCTCATCATCCATTTCACTCAGCGTCTGTTTAAACAGCAGGGTCGCCCGGGCAAGCCGCTCCGGCGACTCCTCTTCCATCGCCAGCCGCCGGGAGAAAACTTCCTCAACGCTCAGCTCGCTGAGGGTTTCATTATTCTGACGGGCAATAACCTGCTCTCGCTGTTCCCGGCTCCGGCGAAGCAGCACCACCTCCACCGGCAGCCCTTCGGTGATATCGTGGATACGGCGCTGGATATCGTTCAGCCAGGCCTGGGTGACGATCTCAATATCCAGCCAGACCGGTTTGCCGTCCTCCCGTGGCTGGATAGCGGCAAGCTGCCGCTCAATCTCCTCCAGCGATCCCTTGATCATCTGCATCGGCTGAAACAGCGGCACGTTCAGCGGCGTCACCTGGCTGAGTTTACCTGCGCTGAACTCGACTAAAAACACGCTCTTCTCTTTGCCAAGTTCATCAAAACTGAGCGGGATGGGCGAACCGCTGTAGCGAATATGGTCGCTGCTGGCGATGCGCTGCGCCCGGTGAATATGCCCCAGCGCAATATAATCCGCTGGCGGAAAGGCCTGAGCAGGAAAAGCGTCAAGCGTACCAATGTAGATATCCCGCACCGCATCGCTTTTGGTTACGCCCACGGTGGTCAGATGGCCGGTGGCGATAATTGGCAGCGCCAGGCCGAGCTTGTCCCGCTGCCGCAACGCCGCCTGCCAGCAGCGCTGATAGTGCTGGGTGATCGCCTCCAGTAGCGTCTGCTGCTTCTCCCGCCCCGACTGGCCCGCCCGGCTCAGCGTAATATCCCGCGGGCGAAGAAAAGGAATAGCGCAGAGCAGGGCGCCCGGCTTGCCGTCACGGGTGTTCAGCATCAGCACCTGCTCCTCCGGATCGCTGCTGGCAGCGGCAATCACCCGGGTATTCAGGCAGGCGAGCAGCTCGCGGGATTCATTCAGCGTGGCGACCGAATCATGATTACCGCCCAGCACCACCAGCTGACAGCCCGCCTGCTGAAGCTTCACCACAAAACTGTTGTAGAGTTCGCGCGCATAGCTTGGCGGCGATCCCGTATCGAAAATATCCCCTGCGACGATAATGGCATCGACCTGATGCGCAATAGCCTGCGCCAGCAGCCAGTCGAGAAAGGCGTGATGCTCGGGCGCCCGGCTTTTGGTGTAAAAAAATTGGCCCAGGTGCCAGTCGGAAGTATGGATAAGTCGCATGGGATCCTTTGAAGATGCATACCGGAAGCGTCGATTATAAACAGCCAACGCTAAAACCCCAGTCTGAATGACGTTTCGGGATGAATAAAAGTGTTATAAAACGGCGATGTACCTCGTGCTTTTTTCATAAAACTGTCATAAAACTGACGCATAATGTCGCCGCAAACCCCAGTGACATTCCGTCACAGCAGCAGGAGCAATAATGGCTAAGCGCATTCTGGTCGTTGAAGATGAAGCCCCGATCCGTGAGATGTTGTGTTTCGTTCTTGAGCAAAATGACTATCAACCCGTAGAAGCGGAAGATTATGACAGCGCCATCGGCCAGCTGATCGAACCCTGGCCCGATCTGATCCTGCTTGACTGGATGCTGCCCGGCGGTTCAGGCATTCAGTTTATCAAACACCTGAAGCGGGAAGCGATGACCCGGGATATCCCGGTGATGATGCTGACCGCGCGGGGCGAAGAAGAAGATCGGGTTCGCGGGCTGGAAGTGGGTGCCGACGACTATATTACCAAGCCTTTTTCGCCCAAAGAGCTGGTGGCGCGCATCAAAGCAGTGATGCGCCGGATTTCACCCATGGCGGTGGAAGAGGTTATTGAGATGCAGGGACTGAGCCTGGATCCCTCATCGCACCGCGTCATGTCGGAAACCCAGCCGCTGGAAATGGGGCCAACGGAGTATAAGCTGCTGCACTTCTTTATGACCCATCCCGAACGGGTTTACAGCCGTGAGCAGTTGCTTAATCACGTCTGGGGCACTAACGTGTACGTCGAAGATCGTACCGTTGACGTTCATATTCGCCGCTTGCGTAAAGCGCTGGAGATCACCGGGCACGATCGTATGGTGCAGACGGTTCGCGGAACAGGCTATCGTTTCTCTGCACGCTTCTGATCGTTCGCACTGGAGTGTTAACCGTGTTAGAACGCCTCTCCTGGAAGAGATTACTGCTTGAGCTGGTCCTCGCCAGCCTGCCCGCACTGATTATTGGGCTACTGGTGGGCTATCTGCCCTGGCTGCTGTTGCTGTCGATGCTGGGCGTACTGGGGTGGCATTTCAATAACCTGCTACGTTTGTCCCACTGGCTGTGGATCGATCGTAGTATGACGCCCCCCGCCGGACGCGGCAGCTGGGAACCGCTATTTTATGGTCTCTATCAGATGCAGGCGCGTAACCGCCGCCGCCGCCGGGAACTTGGCCATCTGATCAAACGCTTTCGCAGCGGTGCGGAGTCCCTTCCTGATGCGGTGGTCCTGACCACCGAAGAGGGCACCATCTTCTGGTGTAACGGTCTGGCTCAGCAGATGCTGGGCCTGCGCTGGCCGGAGGACAACGGCCAGAACATCCTCAATCTCCTGCGCTATCCCGAATTCACCCGTTACCTGCGCCAGCGGGATTTCATACGGCCACTGACGCTGGTCCTGAACAATCACCGCCATCTTGAATTTCGCGTTATGCCTTACAGCGAAGGGCAGTGGCTGATGGTTGCGCGTGACGTTACTCAAATGCATCAGCTGGAGGGCGCGCGACGCAACTTTTTCGCTAACGTCAGCCATGAGTTACGGACGCCGCTGACGGTGTTGCAGGGCTATCTGGAGATGATGAATGATGCCGTGCTGGAAGGCCCGGTGCGTGATAAAGCACTGCATACTATGCAGGAGCAGACACGACGCATGGAGGGGCTGGTCGGGCAGCTTCTGACGCTGTCGCGTATTGAGGCGGCGCCGGCCTTAGATCTTCAGGAAAAGGTCAACGTGCCAGCAATGCTGCATCTTCTCCAGCGCGAGGCGGAAACGCTCAGCCAGGGGCGTCATGACATTCATTTCACTATTGACGCCCATCTGCAGGTTTTTGGCAACGATGAACAGCTTCGCAGCGCCATATCGAACCTTGTTTATAATGCGGTAAACCATACCCCAGCCGGAACGCGCATTGAGATTCGCTGGCAGAAAACGCCAAACGGCGCGCTGTTCAGCGTTTCTGACAATGGCCCTGGTATTGCGAGCGAGCATATTCCCCGCCTGACGGAGCGTTTTTATCGCGTTGATAAGGCCCGCTCCCGGCAAACCGGCGGCAGCGGGCTGGGCCTCGCTATCGTTAAGCACGCGCTCAGCCACCATAGCGCCAGGCTTGAGATCGCAAGCGAGCCTGGTAAAGAGACCTGTTTCAGCTTCCTGCTGCCGCCACGGTTGATTGTCAGCAACGATCTGGCCCAGAATGCGCTTCCGGAATCGAAAGCGGTAATCTGAAATGAAAAGGCTGTTTCTGGTCGCGGTGCTGCTGTGCAGCACGCTCGCGCAGGCAAAAGAAGGCATGTTAGCCGGTAATCTTACCAGCGTGGGTTCGGACACCCTGGGGAATCTGATGGCGCTATGGGGCGAACGTTTTAACCGCCAGTTTCCGGGCGTGAACGTGCAAATCCAGGCGGCCGGTTCCTCCACGGCGCCGACGGCGCTGGCGGGTGGAGCGGCGCAGCTGGGGGCGATGAGCCGTCCGATGCAGGCGGAGGAGCGCCAGCGGTTCGAAGCCCGTTACGGTTATCCGCCCCTCGCGGTGCCGGTGGCGATGGATGCGCTGGTGGTGGTGGTCAATCAGGATAACCCGCTGCCTGGCCTGAACGTGAAGCAGCTCGACGCCATTTTTTCTGTCACCCGCCGCTGCGGGGCGCTTTCTGCCGTGGCGAACTGGGGCGATCTAAATCTTACCCAGCCAGGCTGGCCGGCCCGGCCGCTGCAGCGTTTTGGCCGCAACTCCGCCTCCGGAACCTGGGGTTTTTTCAAGCAGCAGGCGCTCTGTAACGGCGATTTTCGTAACGATGTGGGGGAATATCCCGGTTCAGCGGCCGTGGTGCAGGCGGTGGCGGCGACGCTGAACGGCATCGGCTACGCCAGTATGGGGTTTCACCTTAGCGGCGTAAAAACACTGCCGGTTGCGCGGCAGGAGCAGGATTTTATTATGCCCACGGCTGAAAACATCCGCAGCGGGCGTTATCCCTGGGCACGCCCCCTCTACATCTATATCAACAAAGCGCCGGGAAAACCGCTGGAACCGCTGACGGCGGCCTTCCTGCAGCTGGCGCTTTCTCCCCAGGGGCAGACGCTGGTCAATCAGGCCGGCTATCTTCCCCTCTCGGAAGCACAGCGCGCGGCAGCGCTCGCGATGCTTGATCGCTCCTGATCCTGCTGACAGCTGCGGTGCCGGAGCAATGCAGCTGGCTTGCCTTTCCCCAACATGAATTTTATTCAACTCTGTTGAATTTTCCTCGGTTGCACCTGAATCTTTCTCATGACATGCTCCCTTTAAGCCATATGGACATCCAGAAGTCTACTTATAACGAAACGTAATTATTTCAACGGTAAATTATGCGCCCCGTCGCGCAGGCCAGGAGTGACCCAACATGCAAAGAGATACCGCCCAGTACCGCGCCGAGGTTGTCGGCAGCTTTCTTCGTCCAGCCGCCATTAAAGAGGCGCGCGAACGTTTTCAGGCAGGCGAAATTGAGCCTGAAGCGCTTCGCCGTATTGAAGATGAAGCGATTCGCGATGTGGTTGCACATCAGCGGGCAAGCGGACTGCGTATTGTTACCGACGGTGAATTCCGGCGCGCATGGTGGCATTTCGACTTTTTCGACGGGCTGCAAGGCGTGGAGCGGTACGAAGCGGAACAGGGCATCCAGTTTAACGGCGTGCAGACCAAAGCGCACAGCGTTCGCGTAACGGGTAAGCTGGGCTTCGGCAATCATCCGATGCTGGAAGATTTCCGCTATCTGCAAAGTATCAGCGGCGACGCGGTGGCGAAAATGACCATTCCCAGCCCCAGCGTGCTGCACTTCCGCGGCGGTCGCAAGGCCATTGATGCCAGCGTCTATCCCGACCTGAACGCCTATTTTGACGATCTTGCCGTCACCTGGCGCGATGCGATTAAAGCCTTCTATGATGCGGGCTGCCGCTATTTGCAGCTGGATGATACCGTCTGGGCCTATCTCTGCTCCGAAGATCAGAAAGCGCAGATCCGCGAACGTGGCGACGATCCGGAAGAGCTGGCCTGGATCTATGCGCAGGTACTGAACAAGGCGCTTGAGGGGAAGCCGGACGACCTGACGATCGGTTTGCATGTCTGCCGTGGTAACTTCCGCTCCACCTGGATCTCTGAAGGTGGCTATGAGCCAGTGGCCGAAATCCTGTTCGGCAGCGTCAACGTTGACGCCTTCTTTCTGGAATATGATAACGAGCGCGCCGGGGGCTTTGAGCCGCTGCGTTTTATCAAGCCGGGCAAACAGCAGGTGGTGCTGGGTCTGATCACCACCAAAAATGGTGAACTGGAAAGCCGCGAAACGGTGAAAAAGCGCATTGAAGAAGCGTCCCGCTATGTCAGCCTGGATCAAATCTGCCTCAGCCCGCAGTGTGGCTTTGCCTCAACGGAAGAGGGAAACAGCCTCAGCGAAGAAGAGCAGTGGGCGAAACTGCGTCTGGTGGTGGATATTGCCAACGAAATCTGGTGATCCTGCGCCAGAATGTGAAAAAGGCGCGAGAAATCGCGCCTTTTGTGCATCTTTCCCCGCATATGTGCAGGAAGTAACCCCGCCCTGAGCAAAAAGAATGCAAATCATGTAAGGCATCCTGGCGATAAACTGAAGCGAAAAGCTGTATGCCGCGGTTTTTACGCTATATCGCTCTGCTTTTCCGATCCCGTATTGCCTTTCACCGCTATAAACGGTTTACTTAGCGCCGTTTTTACGTTACCTCCCTGTAAAAAGATTAAAATCCGCCCAATTACGCTGTATTTACCGCCGCACGGCAGAATTTTTACCTGCACCGGCTTGATATGACGGCGTTTTCAGAGCAGACAGGGTGGTTAACTCAACATCGCGACTTCATTCACACCAGTACAGGCAATACCGCTGACTATGACTAATCGTTTAACTACCAGAGATATCCTCGCATTGGGCTTCATGACGTTTGCCCTGTTTGTGGGAGCCGGCAATATCATTTTCCCGCCTATGGTGGGCATTCAGTCCGGTGAACACGTCTGGATTGCCGCGCTTGGCTTTCTGATCACCGCCGTGGGGCTTCCCGTTATTACCGTTATCGCGCTGGCGCGCGTCGGCGGCGGTATCGATGCGCTGAGTTCGCCTATCGGCAAAGCGGCCGGCATCGTACTGGCGACCGTTTGCTATCTGGCCGTGGGCCCGCTCTTTGCCACACCGCGTACCGCCACCGTCTCTTTTGAAGTCGGCATCGCGCCGCTGACCGGCGATGGTGCGCTGCCGCTGTTTATCTATAGCGTGCTTTACTTTGCGCTGGTTATCCTGATTTCCCTCTATCCTGGCAAACTGCTGGATACGGTCGGGCATTTCCTGGCACCGCTGAAAATCATCGCGCTGGCCGTGCTGGGCGTGGCCGCTCTGCTGTGGCCTGCGGATGGCATGGCACCCGCCACCGATGCCTATCAGCACGCCGCCTTTTCCAGCGGTTTCGTCAACGGTTACCTGACGATGGATACGCTGGGTGCGCTGGTCTTTGGCATCGTGATCGTTAACGCTGCACGTTCGCGCGGGGTTAGCGATGCGAAACTGTTAACGCGCTACACCATTCTGGCGGGACTGATCGCCGGTGTCGGCCTGACGCTGGTTTATCTGAGCCTGTTCCGTCTGGGCTCCGACAGCGCGAGCCTGGTGGATCAGAATGCGAATGGAGCGGCCATTCTGCATGCGTATGTTCAGCACACCTTTGGCAATACGGGCAGCCTGTTCCTGGCCGCGCTGATTTTTGTGGCCTGCATGGTTACGGCCGTTGGCCTGACCTGCGCCTGTGCGGAATTTTTTGAGCAATACCTGCCGCTGAGCTATCGTCAGCTGGTCTTTATTCTGGGCCTGTTCTCCATGCTGGTCTCAAATCTGGGCCTGAGCCACCTTATTCAGATCTCCGTGCCGGTGCTGACCGCCATCTATCCGCCGTGTATCGTACTGATTTTACTTAGCTTCACCTTAAAATGGTGGAAGAAAAGCGCACGCGTTATTGCCCCAACGATGCTGATCAGCCTGCTGTTTGGTATCATCGACGCGGCAAAAGGCAGTGCGCTGGCCTCGCTGCTGCCCGGTTTCGTTCAGCGCCTGCCGCTGGCGGAGCAGGGACTCTCCTGGCTGCCGCCTTCGCTGGCGATGCTGGTCCTGGTCGCGTTTTACGATCGTGCGCTGGGCCGTCAGCAGGTAAGTGCGCACCAGCAGTAAGCTATACCTATTACCCCTGTGGTTCCGGCAGCAGGGGAACCACAGGAAAGAAGAAATGACCACGAACAAGCTCAAAAAGGGACTGAGTACCCGCCACATTCGCTTTATGGCCCTGGGGTCGGCTATTGGAACCGGCCTTTTTTACGGTTCTGCTGATGCTATGAAAATGGCCGGCCCAAGCGTGATCCTCGCCTATATTATTGGCGGGGCCATCGCTTACATCATCATGCGCGCCCTGGGTGAGATGTCCGTTAATAACCCGCAGGCCAGCTCCTTCTCCCGTTACGCTCAGGATTACCTTGGGCCGCTGGCTGGCTTCATTACCGGCTGGACCTACTGCTTCGAAATCCTGATCGTCGCTATTGCCGACGTCACCGCCTTTGGCATCTATATGAGCGTCTGGTTTCCGGACGTGCCGCACTGGATCTGGGTGCTGAGCGTGGTGCTGATTATCGGCGCGATCAATATGGCAACCGTCAAGGTGTTCGGTGAGGTGGAATTCTGGCTGTCGCTGTTCAAAGTCGCCACCATCATTATTATGATCGTGGCGGGAATCGGCATCATTTTCTGGGGCATTGGTAATGGCGGCGAGCCAACCGGCATCCACAACCTGTGGACCAACGGCGGCTTCTTTGCCCACGGCGTTATCGGTATGGTGTTGTCGCTACAGATCGTAATGTTCGCCTATGGCGGCATCGAAATCATCGGCATCACGGCAGGAGAGGCGAAAGACCCGGAAACCTCTATTCCTAAAGCGATCAACACCGTTCCGTTGCGCATTCTGGTGTTCTACGTCGGCACGCTGTTCGTCATTATGTCGATCTACCCCTGGAACCAGGTCGGCACCAACGGCAGTCCTTTCGTGTTGACTTTCCAGCATCTGGGCATTGCGGCCGCGGCGACCATTCTGAATTTCGTGGTGATCACCGCTTCGCTCTCGGCGATTAACAGCGACGTCTTCGGCGTGGGGCGTATGCTGCACGGCATGGCGGAACAGGGACATGCGCCGAAGATGTTTACCACAGTCTCCCGCCGTGGCATTCCCTGGGTGACGGTGCTGGTGATGATGCTGGCGATGCTGGTGGCGGTTTATCTGAACTACCTGATGCCGGAAAAAGTCTTCCTTGTGATCGCTTCGCTGGCTACTTTTGCCACCGTCTGGGTGTGGATTATGATCCTGTTTGCCCAGATAGGCTTCCGCCGCTCGCTGACGAAAGAAGAGGCGAAGGCGCTGAAATTCGCCATGCCGGGTGGCCGCTTTACCGCACTGGTGGGGATCCTTTTCCTGGCCTTTATCATTGGCCTGATTGGCTACTTCCCGGATACCCGCATCTCACTCTATGTCGGTATTGGCTGGCTGGCCCTGCTGCTGGTGAGCTGGCTGTTTGTCCGCAAAAGAGTCAGCGTGCGCGGATAAGCGCCTGAATCAAAAGCCCCGCCGCCGTCAGGACATTTTCTGGCAGCGACGGGGCTTTTTTTTATACCGCTCTCTTCTGACGGGGCCGCTGACCTACGGAAGAGGCGCCAGTACAGCGTCGCCCGGCCCGGTTCAGATGAGGCCCGGAAGCAGACAAGCGCCCATTCTTAAAGCCCATGCCGGTGGCTTTCGCTATATTTTGCAATAAATTTTCCCTTGTCGGGCGCAGGCAAATGCCGATAATCGTTATCTACTTAATTATATAACGGTAAGAGAAATGCAAAACCGGGCACTTATTGGGCTGATTATCGCGGCCGGAACCTGCTTTAACCTGAACGCTTACGCCAGCGACATTCGCGTCACCTATGCCGGATCGATGGGGAAAGTGATGGATCGGGCGCTGGGGCCAGCGTTTGCGGATCGGCAGAAAGGAAATTACCAGGGACAGGGGCAGGGCGCCTACGGCATGGCACGCCTGCTGGCCAGCCGGAAAATTACGGCGGATGTGTTTGTCTCCATCACGCCCGGCCCGATGCAAATTCTCAAGGACGCCGGGCTCATTGACAGCGCGATGCCGGTGGCGAGTACCAGCATGGTGGTAGCTTACAGCCCAAAAGGAAAGTACGCTCAGCGGTTTGCCCAGGCGAAAGGGAGCGATGCCAGCTGGTTAAAAGTTCTGGCGACGCCGGGCGTCAGGTTTGGCCGTACCGATCCTGTTAACGATCCCAAAGGCCAGAATATTATCTTTACGCTGTTGCTGGCTGAAAAATATGCCGGAGAGCCGGGGATAGCGGACAAAATCCTGGGCGGCTACCAGAATCCGGCGCAAACGCATCTCGAAGGCGGTCTGCTGACGCGTCTGGAAAGTGGGCAGGTTGATGCGGCAGCGGGTTATGAAAGCGAGGTTATTTCGGCACATCTGCCCTACGTGGCGCTGCCGGATGAAATCAACCTGAGTAATCCGGCCATGAAGGAAAAATGGTACGACACCGTCAGCTTCAGCGTGAAAGACAGTGCCGGCAAGGACAAAGTTCTACGTGCCCAGCCTCTGGTTTACTATGCAGCCGTGCTGAAAAACGCCCCTCATGGTGCGGAGGCGGGTAATGCCTTTATCCATTTTATGCAGAGTGATGCCGGGCAGAAAATATTCAGGCAGTATGGGTATGCCGGGCCAAAAGGCGGCGTAATCTGTTCGCAATGAAAAGACGCTATGCCACTTCACTCTGGCTTTCACTGCCGGCCCTGATGCTGCTGGCCGTGCCTTTTATTACGCTTATTGGCGTGACGCACTGGCAGCATCTGCGTCTCGCATGGGGCGATGGCAGCGCTATCAGGACTTCACTTGGGCTGGGAGCGGTAGCGGTGTTGCTGATTTTTGTCAGCGGGCTGCCGGTCGCCTGGTGGCTGTCGCAGGCAAAGGGGCGGGCAAGAGCGATTGTTGAAGTGCTGGTGCTGATCCCGCTGCTGACGCCACCGCTGGCGATGGGAATTCTGCTGGTGAGCGCTTACGGGCCCTATAGCCTACCGGGAGAGATGCTGAGCCGGTTTGGCTGGACGCTGGTCAATAATCCTGCCGCTTTTATTCTGGCGCAGTGGTACGGCGCGCTCCCTTACTTTATTACTACAGCGCGCTCAGCTTTTGCGGGCGTGCCTGAGGAAGTGTTAGACGCGGGACAGACGCTGGGCGCCTCGTCGTGGCAGCGCTTCTGGCGGCTCTCGGTACCGCTTTCCGCGGCGGGCCTCGCTTCTGCCACCGCACTTGCATGGGTACGCGCTATGGGCGAATTTGGCATCGTGATGATATTCGCTTATTTCCCTCAGGGGATGCCGGTACAGCTCTATAACAATCTGCAAAACGACGGTATTGATGCCGTTTATGTGCTGCTGTGGCTGCTGTTGCTCTTTACCCTGCCGGTCCCACTGCTCTGTTTTGCTGCTGCACGCCGTATACGTTAGGGATAAGAACTTCTGCCTGTGCCTGACCAACCGTTCATGCGTCTGGTTTTCCCCGCCAGACATAGACTTCCCGTCATTCCGCGTCGATCCCCTCCGGCAGTCTGTTTTTCCTTCAGCTCTTTTTGCCGGCTTGTTAAGTCCGCCGAGCCGTAGCTAATGCTGCTAAACGGCAGCCAGCCACCGCGTTTCAGGCATAAAAAAAGGCCCGCCTGAGCGAGCCTTCTTCGGGAAGCGAACGATTACAGCTTGGTCGCGTTCTCGGACAGGTATTTAGCAACGCCGTCTGGAGACGCGCCCATACCTTCTTTTCCTTTTTCCCACTGAGCCGGGCACACTTCGCCATGCTCTTCGTGGAACTGCAGCGCGTCAACCATACGCAGCATTTCGTCAACGTTACGGCCCAGCGGCAGATCGTTAACAACCTGGTGGCGAACCACACCGGCTTTGTCGATCAGGAAAGAGCCGCGCAGCGCAACGCCTGCGTCCGGATGCTCGATACCGTAAGCTTTCTGAACTTCACGCTTGATGTCAGCAACCATGGCGTATTTCACTTCGCCAATACCGCCTTTATCGATTGGCGTTTTACGCCATGCGTTGTGCACGAACTCGGAGTCAAAAGAAACGCCGACCACTTCCACGCCGCGCTTCTGGAACTCTTCGTAACGCTTGTCGAAGGCGATCAGTTCTGAAGGACAAACGAACGTGAAGTCCATTGGCCAAAAGAACACAACGGTGGCTTTGCCAGCGGTGTGTTTTTTAAAGTTGAAGTTATCAACGATTTCACCGTTGCCCAGCACGGCTGCGGCAGTAAAATCGGGGGCTTGACGAGTTACCAGGACCATATTCACTCCTGTAGAGATAAGTGGATTAAAAAGTCGAATCGCCAGCAGTATACGGGGGGCGTCCGTCCGGGAACCAGCGCGTAGCGCCGATTATTCAGATAGGTTATACCTATCAAATAGATTAACTTTCAAGGTAGCCCACTACCTTAACCTTTTTCCGCAAAAGGGCAATCCCTTTTGCCTATTCAGAGCGATTTTCGTTCAGCCAGTTTCACCATTCGCGGGTAAAACTGCCAGAAGAAATCCTCAAGAACTTGATAATTATCAATAAAGTCATGGTAGGAGTCCGCCAGCGCGATGAGGCGCGGACGGCGGCTGGCCATGCCGCTCAGCACGCCCTGAAGATAAAAAGCGTCGGCGTATTTCTCCATCCACCGGTCAGTCCATAAATAGTTATTAAGGTTTTGAAAGCGCACCGGCGTGCTGGACAATTCGGGGGCGATCACAGATTCGGCATGAGCCAGAAAAGCTGGCAGGGAAATTTCCGGCTGAAGTTTATCCCAGTGCAGAGAAAGAAAATGATCCCAGATAACATCCAGCGTGATCGGAGAAACACGCCGGGTTTCATCACGGAAAAAGGCCTTCGCC
Organism: Erwinia psychrophila; assembly: GCF_039023475.1. NCBI lineage: Bacteria > Pseudomonadati > Pseudomonadota > Gammaproteobacteria > Enterobacterales > Erwiniaceae > Erwinia > Erwinia psychrophila. Next base: position 510,812 of record NZ_JBCHVB010000002.1, read on the forward strand.
GCCCGGACTTCCGGCAGAGAATCCGTCATCACGTCAATGCGGCGATGCAGTAAAATGCCCTCAGCAACGGCAACAGGCCAGACGTCGCGAGGATTACCGCGAACAAAATCGGCCATCAAATTGCCGAGCAGCGAGCTCTCAGAGAGCGAGGCGAGGTGGAGGTGGGCAAGAAAGTTCATGCGATCAGTATACCTCCTTCGTCTCTGACGTTATACCTGTGTTAGCGGCGGTCACTCACCCGAATCACTTACTGAAGTAAGCTCATCGGGATTCCCTCCCTTGCTGCCTTGGTATAACGCCAGATACTGTGGAGGAACCTCTTCGTCTCTGACGTTATACCTGTGTTAGCGGCGGTCACTCACCCGAATCACTTACTGAAGTAAGCTCATCGACGCTGATGTTGACCACTGTCAGTGGCGGTCGCTCACGGGAATGCCACCCTGGCTGCGCTGATTGTTTAGAATTGGCTGGTTTTCAGCTAGACTATGCGCCCTGATTTCCCTGACAGTGAATGACCATGCGCGTTGCCGATTTTTCCTTTGAACTGCCCGAATCTTTGATCGCCCACTATCCGCAGGCTCAGCGCAGCGGATGCCGTCTTCTCTCTCTGAACGGACCGGACGGCGAGCTGACGCACGGGGTCTTTACCGATTTGCTGGACTTGCTCAATCCCGGCGACCTGCTGGTGTTCAATAACACGCGGGTGATCCCGGCGCGGATATTTGGCCGTAAAGCCAGCGGTGGAAAAATTGAAGTGCTGGTTGAGCGGATGCTGGATGAACAGCGTGTGCTGGCCCATGTGCGCGCCTCTAAAGCACCTAAACCCGGTGCAGAATTACTGCTGGGCGACGATGACAGCGTCAAAGCGACCATGGTGGCGCGGCACGATGCGCTGTTCGAACTGCGCTTTGATGATGCCCGACCGGTACTGGATATTCTGAATGATATCGGCCATATGCCGTTGCCACCCTATATCGATCGCCCGGATGAAGAATCCGACCGCGAGCTTTACCAGACCGTCTACAGTCAGCGCCCGGGTGCGGTAGCTGCGCCCACCGCCGGGCTGCATTTTGATGAGCCGCTACTGGCAGCGCTGCGTGAGAAAGGGATTGAGACCGCTTTCGTCACCTTACATGTAGGGGCCGGGACGTTCCAGCCGGTTCGCGTTGACAGTATTGAAGATCATATCATGCACGCCGAATATGCCGAGGTGCCGCAGGACGTGGTGGATGCCGTGCTGGCCTGTAAGGCGCGGGGCAATCGCGTTGTCGCCGTGGGTACAACCTCGGTTCGTTCTCTGGAGAGCGCGGCACAGGCGGCCGGTGAAGCGCTTATCGCGCCGTTTTTTGACGATACCAAAATTTTTATCTATCCCGGCTACCGCTATCAGGTGATTGATGCACTGGTGACGAACTTCCATCTGCCGGAATCGACGCTGATTATGCTGGTTTCGGCGTTTGCCGGTTATCGCAACACCATGCATGCCTATCAGCAGGCGGTGGCGGAACAGTACCGCTTCTTCAGCTACGGGGATGCGATGTTCATTACACGCAATCCGCAGGCCATTGATGAGCAGGTGGGCAAGTAGTCCTGCGCAACACGGGCAGAGCAGCCTCTCTATATAGATAGCGGAGCTAACCGCAAGCGCTGTCGCTATGAGTAATTCTCCGGGCGCATCTTACTTACAGTGTGATGCGCTTTGGCAGATTAATGATCTTACCACGCATAATAGAGGCTTACTTTGCGGGCTGGCTTGTGCGGCAGCTTGTATGGTTGATAGAATGCGCTCCTTTTAATCACACATCAGACTGTTTCTCTGGTGGAGGCAACGTGAAGTTCGAATTAGATACTACCGACGGGCGCGCGCGCCGTGGCCGTCTGGTCTTCGATCGCGGCGTGGTGGAAACCCCCGCTTTTATGCCGGTGGGCACCTACGGCACGGTAAAAGGCATGACCCCTGAAGAAGTTCAGGATACCGGCGCTCAGATCATCCTCGGCAATACCTTCCATCTCTGGCTGCGTCCCGGCCAGGAGATCATGAAGCTGCACGGCGATCTGCACGATTTTATGCAGTGGAAAGGGCCTATCCTGACCGATTCCGGCGGCTTCCAGGTGTTCAGCCTTGGCGACATCCGTAAAATTACCGAGGCGGGCGTCCATTTCAGAAACCCTATCAACGGCGATGCGATCTTCCTGGATCCTGAAAAGTCGATGGAGATCCAGTTCGATCTCGGTTCCGATATCGTCATGATCTTTGATGAGTGCACGCCTTATCCGGCCGACTGGGATTACGCTAAGCGTTCAATGGAGATGTCACTACGCTGGGCGCAGCGAAGCCGCGATCGTTTTGATTCCCTTGAGAATAAAAACGCGCTTTTCGGTATTATCCAGGGCGGTGTTTACGAAGATTTACGAGATGTCTCCGTAAAAGGGCTGGTGGAGATTGGCTTTGATGGTTACGCTGTGGGCGGCCTGGCGGTGGGTGAGCCAAAAGAGGATATGCACCGCATCCTGGAGCATGTTTGTCCCCAGATCCCTGAGGATAAACCCCGTTATTTGATGGGCGTCGGCAAACCTGAGGATTTGGTTGAAGGCGTACGTCGCGGCATCGATATGTTTGACTGCGTAATGCCTACCCGCAACGCCCGCAACGGCCACCTTTTTGTGACCGATGGCGTAGTGAAAATCCGCAACGCGAAATATAAAGATGACGTGTCGTCACTTGATGCCGAGTGTGATTGCTACACCTGTCGCCATTACAGCCGCGCCTATTTGCATCACCTCGATCGCTGCAATGAAATTCTGGGCGCGCGACTGAACACGATTCATAACCTGCGCTACTACCAGCGCCTGATGGCGGGTTTACGTCAGGCGATTGAAGAGGGTAAATTAGCGCAGTTTGTTACCGATTTCTATGACCGGACGGGCAAGGCGGTTCCGCCGTTAAACGTCTGATAATTAAACAAAGAGGGGAATTTAATGAGTTTGTTCATTTCTGACGCAGTCGCTGCCGCTGGAGCACCGTCACAGGGAAGTCCTTATTCACTGGTTATCATGCTGGTGGTTTTCGGTCTGATTTTCTATTTCATGATCCTGCGTCCACAGCAGAAGCGGGCAAAAGAACATAAAAAACTGATGGATTCCATCTCCAAGGGTGACGAAGTGCTGACCACCGGTGGACTGGTGGGTCGCGTAACGAAAGTGGCTGAAACCGGCTATGTGGCTATCGCGCTGAACGATACAACGGAAGTTGTGGTCAAACGTGATTTCGTGGCTGCCGTTCTGCCGAAAGGTACGATGAAGGCGCTTTAATTTTTTGTTTTCCCTAAGGGAACTGCCGTGTTAAACCGTTATCCTCTGTGGAAGTACATCATGCTGATCGTCGTGTTACTCGTCGGTCTGCTGTATGCGCTTCCCAACCTTTATGGTGAGGATCCGGCTGTTCAGGTCACTGGTGCGCGCGGTAGCGCCGCCAGTGAGCAAACGCTGGGTCAGATCCAGGCTGCTTTAAAACAAGACAACATTCAGAGCAAATCAATTGCGCTGGAAAATGGCGCCATCCTGGCGCGTTTTGCTAACGGAGACGTGCAGCTGCGCGCCCGTGACGCTATCAGTCGCGAGCTTGGCGATGACTATGTGGTCGCGCTTAACCTTGCGCCCGCCACGCCAACCTGGTTATCAAAGCTTGCCGCTGAGCCGATGAAGCTCGGTCTTGACCTTCGCGGCGGCGTGCATTTCCTGATGGAAGTCGATATGGATACCGCCTTGGGCAAGCTCCAGGAGCAGAATATCGATAACCTCAGAAGCGATCTGCGTGATAAAAACATTCCTTATACCAACGTACGCAAAACCGATAACTACGGTCTTGAAATTCGCTTCCGCGATGCTGACGCACGCAATGAAGCTTCCAGCTATCTGACGGGCCGCCATCGCGATCTGGTCATTAGCAACTCCGGCAGCAACGTACTGCGCGCGGTCATGAGCGATGAACGTCTGCGCGAAGCCCGCGAATATGCCGTTCAGCAAAATATTAATATTCTGCGTAACCGCGTTAACCAGCTCGGCGTTGCCGAACCGCTGGTGCAGCGGCAGGGCGCTGACCGCATTGTGGTCGAACTGCCTGGCATTCAGGATACCGCCACGGCGAAAGAGATCCTGGGCGCTACGGCGACGCTGGAATTCCGTCTGGTTAATACTTCTGTCGATCCTACCGCCGCCGCAAATGGCCGCGTCCCGGGCGACTCAGAGGTGAAAAATACCCGCGACGGTCAGCCGATTACCCTTTATAAACGCGTTATCCTCACCGGTGACCATATTACCGACTCCACGTCCAGCCAGGATGAATATAACCAGGCTCAGGTAAATATCTCCCTGGACAGCGCGGGCGGCAATATTATGTCCAACTTCACCAAGGACAATATTGGTAAGCCGATGGCCACGCTCTTTGTGGAATACAAAGACAGCGGCAAAAAGGATGCTAACGGTCGCGCCATCCTGGCGAAGCAGGAAGAAGTGATCAACGTGGCGAATATTCAGTCACGTCTGGGTAACAGCTTCCGCATTACCGGTATCAACAACCCGAATGAAGCGCGTCAGCTTTCGCTGCTGCTTCGTGCCGGTGCGCTGATTGCGCCGATTCAGATCGTGGAAGAGCGCACGATCGGCCCAACCATGGGTCAGCAGAACATCAACCAGGGGCTGGAAGCCTGTCTTTGGGGCCTGATCGCTTCTATCGTCTTTATGGTGGTTTACTACCGTAAATTCGGCGTGATCGCGACAACCGCGCTGGTGGCTAACCTGGTTATGATCGTCGGGATAATGTCTCTTCTGCCGGGCGCCACGCTGACCATGCCAGGTATTGCCGGTATCGTTCTGACGCTGGCGGTGGCGGTCGATGCCAACGTGCTGATTAACGAGCGTATCAAGGAAGAGCTGAAGAACGGACGTTCCGTTCAGCAGGCGATCCATGAAGGGTATAAAGGCGCGTTCTCCAGTATTATCGATGCCAACGTTACGACGCTCATTACCGCGATTATTCTCTACGCCGTGGGCACAGGATCGATTAAAGGCTTTGCCATCACGACGGCTATCGGCGTGTTGACATCCATGTTTACCGCCATTGTCGGTACCCGCGCCATCGTAAACCTGTTGTACGGCGGCAAACGCATCAACAAGCTGTCTATCTGAGGAGTGCGTTGTGGCACAGGACTATAGCGTTGAACAATTAAACTACGGGCGTAAAGTGCATGACTTTATGCGCTGGGACAAACTGGCCTTTACCTTTTCCGGCCTGCTGCTGGTCGCCGCGCTGGCGATCATGGGCGTGAAAGGATTTAACTGGGGTCTGGATTTTACCGGCGGTACGGTCATTGAAATTACGCTCGAAAAGCCGGCGGAGCTGGATACGCTGCGGAGTTCGCTGGAGCAATCCGGCATCAAAGAGCCGCAGGTGCAGAACTTCGGCAGCAGCCGTGACGTGCTGGTTCGTATGTCGCCTGAAGAGGGGAATGCGGGTCAGGAGCTGGGTAACAAGGTGGTGACCATCATCAACCAGGCGACCGGGCAGAACGCCACCGTCAAGCGCATCGAGTTCGTTGGCCCGAGCGTGGGCAGCGATCTGGCGCAGGCTGGCGGTATGGCTCTGCTGATGGCGCTGATTGCTATCCTGATCTACGTCGGTTTCCGCTTCGAATGGCGCCTGGCGCTGGGCGCAGTACTGGCGCTGGCGCATGACGTGGTGATCACCATGGGCATTCTCTCTCTGTTCCATATTGAGATTGATTTGACCATCGTCGCCTCGCTGATGTCAGTTATCGGCTACTCGCTAAATGACAGCATCGTGGTATCGGATCGTATCCGTGAGAACTTCCGCAAAATCCGCCGCGGCACACCTTACGATATCGTTAACGTCTCGCTGACGCAGACGCTGAGCCGTACCATCATGACCTCCGCAACCACGCTGGTTGTGGTGCTGATGCTCTATATCTTCGGTGGGGCACTGCTGGAAGGCTTCTCGCTGACCATGCTGATTGGTGTGTCCATCGGTACGATTTCATCTATCTATGTGGCCTCGGCGCTGGCGCTGAAGCTGGGGATGAAGCGGGAGCATATGCTGCAGCAGAAAGTGGAGAAAGAGGGCGCCGATCAGCCTTCGATTCTGCCGTAACGGCCAGTTCTTCCTGCGTTATGACATCTGTCTGAAGCGCCGCTTATGCGGCGCTTTTTTTATGGCTGTATCGTTGCTGGAGCTGGGGCGTTTACCACAATGTCATGCACCCTCACGTAGCCTAACTGCTGAGGAGTGAAGTTGCTGAGCCGCAGAGGAATAGCGATTTCGCTACGCGGTAACAGCGATTCCCTCACGCTGACCTTCTGCGTCTGGCTGCTTGCCTGTAGCGGCCTGCCGGTCGTCTTATCCATTTCGCCCCATTCGATCTGGGCGCTGAAACCGGGAAGCGGTTTGTCGCCTGCCGTACGGACGTGCAACGTCGCTCTGGTACCGTTAGCTTCGCTTTCCACATGACTCAGTGAAAGCCTGACCTCACCCGCCTGGCTCTTTAACAGTACCGCGGCGTTGGTTGCAGGGAGCAGCCAGGCTCCCTGCGATGCGTTAAGATTCAGGCTGTTCTGCTGCTCAAGTGCGGTAGCCTGCCGGGTCAGCTGGCGCATCTCACTATTCAGCTTACCCACCTGATTATTCAGCCTGTTCAGCTCGGGCTGATTCTGCGGTGAGGCGCAGCCTGCAAGCAGAGCCGCCAGAGAAAAGAAAAGCGTTTTAGTCATCAGGGGGTTAGCCATAATACAGCTCCTTACAGCAGCATTATTCCGGGATACGCAGCGTCTGTCCGGGGTAGATTTTATCCGGATGGGTAAGCATCGGCTTGTTTGCCTCGAAGATTTTGTTGTACTTGCTGGCGTCGCCGTACATCTCTTTCGCTACGGCGCTCAGGGTATCGCCTTTTTTCACCGTATAGAAACGCGCTTCGGTAGCGGCGTCGGAAACCTTCACGTTATCTTCTACCGCAGTGATGCCCGCGACGTTACCTGCGGCAACCAGAATTTTTTCTTTCAGTTCCTGAGAGATCCCCTCGCCGCTGATGCTGACTTTGTCGTCATTCACCTGCACGTTAACTTTGTCACTTCCTGGCAGATTCAGTCCGGAAATGTGGTCCTGAAGCTTTTTCGATTGATCGTTCTTGTCGCCGGTCACGCTGTCCCACAATTTCTCTCCTGCTTCTTTTACGAAGTTAAACAATCCCATATATCCTCCGGTTTATCCTTGATAAGAAAAAAGTTACGCTGATTAGCCCCTTCATTATAGCTTGTAGATCCCGTTCCCTCCTTCAGAGGGTCTCTGAAAGTGACATCAGGCCGTGGAGCGGGCACAAACCGGGGTAAAAGCCCCGTCCGTTATTTAGTTAGCGGCCACTTCGCGCTACACTGTGTTCCAATTTCCAGGATTAGCAGGAAGCATCATGCATTGCCCGTTCTGTTCCGCTGTGGATACCAAAGTGATCGATTCTCGCCTGGTGGGAGAAGGCACTTCTGTGCGTCGCCGCCGTCAGTGTCTGGTGTGTCATGAGCGCTTCACCACCTTTGAAGTGGCCGAGCTGGTGATGCCACGGGTGGTGAAAAGTAACGATGTTCGTGAACCTTTTAACGAAGATAAGCTTTGCAGCGGCCTGATGAAGGCGCTGGAAAAGCGCCCGGTCAGCGCTGACGATGTGGAAAACGCGGTCACCCATATTAAAAGCCAGCTCCGCTCCACCGGCGAGCGGGAAGTGCCGAGCAAAATGATTGGCAATCTGGTGATGGATGAGCTGAAAAAGCTGGATAAGGTAGCCTATATCCGTTTCGCCTCCGTCTACCGGAGCTTTGAAGACATCAAAGAATTCGGCGAAGAGATCGCCCGCCTGCAGGATTAAATGATGCGCGATGAAATATACATGGCAAGAGCGCTTGAGCTGGCCCGCCGCGGTCGCTTTACTACTGCGCCTAATCCCAATGTAGGCTGCGTGATCGTGCGCGATAACGCCATCGTTGGCGAAGGCTATCACTACCGTGCCGGTGAGCCGCACGCGGAAGTGCATGCGCTGCAAATGGCGGGGGGAAAAGCGCAGGGCGCCACAGCCTATGTCACGCTGGAGCCCTGTAGCCACCACGGGCGTACGCCGCCGTGCTGCGATGCGCTGATTGCCGCCGGCGTCGGTCGGGTAGTGGTGGCGATGCAGGATCCCAATCCGGAAGTGGCGGGGCGAGGGATGTATCGTATGCAGCAGGCGGGAATTGAGGTAAGCCACGGACTGATGATGCAGGAGGCTGAGGCGCTCAACCGCGGCTTTCTCAAGCGGATGCGCACCGGCTTTCCCTGGCTTCAGCTGAAAATGGGCTGCTCGCTGGATGGACGCACCGCCATGGCCAGCGGCGAAAGCCAGTGGATCACCTCCCCTGAAGCGCGCCGTGACGTGCAGCGCCTGCGGGCGCAAAGCGCCGCTATTTTAAGTACCAGCGCTACCGTACTGGCGGATGATCCCTCGCTCACCGTGCGCTGGGATGAGCTGAGCGCGGAGAGCCAGCGCGACTATCCGGAAAGCGATTTACGCCAGCCGGTTCGCGTGATCCTGGATAGCCAGAACCGCGTGACGCCTGAGCGAAAGCTCATCCGGCAGACCGGGCAGACCTGGCTGGCGCGCCACCACGCTGACGAACGCGAGTGGCCGGATAACGTTGAGCAGTTCATGGTGCCGCAGCACAATGGGCAGACAGATTTAGTTTCATTGCTGATGCTGCTTGGCCGCCGTCAGATCAACAGCGTCTGGGTTGAGGCGGGCGCTGGTCTTGCCGGTGCGCTGATCGCAGCGGGCGTGGTGGATGAGCTGATTGTCTATATCGCCCCTAAACTGCTCGGTGATGCGGCGCGGGGTTTGTGCCATCTTCCCGGCATAGCACAACTTGCTGAAGTGCCTGAGTTCATTTTCAGCGATATTCGTCAGGTGGGGCCGGATTTACGCCTCACCCTGACACCCCGGTCAAACTCCTACTAAAAGCGGAAGCAGACCGGTAAAGAGTGTGATAGAATCCGCCCCCCTGCGGGGCCATTACAGAACCCTGAAAGGAAGATTATGAACGTTATTGAAGCTGCTGTTGCTACTCCTGACGCGCGCGTTGCCATCGTGATTGCGCGTTTCAACAACTTTATCAACGACAGCCTGCTGAGCGGTGCGCTTGATGCCTTAAAACGCATTGGCCAGGTGAAAGATGAAAACATCACCGTGGTCTGGGTACCGGGCGCCTATGAGATGCCAATGACCGCACGTGCGCTGGCGACAGCCGGTAAGCATGATGCCGTTGTGGCGCTGGGCACCGTTATCCGTGGCGGTACCGCCCACTTCGAATACGTCGCGGGTGAAGCAAGCTCTGGCCTGGCCAGCGTTGCGATGAACAGCGATATTCCGGTAGCCTTTGGTGTCCTGACGACGGAAAACATCGAGCAGGCCATTGAGCGCGCCGGAACGAAGGCGGGGAATAAGGGCGCGGAAGCTGCCCTGACCGCACTTGAAATGATTAACGTATTGAAAGCCATCAAAGCCTGATTTTAAGGGGAATTTCGTGAAACCTGCTGCTCGTCGCCGCGCCCGTGAATGTGCTGTCCAGGCGCTTTACTCCTGGCAGTTGTCCAAAAACGACATCGCTGATGTCGAATACCAGTTTCTGGCGGAGCAAGACGTCAAAGACGTTGATATCAGCTATTTCCGTGAGCTTCTGACTGGCGTTGCGACCAACAGCGCGTACCTTGACGGGCTGATGAAGCCGTACCTGTCACGCCAGCTGGAAGAGCTGGGACAGGTTGAGAGAGCCGTTTTGCGTATCTCACTGTACGAGCTGAGCAAGCGTTCTGATGTTCCCTACAAAGTGGCAATCAATGAAGGGATTGAGCTGGCCAAAATTTTCGGCGCCGAAGACAGCCATAAGTTTGTCAACGGCGTGCTGGATAAAGCCGCGCCGCAAATCCGCCCCAATAAGAAGTAATCCTTCCAGGCCGGTTTTCCGGCCTTCTTTCTTTTCAGACTCGGAACGCACTCTATGGCATGTGGCGAATTTGAACTTATCACGCGCTATTTCGACCGCGTGACAAGCTCCCGTCGCGATGTGGAAAAGGGCATCGGCGACGACTGCGCATTACTGACTCTCCCTGAAAAGCAGACGCTGGCTATCAGCACCGATACGCTGGTGGAGGGGGTGCATTTTCTGCGTGATATGCATCCTGCCGATCTCGGCTACAAGGCGCTGGCGGTCAACCTCAGCGATCTTGCCGCGATGGGGGCCGATCCGGCGTGGCTGACGCTGGCGCTGACGCTGCCTGAGATAAACGAACCCTGGCTGAAGGCGTTTAGCGACAGCCTGTTTGAACTGCTCGACTACTACAATATGCAGCTGATCGGCGGTGATACCACGCGCGGCCCGCTGAGTATGACGCTGGGCATTCATGGACTGGTGCCGCAGGGCAGGGCGCTGAGGCGATCCGGTGCCCGGCCAGGCGACTGGATTTATGTCACCGGCACCCTGGGCGACAGCGCTGCGGGTCTGGCATTGCTTCAGCATCAGGTGAAAATCTGCGATCCGGTGGCGCATGAAGCGCTGATCAAGCGCCATCTGCGCCCGATGCCGCGTATTTTGCAGGGCCAGGCGCTGCGCGATCTCGCCAGTTCAGCCATCGATCTCTCCGACGGTTTGATCTCCGATTTAGCGCATATTCTGAAAGCCAGCGACTGCGGCGCTCGTCTCAATCTGGAAGCCCTGCCGCTTTCGGACGTGATGCAGCAGCATTTCGAGCCTCAGCAGGCGTTGCGCTGGGCCTTAGGCGGCGGTGAGGATTATGAACTCTGCTTTACCGTACCGGAGATCAACCGCGGCGCGCTTGATGTCGCGCTGGGACATTATGGCGTGCCCTTTACCTGCGTAGGACAGATGGCGCCGCAGTCGGAAGGGCTGGTGCTGATGCAGGATGGCGCGCCGGTAGAGATCGACCTGAAAGGATTTGATCATTTTGACTCGTGATAAAGATGTGGCTAAAAGCCGCCTGAAAATGTCCAATCCGTGGCACCTGCTGGCGACCGGATTCGGCAGCGGACTAAGCCCCTATATGCCCGGCACCGTGGGCTCGGTGGCGGCGATACCCTTCTGGTGCCTGCTGACCTTCCTGCCGTCGGATATCTATTCCCTGGTCGTCATGTTTGGCATCTCAATCGGCGTTTATCTTTGTCATCGTACGGCAAAAGATATGGGCGTACACGACCATGGCAGTATTGTCTGGGATGAGTTTATCGGCATGTGGATTACGCTGATGGCCATCCCGGTAAATAGCTGGCAGTGGGTACTGGCTGGCTTTGTGGTTTTCCGCATTCTGGATATCTGGAAGCCGTGGCCGATTCGCTGGTTTGATCGCAATGTGCATGGCGGCATGGGGATCATGGTGGATGATATTATTGCCGGGATACTCTCCGCGGGCATCCTCTATTATGCGGGCCATCTGCTGGCAAACTGATAAAGTGCCGGCTCCGGGAACAGGGCCTGCTCGTAAAGACGCAAAAAGCATCGTCCCTGATAGCTCGGCCCGCACCGTCCATGGGGCGGGACGCTTTACTCCCAGTCCTGTTCCCGGAGCTTTACCTTTGTCAGCAGTCTGAAGGGCGACATAGTCGCCCTTTTGCTATTCAAATCCCACTACCGGATGCGGCTGATAGGCGCTTTCCAGCTCAATAATCTCTTCCTGAGTCAGCTCAACGTCCACCGCGTTAACCAAATCTTCCAGCTGCTCTGCACGGGAGGCGCCAATGATAGGGGCGCTGACCGCAGGCTTGCTCAGCATCCACGCAAGCGAGATCTGTGCCCGGCTGACGCCTTTATCGTCGGCGATGGCGGCGACGCGCTGCGCAATAGCGCCATCATTCTCTTCCGTTTTTTCATACAGCGAGCTGCCAAATTCATCCGAGACGGAGCGGGCGGTGGTTTCGCCCCAGGGGCGGGTAAGACGACCGCGCGCCAGCGGACTCCACGGCAGCACGGCGATATTTTCGGCCTGGCAGAGGGGATGCATTTCGCGCTCCTCTTCCCGCTGAATAAGATTGTACTGATCCTGCATCGTGACAAAACGCGTCCAGCCGTGACGATCGGCGGTATACAGCGCTTTGGCAAACTGCCAGGCATACATTGACGACGCGCCGATATAACGTGCCTTGCCCGACTTCACCACGTCGTGAAGCGCTTCCAGCGTCTCTTCCAGCGGCGTGTCATAGTCCCAGCGGTGAATTTGCAGCAGATCAACGTAATCCATACCCAGACGGGCCAGGCTGTCGTCAATAGACTGCATAATATTGGCGCGTGACAGGCCGCCGGAGAGATTGCTCATCGGGAAATAAACTTTGGTGGCGACGACAACTTCATCGCGGCGGGCAAAATCCTTCAGGGCGCGGCCAACAATCTCTTCACTGCTGCCGTCAGAATAGCTGTTCGCGGTATCGAAAAAGTTGATGCCCGATTCAAGCGCCTGTTTTATCAGAGGCCGGCTGCTCTCTTCCGGCAAAGTCCAGGCGTGACGCCCGCGTCCTGGTTCGCCGAAGGTCATACAGCCCAGGCAGAGACGGGAAACGGTCAGATCGGTGTTGCCTAATTGTGTGGTTTTCATGCGGCTCCTGCTGATCGGTTGAGGGCGTTTAGCCTTTTTACAATCCGGTAAGCATAGCAGGTGCAATGCTCCCCTGGCGGGGAGCAAGGTCTTATTTACAGCGCCAGCCAGCGGCCGATCTGCTCTTCGATGCCCTGTGCATCCAGCTGATAATCATGGCGGATCTCTTCCTGGGTTCCCTGCGGAATAAATTCGTCCGGCAGGCCAAGATTCAGAACCGGCACCAGCACGCGCCGGGCCATCAGCGCTTCAATAACGCCGCTGCCGGCTCCGCCTTTGATGGCACCTTCTTCCAGCGTGACCAGCGCCTCATGGCTGGCGGCCAGCTCAACGATCAGCGTCTCATCAAGCGGCTTCACGAAACGCATATCCACCAGCGTGGCGTTAAGCGATTCGGCAACGGCCTCCGCTTCCGGCAACAGCGTACCAAAGTTCAGGATTGCCAGTTTCTCGCCTTCCCGCTTAACCACGCCTTTGCCCAGCGGCAGGGATGCCAGCGGCTGCAATTCAGCCCCGGTGCCGGTGCCGCGCGGGTAGCGCACCGCACTTGGCCCCTGAGAATAGTGGTAGCCGGTATAGAGCATCTGACGGCACTCGTTTTCATCGCTCGGCGTCATGATCACCATAGAGGGAATACAGCGCAGAAAAGCGATGTCAAACGCGCCCTGGTGCGTCTGACCGTCTGCACCGACGATGCCGCCACGATCGATGGCAAACAGCACCGGCAGCTTCTGGATTGCCACATCATGGATCAGCTGATCGTAGGCGCGCTGGAGAAACGTGGAGTAGATTGCCACAACTGGCTTATAGCCGCCGATCGCCAGCCCGGCGGCAAAGGTTACCGCGTGCTGTTCGGCGATAGCGACATCAAAATACTGGTCCGGGTAGTCACGCGAGAAGCTCACCATGCCGGAGCCTTCACGCATCGCGGGCGTCACTGCCATCAGCTTTTTATCATCCGCCGCCGTTTCACTCAGCCACTGACCGAAGATTTTGGAATAGGTGGGCAGGCTTTCGGCCGATTTTGGCAGCAGTCCGCTGGCCGGATCGAATTTTGGCACCGCATGCCAGCTGATGGGATCTTTTTCCGCCGGCGCATAGCCTTTGCCCTTTCTGGTCATAATGTGCAGGAACTGGGGGCCTTTCAGATCGCGCATATTGCGCAGCGTCTGTACCAGCGTCAGGACATCATGGCCATCGACAGGGCCGATATAGTTGAAGCCCAGCTCCTCAAACAGCGTGCCCGGCACCACCATGCCTTTGAGATGTTCTTCGGTGCGCCTCACCAGCTCTTTGATCGGCGGCAGGCCCGTCAGGACCTTTTTACCGCCTTCGCGCAGGCGTGAGTAGGTTTTACCGGAAAGGATCTGTGCCAGGCGATTATTCAGGGCGCCGACATTTTCTGAGATAGACATCTCATTATCGTTCAGCACCACCAGCAGATCGGCTTTGATATCACCCGCATGATTCATCGCCTCAAAAGCCATCCCCGCTGTGATCGCGCCGTCGCCGATCACGCAGGCGGTGCGACGACCTTTCCCTTCTTTACCCGCCGCCACGGCCATACCCAGCCCGGCACTGATAGAGGTGGAGGAGTGCCCCACGTTCAGGACGTCGTACTCGCTCTCATCTCGCCACGGAAAAGGATGCAGCCCGTTTTTCTGGCGGATAGTACCGATACGGTCGCGCCGGCCCGTCAGGATTTTGTGCGGGTAGGCCTGGTGGCCCACGTCCCAGACCAGATGATCAAAAGGCGTGTTGTAAACGTAATGCAGCGCAACGGTCAGCTCTACCACGCCGAGACCGGAGGCAAAGTGGCCGCTCGAGCGGCTGACGCTGTCTAACAGGTACTGACGCAGCTCGTCGCAGAGTTTTGGCAGGCTTTCTTTAGGAAGCAGACGTAGTTCCGTGACCTCGCTGGCCAGTGCCAGCGTCGGGTATTTTGCAGTATCAAAACTCATCAGAGACTCATGAAGTTATTTGTCGCGTTCAATTATGTAACCCGCCAGCGCCTGAAGTGACGTTGTATTAAAGGATTGCGCGGCAAGGATTTCTAATGCGTTGAGGGATTCCTGATACAGGTCCCTCGCTTTTTCCCGTGCGCCTTCCAGTCCCAACAGGGCCGGATAGGTACTTTTTCCCAGATCCTGGTCGGCTCCCTGCCGTTTACCGATAATAGCGGTGTCGCCGACCACATCCAGGATATCGTCCTGAACCTGAAAGGCGAGGCCAATCGCGCTGGCGTAGCGGTCGAGGGCCGGCAGCGCCTGGCGACCCCGCTCGCCGGCGGCCAGTGCGCCCAGACGTACCGCAGCCCGGATCAGCGCCCCGGTTTTAAAACGGTGAATTTGCTCAAGCGCGGGCAGCGTGATCTGCTGACCTTCGGCAGCCAAATCAAGCGCCTGACCGCCGCACATGCCCGCGACGCCGCTGGCCTGAGCCAGTTCAGAAATCATCGCAATGCGATCGGCAGGCGTCACGCCGGGCATAGGCGTATCGGCCAGTATAGTAAACGCCAGCGTTTGCAGGGCATCGCCGGCTAAAATAGCCGTATCTTCGCCAAATTTAATATGACAGGTCGGCTGACCGCGACGCAGGCTGTCATCATCCATAGCGGGCAGGTCATCGTGGATCAGCGAGTAGGCATGAACGCACTCTATCGCCGCGGCTGGCGCGTCAAGCGCCTGGGTGTCAGCATGCAGCATTTCTCCGGTCGCATAGACCAGAAACGGACGCAGCCGCTTGCCCCCTAATAATGCACCATACTGCATCGCTTCTACCAGAGGAGAACTCTGAAAGGGCAGCGGCGCGATAAAGCGCGTCAGGGCCTGATTGACCCTGGCGTGATGAGCGTGAAGCAGAGCGGTAATATCCATCACTCTTTTTCCGGCGTGAAAGGAGCCAGTCCGGCTTCCTGATCGTCATTCAGCAGGATCTGAACACGCTGTTCGGCCTGTTGCAGCTTTTGCTGGCCCACACGCGCCAGCTGCACGCCACGTTCAAATTCATTGAGCGCCTCTTCCAGCGGCAGGTCACCGCTTTCCAGACGGGAGACAATCTGCTCCAGCTGTTGCAGGGAGGTTTCGAAGCTGGCGGGCTGTTCGGCTTTTTTCGGCATAATCGCTATCGGCTCGATCTTTTATCATTACGGGTAAGTCGCTCATGGTAGCCGACTCGAAATGATTAGCAAAATAATGATATCGGCAACGGTTGAAGAAGCAGTTGCCGCTCGGATGTGGTACACTCCTGCCCCTGAATGTATTCCCTTCATTCCTGAAGCTGCAGCGCTGTCAGCTGCGTGCATTCACCTCTGCTGCTTACCGAGTAAGCCGTCAGAGACGCCTGCTCTTGCCGCCTCGTTGTATTTTGGATAGCCAGGATAAAAGCTGCTGCAAGTCGATGATTTTACCTGCTAAGTGCCGATATTTCAGCACTTAATTGCCCAACGAACCCGTGCCGCCATGAAGTTTATTATTAAGCTGTTCCCCGAAATTACCATCAAAAGCCAGTCCGTTCGCCTGCGTTTTATCAAAATTTTGACGACGAACATCCGAAACGTGCTGAAAAATAGCGACGAAACGCTTGCCGTTGTGCGTCACTGGGATCATATCGAAGTGCGCTCGAAAGATGAGAGCAAGCGTGAGACGATCGTGGATGAACTCTCCCGCATTCCCGGCATTCACCACGTGCTGGCGGTGGAAGATCGCCCCTACACGGATATGCATAATATCTTTGAACAGGCGCTGGAGCTGAACCGCGACCGCATTGAGGGCAAAACCTTCGCCGTGCGTGTCAAGCGCCGGGGCAAACACGATTTCAGTTCGCAGGACGTGGAGCGCTACGTGGGCGGCGGGCTGAATCAGCATGTTGAAAGCGCGCAGGTGAAGCTGAATCACCCTCAGGTGACGGTGAACCTGGAGATCGAAGACGATCGTCTGCTGCTGGTTACCGGACGCCACGAAGGGATTGGCGGCTACCCGATTGGTACGCAGGAAGATGTGATGTCGCTCATCTCCGGCGGCTTCGACTCTGGCGTATCCAGCTATATGCTGATGCGCCGTGGCTGTCGCGTCCATTACTGCTTCTTTAATCTCGGCGGTGCCGCGCATGAGATCGGCGTCCGTCAGGTTGCGCACTATCTGTGGAACCGGTTTGGTCGCTCGCATAAGGTTCGCTTTGTGGCGATCGACTTTGAACCGGTCGTGGGCGAAATTCTGGAAAAGGTCGATGATGGTCAGATGGGCGTGGTGCTGAAGCGCATGATGGTGCGTGCCGCCTCCCAGATTGCCGAGCGTTACGGGGTTCAGGCACTGGTAACGGGCGAAGCGCTTGGTCAGGTATCAAGCCAGACGCTGACCAACCTGCGCCTGATTGATAATGCTTCCGATACGCTGATCCTGCGTCCGCTGATTTCGCATGATAAAGAGCACATTATTAACCTGGCCCGGCAGATTGGCACTGAAGATTTTGCCCGCACCATGCCGGAATATTGCGGCGTGATCTCAAAAAGCCCGACGGTGAAAGCGGTCAAATCCAGAATTGAAGGCGAAGAGCAGCATTTCGACTTCGCCATTCTGGATAAGGTGGTCGCTGAAGCGACTAACGTGGATATCCGCCAGATCGCGGAAGAGACGCAGCAGGAAGTGGTTGAGGTTGAGACCGTGGTTTCCTTTACCGAAAACGATGTGGTGCTCGATATCCGCTCTGCTGATGAACAGGACGATCGTCCGCTGGCGCTGGAAGGCGTGGAGGTCAAAGGCATGCCGTTCTATAAGCTCAGCACCCAGTTTGGCAATCTCGATCAGAGTAAAAACTGGCTGCTTTACTGCGATCGTGGCGTAATGAGCCGTCTTCAGGCGCTCTATCTGCACGAGCAAGGTTACAAAAACGTGAAGGTTTATCGCCCCTAGCGGTCAACGGGGAGCGGATCGCTTCGCTCCCTTCACGTCCGGCCTGCTGCCTTTCTGCTATTCCCATTCCCGATAGTCATAGATCCCCGCCGCCAGCACCAGCTGACCGGCTACCTCATGCGCTTTTTCTTTTCCGGCCAGTAAGTCGATAAGCTTCAGAGCAAAATCCATCGCGGTTCCCGGCCCCTGGCTGGTCAGCAGGTTTACACGCGGATCCCACACCACGCGCTTATCCATCCACTTTTCCTCAGGAATGGTCTCTTTCAGACCGGGAAAACCCGTCATATTCCCGACCGGAAAAAGATTGTGCGGCACCAGCACAGTCCCTGCGGCAGCGCAGATCGCGGCGACAATGCGCCCAGCGAGATGAAACTGGCGTACCGTTTCAACCAGCAGGGGGCTGTCACGAAAGGCTTCAGCGCCTTTCAGCCCGCCGGGCAGCACAATCGCGTCGAACTCGTTATCAGCGACCGTCACCAGCGGCGCATCCGCCAGCAGACGAACGCCGCGTGAACAGACAATTTCCCGGCTGCCATCATCCGTCACGCTGGCCGTGGTGACGCTCAGTCCGGCGCGCACCAGCAAATCGATGGTGGTAACGGCTTCCGTTTCTTCACTGCCAGGCGCCAGGCAGACCAGCACCGATGCTTTCGCGTTCATAATCTTGTTCCTTACGCTTAATTAATTCATAAAGGCGGTTATTTTCCGGCGTAATCAGCCCTTGTGCCCTGGCACGCCGGATGAGGTAACCGGTAATATAATCTATCTCTGTCCGGCGTCCGGCGCGGATATCCTGCAACATTGAAGAGATATTGGCGGCCGTGCTGTTAATCACCTCATTGACATAGGCCAGCAGCGTTTCGGGCGTAGTATGCTGGCCCTCACGCGCCATCACTGTCGCCACTTCATGGCAAAGCACGCTGATTGCCTGCGGATGATGAAGCAGCTCCCCATTCTGGCAGTCATACTCTACCGTCAGCGGATTGATGACGCAGTTAACCGCCAGCTTCTGCCAGGCCGCTGAGGCGATATTATTATGCCAGGCAACGTCGGGTAGGGCATTATGCAGCGTTTCTGCAAGATGGCTGAGTGATGCGGCACCAGAGGAGACCGGGCCGATATGAGTGACGCCGGCGGCGACATGAACGATAACAGTACCGTCATGATAGGCTGCATGAGTGGTCATGCCCTTGAGTAACGGCTGCGGAAGGGTGGAAAGTTCATCCAGCGTGCCCATGCCGTTATGCAGCAGCAGAATGGGGCAGGAATCCCGTAGTATGAACTGGAGATTCCTGACGGCACCGGAAACCTGCCAGGCTTTAAGCGCCACCAGCAGCAGATCGCTCTCCGCCAGGAATTTCGGATCGTTGGCAATGCAGGTTTTGTTAATGATGGCTCCGTCCAGGCCGATCACATTGACCGAACAGTAGGGTTGCGGAACCCGCAGCCACCCCTGAACATCGTGTCCCTGTTGCTCCAGTGCGGCCAGCCAGATTTGACCCAGTGCACCACATCCCAGTACGGTAATTTTCATTTGTCCTCCCTGCAGACGGACTGCGTTAATTCAACCAAATGCCGGTTGCTTCCATGAGTATGCCTGTCACCCGCGACCCGGCGTACCCGTGGATAATCTCTTATTATAGCTTTCTACGCCGACGGTTTTTTTAACCGGCTTAAGTGGGTATTATGCATGTCACTTTTGCATCAGGAGAAGAGATCATGCCATCTTTCGATATCGTTTCTGAAATTGATATTCAGGAAGTAAAAAATGCGGTGGAAAACGCCAACCGCGAAATCGCCAGCCGTTTCGATTTCCGTAACGTCATCGCCAGCTTTGAGCTGAATGAGAAAAACGAATCCGTTAAGGTGCTGAGCGAGTCCGACTTCCAGGTTAAACAGCTGGTGGATATTCTGCGTGAAAAGCTGCTGAAGCGGGGCATTGAGGGCGCAGCGCTGGAGGTGCCGGAGCAGATCGAGCACAGCGGTAAAAGCTGGAGCGTGGAAGCCAAAATGAAGCAGGGCATCCCGACGGACGTGGCGAAGAAAATCGTGAAGCTGATTAAAGACAGCAAGCTGAAAGTGCAGTCACAGATCCAGGGAGAGGAAGTGAGGGTTAACGGGAAATCCCGTGACGACCTGCAGAATGCTATGGCGCTGATACGCG
The DNA here is from genome assembly GCF_039023475.1 of Erwinia psychrophila. Taxonomy (NCBI): domain Bacteria; kingdom Pseudomonadati; phylum Pseudomonadota; class Gammaproteobacteria; order Enterobacterales; family Erwiniaceae; genus Erwinia; species Erwinia psychrophila. The sequence continues at coordinate 530,571 of NZ_JBCHVB010000002.1, forward strand.
GCGGCGATCTGGGGCAGCCTTTCCAGTTTAAAAATTTCCGCGACTGATAATCGGCGCGGGGGGATCCCCCGCGCTTTTTACGCTTTGGCTCAGGCCGTGGCGACCAGCGCCTCAAGTTCAGGACGGCTGGTTATCTTACTGTCGATTTTCACGTAGGCGCTTTTCTCTTCAGGGACGATAAAGACCGCCGCGACACCGGGCTGTGCCAGCAGCTGCTTCTCCAGCTTTCCGCTGTCGAGCGGCTTGTCGCCCAGCATAATACGCAGGCTGCTAACGTAAGGCGGTTCTTTCATCGTCGTGCTGACCAGCAGCCAGAGCGTGGCCACCACGGCACCCGCCAGGAAAACGGTTTGCGCATCGAAATGCCCGAACAGCCAGCCACCCATGCTGCCGCCAATCGCCACGCCCAGGAACTGGCTGGTTGAGTAAACGCCCATTGCGGTGCCTTTATAGCCCGCCGGGGACTCCTTGCTGATCAGCGATGGCAGTATCGCCTCCATCAGATTAAAGCCGATGAAAAAGAGCTGAACGCCTGCCACCAGCGTCCAGAAATGATTTCCTGCACCCCACAAGACGATCTCTGCAATCAGCATTAGCGCCACGCAGCTGATAAATACCCGCTTCATACGGCGTTTAACTTCGGCATAAATAATAAAGGGGATCACGCTGCAAAAAGCGATGAGCATGGTGACCAGATAAACTTTCCAGTGCTCTTCAGCAGGGAATCCCGCCTGTTCAAACTCACCCGGCAGGGCAACAAAACTCGACATCAGCAGCACATGCAGGCACATAATGCCGAAGTTAAGCTTCAGCAGCCGTTTGTTCGCCAGCACGGCGCGAATGCTGCCTTTCACCATGCCCGACTCGCGGTTAAGCACATGGTTTGGCGTTGAGGGCACGACTGCCAGCGTAATGACGATGCCGCACAAGGCCAGCAGGGCGATCATCCAGAACAGGGCATGTAGCCCCAACGCGTGGGTAATCACCGGGCCCAGAACCATGGCGATAGCGAAGGTAATGCCGAAGCTGATACCAATAAACGCCATCGCTTTAGTGCGGTTCTGCTCGCGGGTTAAATCAGAAAGCAGCGCCATGACCGCCGCCGCAATAGCGCCGGAACCCTGCAGCGCCCGGCCCAGGATCACTCCCCAGATAGAGGTAGTGGAAGCGGCAATTACGCTGCCAAGAACGAAAATCAGTAAGCCCCCAACAATAAGCGGCTTGCGGCCAATACGATCTGACATCAGACCGAAAGGAATTTGAAACAGCGCCTGCGCCAGGCCGTAGATACCGATAGCCACGCCGATGAGGGTTTCGCTGGCGCCCTGTAACGCCATTCCGTAAGTAGTCAGTACGGGCAGTACCATAAACATTCCCAGCATCCGCAGGGAAAAAACCGTCCCCAAACCCCAGGTCGCACGCAGTTCGACCGGCGTCATTTTATTATCTTTCATTACTACCTCAGTTTATCTGATGCACGTATTTTAGGTGGCGGGGCAGGGCGGGTAAAATAATACTTTTTAAGGAGTGGTAACAAAAAGAAAGGGCGTGAGAATCCCGTCTTATTTAACGCAGTATCGTTAGCGGCAGCGCTTCTTCCCCCGGTCAGCTTACTTGCGTAAGCGCCGGGCTAAACTCGCTGGCGGCCATGATACGGCGCCAATTATTTCGGGTATTCTCACGCCCTCAGGCAGGAGATTCTTGTTACCTGACCAGGGTCAGCAAATCGGATGAGGCGGGTGCCATAAAGTCGACTGACATCATAACGCTCAGCGCGGTAATGGCGACAATCGAAAAGACAAACAGTTTACGGGCCCAGACGCGATCGTTCTGCGTCTTGTAGCCTGAAAGTGCCATTCCGAGCCACCACACGCTGACGGCCGCAGCCACAACCAGATACTTATAGCCCGCATAACCCACCAGCGTCAGCATCAGCGTGGCCACCATAAACGCCAGGATATAGAGCGTGATATGGTTTTTTGCCACGGAGATGCCTTTTACCACCGGCAGCACCGGGATATTCGCAGCCTGGTAATCCTTAAAGCGGAAGATGGCAATCGCGTACGAATGCGGCATCTGCCACAGGCTAAAGATCGCCAGCAGGATTAGCGCACCAGCATCAAACTGGTTGGTCACGGCACAGTAGCCGATGACCGGTGGTGCGGCGCCAGACAGGCTTCCGATCAGGGTGCCATAAACGGAATTGCGCTTCATATACAGGCTGTAAACGCCGACATAAACCACAAAGCCCATTACCGCCAGCCACATCGCCAGCGGGTTAGCACCGAAATAGAGCAACGCGAATCCAGCAATACCCAGAACGGTTGCATAAACCAGTGAGGTTGTCGGAGACATGAGGCCTTTTACCAGCACCCGATTTCTGGTTCTCTCCATTTTTTTGTCGATGTCACGGTCGATAAAGTTGTTATAAACACAACCCGATGCAACCACCAGCGAAACGCCGACTAAGGTGGAGAGGAACAGGGCATAGTCGATGCTGCCTTTAGAGGCGAGCAGGAATCCCCCGATAACAGAAATTAAATTTCCGAAAATAATTCCTGGTTTCGTTACTTGCAGGTATTGCTTAATCATCACGAATAACTCGGTTAGTTGGGCATCATGTTGTAGTTGAGGTTCCACATGATCCACAGCGAGCCAACAACAACTATCAGAATGATGAGTGCGGAAAAGACAATCGCCACCAGGTTCCATCGCTCTTCGGACGAGGTATTGAGGTGCAGGAAGTAAACCAGATGCACCAGCACCTGGATTACCGCGCAGACCACAACCACACCGATAATGGTTGCCTTAGAAGCGCCGCCGTCCATCACCATCCAGAACGGAATCGCGGTCAGAATGATCGACAGGATAAAACCGATCATATAAGACTTCACGCTGCCGTGAGAGGCGCCATGTTCTTTTGCTGAATGACTCATTACATGGCTCCCATCAGGTAGACAATGGTGAATACGCAAATCCATACCACATCCAGGAAGTGCCAGAACAGGCTCAGGCAGAGGATACGGGTGCGGTTAGTGGCGGTGATGCCGCGTTTGGAAATCTGATACATCAGTACCAGCATCCAGATCAGACCGGAGGTCACGTGCAGGCCGTGAGTACCCACCAGCGTAAAGAACGCCGACAGGAAGCCGCTGCGCTGAGGTCCGAAGCCCTCTTCGATCAGATGATGGAACTCATAGATTTCCATCGCGATAAAGCCCAGACCGAACAGGAACGTCAGCGCCAGCCAGCTGTTAACGGCGCTTTTGCTGCCTTTGTTCATGTTGATGACTGCCATACCATAGGTAATGGAGCTCAACAGAAGCAGGGCGGTTTCAACCAGTACGAACGGCAGTTCAAAAATATCTTTGCCCGCCGGGCCGCCTGCGGTGTTATTAACCATCACACCGTAGGTTGCGAACAGGGTGGCGAAGATGATGCAGTCGCTCATCAGGTAGATCCAGAAACCAAATACCTTATTAGATCCTGCATCGTGATGGTGATGCCCATGCTTTGCATGGGCGTCCAGGTTTTCAGTCAGAGTTTCAGTTGACATTTTTCAGACCTGCTTTGCTAATTTCGTCAAAGTGCTGATTCTCGATTTTTTCGATCTCGGCAACGGGAACGTAATAATCAACGTCTTCGTCAAAGCTCTTGATGACCCAGCTTGCGATCATACCGAGGAACGACAGACCTACCAGCCACCAGATGTGCCAGATAGCGGCAAAACCAAACACCAGGCTAAATACACCAATGATCAGACCCGCGCCGCTGTTTTTCGGCATGTGAATCTCTTCATAGTGAGCAGGCTGTTTGTAAGCTTCACCTTTCTCTTTCATTTCCCAGAACGCATCGCGCTCTTCAATGACAGGCACTTCGGCAAAGTTATAGAACGGTGGTGGTGAAGAGGTTGCCCACTCCAGCGTACGACCGCCCCACGGGTCACCGGTCAGATCGCGGTTCTGATCGCGGTCACGTACTGAGACCCAGAACTGGGTAAGCTGGCAGAGAACGCCACAGGCAATCAGCGCAGCACCGCCCGCAGCAACCACCAGAAGCGAGTGGAACTGTGGATCGATTTCCTGGCTCAGACGACGGGTCATTCCCATGAAGCCCAGCACGTAAAGTGGCATAAAGGCAACGAAGAAGCCGATGATCCAGAACCAGAACGCGCGGATACCCCATTTTTCGTTCAGGGTGAAGCCGAACGCTTTCGGGAACCAGTAGGTTACGCCGGCAAAGCAACCGAATACCACACCACCGATAATAACGTTATGGAAGTGAGCGATCAGGAACAAGCTGTTGTGCAGAACGAAGTCAGCACCCGGCACGGCAAGCAGTACACCGGTCATCCCGCCAACGGAGAAGGTAACCAGGAAGCCTACGGTCCACAGCATGGCAGAGTGCATCTGAATGCGGCCCTGGTACATGGTGAACAGCCAGTTGAAGATTTTAACCCCGGTCGGAATGGCGATAATCATCGTCATAATACCGAAGAAGGCGTTAACGTTCGCACCGGCGCCCATGGTGAAGAAGTGGTGCAGCCACACGATGAAGGAGAGAACGGTGATAACGACCGTCGCCCAAACCAGTGAGGTGTAACCAAACAGGCGCTTTTTAGAGAAGGTTGCCACCACTTCGGAGAAGACCCCGAAGACCGGCAGAACCAGGATATATACTTCCGGATGACCCCAAACCCAGATCAGGTTGACGTACATCATCATGTTGCCGCCCATTTCATTAGTAAAGAAATGGAAGCCCAGATAGCGATCCAGGGTCAGCAGCGCCAGCGTAACGGTCAGTACCGGGAATGAGACAATAATCAGTACGTTAGTACAGAGTGATGCCCAGGTGAAAATCGGCATTTTGAACATGGTCATGCCAGGGGCACGCATATTCAGGATCGTCACAAAGAAGTTAATCCCGGTCAGGGTCGTACCAATTCCCGAAAGCTGCAGACTCCATATCCAGTAGTCGACGCCGACCCCCGGACTGTATTCCGCGCCGGAGAGCGGCGGATAAGCCAGCCAGCCGGTCTGAGCAAACTCGCCCACACCCAGTGACAGGTTAACCAGCACCACGCCCACAGCCGTGAACCAGAAGCTCAGGTTGTTCAGGAACGGGAAGGCGACATCGCGCGCACCAATCTGTAATGGAACAGCGATGTTCATCAGACCGATAACAAACGGCATTGCCACGAAGAAGATCATGATCACGCCGTGGGCGGTGAAGATCTGGTCGTAGTGGTGAGGAGGAAGGAATCCGGCTTCACCCGCCGATGCCAGCGCCTGCTGGCTACGCATCATCACCGCATCGGCAAAGCCGCGCAGCAGCATAACGAATGCCACGATGATATACATGATACCCAGACGTTTGTGGTCAACCGAAGTCAGCCACTCGGTCCACAGGTACTTCCACTTACCGAAGTAAGTCAGTGCACCAGCAAGTGCCAAACCACCAAGAATGATGGCGGCAACCGTAATCATGATAATTGGTTCATGATACGGTACTGCATCAAGGGTTAATTTTCCCAACATCGTATTATTCCTCGGCTCCCGCATGAGAGGCTTCGCTCATGTCCATGCCTTCGTGCTCAGACATGTCCATTTTCCCGTGGTTATGCATGAACTTGCCAATAATTTTCTTGAACAGTTCAGGATCTGCCGTCGAGAAGAACTCAACCGGATGATTTTCGCTTGGCGCAGCCAGTTTCTCGAAATCTTCCATTGTCATCAGCGTATTCGGTGATTCTTTCGCTTTCGCTACCCACTGATCGAATGAAGCATTATCAGGGGTGGCAATCGCTTTGAACTTCATACCGGAGAAGCCGCGACCACTGAAGTTAGACGAAATGCCGTCAAACGTGCCGGGCTCATTCGCAATCAGATGCAGTTTGGTCTGCATACCCGCCATCGCATAGATCTGGCTACCGAGGGTTGGGATGAAGAATGAGTTCATTACGGAGTTAGACGTGATCTTGAAGTTCACGGGGGTATTTGCCGGGAACGCGATCTGGTTTACTGTCGCAATACCCTGTTCCGGGTAAATAAACAGCCACTTCCAGTCCAATGCAACCACGTCGATCTCCACAGGTTTCACATCGGAAACCAGGGGCTTACTCGGTTCCAGCGCGTGGGTTGATTTCCACGTCAGGATAGCAAGGAAGATGATGATCAAAATGGGCACAGTCCAGACCACGGCTTCCACTTTATTCGAGTGTGACCAGTTAGGGCTGTATTTCGCATTGGTGTTGGATGCCCGATATTTCCAGGCGAACACCACGGCCATTACGACTGCGGGAATAACGACGATCAACATCAAGCCAAAGGCTGTCAGAATCAGCGAACGTTGCTCCAGTGCAATCTGTCCTTTGGGATTTAACAATGCACTATCACAGCCACTTAACAATAAAGTGCCTGCAATTAATGACAAAATCCCCAAACTTTTATTGTATTTCCTGAGTCTCATTTAACGACCTCAATGACAAGGGCTCTATTGTCGTTTAAGTGTGGCGGCATTTTACGGGAAGGTTTCAGTACTGTAAACCAGCAACAGCTTGTGTCAGCGAGGTGTTGACACCTTTTGCAAACACTGTCACAGATGTTGCTGAGGGTGACAAAACATGAATATTAGCAAAGGGTTGCCATCAATATAACGAAAAACCATGAAAATTGTGCAATGAAAATCCGTGCTGCTATAAACAGCTACTTTAGCGCTCAAATATTTAACATACCCGCATCATTTGAGTGATAAAAATTACACAATAATAATTACGTACCGGTGTTATTCATCGCTTGTCTGTGCGGGTGAAGTTTAAAAACCTTTATGAAAATAGTTGGAAATCAGGAAATAGCAACTGGCTCGCTGATTAACAAAGATGCCAGATTAACGATTTTTTACGGCATCCTCGTGAAAGTCTGCCGCTGTGTTGTTGCATTTATGTTGAAAAATGCCGTTAGCCTGCGGTAAAGACAAGAAAATCGTCATCCCGGAATAAAGCCCATTTTATATCGTTAATTGAGCGATAGAGACGGGGGCCTACCGGGATGAGGTTCGCCTTAATGCCAGATAATCCAGTAAGGTACCAAGCGCCACTCCACCAAGTGCTATAGCAAGGGCGCCGGAAAAGAGCAGGCTGAGTGTAAAGTCTATCGCCAGCCAGCCTAAAAGATCGGGCAATAACAGGATCAGGCCCACCACGGCCATCAGGGCCCCCGTTTTCAGCAGTCGGGTTGCCCAACTGTAGGCGTTTGGCCAAAGGGTTCGCTGTGGGAAAGCGCCAGCTCGCTGTGCATCATCGAGGGTTTGTCGACAGCCCAGCAGCAGCAGCAGACCCGGCAAAGCCGCGGCAACCGAGAAGGCGTAAAAGGCTGGCCAGCCCCAGGATTCCACAAACCAGCCGGCAACCGGACCGACGTAGACGCGTCCCACTGCGGAGAGCGCTGAGAGCAGCGCAAACTGCGTCGCGGAAAAAGACTTATTGCAGAGCGTCATTAGCAGCGCCACAAAGGCAGCAGTGCCCATTCCGCCACAGAGGTTTTCGACAAACACCGCCGCAGCCATGCTATAGATATTTTTGTCAGTGACGGAAAGGATCCAGTAACCAAGATTGGAAACCGCCTGAAAAATACCAAACAGCAGCAGCGCGCGAAACAGGCTCAGCCGCTGCATTAACAGGCCACCATACAGCGCACCTATGATCGTCGCGATAAGCCCGAGCGTTTTATTGACGAGGCCAACATCGCCCGCGTCGAAACCGACACCGCGAATAAGGAAAATGGTCGTCAGGCTCGCCGCAAACGCATCCCCAAGTTTATAAAGCACAATCAGCGAGAGAATGAGCCAGGCATTGTTACGGTTGAAAAAATCCTTCAGAGGAGCAATGACCGCCTCCTCAAGACTGTGAGGTCTGGCGATCGCATCTTCCGGCTCTTTCGCTAACAGCGTCGCGACTACGCCGGGGACCATCATTGCGGCCATCAGCCACCAGATTGCCTGCCAGCCCAGGAAACGATCCGCCAGCCACAGCGCTAATCCTCCGGAGACCAGCATCGCCAGGCGATAGCCCAGCACGCTGATAGCCGCGCCGCTGCCGCGCTCCTCTGCGGGAAGCACGTCCGTTTTCCAGGCATCAAAGACAATATCCTGCGAGGCGGAGCAAAAGGCAACGAGTACCGCAAGGGCGGCCAGCAGCGTCAGGTCGTGTGACGGCTGCATAAAACCCATCAGCGCGATACCGATAATCAGCAGGATCTGCGTCACCAGCAGCCAGCCGCGACGACGGCCCAGGAATGGCGGCGTGTAGCGATCCATCAGCGGCGACCAGAGGAATTTAAAAACGTATGCCTGGCCTACCAGTGAGAAGAAGCCAATGGTTTTGATGTCCACGTTCTCCACGGCCATCCAGGCCTGGAGAGTGCCGGAAGTGAGCGCCAGCGGCAGGCCGGAAGCAAATCCCAGCAGCAGAAGTAGGGCAGCATTACGTTGAGTAAAAATCCGGAGGTATTGGCTGGACATACAAACCTTAAAACAAGCCCGCCGGAGGGCGGGCAGGGCAGATTAACGGGCGTTTTGCTTGATAAACTCGTGGATACTGGTGTCCTGAGCCATATCGGCGATCACATCGCTGAGGGTGGCATTCACCGCATCGGTGATTTTGGCGTTGCTGGCGGAGAAGGCGCCTTCGACGCTGTAGGTCTGGCGGTAGTTTTTCACCTGCTTATTGCCGTTCTTAGCTATGGCAATAATGGAGATGTCCGCTTTAGTGGTGATGCTGTAGCGCACGTTACCCTGGGTGACGTCAGCAAAGAGGTTGTTTACAACGATTTGCAGGTTAACTGCGCCGTCGGGACCAATCATATAGCCGCGGGTGCCCATCTGCTTCTCCAGCACTTCCTGCAGCAGGAAGCGAAGATCGCGGGACGCCGTCAGGGTGACCAGTTGGCCATCGCGGTTAACCTTGGCCAGCGCCTGATCGCTGCGTTGATCGGCGCCGTTAATGCTGATGGTGACGCCCATCAGGCTTGGGTCCTGCTGAGGCAGTTCGATTTTAGGTAGGATGGTCAGGGTATTGCTTTTGCTTGCACAGCCAGCCAGAACAAAGATGGCCAGCAGAGGAAAAATGATTTTTTTTAGCATGCTTATTTTCTCAATGACAAAAGTGACGTGGTGCTGACAAAACTGCGGTCATCATAACATCGCCAGAAACAAGAGGAAGCCCTGATAGCGCGTAAATTCATCGGCTTGCATTTTTTGCCTGCCGCTCAGGCGCCGGTGGCTGAGATTTTTTGACCGGCGCAGATTGCACCGAAGCGGGAGAAAATGCACAGTAGCGAGGCTGTCCGCGCAGAAATATTTGCTTACCAGGGGCGGGAAGTGTGAAAAACCAGCTAATATTTAGTGGGATGGGGCGCATCTCAAGGTCTTAGAGGAGTATGGGTATGATCCGCGAACAAATAGAAGAAAAGTTGAGAACGGCGTTTACACCTGTGCACCTGGAGGTGCATGACGAAAGCTATCGCCATAACGTGCCTGCGGGTTCGGAAAGCCATTTTAAAGTCGTGCTCGTCAGTGACCACTTTATCAATCAGCGTTTTCTTATGCGTCACCGCGCTATTTATAGTGAGCTGGCGGATGAGCTGGCAGGGAGTGTCCATGCGCTGGCTTTACATACTTACACTGTTAAGGAATGGGAAGGCTTGCAGGACACCGTACCGGCTTCCCCCAACTGTCGCGGTGCCGGCACCCTGGCCTGATCGCGCTATCTGTTTTTCCAGGCGGCCTGCGGGCCGCTTTATTGTTTCTGGCGAAAAAGGCCTTCATCGTCGATTTTTTCCGCTTTTTCCTGCAAAAATCCCCTTCGTTAACGAAATGGGGTAGGCGCGCAGCCTCGACTCGCTTAAACGTTGCCGCTATAATGCTGCGTCTATTTTTCCGGAATGTCTTCGGGACGCTTCTGGCAACAGGGAACGCGGTTCTGACATCAGAGGCCGTCCCGGTTCTTAGACTCCGCGCCGCTTCTACGAAGCGAAGCGGGTCTGAAGTTGACCGAGCACGTGATTTTTTGAGGGTATAAGATGCAAGTTTCAGTAGAAACAACTCAGGGCCTGGGCCGTCGCGTAACGATTACCGTAGATAAAGATGTGATCGAGAACGCGGTGAAAAGTGAGCTGGTCAGCGTAGCTAAAAAAGTACGTATCGACGGTTTCCGCAAAGGGAAAGTGCCAATGACTGTCGTAGCGCAGCGTTACGGTGCTTCCGTTCGCCAGGATGTTCTGGGCGATCTGATGCAGCGCAACTTTGTTGACGCTATCATTAAAGAAAAAATCAATCCGGCTGGCGCGCCAAACTATGTGCCGGGCCAGTACGCGCAAGGCGAAGACTTTACCTTTACCGTAGAGTTCGAAGTCTATCCGGAAGTTGAGCTGAAAGGCCTGGAATCGATTGAGATCGAAAAACCGGTTGTTTCCGTGACCGACGCTGACGTTGACGCCATGCTGGATACCCTGCGCAAGCAGCAGGCCACCTGGAAAGAAACCGATCGCGCAGCTGAAGCTAACGATCGCGCAACCATCGACTTCTCCGGTTCCGTAGATGGCGAAGAGTTTGAAGGCGGCAAAGCCTCTGACTTCATTCTGGCGATGGGTCAGGGTCGTATGATCCCCGGTTTTGAAGAGGGTGTGGTTGGCCACAAAGCGGGCGAAACTTTCACCATCGACGTTAACTTCCCGGAAGATTACCATGCTGAAAACCTGAAAGGGAAAGCGGCAAAGTTTGAAATCGTTCTGAAGAAAGTGGAAGAGAGCGAGCTGCCGGAATTCACCGAAGAGTTCATCAAACGTTTTGGCGTTGAAGATGGCTCCGTTGAAGGTCTGCGTGCCGAAGTGCGTAAAAACATGGAACGCGAGCTGAAAGGCGCTATTCGTAACCGTGTGAAAACGCAGGCTATCGACGGTCTGGTTAACGCCAATGAGATCGACGTGCCGGCTGCCCTGATCGACGGTGAAATCGACGTGCTGAAGCGTCAGGCTGCGCAGCGTTTTGGTGGCAACGAGCAGCAGGCGCTGGAACTGCCTCGCGAACTGTTCGAAGAGCAGGCTAAGCGCCGCGTTGTGGTTGGCCTGCTGCTGGGTGAAGTTATCCGCACCCATGAGCTGAAAGCTGACGAAGACCGCGTTAAGACCCTGATCGAAGAGATGGCGTCCGCTTACGAAGATCCTTCAGAAGTCATTGAGTTCTACGGCAAAAACAACGAGCTGATGAACAACATGCGTAACGTCGCGCTGGAAGAACAGGCGGTGGAAGCCGTACTGGAAAAAGCCAAAGTGACCGAAAAAGAAACGAACTTCCAGGAGCTGATGAACCAGACCCAGACGGCCTGATTTATCTGATTTCGTGTGGTTGATAAAAGCCCGCGGTCTTCTGACTGCGGGCTTTTTGCTTTTATCGCCTGGCCGGAGGGACCTTATGAGGCTTATTCGCTTATTAAACGGGCAAATTATCGTTTAAGCTACTTTTCCAGGTTAGCAGTAGCTCAAAACGTTGTTATGCTTGAAAGAGTGGGAAAGCATCCCCAAATAGGAAACTCGGTTGTAATGATACTTGTCTGACCCCGGATGGCGTCAGTGGGGAAGCGCTGGACACATAGTGTGCCGTATCGCCCTCAAGTAGATCTGATAGGGAGTGTTGCCAAATGAAATTTATCCAGGAGACGGTGATGTCATACAGTGGCGAACGTGAACAAACTGCACCTCACATGGCTTTAGTGCCGATGGTGGTCGAACAAACCTCTCGCGGGGAGCGTTCTTACGACATTTTTTCTCGCCTGCTCAAAGAGCGTATCATCTTCCTGACCGGTCAGGTTGAGGATCATATGGCGAATCTGATCGTCGCCCAGATGCTGTTTCTGGAAGCTGAGAATCCGGAAAAAGATATTCATCTCTATATCAACTCTCCTGGTGGCGTGATTACCGCAGGGATGTCTATTTACGATACGATGAAATTTATCAAACCGGATGTCAGCACCATTTGTATGGGACAGGCGTGTTCAATGGGCGCATTCCTGCTGACGGCTGGCGCTAAAGGCAAGCGTTACTGCCTGCCAAATTCCCGGGTCATGATCCACCAGCCGCTGGGCGGCTATCAGGGCCAGGCTACGGATATTGAAATTCACGCCCGTGAAATTCTGAAGGTGAAGCAGCGTATGAACGAGCTTATGGCCGAACATACGGGTAAAACTCTTGAAGAAATAGAGAGAGACACCGAGCGTGACCGTTTCTTGTCGGCGAGCGAAGCTGTAGAGTATGGGCTGGTCGATTCCATTCTGACGCATCGCACTTAAGCTCTGCGCCCATCGTCGACTATAGTTACTGATGGGCATGAGCGACGAAAGAGGATGCCGCAGGGCGGCATCATCGCCGCAGCGAAGTGCGGACGAAGATAACAGAAGAGGTTAACTGATGACAGATAAGCGCAAAGACGGTTCAGGAAAGCTGCTGTACTGCTCTTTCTGCGGCAAAAGCCAGCATGAAGTGCGCAAGCTAATTGCTGGCCCGTCAGTGTATATCTGCGATGAGTGTGTCGATTTATGCAATGACATCATTCGCGAAGAGATTAAAGAAGTTGCACCGCATCGCGAGCGTAGCGCACTACCGACGCCGCACGAAATTCGCCATCACCTCGACGATTACGTTATCGGTCAGGAACGGGCGAAGAAAGTGCTGGCCGTAGCGGTATACAACCACTACAAGCGCCTGCGCAACGGCGATACCAGCAACGGCATTGAGCTGGGCAAAAGTAACATTCTGCTGATTGGGCCAACCGGTAGCGGTAAAACACTGCTGGCCGAAACGCTGGCTCGCCTGCTTGATGTGCCGTTCACCATGGCGGACGCCACCACGCTGACTGAAGCCGGTTACGTGGGTGAAGACGTTGAGAACATCATTCAGAAACTGTTGCAGAAGTGCGATTACGACGTGCAGAAAGCGCAGCGCGGGATTGTCTATATCGATGAAATTGACAAGATTTCTCGCAAGTCAGACAACCCTTCTATTACCCGCGATGTGTCGGGTGAAGGCGTGCAGCAGGCACTGTTGAAGCTGATTGAAGGTACAGTTGCTGCCGTACCGCCGCAGGGTGGTCGTAAGCATCCTCAGCAGGAGTTCCTGCAGGTTGATACGTCAAAAATCCTGTTTATCTGCGGCGGCGCGTTTGCCGGCCTGGATAAGGTTATTTCCCAGCGTGTGGAAACGGGCTCCGGTATCGGTTTTGGCGCAACGGTGAAAGGCAAATCGCAGAAAGCTACCGAAGGCGAGCTGCTGGCGCAGGTCGAGCCGGAAGATTTGATCAAGTTCGGTCTCATCCCTGAGTTTATCGGTCGTCTGCCCGTAGTGGCAACGCTGAACGAGCTGAGTGAAGAAGCGCTAATCCAGATCCTGCGTGAGCCGAAAAACGCCCTGACCAAGCAGTATCAGGCGTTGTTCAATCTTGAAGGGGTTGAGCTGGAGTTCCGTGAAGAAGCGCTGACGGCGATAGCGAAAAAAGCGATGTCGCGTAAAACCGGCGCGCGTGGTCTTCGCTCTATCGTTGAAGGTGCATTGCTCAATACCATGTATGATCTTCCTTCAATGGATGACGTAGAGAAAGTGGTCATTGACGACTCGGTGATCGAAGGTCAGACCGATCCGATGCTGATTTATGGAAAACAGGAAGCGCAACAGGCTTCTGGTGAATAAATAACCACATCTTTCCAGTCAGTTATCTAAAAAGGGGGAAATTATTCCCCCTTTCGTTTTTCTCTCGCTCATAGCGTTGAATGTCACGTATTCATCCCCATATACTCAACTACCTGTGGGGAAAACTGCACTTTAGTTGTCTGTTGCGGTTCCCATCACCCTGGCGGAAATTAAACTAAGAGAGAGCTCTATGAATCCTGAGCGTTCTGAACGCATTGAAATCCCTGTGTTGCCGTTGCGTGACGTAGTGGTTTATCCGCACATGGTAATTCCGTTGTTTGTCGGACGTGAGAAATCGATCCGCTGCCTTGAAGCCGCCATGGATCATGATAAAAAAATCATGTTGGTCGCTCAGAAAGAAGCTTCAACGGATGAGCCTGGTATAAACGATCTCTTCTCTGTAGGGACCGTGGCATCGATCCTGCAAATGCTGAAGCTGCCTGACGGTACGGTTAAAGTGCTGGTGGAAGGGCTACAGCGCGCGCATATCACCACGCTTGCTGATAACGGCGACCATTTCACGGCCCAGGCTGAATATCTGGCTTCACCTGAGATCGACGAGCGCGAGCAGGAAGTGCTGGTGCGTACGGCGATTAACCAGTTTGAAGGTTACATCAAGCTGAACAAAAAAATTCCGCCTGAAGTCCTGACTTCACTGAATAACATTGAAGATGCAGCGCGTCTGGCGGATACGGTCGCCGCGCATATGCCGCTGAAGCTGGCCGACAAGCAGTCCGTGCTTGAAATGTCGGACGTCAACGAGCGTCTTGAATATCTGATGGCGATGATGGAATCGGAAATCGACCTGCTTCAGGTTGAGAAACGCATCCGCAATCGCGTCAAAAAGCAGATGGAAAAAAGCCAGCGCGAGTATTATCTGAATGAACAAATGAAAGCCATTCAGAAAGAACTTGGCGAAATGGATGACGCGCCGGACGAAAATGAAGCGCTGAAGCGTAAAATTGACGCCGCCAAAATGCCGAAAGAGGCACGCGAAAAAACCGAAGCCGAGCTGCAAAAGCTGAAAATGATGTCGCCTATGTCTGCGGAAGCGACCGTTGTCCGTGGCTACATTGACTGGATGGTTCAGGTACCCTGGAATGCGCGCAGCAAAGTCAAAAAAGACCTGGTGAAAGCGCAGGAAACGCTGGATACCGATCACTTCGGGCTGGAACGCGTTAAAGACCGCATTCTGGAATATTTAGCGGTCCAGAGTCGCGTCAGCAAAATCAAAGGGCCGATCCTCTGCCTGGTGGGGCCGCCGGGCGTGGGTAAAACCTCGCTGGGACAGTCCATCGCCAAAGCGACGGGCCGCAAGTATGTCCGTATGGCGCTTGGCGGCGTGCGTGACGAAGCTGAGATTCGCGGTCACCGCCGGACCTATATCGGTTCCATGCCGGGCAAACTGATTCAGAAAATGGCGAAAGTTGGCGTTAAAAACCCGCTTTTCCTGCTGGATGAGATCGACAAGATGTCTTCGGATATGCGTGGCGATCCCGCTTCTGCCCTGCTTGAAGTTCTCGATCCTGAGCAGAACATCGCCTTTAACGATCACTATCTGGAAGTTGACTACGATCTCTCCGACGTGATGTTCGTAGCCACCTCCAACTCCATGAACATCCCAGCTCCGCTGCTGGATCGTATGGAAGTGATCCGCCTGTCCGGTTACACCGAGGATGAGAAACTCAATATCGCCAAACAGCACCTGCTGTCGAAGCAGATTGAGCGTAACGCCCTGAAACCGAGCGAGCTGACGGTTGATGACAGCGCGATTGTTGGCATCATCCGCTATTACACTCGCGAAGCGGGCGTGCGTAGCCTTGAGCGCGAACTCTCCAAGCTGTGCCGTAAAGCGGTTAAAACGCTGCTGATGGATAAGTCGATCAAACACATTGAGATCAATGCGGATAACCTGAAAGACTTCCTCGGCGTACAGCGTTATGACTATGGCCGTGCGGACAGTGAAAACCGCGTGGGCCAGGTGACGGGTCTGGCGTGGACCGAGGTGGGTGGCGACTTACTGACCATCGAAACCGCCTGTGTGCCGGGCAAAGGTAAGCTGACCTATACCGGTTCGCTTGGCGAGGTTATGCAGGAATCCATCCAGGCTGCGCTGACCGTGGTCCGCGCCCGTGCGGAGAAGCTGGGGATTAACGGCGACTTCTACGAGAAGCGTGATATTCACGTCCACGTGCCGGAAGGCGCGACGCCGAAGGATGGCCCGAGCGCAGGTATTGCGATGTGTACCGCACTCGTTTCCTGCCTGACCGGGAATCCGGTACGCGCCGATGTGGCGATGACGGGTGAAATCACGCTGCGCGGTCAGGTTCTGCCTATCGGCGGTCTGAAGGAAAAACTGCTGGCGGCGCACCGTGGCGGCATTAAAACCGTGCTGATCCCTGATGAAAACAAACGCGATCTGGAAGAGATTCCGGATAACGTTATTGCCGATCTGGATATTCATCCGGTGAAGCGTATTGAGGAAGTCCTGACGTTTGCCCTGCAAAATGCGCCTTACGGCATGCAGGTTGCGACCGCTAAATAGTGACATAAGACAAATACGCTGCAAAACCAGAGCTGGCAGGTCAAATGGGACTTGCCAGCTTTTTTTTGTACCGCTACTTTAGAGGGCTGTTTAGCCAGTGACGGCGTTGCCATAAGACTCCCTGTTACTGCCTGACAGGCTTCATGTAGGTGTTCGTAGCCGGTAGGATATCCGGTGCGATAATCAAAAATAAAAGAGGGGATGATTGGGTGAATAAGTCACAGTTGATCGACAAAATTGCTGCGGATGCGGATATTTCAAAAGCAGCGGCAGGGCGCGTCGTGGATGCATTTGTGGGTGCCGTATCAGATACGCTGAAAGCGGGTGATGAAGTGGCGCTGGTTGGCTTCGGGACTTTCTCCGTGCGCGAACGTGCAGAACGCACCGGACGTAACCCACAAACCGGAAAAGAGATCACCATCGCGGCGGGTAAAGTCCCAGGTTTTCGTGCCGGTAAGGCACTTAAAGACGCGGTGAACTGACAGCCGCTGCCTTTACCGGAGCAATTTCTTCGGTAGGGTGAGGATTGTCATAGCATTCTCATGTAACATACGGGCACACTGGAATCACTGGTGTGCCTTTTTTTATGTTTCAATGACAAACGCGAACGGCGGTTGTTAAGGGCGTGGAGCAGCAGGCGGTTTACGCAGCGGCACGTCCCCTGGAATGCGGGACGAGCGCCAGGGGTTTACATTCACACTACAGCGGAGTGTTGTCACACCATGATGGACAATTTACGCGCGGCGTCGAACAATGTCGTGCTCAAAATTATACTGGCTCTGATCATCCTGTCTTTCGTGCTGACCGGCGTAGGCGGCTACCTGATCGGCGGCAATGATGATTACGCAGCGAAAGTTAACGGCCAGGAAATCAGTCGTGCGCAGCTCGAAAACGCATTTTCCAGAGAGCGTTCACGCCAGCAGCAGCAGCTCGGTGAGCAGTTCTCCCAGCTGGCCGGCAATCCTGCCTGGATGCAGCAGATGCGCCAGCAGGCGCTCTCCCAGCTTATTGATGAGACGCTTCTGACCGAGTATGCCAGGGAGCTTGGGCTGGCGATCAGCGATGAGCAGATCAAACAGGCTATTTTCTCGCAGCAGGCATTTCAGACTAATGGCCGCTTCGATAACACCAAATATCTCGGCATTCTCAACAGTAACGGCTTAACGGCAGATGGCTACGCCGAAGCTTTACGTAAGCAGATGACGACTCAGCAGCTGGTCAGCGCCATTATCGGCACGGATTTTATGCTTTCCGGTGAAACTGACGCGCTTTCGGCGCTGATTTCTCAGCAGCGTCTGGTACGCGAAGCGACCATTAACGTTGCTGCGCTGGCGGCTGAACAGTCCGTCAGTGAAGAAGAGATTAAGAACTACTACGAGCAAAACAAGAACAGCTTCATGTCACCTGAGCAGTTCCGCGTCAAATACATCAAGCTCGATGCAACCGCGATGCAGGAAAGCGTTAGCGAAAGCGATATTCAGGCGTGGTACAGCCAGCATAAGCAGGATTACACGCAGCCGCAGCGTACGCGCTTCAGCATCATCCAGACCAAAACCGAAGCTGAAGCACAGTCGGTCCTTGATGAGCTGAAGAAAGGGGAAGCGTTCGCCGCGCTGGCAAAAACGCACTCCATCGATCCTATCTCCGCCCGTAAAGGTGGCGATATGGGCTGGCTGGAGCCGGATACCACACCGGATGAGCTGAAAGGCGCTAACTTGCAGGAGAAAGGGCAGCTTTCGGGCATCATTCCTTCCTCCGTCGGCTTTATTATCGCCCGCGTTGACGACGTTGAGCCGCAGCAGGTGAAACCGCTGGCGACCGTGCATGACGAGATTGCGGCGAAGGTGAAGCAGGAAAAAGCGCTTGATGCATGGTATCAGCTCCAGCAGAAAGTCAGCGATGCCGCCAGCAATGACAATGAGTCACTGGCGGGCGCGGAAGATGTGGCCGGCGTGAAGGCGGTTGAGACCGGCTGGTTCAGCGCGGATTCGCTTCCCGCAGAGCTTAACTTCAAGCCAGTTGAACAGGCTATCTTTAGCGGTGGTCTGGTAGGGGAAAACGGTGCGCCGGGCAGCAACTCTGACATCATTACCGTGGAAGGCGATCGCGCTTTCGTTCTACGCGTCAGCGAGCACAAGCCAGAAGCGGTGAAACCGCTGACAGAGGTAACCGCCGACATTACTGACCGGCTGAAAGCCGACAAAGCGCTGAAAGTAGCGCAGGCCCAGGCCGCGAAGCTGGTTGAAGAGTTGAAGGCAGGTAAGGGAGCAGAGGCGATGAAAGCCGCTAACCTGAGCTTTGGTGAGCAGAAGACGTTGACCCGTAACGATCCTGGCGCGCTGGCCCAGTCGGTCTTCACCTTAACGCCGCCGCAGCAGGAAAAACCTGTCTACAGCGTCAGCGAAGACAGTCAGGGCAACGTGGTGCTTCTGGCGCTCGACAAGGTCAGTGCCGGTACTATGCCTGATGAACAGAAAAAGGCGCTGGTACAGGGCATGACGCAGAATAACGCACAGATTGTCTTTGAAGCGCTGATGAGTAATCTGCGTAAAGAAGGCAAAGTTAAGTACGGTGCTGCGGCACAGGCCCAGTAAGCCCCGCATTTCTACTGCAATCTGATGTAATAAAAAAGGCCGCTTCTGCGGCCTTTTCCATTTCTCTCTTCCGCCGTTTGCGCCTGATGGCAGCCCTGGATAGTCTGATCGTGCTGTCACAAACATGGAGGAAACAGCATGAAAAACAGGATACTTAGCGCGGCTGGTTTAGCGCTCGCGGTCGGATTGATGACGGGCATCTCCGTTCACGCGGAACCCACCGCACTGTCGGGCGAAGCGAAGGCAACCGCCCAGACCGCAGCGGTAACGCAGGAACAGGTCAGTATCAATCAGGCCAGTGCGGAAGAGCTGGCGGCGGCGATGAACGGGGTAGGGCTGAAAAAAGCGGAGGCTATCGTCAGCTACCGCAAGCAATATGGGCCCTTTACGGAGATTACCCAGCTGAAAGAGGTTCCCGGCCTGGGCAATGCTCTGGTGGAGCGCAATCTGACGAGGCTTAAACTGTGATCCTCTTCGCGAGATCCGTCGCGGGAACCTAGTGCTGGCCCGACCAGATGCTACGCTGTGTGAGGTCATACCAGTGGGTATGGCCTTTTTTAACGGAGCGGAATCGGAATGCACACCACTATTAAAGTTCGCGGCTATCATCTCGATGTTTATCAGCATGTTAATAACGCACGCTATCTGGAATTTCTGGAGGAAGCGCGCTGGGCATGGCTGGAGCGGCTTGAGTCCTTTCACTGGCTGACGGAAAACAACCTGGCGTTTGTGGTGGTTAATATCAACATTAACTATCGCCGGCCCGCCCTGATGGGGGACGTGCTGGAAATCAGAAGCCAGCTGATGCAGCTGGGCGGAAAGAGCGGCGTGATCGGGCAACAAGTGACGCTGGCGCCTGAGGGTGAAGCCGTCGCTGATGCCGCCCTGACCTTTGTCTGCATCGACCTGCGCACGCAGAAGGCGCAGCCGATGGAGGGTGAACTGAAAAGACGTATGGAAGAGATGCTCTCAGACTAAGCCAGTCTTGTGCTTCATCTCCTGCATAACCAGACCTGGGTTGGCCTGATATTCATTAAGACCGTTGGCGCGCAGATGACAGGCGGCACATTCTCCACAGCCATCGCCCTTAATGCCGTTATAGCAGGTCAGCGTTTCGCGGCGCACGAGGGAAAGCTGCTGCCAGTAGTCGGCCAGCGCCCAGGTTTCAGCTTTATTCAGCCACATCAGCGGCGTTTCGAAACGAATATTGCGCGCCATGCCGAGCTCAACCGCGTGATTCAGGGCTTTGACAAACTCGTCGCGGCAGTCGGGATAACCGGAAAAGTCAGTTTCACAAACGCCGGTGATGACCGCTTCAGCCTCAACCTGGTAAGCATAGACGGCGGCCAACGTTAAAAACAGAATATTGCGTCCGGGAACAAAGGTGCTGGGCAGACCGCTGGCCTGCGGATCCCAGGCCGGAACCGGAATGCTGTCCCGCGTCAGACTGCTGACCGCCAGTTCGTTAAGCATGGTGACGTCCAGCACTTTATGCGCACGCGCGCCAAGCGATACCGAGAGCGTCCGGGCAACCTCAATTTCCGCGCTATGGCGCTGGCCGTAATCGAAAGTGATGCAGTGCACCTCGTCATACTGCTTCAATGCCTGAATCAGACAAGTTGTTGAGTCCTGACCGCCGCTGAAAACTACCACTGCACGCTTCATACTTTTCACCTTATACATACTGAAGCGGTCTATGGTACTGCCTGCCGGGACAGAAGGGTAGCGTCGCTCAGACAATCGCGACCGGCGGCGGTATCCAGGCGCGGGAGAAATCAAACCAGCCGCGGGCGTTCAGGGCAATTCCTTCCACTCCAGGCGGCGCGCTAATCTGATAGCGGTAGTTAAAAAGAGGCGTAATGACCGCCTGACTCATCAGGCGGTGAAAAACCTGTTGCAGCGCACCGTGCCTGTCGCGCTCGCTGGCACTGCGCTGCAAACGGTCTAACGCTGAGAGCAGATCCGCGCAGGCGACCTCTCCCAGAATCGCTGGCCAGAGCCGGTCAAGCCGGAGCCAGTTCTCCAGCGTAAATTCCGGCGCTTCCCCGATCAGCCGATCGCCCATAATCAGATCGGCTTTCTCCAGCCCTTCACAGGCCTGCCAGGTTTTCCCGGCATGAAAATGCAGGCTGAGCTCGCAGCCTTCTTCAGCCAGCACGCTTCTGAGCCTTTCAGCCATAGCGTGCAGCTCTACCGGCAGGTGGTAATGCAGATGAAGCGTGGCGGGCAGAGCCACCGCCTCGTTACCCCCATAGTCCGGTACCTTCCAGCCGGGCAAGATTTCATGGCTGGGCGCGATCAGGCCTTCCTGCAGCGGCAGGCTGTCAATCATTCCCTGGCTCTGGATCAGTCCCATCAGTTTTTGACGCTGCTGTGGCGTCAGCGCCGCTTTCTGATTGATCGCCATATAGCAAAATCCCAGGCTGAGACGGCGGCTGACCGGGCGTAACTGCGCCAGTTCATCCGGCTGGCCAATGGCAATCTGTACCGGGTGACGGCAGCTGTTGCCCTGGGCTTGATCAAACAGCTGCGGCGTGATCCAGTATTCCACCGCCTGCATCAGCGGATGCGAATCATGGTAGCGTTCATGGTTTTCAATTCTGATCAGCTCGCGGGACCAGGCTGCAATCCGCCAGGGACCCGTTCCCAGCCTTTCCTCGTCGGGATGTGCCAGAAGGCAGGGTACGGTCGCGAGACGATAAGGCAGCCAGCTGTCGGGCGTGTGTAAATCAATGCGCAGACATAATGCCTGAGGCAGCGTCAGGGATTTGACGGCGGCCAGCAGCTTCCGTCCCGTCTGACTGTCGCGTATCTGCTGCAGGCGATGCAGCAGCTGAAGCGAATCGACGCGCTCGCCGTTATGCCAGTAAAGCTGTGGCCGGAGAAAGAAAAACCAGCTTAGCCCCTCCGCGCTGCACTGCCAGTGATGCGCCAGATCGGGAGCGACTTTGTTATCCACAAACCGGGTCAGGCCGGCATAGATTTGTCTGGCGAGGTGCTGTTCAGCGCGTCCCGGCACGTCGGGGAGTTGCAGCGGATCGAGAGGGCGATAATAAGGAATTCGCAGCGTTGGCCGATCGTCCTGCCACTGACCGCCCATAAAGGGTTTCAGCAGCTGGCTCAGCTGCGCGGGTTCAAGGTTAATCAGCTCAAGGACGTGATGGGGCTGGCCGAGCGTAAGCTGCTGTTGCAACAGCTCGCGGCGAATAAGATCGGGCGTTTTCAGAAAGCGCAGCTCGCCACGTCGTCCGCGGCCAGACTGCGCCTGCCAGCTGAGCCAGCCCTGATGCTGCCACTGCCCGAGCAGCGTGCGCATGTGCCGTTCACTACAGAAACAGCGGCTGGCCATCTCCGTCACGCTGGTCAGCTGGCGCTGACCCTGACTGGCGTGCCAGAGGCGCTGAAACTGATTAAGGCGGTTAAGCTGGCGCATAGATAAACCCGGAACAGTTTTTTAAAAGTATTCCCTATTCGTACCGTAATTACCAGGCGATACTCAACCTTCGATGAAAAAAACGCCACTGGAGTCACTATGGCCCGTCTTGCCGCGTTTGATATGGATGGAACGTTACTGATGCCCGATCACAGGCTGGGGGAGACCACCCTTACAGCGCTGCGTTCGGTGGCCGAGCGGGGTGTACTGCTCTCGTTTGCAACGGGACGTCATTTCCTGGAGATGCAGTCACTGATTGCCCAGCTCAAGCTGAGCGCTTATTTAATCAGCGGTAATGGCACCCGTATTCACGACAGGGAAGGTAATCTGCTTTTCGCCTGCGATCTTGCTCCTGAAGTGGCAGAAGAGGTTATTCACGCCCACTGGAAGACGACAGCCAGCATGCACGTTTTTAACGATCGTGGCTGGCTGACTCAGGATGTCGTTCCGGAGATACTCATGGCGCATCAGATGAGTGATTTCAGCTACCAGTTAACCGATCTCCGGCGGCTGCCGGCGCATCAGGTGACCAAAATCTGTTTT
The DNA here is from genome assembly GCF_039023475.1 of Erwinia psychrophila. Lineage (NCBI taxonomy): Bacteria > Pseudomonadati > Pseudomonadota > Gammaproteobacteria > Enterobacterales > Erwiniaceae > Erwinia > Erwinia psychrophila. Next base: position 553,419 of record NZ_JBCHVB010000002.1, read on the forward strand.
ATCGATGAAGAGGCAGAACTTTGCGATCTCCAGCGGAAGCTCCGTGAGGCGCTGGGTGATGCCGCGCATCTCTGCTTTTCAGCAAGAAACTGCCTTGAGGTGCTGCCAACCGGCTGTAATAAAGGAACGGCACTCGCCTGGCTCAGCGCGTCTTTAGGTTTTACCCTGGCGGACTGCATGGCGTTTGGCGACGCGATGAACGACCGCGAGATGCTGGAAACGGTCGGGCGGGGATTTATCATGGGAAATGCGATGAACCAGCTGAAAATGCACCTGCCTCACTTACCCATTATCGGACATTGCGAGACACAGGGCGTGTCTCATTATCTTAATCACTGGCTTTCCACCCCCCACCTCGCCTATTCCCCCGAATAAGGAGGCCTGTATCCAGTGTGCCGGGCAGGAAGCCCGGCTTTTTTATGCCAGCATTTTCTGCCAGGCGCTGATATCCCCAATATTTTCCGCCACCCAGCGCGGATTATAATAGCTGTCAAGATAGCGCTCGCCGCTGTCACATAGCAGCGTAACGACCGAGCCGCTGCGTTTTTCCGCCGCCATCTTTCTGGCAACCTGTAAGGCACCCCAGACGTTGGTTCCGGTTGAGGCGCCAGGCTTACGGCCCAGCTGTTTTTCAAGCCAGAGCATAGTTGCGATACTGGCACCATCCGGCACCCGCAGCATCTCATCCACCACGCCTGCAATAAATGAAGGCTCCACGCGCGGCCGGCCAATACCCTCAATATTGCCGCCCCGCGTATTGCGCAGTGATTTGTCGCCCTGATGCCAGTAGTCGTAAAATACGGAATGTTCAGGATCGACCACCAGCAGCTTTGTGGGATACCCCTGGTAACGAAGATAGCGGCCAATAGTGGCTGACGTTCCGCCGGTGCCGGCGCTCATTACTATACTTTCGGGAACGGGACAGGGCTCGCTGCGCATCTGCTGGAAAATACTGTCGGCGATATTGTTGTTACCGCGCCAGTCAGTAGCACGTTCGGCAAAGGTGAACTGATCCATAAAATGTCCGTTCAGTTCCTGCGCCAGCCGTTCCGATTCCGCATACATCTGGCAGGGATCCTCAACAAAATGACAGCGACCGCCGTAGAAGGCGATCTGTTCCACTTTGCGTTTCGCCGTTGATGCGGGCATCACCGCAATAAAAGGCAGGCCAAGCAGCCGGGCGAAATAGGCTTCGGAAACCGCCGTGCTGCCTGAAGAGGCTTCAATAATGGGGGTACCTTCCCGGATCCAGCCATTGCAGAGTCCATAAAGAAACAGCGATCGCGCCAGCCGGTGCTTAAGGCTGCCGCTGGGATGCGTACTCTCATCTTTCAGATAGAGCCAGACACCGGGATAAGCAGGCAGCGGCAGGCGGATCAGATGTGTATCCGCAGAACGCTGAATATCAGCATTAATCTCTTTAATCGCCAGCGAAACCCAACTGTTCGTCATACCTTCTCTCCCCGGATCGTTTGAGACAGGGTACGGCATTAACAGGAAAAAAGGTTTGTTCTCTTTACTGTATAATGGCGACTTAAGAGAAAAATATTCTCCCGGAGAGGGCCATGCCAGATAAAACAGACCTTAAGCTCCTTGCGCTGCTTCAGCAGGACTGTACGCTCTCGCTTCAGGCGCTGGCGGATGCGGTTCACCTGACCACCACACCCTGCTGGAAACGCTTGAAAAAGCTGGAAGATGAAGGCTATATTCGCGGCCGGGTCGCCCTGCTGAATGCGGAAAAACTGGCGCTGCCGCTGACGGCGTTTATGCTGATTAAAACCCAGCAGCACAGCAGCAGCTGGTATCAGCAATTTGTTGCTGTCGTGCAGGCGATGCCGGAGGTAATGGGTTGTTACCGGATGGCGGGAGAGTATGATTACCTGCTGCGTATTCAGGTTTCCGATATGAAAGCCTATGACGCCTTCTATAAACGGTTAGTGAACGCGGTTCCAGGTTTACTGGATGTCACTTCGAGCTTCGCTATGGAAGAGATAAAATACACGACGGCACTGCCCCTCGGCTAATTATGCCGCCGCTCACGCTTATCCAGGACGGTTTCTGTGCGATTGTTTAGTCAACTAAGCTGGTACTTTATTCGCGAATGGCGACGCTATCTTGGCGCCGTTTTTCTGCTGATTATTATCGCTATCCTCCAGCTGCTGCCGCCGAAGATAGTCGGCACCATCATTGATGGTGTCTCCAGACAGCAAATGAGCAACTCGCAGCTGATGATGTGGGTAGGCGTCATGCTGCTGACCGCGATTGTGGTTTACCTGCTGCGCTACGTCTGGCGGGTGCTGCTGTTCGGGGCCTCTTACCAGCTCGCCGTGGAACTCAGGCAGGATTTTTATCGTCAGTTAAGCCGCCAGCATCCGGGATTCTATCTGCGCCACCGGACGGGCGATCTTATCGCCCGGGCGACCAATGATGTTGATCGTGTGGTTTTTGCTGCCGGTGAGGGTGTGCTGACGCTGGTCGATTCGCTGGTGATGGGGCTGGCCGTGCTGGTGGTGATGAGCACCCAGATTAGCTGGCAGCTGACGCTGCTGGCGCTGCTGCCGATGCCGGTGATGGCGCTAGTCATTAAGCGCTACGGCGATCAGCTCCATAACCGCTTCAAGCTTGCCCAGGCAGCTTTCTCTTCACTGAACGATCAGACCCAGGAGAGCCTGACCAGCATTCGTATGATCAAGGCGTTCGGGCTGGAAGATCATCAATCCGGACAGTTTGCCACTATCGCCCGTGAGACGGGGCAGAAAAACCTGCGCGTCGCCAGAGTGGATGCCCGTTTCGATCCCACTATCTATATTGCCATTGGGCTCTCTAATTTGCTGGCGATTGGCGGCGGCAGCTGGTTTGTCTGGCACGGACAGATGACGCTGGGTCAGCTGACCAGTTTTGTGATGTATCTCGGTCTGATGATCTGGCCAATGCTGGCGCTGGCGTGGATGTTTAATATTGTGGAGCGTGGGAGCGCGGCCTGGAGCCGTATTCGTTCCCTGCTGGCGGAGGCTCCGGCGGTGGAAGATGGTACCAGACTGCTACCGCCGGATCGGGGAGCATTGCAGATCGCCATCCGCGAATTCTGTTATCCTGGCGCGCAGCAGCCCTCGCTGAAGCATATCAATGTCAGCCTCAGGCCGGGACAGATGCTGGGTCTTTGCGGTCCGACGGGGGCCGGAAAAAGTACGCTCCTGAGCCTGATTCAGCGCCACTTTGATATCTCGCAGGGAGATATCCGCTATCACGGCATTCCCCTGCCGCAGCTTCGTCTCGACAGCTGGCGCAGCAGGCTGGCGGTGGTCAGCCAGACGCCGTTTTTATTCTCAGATACCATCGCTAACAACATTGCGCTGGGCCGCCCCGCCGCCAGCAAAAGCGACATTGAGCAGGCCGCGAGGCTGGCGAATGTGCATGACGACATTCTGCGGCTGCCGCAGGGTTACGAAACCGAAGTCGGGGAGCGGGGCGTGATGCTTTCCGGCGGGCAGAAGCAGCGTATTTCTATCGCCAGAGCCCTGCTGCTGAATGCGGAGATCCTGATCCTGGATGATGCGCTTTCGGCGGTAGATGGCCGTACAGAGCATCAAATTCTGCATAATCTGCGCCGCTGGGGCGAAGGGAGGACGGTGATCATCAGCGCGCATCGCCTCTCTGCCCTGACCGAAGCCAGTGAAATATTAGTCATGCAGCACGGCGCCGTTGCGCAGCGTGGACAGCACGCAGCGCTGGTCGCGACGTCCGGCTGGTATCAGGATATGTACCGCTATCAGCAGCTTGAGGCCGCGCTTGATGAGGATGATAGTGAAAAAGGAGTGCCTCATGACTAATCTTGCCCACCTCTGGCCGACGCTGAAGCGTCTGCTTGCCTACGGTTCGCCGTGGCGAAAATCCCTCGGGCTGGCCGTGCTGCTGCTCTGGATTGCCGCCGCTGCGGAGGTCACGGGTCCGGTGCTGGTCAGCTATTTCATCGATAATCTGGTGGCAAAACACAATATGCCGCTGGGCATCGTTGCCGGACTGGTGGTCAGTTACTTTCTGCTACAGGTGCTGGCGGCCTCCCTGCATTACTGGCAGGCATTGCTGTTTAACCAGGCGGCGGTGGGCGTGGTGCAGCGTCTGCGCACTGACGTGATGGATGCGGCGCTGCGTCAGCCGCTCAGCGCGTTTGATACCCAGCCCGTCGGGCAGATTATTTCGCGGGTGACTAACGATACCGAAGTCGTGCGCGATCTCTACGTCACCGTCGTTGCGACCGTGCTGCGCAGCGCGGCGCTGGTTGGCGCCATGCTGGTCGCCATGTTCAGCCTTGACTGGCGGATGGCGCTGGTGGCCATTGCTATTTTTCCGGCCGTTATTACGGTGATGCTGATTTACCAGCGCTACAGCACGCCGATTGTACGCCGGGTGCGCGGTTATCTGGCGGATATTAACAACGGCTTTAATGAAGTGATAAACGGCATGAGTGTCATCCAGCAGTTTCGCCAGCAGGCGCGCTTTGGCGAAAGAATGGGGGAGGCGAGCCGCTCACACTATCTGGCGAGAATGGAAACGCTGCGCCTGGATGGTTTTTTGCTCCGGCCGCTGCTCAGCCTGTTTTCTGCGATGATCCTCTGCGGCCTGATGATGCTGTTCGGCTTCTCTCAGGCGGGCAGCATTGAGGTGGGGGTGCTTTATGCTTTCATCAACTATCTTGGCAGGCTGAATGAACCTTTGATAGAGCTGACCACGCAGCAGTCGATGCTTCAGCAGGCTGTGGTGGCGGGTGAACGTATATTTGAACTGATGGATGCGCCACGTCAGCGTTACGGAAGCGATACGCGACCGCTCAGCACCGGACAGGTTGAAATTGAGAACCTGACCTTTGCTTATCGCGATGACCGGCACGTTTTGATCGACATTAACCTGCACATCCCGCCGCGCAGCTTCGTTGCCCTGGTCGGCCATACGGGAAGCGGCAAGAGTACGCTGGCCAATCTGATGATGGGATACTATCCGTTACAGCAGGGAGATATCCGGCTCGATGGGCGTTCGCTCGGCTCCCTCAGCCACGGCGTGCTGCGGCAGGGGGTGGCAATGGTCCAGCAGGATCCGGTGGTGCTGGCCGACACGTTTTTTGCTAACGTCACGTTAGGCCGTGATATCAGCGAAGAGGCGGTCTGGCAGGCGCTGGAGACGGTTCAGCTGGCCGATCTGGCGCGCAGCCTCTGCGAGGGCATTTACACGCGGCTTGGCGAACAGGGGAATAACCTGTCAGTCGGACAGAAGCAGCTTCTGGCGATGGCGCGTGTGCTGGTCGCCTCTCCGCAGATCCTGATCCTTGACGAAGCCACGGCAAATATCGACTCCGGAACCGAACGGGCGATCCAGAAGGCGCTTCAGGCCGTGCGCCAGAAAACCACCCTGATCGTCATTGCCCATCGCCTGTCGACCATTACCGAAGCGGATTCTATTCTGGTGCTGCACCGCGGACGCGCGGTGGAGCAGGGAGACCACCGGCAGCTGCTGGAGAAAAAGGGCCGCTACTGGCAGATGTATCAGCTTCAGCAGGTTGGAGAGGAGCTGGGCGCAGCCGAGCTCGCAGAAAGTTAGCCGCTTCGCTGCACCAGCAGCAGGCACAGCGACCGCTGAATCAGGCTCTCTGCACTTCCTTAAAGCGTAACGCACCTTCGTGGTGCGTTTTTTCAGCGCCCGTCCCTGCCGCATTGGTATTGACGTTTTAAACGTCTGATACGCAATCAGCCCTGGCCTGACTCATCCTCTTAAAATTCCCCTCATTCCTATTTATGGCACAACCTTTGCAGTATTCCCTGCGTGTCGGGCGAACAATCATTTTACTTATCCGGAGGGGATCGTATGAAGCTGGTTACCGTGGTAATCAAACCGTTTAAGCTGGAAGACGTGCGGGAAGCACTCTCCTCTATCGGCATTCAGGGGCTGACCGTGACCGAAGTGAAAGGGTTTGGTCGTCAAAAAGGGCATGCTGAACTGTATCGCGGCGCTGAGTACAGCGTTAACTTTCTGCCAAAAGTAAAAATCGATGTGGCGATTGCCGATGACCAGCTCGATGAGGTGGTGGACGTGATCAGTAAAGCGGCTTATACCGGAAAAATTGGTGACGGTAAGATCTTCGTTGCAGAGCTGCAGCGGGTGATCCGTATTCGTACCGGCGAAACTGACGAAGCAGCACTCTAGCCCTGCGGGGTGAAGAATTGTGATGGGAAGGAATAAAAATGAACAAAAAACTCACTAAATTTGGCCTCGCCAGCCTCGCATTGTCACCCTCGCTCGCGATGGCGGCAGTACCTGCGGTGGCGGACAAAGCTGATAACGCCTTTATGATGATTTGCACCGCGCTGGTGCTGTTTATGACTATACCGGGGATTGCGCTTTTTTACGGCGGCCTGCTTCGCGCCAAAAACGTGCTGTCCATGCTGACTCAGGTTTCCGTCACGTTTGCGATGGTCTGCGTCCTGTGGATGCTCTACGGCTATTCGCTGGCGTTCAGTGAAGGTAACGCCTTTTTTGGCGGTTTCAGCATGGCGATGCTGAAAAATATTGAGCTGACCGCCCTGACCGGCACCTTCTACCAGTATATACACGTCTCTTTCCAGGCCTCTTTTGCCTGTATCACCGTGGGACTGATTGTGGGGGCTATCGCTGAACGCATCCGCTTCTCCGCCGTATTGATTTTTGTCGCAATCTGGCTGACCTTCTCCTATCTGCCCATTGCGCATATGGTCTGGTCTGGTGGTCTGCTGGCGCAGGATGGCGCGCTCGACTTCGCAGGTGGCACCGTGGTGCATATCAATGCTGCCGTAGCGGGCCTAGTCGGCGCCTATCTGGTTGGAAAACGGGCGGGCTTCGGTAAAGAGGCGTTCAAACCGCATAATCTGCCGATGGTATTTATGGGTACGGCCATTCTGTATGTTGGCTGGTTCGGCTTTAACGCGGGCTCGGCAGGCGCGGCTAATGAAATTGCTGCTCTGGCCTTCCTTAACACCGTTATCGCGACGGCGGGTGCAATGCTGAGCTGGATCTTCGGCGAGTGGGCCCTGCGCGGTAAGCCATCGCTGCTGGGCGTCTGCTCTGGCGCGATTGCCGGACTGGTCGCTATTACACCCGCCTGCGGTTATGTCGGCGTCGGCGGGGCGTTGATTATCGGTATTGTTGGCGGACTGGCTGGCCTGTGGGGCGTGACCATCCTGAAAAAATGGCTGAAGGTGGACGATCCTTGTGACGTATTTGGTGTCCACGGCGTCTGCGGCATCGTTGGCTGCCTGCTGACGGGCGTTTTTGCCTCTTCCTCATTGGGCGGCGTTGGCTATGCAGAGGGCGTGACAATGGGCCACCAGGTCTGGATCCAGCTGTTCAGCGTGGGTGTCACCATCGTCTGGACGGGCGTCGTCGCCTTTATCGCTTTCAAAATTGCGGATATGACGGTAGGTCTGCGCGTTCCTGAGGATCAGGAGCGTGAAGGGCTGGATGTTAACAGCCACGGTGAGAACGCGTATAACAGCTAACTAACGCATTGTGCCTCGAAACAGAAAACGGCTCCTGAGGGAGCCGTTTTCGTCGTTTTCAGGAGCGCTGCCTGATGACGCCTTCCTGCACCGTTGATGCGACCAGCGTGCCATCCTGGGTATAAAACTCCCCGCGAACAAAACCCCTGGCGCTGGAGGCGGATGTGCTCTCCACGCTATAAAGCAGCCACTGATTTAAATCGAAAGGGCGGTGGAACCACATCGAGTGATCGATAGTGGCTACCTGTAAACCGGGCTCAAGAAATCCCTTCCCGTGAGGCTGCAACGCCACCGGCAGAAAATTGAAGTCGGAGGCGTAGCCAAGCAGATACTGGTGGATACGCTTATCATCGGGCATCGCGCCGTTCGCCCGAATCCAGACGTGGCGAACGGGTTCATCCACGTGGCCCTTCAGCGGGTTATGAAATTTGACCGGCCGGATTTCAAAGGGCTTTTCTGAAAGAAACTTCTCGCGCGCTTTTTCCGGTATAAAGTGAGCCAGCTTGTGGGCGAGCTCGCTTTCGCTGGGTAACGCGTCAGGGCCGGGGACGTCAGGCATCGCTTTCTGATGCTCATAACCCGTTTCCGGCGCCTGGAAAGAGGCGGTCATATAGAAAATGGGATGCCCGTTCTGGATAGCGCTGACCCGCCTTGCGCTGAAACTCTGCCCGTCCCGCAGCGTCTCCACATCATAGATAATGGCCTTCTGGCTATCGCCCGGACGCAGGAAATAGCTATGGAAAGAGTGGATAAAACGTTCTGCCGGTACGGTTTGCTTAGCGGCATAGAGAGCCTGTCCGACAACCTGACCGCCAAAGACCTGACGCAGCCCCAGATCTTCACTCTGGCCACGAAACAGGCCCTCTTCCAGCTTTTCCAGGTTCAGCAGGTTTAACAGATTTTGTAGTGCCTGACTCATCGCGGCTTCCTCAATGGTTATTCCTTTTCTAGTGTGCGAGATCAGACCAGTTAGCGCAACGGGGCAGTGTGCTATTCCGTGAAGGAAAACCCGCTTGCGCAGCTTTCAGGAAAAAAACGGCAACCTGTGCCAATATTAAAAATAACGGGACAGGAAATTTCTTTCTCCTCCGCTAACAGCAAAATATTCTATCCGCATTGATCATAAGGAGAATAAATCAATGAAAGTCTGGCCAATGGTAACAGGTGCGGCTCTGGCAGTTGCACTCGCAGGATGTGCTGATAAAAGCGCTGATGTGTCAACGCCCACGCTGGGGTCAAAGGTAATGGGGCAGCAAAGCGAGCTGCGGCAGCCTAACGTCAGCGGCTCGATCTATATCCGTCAGCGCGTTGCGCTGCCGCCGGATGCGGTACTGACGGTCACCTTGTCTGATGCCTCCGTGGCGGATACGCCCTCTAAGGTACTCTCCCAGCGTGTCGTACACACGAATGGCAAGCAGGCGCCGTTTAAATTTATTCTTCCCTATAACCCGGCTGACATTCAGCCCAATGCGCGTATTCTGCTGAGCGCAGCCATCACGGTAGACGGTAAAATGATGTTTATCACCGAGTCCGTTAAAACAGTGATCAACAACGGCGGTAATAAAGAAGAGCTGTTGCTGGTGCCGGTGCCGTCAATGGCTATGCCAACGCAAAGCGGCGCGGCGACCACGGTGCCTTCCACCTCGCCGACCCACGTGACGCCTTCAGGCTCTGTCCCTGCGCCAACCTCCCTGTAATACAGCTGCCCCGAAAGGGGCGGCTTAACCCTGCCAGCGATACTCACTGAGCGCTATTTTCCCTTCAGGGCTGACCCTGACGCCTTCATTTATCAGTGCATACCGCTGGCGATCCAAATCGTCGCCGGTCAGGGATATCTCTCCCAGCCGGTTAATCACGCGATGCCAGGGTAGCGCACTGCCCGCAGGTAGCCGCTTCAGCACGCCTCCCACCTGACGGGCGGCCCGCGGCGAACCGGCAAGACGCGCAACGTCGCCATAAGTTGTGACTTTCCCAAAGGGGATCGCCGCTACTATCTGCCAGATACGCTGTTGAAAAGTGTCGTGATTCTGCATTTCTTCTCCTTTCATAAGGTGAAATGTAAGCGAAAAAAGCAAAATGCAGAAGAGATTGCACAAGAAAACAACGGTCGCCAGCGGACAGGTTGCAATTATCCGGGGGTTCATTGATAATGCCCTCGCTCCATAACATGGCGCTTATCAATGGGGGCCCGGTTGGTTCTCCCGCAATGCTAACTTGTGAACTCGGTCAGATCCGGAAGGAAGCAGCCGCAGCAGGTGACGCGTGTGCCGGGATGTAGCTGGCAGGGCCCCCACCCAATTCTGCTTTTGAATCATTTTTTTGCCTTCCCCCAGCATTCATCATAGCCATAAAAATCTTGTCTTAACCGGCACACAGCCTGTGATTTAACCTTTCCCCATGCCGTTACCTGACACCGCTTTGATTAGGTTGATACTTGTCTGCGCTGTCCCGCTTGCCAGGCCTTCATGCGAAGGGTTGTATTTATATCGCTGCTTCCGCCTGCTTTTTTCCATCTCGCGTTACTGTCCTGAATGATGAACTCGTTTTTCCTTCATCAAAACAATTCAGCCACGAGGGATTTTTACGTCCGGCGCATGAGATTAGAAGAAGAGGAGGATAACTTTCAGGGGTGAAATCAGGCTGCGGTTCAGGGGTACTGCACTTTGATAAGAGAATTAAATCTGGGTTCTGTTCAGCAATTCTGCAAGGGACTACCAGACTTACAAGAATGATCTCCTTACATTTCAGATAAGCCGCTTTAAAAGCACTCTTTACAAGCAGGAATACCTGACCGGCTGAGTACCCTCAAATGGTGTGATAAAGGCTTTCAGGCCAGATCAGTATGGATTTTAAGATGCTGATCAAGTCACCTGGACTGGGGAGAGTTGGGGAATATAAGTTCAGATTTCTGCGAAGTAAGGAGTCTCATTTGAATAGCGAGTTTAATCCTTTCCATTCACAGAAGATATCAGGGGTAATACCGCCTTCTCTGACGTTTGTCAGAGCAAATGAAATGTTCGCTGCTGCGTCGGCAGAGATAAACACCCGTTATCTCATTTGACTGCTTTTAGGATGACATCGTTACACGGCGGCACGGCTGACTTAAAAAGGTGCCTTTAACCAGGACAGCCAACTACGTTGACTGGATTCGATCCATTTTCCCTGTTAAAGAATCCCTTAACACCTGTTTAGCGGGTTCGCCTTATCGCACAAATTTCCATACGGCGACCGGGACTTTATCGTAAAGCTTATTCATCGTCAGTTCCGCCAGTCGGTGATCGGCCGCCGAATAAAATACAGCCAGCTCATTATCAGATAATTCGTATTTATTCTTTTCGATAACGCGTTCAAGTGTATCGATGGAACGACATCTTCTCAGGCGCATCAGATAATCAGTTTTGGTCAGGTTTTTATCTGTCATTGTTAAACCGTAGAAATAATAAAGGGTTGCTAAAAAGAATGGCTCGCAGGGGCTTTTGCCAGAGCACACTCCTCTGCGAAAAGGTTAAAAAGCCGTTTCGCTGATTTTTGCCAACGCTGCATATCCTGCACGTTAATACCGTAATTACTGAAAAGCATAAACGTATCGTCAAGGTATTCATCGATCTGACTAATCAGATCGGCATCTTCAATATGTTTGATTTTGTAATTCATCGTGAAGGCAGCAATATGTTCAATCAGGTCATTAAGCTGTAAATTCATGGTAGAAGTGGGATCGTTAACCCAGCCATGGTGACTGTCACCTAACGTCGCCATGCTCTCATCAAAGAGATTTTCACACAGAAATTTCAACTGGGCAATATCATGCCTTTTTGGTGAGTATTCGTCCATCTTTTTCCCCTCCGTAGCGAGTGAAAGATGCCGATAGCAAGGGCTTTCAGCGGGTGGTGTGCCAGGGAGTGATAATGAAACCTAACGATAAAGCCATTAAATAAATATAACGTATTAGTGAACAGACTGTGGGGCTATTACCTAAAATTACAATTCGTCTGCGGTGCTCGGGCGTGCTGTTTCTACAATATCAAAAACAAAGGCGTCAGGACGAAGATAAAAATTAACCGTATCTATTGTCTTTTCATCAGTGTCTAAATCCAGACAGCCATTAAACACGTTCCAGCGAAAACTGTAGGTCATTTTATAACGCGATTCTTCACGCGGTTCTATAGAAATAATTTTAATGCTTTCGGGAACATATTGCGCATTGGGCGAATACCATGACAGAGACGCCGTCAATTGATCTGCTATTTTGGGAATAATCTGCTGAATGCTTTGCATCAGGTAAGCAATGGTTACTTCATTATCCCCTGTCGCCCAGTTAACCGTATTGTTCATTTTTTATCCATAGTGATGAAGAAGGCTTATAAAGATAATTGTTCGCAATGGAGAAATAATCAAGGTGGTCGCTATGTTGTTTTTCTATCCTGATGATTTGGATGTTAATTATTATCGGTGTTAATCACGGCAACCTTGACGCATGTGTACGATAAGGTGAAGGAAATTTATATAACCTACTGAATGAATACGAATCCCATGGTTAATAATTAGATACACTTTGTGTTACCGGCCTTCCCGTAGAAAGCGTACTATAATTGTTATGTTATAACATTATACTGGTGCGCGTAGTCATGCTGTCCTCTTCATCATTTGTGCGTTACGGCACGCTTTTAACCCACCCGGCGCGACTGAGAGTGGGCTTTGCAGCGTTACTTATCAGCTTTTTATTCTTTATGACCCAGTGGGCAATCTCATCATGATCGCATTAAACCACCTTTCCGTAGGTTATCAGGGCAGGGCGGTCACGCCCTGCCTTAACGGGGTATTCCAGCGTGGCTCGATGACCGCGCTGATTGGTGCAAATGGTTCAGGAAAATCCACGCTGCTGAAAACAGTGGCGGGTCTGATGCATCCGGTCAGTGGTTCGCTGAGTTTTTCAACGCAGCGGGCCAGTATGGCCTGGTTACCACAACAGTCTGAAATTGAAAAAACATTCCCCGTCAGCGTCGTCGATTTAGTCGCGATGGGATGCTGGCAAAAATGCGGTTGGTTTGGTGGTATCACCCGTCAGATGCGGCAGAGCATTTTGGCTGCGCTGGAGAAGGTCAATATGCTGGCATTTGCATCGGCACAGCCAGGCACGCTTTCGGGCGGCCAGCTTCAGCGGGTCCTTTTTGCAAGGTTGCTGGTTCAGGAGGCTGAACTCCTGCTGCTTGATGAACCTTTTGCGGGCGTTGACAGCCAGACTACGGAATTGCTGCTGGCTCTGCTGGAAGAGCGTCACCGTGCGGGCTGTACCTTAATTGTCGTACTGCACGATATGCCAACAGTAGAGAAATATTTCCCCCAAAAGCTACGACTCAGTGCGACCCATACGGAGTGGTCCGGCGTAGAAAGTGCCGTTACGCAGCTTAATTTCTGCCACAGGCAGAAAGCATAATGATCGCCTTACTGCATCCTTTCATTGAATTTGGCTTTATGCGGCGTGCGCTGGTGGCCTGCGTGGCGCTGTCGCTGAGCGCCACGCCGCTGGGGATATTTCTTCTGTTGCGCAGAATGAGTCTTGTGGGTGATGCGCTCTCCCATGCGGTCCTGCCCGGTGCCGCCATCGGCTATCTTATTTCCGGCCTGTCGCTGGTCGCGATGGGGACGGGAGGCGTCATTGCGGGTCTCTCCGTGGCGCTGTTATCCGGTGCGGTGAGCCGCTACACGCCGCTGCGTGAAGATGCCAGCTTTGCCGGCTTTTATCTGGGCTCACTTGCCCTGGGCGTGACGCTGGTGTCTCTGCGGGGATCCAGCGTCGATCTTCTGCACGTCTTATTTGGCTCACTGCTGGCGGTGGATAACCCGTCCATTCTGCTGGTAAGCAGCATTGCTGCGTTTACGCTGCTGATGCTGGCGCTGATTTATCGTCCTCTGGTCATTGATGCTTTCGATCCCACGTTTTTACGGGCGCAAAGTCGCTGGGCTGCACCGCTGGTTCACGGCATTTTTCTGGTACTGGTCGTCATCAATCTGGTGGCTGGATTCCAGGTACTTGGCACGCTGATGTGTGTGGGGCTGATGATGCTGCCCGCTGCGGCAGCCCGCTTCTGGAGTCCCCGACTGCCGGGCATGATCGGGGCGGCGATGCTGCTCGCGCTGCTCGCCAGCTTTAGCGGTCTGAGCGCCTCGTTTTATCTCTCGCTGCCCGCCGGTCCAGCCGTGGTACTGAGCGCGGCCATTCTGTTTTTTATCTCAATTTTATTCGGGCCGTGCGGCGGAATTTGTCAACCGCGGGGCCTTTTGTCCGTTGGTAAGGAGAGAGTATGAAGAAGTTACCTGTTGCGCTGGCGCTGGCAGCCGTTTTAATCACGCCGGCAGTCATGGCCAAAACCGTGGAAACGGTGGCCAGTTTTTCAGTGCTGGCTGATATCGTGAAGGAAGTAGGAGGCGATCATGTTGAGGTGAAAAGCCTGGTTGGCCCGAATGGCGATCCCCACAGTTTTGAACCCACGCCGCAGGATAGCCAGTCCCTGTCTGAAGCTGACGTGGTGTTTGTCAGCGGGCTTGGGCTGGAAGGCTGGATGGATCGCCTGATTAAAGCTTCAGGTTATAAAGGTCAGGTTATTGTCACCTCGCAGGGAATTGCCACCCGTTCAATGGAAGAGGACGGAGAAACCATTACCGATCCGCACGCGTGGAACAGCATGAAGAACGGTGAGGTTTACGCCACTAACGTTATGAATGCGCTGATTGCAGCCGATCCTGACGATGCCGACTATTTCCGGCAGCACGGCTCGGCCTATATTGCCAGACTGAAAAAGCTCGATGCCTGGGCGCAGAAAAGCTTTGCCGCCATTCCACAGGAGAAGCGCAAAGTGCTGACCAGCCATGACGCTTTCGGCTATTTTGGCCAGCGCTATGGGGTCAGTTTTATGTCGCCGGTCGGGTTTTCAACCGAGTCAGAGGCGAGCGCTGCCGACGTTGCAGGGCTGATCAACCAGCTTAAAGAAACGCATATTCACAGCTATTTTATTGAAAATCAGACCGATCCCCGGCTGATCAAACAGATCGCCTCCGCGGCAGGCGCCAAACCCGGTGGCGAACTTTATCCGGAAGCCCTGACCAAAAAGGGCGGTCCTGCTGACAGCTACGTGGCAGCCTTTACCCATAACGTCAATGTGATGGTCGCTGGTATGAAATAGCAAACTCCTCTGGCTGCCTTTCGGGCGGCCTTTTTTCTTACTGGCAAAAAAAGGGTCATCCTGAGATGACCCTTTTATGACTTAACAGCCAGCTTACCGCTTTTTCTTTTTGCCCTGAACCGCCTTAAAGCGCGGGTTACTTTTGCAGATGACATAAACACGTCCTTTTCGGCGGACGATTTTACAATCTTTATGGCGCTTTTTGGCGGAGGCCAGCGAGCTTAATACCTGCATGACGGCTCCTTACTTATTTTGTGAGAAAAAACGGCCAAAACGCTGGTTAAACCGGTGAGCGCTGCCTTCTTTAGCAAACTCTTTCTGTTTACCGGTGTAATAAGGATGCGACGCTGATGATACGTCCAGCGCGACGTAGGGCAGCGTTTTGCCTTCAAGCTCAACGGTGCGATCCGTTTTGATGGTGGAGCCGGTAATAAAATAGGTATCTGCGCTGGTATCGTGGAATGCCACGCAACGGTATGCCGGATGGATGCCCTGTTTCATAAATCCTCGCTATAAAAGATATGTTATAACATAACAATTACTATACGCCTGAGCTGGATGGATTGCAAACAGGTAAAGCAGGGGACGCTGACAGCAGGCAAAAAAAGAGGCCGCACAAGGCGACCTCTTCAGCTTACTTTCCGCAGCATTTACTGCTGGTGGTGTTCCACCGGATGGTTATCTTCCAGCTCTTCTTTATTCTTACTGAAGCGGCGGCGAACCACCACAAAGAAGACAGGCACGAAGAAGATTGCCAGCACGGTCGCCGTGACCATGCCGCCCATCACGCCAGTACCTACCGCGTTCTGTGCGCCGGAACCGGCACCCGTACTGATCGTCAGCGGCAGTACGCCGAGGATAAAGGCCAGCGAGGTCATCAGAATCGGACGCAGACGCATACGTACCGCCTCAAGCGTTGACTCTACCAGCCCTTTACCTTCTTTCTCCATCAGGTCCTTGGCGAATTCCACAATCAGGATTGCGTTCTTCGCCGATAGTCCAATGGTTGTCAGCAGGCCCACCACAAAGTAAACGTCGTTGCTGAGGCCACGAAGCGTGGTAAAGATCAGCGCCCCGATAACGCCCAGCGGTACCACCAGCATAACCGCGAACGGAATAGACCAGCTCTCATAGAGCGCGGCCAGACAGAGGAAGACCACGATCAGCGAGATGGCATAGAGCGCCGGAGCCTGGTTCCCGGAGAGGCGTTCCTGGTAGGACATGCCGGTCCAGTCGTAGCCGATGCCCTGTGGAAGCTTGGAAGCCAGCTGTTCCATCAGGTCCATTGCTTCACCGGAACTTTTACCCGGGGCAGCCTGGCCAAGGATCTCCATGGCCGGTAACCCGTTATAGCGTTCCAGACGCGGCGAACCGTACTGCCATTCGGCGCTGGAGAAGGCGGTGAAGGGCACCATTTCGCCGTTTGAGGCGCGAACGAACCATTTACCCACATCTTCCGGCAGCATACGGGAAGTGGCTTTGCCCATGACGTACACTTTTTTCACGCGGCCACGGTCAATAAAGTCATTGACGTAGGAGCCACCCCAGGCGGAAGCGATGGTGGTATTGATGTCGGAGATAGAAACGCCAAGCGCGCTGGCTTTCTCCTGATCAATCATCAGCCTGTACTGCGGCGTATCCTCAAGACCGTTCGGCCTGACGCCGACCAGCGTATCCGGATGCTGCGCCACCATACCGAGCAGCTGATTACGTGCCTGCGTGAGGGCATCATGCCCCAGGTTGGCCTGGTCTATCAGCTCAAAGTCAAACCCTGTGGCGTTACCCAGTTCGATAATTGCCGGCAGGTTGAACGGGATGACCATCGCATCTTTAATGGCGCCAAATGCCTGCATGGCACGACCGGCAATCCCGTCAACTTTGTTCTCTGAACCGCTACGTTCGTCCCAGGGTTTAAGGCTGACGAAGGCGATACCGGTGTTCTGACCGCGACCAGCGAAGCCGAAGCCGTTAACGGTAAAGACCGACTGGACGTTAGCTTTTTCCTTGGTCAGGAAGTAATCCGTCACGTCATCAAGCACTTTCTGAGTACGGCCCTGCGTGGCACCGGCCGGTAACTGCGCCTGCGCCAGCAGCAGCCCCTGATCCTCTTCCGGCAGGAAGGCGGTTGGCAGTTTCAGGAACAGCCAGGCCATACCGACCACGATCACCAGATAGATAACCAGATAACGGCCAGTACTGCGGATAATGTGGCCAACGCTATCCGTATAGTGGTTTGTACTCTTGTCAAACATGCGGTTGAACCAGCCAAAGAAACCGGTGGTTTTACCGTGATCGCCTTTTTTAATCGGTTTGAGCATGGTGGCGCAGAGTGCTGGGGTCAGCACCAGAGCCACAATTACCGACAGCACCATGGCGGAAACGATGGTAATGGAGAACTGACGATAGATAACCCCGGTCGATCCGCCGAAGAAGGCCATCGGGATAAATACCGCAGAAAGCACCATCGCGATACCAACCAGCGCGCCCTGAATCTGATCCATCGACTTGCGGGTGGCTTCCTTCGGCGGGAGTCCTTCTTCCGCCATCACGCGCTCGACGTTCTCGACCACGACGATAGCATCATCCACCAACAAGCCTATCGCCAGCACCATGCCGAACATGGTTAACGTGTTTATCGAGTAACCGAAGGCGTTAATAATGGCAAAGGTACCAAGCAGAACTACCGGCACCGCAATCGTTGGGATTAGCGTGGCGCGGAAGTTTTGCAGGAACAGGTACATTACGATGAACACCAGCACAATCGCCTCAAGAAGGGTTTTCACCACTTCCATGATGGAGATTTTAACGAACGGCGTCGTATCGTAAGGGTAAACTACCTTCATCCCACCAGGGAAAAAGGGTTCCAGCTTCGTCAGCTCGGCTTTTACCGCAGCTGCGGTATCCAGCGCGTTGGCGCCCGTTGCCAGCTTAATGCCGATCCCGGAGGCCGGTTTACCGTTGAAGCGGGCAATGATTTCATAGTTCTCACCGCCCAGCTCAATCTTAGCCACATCTTTGAGCAGGACACGTGAGCCATCAGCGTTCACCTTCAACAATATCTTGCCGAACTCGTCGGTTGAAGTCAGACGCGTCTGCGCAATGATCGAGGCGTTAAGCTGCTGGCCTGGCACCGGCGGCGTACCGCCCAGCTGACCCGCCGCAACCTGGGCGTTTTGCGTGGAAATGGCGTTGATGACATCAACCGGCGTCAGCTGGAAGTTATTCAGCTTGTGCGGATCCATCCAGATACGCATCGCGTACTGCGCACCGAAGATCTGGGTATCACCCACGCCGGGCGTACGGCTGATGGGGTCCTTGATATTCGAGGCCACGTAGTCCGAGATATCATTCTGCGTCATGCTGCCGTCATCGCTGACGAAACCCGCCACCATCAGGAAGCTGCTGGAGGATTTTTGTACCTGAATCCCCTGCTGCTGCACTTCCTGCGGTAATAACGGCGTGGCAAGCTGCAGTTTGTTCTGCACCTGAACCTGGGCAATATCCGGATCGGTGCCGGACTCAAAGCTCAGGGTAAGCTGTAACGAACCGGATGAATCGCTGCTCGATGACATGTACATCAGGCCATCGATACCGTTCATGTTTTGCTCAATAACCTGGGTTACTGAATCCTGTAGCGTTTTCGCATCCGCACCCGGGTAGTTGGCCTGGATCTGAACTGCCGTTGGCGCAACATTGGGATATTGCTCAATCGGCAGCTTTAAGATCGACAGCACGCCCGCCAGCATGATGATGATGGCGATAACCCACGCAAAAATCGGGCGATCGATAAAGTACTTAGCCATGTATCAGCGGCTCCTGTTTAAGACTTCGTTTGTTCAGTCTTCGCCTTGTCGGCGTCGTCTGCACTGACTTCTTCTGGGGTCACCTGGGCGCCCTTTTTCGCACGCTGAAGGCCAACGGTAATCACTTTGTCACCTTCCTTCAGCCCGTCAGTAACCAGCCACTTGTCGCCGATGGCGCGGTCTGCCGTGATATTACGCACATCCACTTTGTTATCGGCGCCAACAACCATGGCGGAAGCCTGGCCGGTAGGCGTACGGGTAACAGCCTGCTGTGGTACCAGCAACGCGCTTGGGTTGGTGCCTTCTTCAAGGCGGGCACGGACGAACATGCCAGGCAGCAGGGTATGGTCAGGGTTAGGGAAAATCGCACGCAGCGTAATGGAGCCGGTGGTTTCATCCACGGAAACGTCAGAAAATTCTAATGTTCCGGTCTGCTGATATTCACTACCATCTTCTAACAGCAGCTTAATCTGCGCTTTGCCGTCAGTCTGTTGCAGCTTGCCCGACTTCAGCTCTGAACGCAGGCGAAGAAATTCGTCGCTTGACTGAGTGACGTCAACATAGATGGGATCGAACTGCTGCACGGTCGCCAGCGCCGTCGCCTGACCGCTCTGCACCAGTGCGCCTTCCGTCACCGAGGATTTACCAATACGACCGCTGATGGGCGAGGTCACTTTGGTATAGGCCAGGTTAATACGCGCAGTCTCTACGTTAGCTTTGGCAACCTGCACGGCCGCAGCCGTCTGGCCCTGATCCGCCATCGCCTGGTCGTAGTCCTGCTGGCTGATATACCTGGTGCCCAGCAGAGGTTTGTAACGCTTCACGGTAAGTGCGGCAATCTGAGCATTAGCCTGTGCCTGTGCCAGGTCGCCTTTGGCGCTGTCATAGGTGGCCTGATAGGTGGCAGGGTCGATCTGATAAAGCGACTGCCCCGCTTCAACATCACTCCCCTCAACGAAATTGCGCTTCAAAATTATGCCCGAAACCTGAGGGCGAACTTCAGCAATACGGAATGATGAGGTGCGACCCGGAAGATCGGTGGTGACTTTTAACGGAGCGCTTTTCAGCGTGACAACGCCCACTTCAGGCGCTTTCTGCTGTCCACCCTGTTGGGCTTCTTTATTATCACATCCTGTTAGCACTAAGCTGCCTGAAAGCAGCAGAACGGCCGCCAGAGGCGTTAACCCTCTGTTTTTGTTCATAAATAAACCTCGAGTGTCCGATATCGATTGTTCAATGGATCACAAACCCATAAACCCATTGCTGCGTTTAAATTATGGTCGTGCTATGTTACATACATTCGCAAATGTATGTAAGTCTGCCCTTTTGTAAAAATCACCCTATGGCACGAAAAACCAAACAACAGGCGTTAGAAACGCGAAATCACATCATTGATGCCGCAATAGAACGCTTTTCGGAACACGGCGTGTCGAAAACGTCCCTTGCCGATATCGCGGCCGCTGCAGGCGTAACGCGGGGTGCGATTTACTGGCATTTCAAAAATAAAAGCGATCTGCTCAATGAGATCTGGGCCCTGAGCGAATCCGGGCTGGAAGATTTAAAGCATGAGTATCAGTTAAAATATCCTTCCGATCCACTCTCCATTCTGCGGGCTTTGCTGGTCTATGTACTTGAAGCCACCGTAAGAGACCCGCGCAGGCGTTCGCTGATGGAAATTTTTTTCCATAAGTGTGAATTTGTGGGGGAGGTCGCGCCGTTACAGCTGATGCAGCAAACGCTGTTTCTGGAGTGCTACGATAAAATTGAAGAGGTTCTGAGAGAGTGTATCACCTGCGGGCAGCTGCCGGCCGACCTTGATACGCGCCGCACGGCAGTGGTAATGCGCGGTTATATCACCGGCATTATGGAGAACTGGTTATTTATGCCGGATATCTACGATCTGGCAACCGAGGCCCCGCCGCTGGTGGAAGTCCTGATAGATATGCTCAAGCATGGAAAGACGCTCCGCAAGGCTCAATGACGTCACGCCGGATGCTTACTCCGGCGTATTGATTTTCTTCTCAAAGTCTTTTTGTACGATCGCCAGCGCGGCAAGCACCGTTTGCGGCGGGATCCGGTTTTCTTCCAGCAGCATTATGAGATCGACGGCCAGTTTCACTTCTTCAGATGCGGTTTCCAGCGACATCCTTTCCTCCTTCTTCTGGGTTTTCAGCAGGGTTTTAGCGGGAGGAGACGCGGATCAAATTCGCAGTTTTTTAACAATGACCATCATTAACAGCGCGCCCGCCAGCGAGATCAGCATGGCGCGTGGTTCCATCTCCGCCAGCGTTCCGTAATTAAAGAAGGCGCTGACATAGCCCCCGATGAGCGCGCCGACGACGGCCAGCACCAGCGTGAGCAGCATACCGCCGGGGCGGCCAGGGAAAAAGCGACGGCTAATAATACCTACCAGTAATCCGATGACGATCCACGAGAGCAGTCCCATATATGTTCTCCAGTCTCAATTTCTCCGAGTATAGCAAGAGCGGGCAGGGGAGCGCGCCAAAAAGCCCGCGGCTGCCCGGACGGGTTTACTGTTCGCCTTTCTCAATGGCGCGTTCAATACGTTTCAGAGCCTGTAGGCAGCGTTGTAAACGCCCTTCAAGCGCCGCGATTTCGCGCTGTAGCGTCTGCTGCTGCGCCAGCGTATCGCGCGTGGCGAGCTGGCTTTCCCGATCGGCAACCATTGCCCGCAGCCGGCGCTCATAATCCTGATGTTCAGCCAGTTTCTCATAGAGATTCACCGCGGCGGGTTCTGCCCGCGTCTCACCTTTACGCAGCGTCTGCGTAGCCAGCTCGCGCTGCAATGCGCCTATCTGCATGACAACCCGTTCGGCCATCCAGGCCACCCGCTCGGTGCGCTGATCCTGCACGCTCTGCTTCAGCTGCGCCATGCTCTGCTGAAGCTCCAGCAGATAGTCACCCAGCCGGGTGGTGTGGCAGTGAAACAGCTGATGATCAAAGCGCGCGGCGGGCGTGCGTTTGCCGGCATGGGGCGCGATGGCCTGAGCCAGCTGATTCAGCTTTTCTTCCAGCTGCTGAAGCAGCAGGGCACTTTTCATGTTGTTCTCTCCGGTGAACGCTGTCAGTGTGATACTCTTGCTGCGAATGACAAGGACATCAGGTTATGCAACGCATCATTTTACTGATCATTGGCTGGCTGGCGATGGGGCTGGCGACCCTGGGGGTAGTTTTGCCTCTGCTGCCGACCACGCCGTTTCTGCTGCTGGCGGCCTGGTGCTTTGCCCGCTCTTCGCCACGCTTTCATGACTGGCTGCTCAACCGCTCGCTGTTTGGGCCCTATCTGCGCCACTGGCAGCAGCATCGCGCGCTGCCGCCCCGGACGAAGGGCCGGATGATCGCATTTACCCTGCTGACGTTTGCCGTTTCGCTCTGGCTGGTCAAAGTGCTCTGGGTAAGGATAATGCTTCTTTGCCTGCTCGCGGGGCTGTTGCTCTTTATGTTACGGCTACCGGTGGTGGATGACGAGCAGCAAAAGCCCTGAATTTACTTCTCCCTGTTGCAATTGTCCGGCAGTTTGCATAAATTTGATCGTTTTCATGCGCGGCTTCCCCCCGGTTTCTCCCGATACGCCCTGTCAGTTCTGTTACAGGCGCGTCTGAAGCTGCGTGATTCAGATTTGTATTTACCAGGCATAACATTATGACCGCAACTGCACAGCAGCTTGAATTTCTGAAAGAGAGTATCAAAAGCGTTCCGGATTATCCCAAGCCGGGCATCCTGTTCCGGGACGTCACCAGCCTGCTGGAAGATCCCAAAGCCTTCGCCCTCAGTATTGAACTGTTGGTTGAGCGTTACCGCGACGCGGGCATTACCAAAGTGGTAGGCACCGAAGCGCGAGGTTTTCTGTTCGGCGCGCCCGTGGCGTTAGCGCTGGGCGTGGGCTTTGTCCCGGTGCGCAAGCCCGGTAAGCTGCCGCGCAAAACCTATGCCGAGCGTTACGAACTGGAATACGGTACCGATCAGCTGGAACTCCATTGTGATGCGATCAATGCCGATGATACCGTACTGGTAGTGGACGATTTGCTGGCCACGGGCGGAACGATCGAAGCCACGGTAAAGCTCATCCGCCGCGCCGGTGGCGAAGTGAAACACGCCGCGTTTATCATCAACCTGTTTGACCTCAGCGGTGAAGCGCGCCTGAAGGCGATGGGCATCGAGTGCTTCAGCCTGGTGAACTTCCCCGGCCACTGAGCCTGACGTTCAGCCTCGCCGTCGGGGTGGGGCTGTGTTAGCATTACCCTCCGGTTCACTCAACATATTCTGCGAATTAATGAGCTATCAGGTACTGGCCCGCAAGTGGCGTCCTCAAGCGTTTACTGATGTCGTCGGTCAGGAGCATGTTCTGACCGCGCTGGCTAATGGCCTGTCGCTCGGCCGCATTCATCACGCCTATCTTTTTTCCGGCACCCGAGGGGTGGGGAAAACCACCATCGCCCGTCTGTTAGCCAAAGGGCTCAACTGTGAAACGGGCATTACCGCCACGCCCTGCGGCAAATGCGATAACTGCCGTGAAATCGAACAGGGGCGTTTTGTCGATCTGATTGAGATCGATGCGGCATCCCGGACGAAGGTGGAAGATACCCGCGATCTGCTGGACAACGTCCAGTACGCGCCCGCCCGGGGCCGCTTCAAGGTTTACCTGATCGATGAAGTGCATATGCTCTCCCGCCACAGCTTTAACGCGCTGTTGAAAACGCTGGAAGAGCCGCCAGAGCACGTCAAGTTTCTGCTGGCGACCACCGATCCGCAAAAGCTGCCTGTCACTATCCTGTCGCGCTGCCTGCAGTTTCATCTGAAGGCGCTGGACGTTGAGCAGATCCGCGGACAGCTTGAGCACGTTTTAAAAGAAGAGGCGATCGCCGCGGAAGCGCGATCCCTCCAGCTGCTGGCCCGCGCTGCGGACGGCAGTATGCGCGATGCGCTGAGTCTGGCCGATCAGGCCATTGCGATGGGTCAGGGCGCGGTCACCACCGACACCGTAAACGCGATGCTCGGCACGCTCGATGATGAGCAGCCGCTGGCGCTGATTGAGGCGCTGGTTAACGCGGAGGGTGAGCAGGTGATGTCGCTGCTCAACCAGGCCGCATCGCGTGGCGTGGAGTGGGAAGCGCTGCTGGTGGAGATGCTGACCATTCTGCATCGGGTGGCTATGGTCCAGCTGCTGCCCTCGGCGCTGGGCGATGATTACGCCGCCGTTGAGCAACGGCTGCGTGAACTGGCCCGCGTTCTGCCGCCAACGGACGTGCAGCTCTATTACCAGACGTTGCTGGTGGGGCGTAAAGAACTGCCGCTGGCGCCGGATCGCCGGATGGGCGTGGAGATGACGCTGCTGAGAGCGCTGGCCTTTCATCCCGCCCAGGTGATTGCCGAGCCCGTGGCGCGCCCGGCGATGACGCCACAGGCGCAGCCTGCTCCCGTACAGAACACGCCTGAGCCATCGCCGCCGCCGGGCCCGCCGTCTCCCCATACCGGTCAGCAGGCCGATGCCGGAGGGGAGCTCTCCGGCACCACCAGCCAGCTCCTGCAGGCGCGTACCCAACTGATGCGCCAGCAGGGAGTAACCAAACCAAAAAAGAGTGAGCCGGCGGCGCAGAATGCGCGGCCGGCGACCTCGGCACTGGAGCGATTGGCGACAGTTACCGAGCGCGGGCAGAGGCGGCAGGCTGCCGCCGAACCTGCTGCTGCGGTAAAAAAGGAAGCCTACCGCTGGAAGGCGCAAAATCCGGAAGCGGCCAGGCCGGAGCCGGTGGCGACGCCAAAGCTCTTGCGTACGGCGCTGGAGCATGAGAAAACCCCAGAGCTGATGGCGAAGCTGGCGGCTGAGTCGCTGCTTCGCGATCCCTGGGCGGCGGAAGTTGCGGCGATGGCGCTGCCGAAGCTGGTACAGCAGCTGGCGCTTAATGCGTGGAAAGAGGTGACGGAAAGCGGTATCTGCCTGCACCTCAGATCGGCCCAGCGCCATCTGAACTCGCCTTCGGCACGGCAAACGCTGACGGAGGCGATGAGCGAGGCAGCGGGCACTCCGCTAGAATTGACTATCGTTGAGGATGACAATCCGGCAGTGTTAACACCGCTGGAATGGCGCCAGGCGATCTATGAAGAAAAACTGGCGCAGGCGCGCCAGTCGATTATCGCGGATAATCATATTCAGACGCTGCGTCGATTTTTTGACGCCGATGTGGATGAAGAGAGCATCCGCCCCCTTTGAAACGCTGCACAGCGCCACGGCGTCAGTGCGGCCCGATCTGAGAGAGAAAACTATGTTTGGAAAAGGCGGAATGGGTAACCTGATGAAACAGGCCCAGCAAATGCAGGAAAAAATGGCGCAGGTGCAGGAAGAGATCGCCGCCATGGAAGTGACCGGTGAATCAGGCGCAGGCCTGGTGAAGGTGACGATCAACGGTGCGCATAACTGCCGTCGCGTGGAAGTCGATCCAAGCCTGCTGGAAGATGACAAAGATATGCTGGAAGATCTGGTTGCGGCAGCCTTTAACGATGCGGCCCGCCGTATAGCCGAAGCGCAGAAAGACAAAATGGCCGGCGTGTCTAACGGCATGCAGCTGCCGCCTGGCTTCAAGATGCCGTTCTGATGCAAACCAGCCCGCTCCTCGAAACTCTGATGGAGTCGCTGCGCTGCCTGCCGGGCGTGGGGCCGAAGTCGGCCCAGCGCATGGCATTTCAGCTGCTGCAGCGCGATCGCAGCGGCGGCATGCGCCTGGCGCAGGCGCTGACGCGTGCCATGTCTGAAATCGGCCACTGCGCCGACTGCCGGACCTTTACCGAGCAGGAAATCTGCACCATCTGCGCCAACGCACGCCGTAAGCAAAACGGCCTGATTTGCGTGGTGGAAAGTCCGGCGGACATTCACGCCATTGAGCAGACCGGGCAGTTTGCCGGCCGCTACTTTGTGCTGATGGGCCATCTTTCCCCGCTGGACGGCATCGGGCCGAATGATATCGGGCTGGATCGTCTTGAGCAGCGGCTGGAGCAGGAGTCGATTCAGGAAGTTATTCTCGCCACCAATCCCACGGTGGAAGGGGAGGCAACCGCCAACTATATCGCCGGGCTTTGCGGTCAGTATGGCGTAGACGCCAGCCGAATCGCTCACGGCGTGCCGGTCGGCGGCGAGCTGGAGATGGTAGACGGCACCACGCTCTCCCACTCTCTGGCCGGGCGTCACAAGATCAGATTTTAGCCATTCACACGGCACGATTTATCGTGCCGTCTTGAAATACCCATCTTTGCCCCCACACTACTTCTCAACGTATACCAACCTGAATTAGTTGAGGTAGCAATGACCATGAAAGGACAAGAGACGCGTGGCTTCCAGTCAGAGGTAAAACAGCTTCTGCACCTGATGATCCATTCCCTCTATTCAAACAAAGAAATCTTCCTGCGTGAGCTAATCTCTAACGCCTCTGATGCCGCTGACAAGCTGCGCTTCCGCGCGCTTTCCACGCCGGATCTCTATCAGGGCGACGGCGATCTCCGCGTGCGGGTTTCCGTTGATAAGGAAAACCGGACCCTGACGCTGAGCGATAACGGCATCGGGATGAGCCGTGACGAAGTCATTGAAAACCTGGGCACCATTGCCAAATCGGGCACGAAATCTTTCCTCGAATCGCTGG
Source organism: Erwinia psychrophila (assembly GCF_039023475.1). NCBI lineage: Bacteria > Pseudomonadati > Pseudomonadota > Gammaproteobacteria > Enterobacterales > Erwiniaceae > Erwinia > Erwinia psychrophila. The sequence continues at coordinate 579,578 of NZ_JBCHVB010000002.1, forward strand.
GTTCCGATCAGGCGAAGGACAGCCAGCTGATCGGCCAGTTCGGCGTCGGCTTCTACTCCGCGTTTATCGTGGCGGATAAAGTGACCGTGCGCACCCGAGCAGCTGGCGCAACGGCTGATGAAGGCGTGTTCTGGGAGTCGGCAGGCGAGGGCGAATACACCCTGGCCGATATCACCAAAGAAGATCGCGGTACTGAAATCACGCTGCACCTGCGTGAAGGCGAAGATGAGTTCCTCGATGCCTGGCGCGTACGCAGCATTATCAGCAAATACTCCGATCACATTGCGCTGCCCGTTGAGATTGAAAACCACAACGAAGAAGACGACACCACCACCTGGGAAAAGATCAACAAAGCCCAGGCGCTGTGGACGCGTAACAAGTCTGAAATCAGCGATGAAGAGTACAAAGAGTTCTACAAGCACGTTTCTCATGACTTTGCCGATCCGCTGATCTGGAGCCACAACCGGGTGGAGGGGAAGCAGGAGTATACCAGCCTGCTCTATATCCCAACCCAGGCACCTTTTGATATGTGGAACCGCGACCACAAGCACGGTTTGAAACTTTACGTGCAGCGCGTGTTTATCATGGATGATGCCGAGCAGTTTATGCCGAATTATCTGCGCTTCGTGAAGGGGCTGATCGACTCAAGCGATCTGCCGCTGAACGTTTCCCGTGAAATTTTGCAGGACAGCCGCATCACGCAGACCCTGCGTAATGCGCTGAGCAAGCGTGCGCTGCAGATGCTGGAAAAAGTGGCGAAAGACGATGCCGAAAAATATCAGCAGTTCTGGCAGCAGTTTGGCCTGGTGCTGAAAGAAGGCCCGGCGGAAGACAGCGCCAATGCCGAAACCATCGCGAAGCTGCTGCGTTTTGCCACTACCAGCAGCGAGGGCGCGGCACAGTCCGTCTCGCTGGAAGAGTACGTCAGCCGCATGGTGGAAGGTCAGGATAAAATCTACTACATCACCGCCGACAGCTATGCCGCCGCGAAGAGCAGCCCGCATCTGGAACTGTTCCGTAAAAAAGGCATTGAGGTGCTGCTGCTCTCAGACCGCATTGATGAGTGGATGATGAGCTATCTCACCGAGTTTGACGGCAAAATGTTCCAGTCCGTCAGTAAGGCTGACGATGAGCTGAGCAAGCTTGCCGACGAAGAGAGCGACGAGCAGAAAGAGGCTGAAAAAGCGCTGGAGCCGTTTGTTGAGCGCGTGAAAACGCTGCTGGGCGAGCGCGTGAAGGATGTGCGTCTGACGCATCGTCTGACCGACACGCCGGCTATCGTCACCACCGACGCTAACGACATGAGCACCCAGATGGCGAAGCTTTTCGCGGCGGCGGGACAGCCAGTGCCTGAAGTGAAATACCTGTTTGAGCTGAATCCCGAGCACGCGCTGGTGAAGCGGGCCGCGGATACGCAGGATGAGGCACGCTTCAGCGAGTGGGTTGAACTGCTGCTGGATCAGGCGATGTTTGCTGAAAAGGGCACGCTGGAAGATCCCAACCAGTTTATCCGCCGTATGAACCAGCTGCTGCTGGCATAAGGTAAGGATGTGCTGAAAGCCCCGGCCGGGTAACCTGCCGGGGCTTTATTTTGTCCGCCTCCGGCTCAGCCTACCATCCCCGCCTCCTCAAGCAGCCAGCGGCGAAACAGCGCAATCTCGGGCTCCTCCTGGCGGGAAGCTTTCACCATCATCCAGGTCGCCCGATCCACCTCAGCAAAGCCCAGTGGCGCAATCAGCGTCCCTTCCCGGATCTCTTTTTTTACCAGGATCTGCGGCGTCATAATAATACCCAGCCCGTTACGCGCAGCCTGAATGGCCAGCGTCAGATTATCGAAGTGCTTCCCGGCCCAGAAATCGCCGCGCGCGCCGGTCTTTTTCGCCCATTCAGCCCAGGCGTGCAGCTTGGTGTCGGCATGCAGCAGCGGCAGGGTGGAAAAATCCGTTTCATAGCTAAAACGATGACCGGATGCCGGCGCGCAGACCGGGCCAATGTAATCGACCGTGATCAGCGTCGCGGCAATATCATCCTGCATCGGCTGCTCATGACTGAGAATCAGCACGTCTGACTGTTCATTACGTACCCGCTCAACATCGATATGCGTCTGAAAGGTGAGGGCGACAGATTTATGCTTCTCGGTAAAGCGGCTGATGCGCGGGATTAACCACTGCGCCAGAAAACTGGGCGCGCAGGAGACGGAAAGGGTGTTGGTATTGCGGGCGCGGATCTTCTCGCAGGTCGCTTCGATCTCACGAAATGTCTGTATGCAGCAGACTTTCAGCCTTTCCCCGTCAGCGGTGAGCTGAACCCGTCCGTTGGCCCGCAGGAATAAGGGCTTCCCCAGCCACTCCTCAAGCTGCCTGATCTGATGGCTTACGGCACTGTGCGTGACGTTAAGCGACTGCGCCGCCAGGCTGAAACTCTGATGCAGCGCGGCCTGGTGAAAATAGCGCAGGGCGCGGAGAGACGGCAGACCGGACATAGGTAACCCTGTGAGAAAAACTAACAGGCAGTGTCTGTTTTTATCATTTTAAAGTCCAGCCTCTTTTCCCTAATGTGGATGCGGAGACGGAAGCGGCTGCGCGACAGCGAAGCGGATGCCCGTTCAGACTTCTGCCGGGCCCCAGTTCCCCCCCGGATTTGCCGATGATGACGTTCAACAGCTATGTGAAGGAAAGTAAAAATGACAACTCAGCATTCCGTAAAACCACAGCTCGTGATGTTTACCGGTGGGCGTGACAGCACGCTGACAGCCTGTTATCTGATGTTACAGGGTATCCCGGTGCATCTCTGGTCAGGCAACAGCGGCTGTTCACTGCATCGCGGCATTTTATCGCACCGCGTTGAAGAGCTGAAAGCGCGCTTTGGCGATCTGGTCGTCGCCCATACGGTGGCCGACATCAGCGGCGCGTTCCGCTCAATCGCCATCGAAAATCTGGAAGGCGATATTCTGAAGTATCGTAAAAATCTGGTTCTGCTCGGCGAAAAACTGGCGATTCATGCGCATCTGGTGGATTTCTGCCGGCGCAACGATATCAACACCATCAACGACGGCATCACCCACTATCAGATGGAGTTCCCGGAACAGCGGCAGGTCGCAAAAGCGTGGCTGGTCGATATGATGGCGCAGTTCGATATTAACTATCAGTCCCCCATTTATGAGTTTGCCCAGTCAGCGGATGACGTGAAGTATCGCCTGCTCCAGCTCGGCATCTCCACCAAATCGCTGGAGGGGATCAGTATCTTCGCCGACAGTTTCTCCACGCCTGGCGACGATGTCATCCTCGCTTATTTGCAGGATAAAACGCCTCTGGCGCTCAACATTGTGCGCTTCCTGTCGGGGGAAATCCTCAATACGCCGCTGGAGAAAGCGACCAGTGCAGCAGCCTGAAACTCTCTATTTCGGTGACGTGGCTGAAGAGCCACCTCATTCTGCGGAGCCTGCGATGAAAGTTATTGTGAAATGTGCGGCTATCATTATTTATCAGCGCTCGCTGTTGCTGACGCGTAAACGCGGGACAGGGACGTTTATTTCACCCGGCGGGAAGCCGATGCCGGGCGAGGATCACCTTGCCTGCCTGAAGCGTGAACTTCAGGAGGAGCTGGGCGTTCAGGTCAAATCATTCAGGCCGTTTGGCCTGTTTCACGGGCAGGCCGAGTTTGAGTCCGTGGCTATCGAGAATCACGTTTATCACGTGGAGATCGCAGGTCAGCCGCGAGCCGGTTCGGAAATTGAAGAAATTGCGTGGGTCAACTACCGCAAACCCCCTTGTGAAATTGCGGTCGGATCCATTTTTCGCGATAACGTTTTGCCACTGCTTTATCAGCAAGAGTTGATTAACTAATGGATGCATCCTCTTTATCTCCGGAGCTACAGGCTCTTCATGGCGAACAGTTTTTTAAGCGAGCGCGTATGCAGCGAGACGAACTGAGAGACGAATTAACCCGGCTTTATAAGCTCCAGGATTACGAAATCTTCTTTGTGCAGTCCGTGCGGGTTGGGCTGGTCATCCTGTCGCACCTGTTTCATAAACAGGAAACCACCCTCTGTCTGGCAAAACATGCGCACTACCAGCCCATCAGCGAGCTTTTTCATCATCCTGCGTCACAGTTTTCCGGCCCGGGCAACGTACCGCTGATCACGCACGTTAACCCTTATACCGGTGCCATCAACGAACTCGGTAACTGCAAGGGCAAAGGCGTGGTTGATGCGTCGCACAGTTTTGCCACCAATCTGCATGCAAAGCTGATAGCGCAGAGTTCCATTTTTGTCGCGCCGCTCCACAAGCACGCTTCGTTAACCGTCGGGCTGGCCATCATTGCGCTGCGGCCGGAGCATTACAGTACGCTGATGCGTAGCGAGCTGAGGCTGTTTGAGGAGTCGACCGCCTCACCGAAACCGCTGGAAGAAGCGCTGCGTAACGTCGCCAGCGACGCGTGGCAGCCTTTCAACGTGGCGCAGATCGGGCCGGTAAATATGAAGGATGTTGGCGGAATGGATTTCGCTTCCATCAGCGCCGGCAACCTTCCTTTCAGCTGCTTCAGCGTACCGCCGCTCAGTGAAACGCTGCAAAAACAGGTGAAGGCGGCTGGCGCCAGCTATTTCCCTCATGCACGAACGCTGCGGTTTTCATGCTGGGCGCGCGGCGACGGCAAAAAGCCTGTCGATATGACCGCGCAGGTTGAACAGGAACTGACCCGGATTTGGGAGCAACAATGAAAGCACATCTTCCCGTGAACGGTAACGTCATCGGCATTGCTGGCGGCGTGATTTTAAGTACCGACTCGCTGTTTATTCGTATGATGGGTATTGAAAACTCATGGACGATCGTGACGCTGCGTGGCTTCTTTATGTGGGGGATTTGCCTGCTGATCTGGAGCTGCTGGCGGCAAAGTCGCACGACGCTTGGCAAACCCTGGCTGACCAGCGATAACATCCTTTCGACCCTCTTTTTCTGTATCTCTTCCGCCTGTTTCGTGAATGCCCTGAACCGCGGCAATGTCGCAACGGTACTGGTTATTATCTCCTCCACGCCTTTTATTTCGGCGCTGATTTCCCGTCTGTTCTTCCGCATGAAGATCGATCGTAGCGTGATGCTGGCCGCGCTGGCCGGGATTGTCGGCGTGATTATTGTGATGTCAGGCCGGACGGAGGGCGATCGCGCCATCGCCAATGTCTTTGCGCTGGCCACGGCGGTCTCAATGGCTCTCGCTTTCATCTTTACCTCGCGGGTGGCGGGCGGCACGGTGGGGCTGCCTTCTCTGGGCGGCGCGCTGGCTTCCGTAATTATTCTGCTCTGGTCTGGAGAAGATATTGTCCAGAATCTGAAAACGCTGTCGCTGGCGCAGTATGGCTGGTCGCTGGCGGAGGGCGCGCTGATCATGCCGCTGGCGCTGGGATTGATCGCCCTGTCGACCCGCTACGTCTCGCCCGCCAACGCCGGACTGTTCCTGCTGCTGGAGACGGCGCTGGCGCCGCTGTGGATGGCAATCTTTATGCATGAAATGCCGACTATTCAGGCCGTTACCGGCGGAGCCATTATCGTTATCGCGGTGCTTGCGCAGACGGTGTGGGCGCGGCGACATGCCGCGCCGCCGCGCTACGCCGACGCAGGTTAACCGCCGCGTTCCTTGTGGATAAAGGACCAAGATGGTATGGTTCCAGGCCTGATAATTTGATCATTTAAGCGATTCGCAAGGGGATTTACGCAATGCGTATTATTCTGCTCGGTGCACCGGGTGCAGGTAAGGGGACTCAGGCTCAGTTCATTATGGAGAAGTACGGTATTCCGCAGATCTCCACGGGCGACATGCTGCGTGCCGCCGTTAAGGCGGGCAGCGAACTGGGCAAACAAGCCAAAGAGATCATGGACGCCGGTAAGCTGGTTACTGACGAACTGGTCATTGCGCTGGTAAAAGAGCGTATCGCTCAGGAAGATTGCCGTAACGGTTTCCTGCTGGACGGTTTTCCACGCACCATTCCTCAGGCGGACGCCATGAAGGAAGCGGGCATTAAAGTGGATTACGTGCTGGAATTTGCCGTGCCTGACGAACTGATCGTTGAGCGCATCGTTGGCCGTCAGGTACATGCGCCTTCTGGCCGCGTCTATCACGTCACCTTCAATCCACCGAAAGAAGAAGGTAAAGATGACGTGACCGGCGAGCCGCTGACCACGCGTAAAGACGATCAGGAAGAGACCGTGCGTAAGCGTCTGGTGGAATACCATCAGATGACCGCGCCGCTGATTGCTTACTACAGCAAAGAAGCGGAAGCCGGTAACACCGACTATCACAAAATCGACGGTACGCGCAAAGTCGCGGAAATCAGCGCCGAGCTGGCTGAAATCCTCGGTTAACGCACGCCGGGCCAGGCCTCACCTGGCCCTGTTACAGCAATTGGTTTTCCCTCCGCTTTTTTCCGCTAGAATAAGTCTCGTTTTCATCTCCAACGTTGCCCTGATAAGGAATAACAATGAGGCAAGATAAACCCGGCGTGCTGCTGGTAAATCTCGGTACGCCTGACGCGCCAACCACTCCCGCCGTTAAGCGCTATCTCAAGCAGTTTCTGAGCGACAAGCGCGTTGTGGACACGCCGCGCTGGCTGTGGTGGCCTCTTCTTAACGGGGTAATATTACCGATCCGCTCTCCCCGCGTATCGAAGCTCTACGCCTCGGTCTGGATGGAGGAGGGATCGCCGCTGATGGTCTACAGCAGGCGGCAGCGCGACGCGCTGGCGGCGAGGCTCGATATTCCTGTCGAACTGGGCATGAGCTACGGCAACCCCAGTCTGAAAAGCGCGCTCGACAGCCTGATGGCGCAGGGCGTGAACCGCCTGATCGTCCTGCCGCTCTATCCGCAGTTTTCCTGCTCCACCGTGGCCGCCGTCTGGGATGGTATTACGCAGGTGTTTTCGGGTTACCGCAGCCTGCCGTCGGTGCACTTTATCCGGGATTATGCTGAACATCCTGCCTATATCGCCGCGCTGAAGGCATCGGTGGAAAAGTCCTTTGCCACCCACGGCAAGCCCGACCTGCTGGTAATGTCCTTCCACGGTATTCCGCAGCGCTTTGCTGACGAGGGCGATGATTATCCGCAGCGCTGCGCCGACACCAGTGAAGCGCTGACCGCCGCGCTCGGGCTTACCAGCCAGAACGCGATGCTGACCTTCCAGTCACGCTTTGGCCGCGAGCCCTGGCTGACGCCCTATACTGACGAAACCATGAAGTCGCTCCCGGCGAAAGGGATCAAGCATGTGCAGATTATGAGCCCCGGCTTCTCTTCTGACTGTCTGGAGACGCTGGAGGAGATCAACGAACAGAACCGTGAGTTTTTCCTGCACGCGGGCGGCACCCGGTTTGAGTACATTCCGGCCCTCAACGATGACAAGCTCCACATTGATATGATGGTCGAACTGGTCAACGAACAGCGTTAAACACCACCGTAACAGGGATGCGCGCATCCGGCGCTATCCCTGTGCTATCATCTCCCGTCCGTTTTCTCCAGAAGCCTGCAAGATGAAATTTCCCGGTAAGCGTAAATCCAAACACTATTTTCCCGTCAGCGCACGTGACCCCCTTCTTCACCAGACGCTGCCCGACAGCGACGTGGCCAGCAGCTGGATTGTCGGCATCGACCAGACGCTGGTGGACATTGAGGCGAAAGTGGATGACGCCTTTATCGCCCGCTACGGCCTGAGCAGCGGCCATTCGCTGGTGATTGAAGATGAAGTGGCGGAAGCGCTGTATGAAGAGCTGGACCGTGAAGGGCTGATTACCCATCAGTTTGCGGGCGGCACCATAGGGAACACCATGCATAACTACTCGGTGCTGGCGGATGACCGTTCGGTACTGCTGGGCGTGATGTGCAGCAATGTGCAGATTGGCGGCTACGCTTATCGCTACCTTTGTAATACCTCCAGCCGCACCGACCTCAACTATTTGCAGGGCGTGGACGGAGCCATTGGCCGCTGCTTTACGCTGATTGGCGAACACGGCGAGCGGACCTTCGCTATCAGTCCCGGCATGATGAACCAGCTTAAGCCCGAGAGCATTCCGGAAGCGGTCATCGCCGGCGCCTCGGCGCTGGTGCTGACCTCTTACCTGGTGCGCTGTAAAGACGGCGAACCGATGCCGGAGGCGACCATGCAGGCTATTGCCTGGGCGAAAAAGTACAATGTGCCGGTCGTACTGACGCTGGGCACCAAATATGTGATTGGCGATAATCCGCAATTCTGGCGGGACTTCCTGAAAGAGCATGTCTCTATCGTGGCGATGAACGAGGATGAAGCGGAAGCGCTGACCGGCCTGAACGATCCGCTTCAGGCGTCAGATATGGCGCTGGACTGGGTGGATTTGGTGCTCTGCACAGCGGGACCTAACGGGCTCTATATGGCGGGCTTCACGGAAGAAGAGGGCAAGCGTACAACGCAGCATCCGCTGCTGCCGGGCGCCATCCCTGAGTTTAACCAGTATGAATTCAGCCGGGCGATGCGCCATCAGGACTGCCGGCAGCCGCTGCGGATATTCTCCCATATCGCCCCTTATATGGGCGGCCCGGAAAAGATAATGAACACTAACGGCGCGGGAGATGGCGCGCTGGCGGCGCTGCTGCATGATATCACCGCAAATAATTATCATCGCCTGAACGTGCCGAACTCCAGCAAGCATGGGCGCAGCTACCTGACCTACTCCTCCCTGGCCCAGGTGTGTAAATACGCCAACCGCGTCAGCTATCAGGTACTGAACCAGCATTCGCCGCGGCTGACGCGCGGACTGCCGGAGCGGGAAGACAGTCTGGAAGAGTCATACTGGGAAAGATAATGCCGCGCCTGAGCTGACCCGTTACCTGCGGCGTGAGCCGGGGCAGACCGTCACTGGCAAAAAATCGTCCTGCTGTGCTCTGTGCCTTCAGGACGTTTTGCTTTCTGCCTCTTAACAGACTGGCGCGCTCAGGCCGGACAGGACCGGGGCGCGTCATCCGCCTCCAGCTTCATCAGCGTCAGCATACTGCTGGCAATCTCGCGCTCTCCCATCACCACTTCATTCGCTCCGCGCCCGATGATGTAATCCACTTCATCGTCATAATGCGCCCGGGCGATAATCTCAATCGTCGGATGCTTCTCCCGCGCTGCGGTCACGACCTCGCCAGCCTCATAGCCATTAGGAATAGTCAGCAGCAGCCAGCGGGCACTCGTCAGGCAGGCCAGATCCATGGTCTCTCTCCGTGTGGCATTGCCCAGGATCGCCGGGACACCCTGTTCCCTCAGCGCCTCCACCCGGCTGCGGCTGTTCTCCACCACCACGATTGGAATGCCGTTTGCCAGCAGTTTCCTGCCCAGCAGGCTGCCCACGCGACCAAAGCCGACCACCACCGCGTGATTGCTGATATCCACCGGCAGCTGTTTCTCTTCTTCCAGCACCTCTTCCATCGTCTGATCTTCTATCGTCTCTGTTTTATCGAGATAGCGTTGCAGAAGGGCGAACAGGACAGGATTGAGCATAATGGAAAGGATCGCGCCCGCAAGCACCAGGTTACGTCCGCCAGCGGGCAGCAGGTTGAGTGAAATGCCAAGGCCCGCCAGAATAAAGGCGAATTCACCGATTTGCGCCAGGCTGACGGAAATGGTCAGGGCAGTGCGCTTTGAGTGGCCAGCCAGACGCACCAGCAAGAGGGCCGCAAGCGATTTTCCCACCACGATGATCGCCAGCACGCCGAGGACCGCCAGCGGCTCCTCCAACAGGATCATCGGATCAAACAGCATGCCGACCGAGACGAAAAACAGGACGGCAAAGGCATCGCGAAGCGGCAGCGTGTCGTGAGCGGCACGGTGGCTCAGCTCAGATTCATTCAGCACCATCCCGGCGAAAAACGCGCCCAGGGCAAAGGAGACGTCAAAAAATTTCACCGCGCCGAAAGCGATACCCAGAGCGAGTGCCAGCACGGCGAGCGTAAACAGCTCTCTGGAGCCGGTGGCGGCGCTACGTGCCAGAATCCAGGGAACGGCCCGGCGTCCAACCACCATCATCAGCACCATAAAGGCGGTCACCTTGCCGATAGCGATCGCCAGGTCGGTAAGCCCGGTAGCCAGGCTGGCATTGCCCTCCTCAAACATGCCGGCAAGCGCAGGCAGCAGCACCAGCGCCAGTACCATCACCAGATCTTCCACAATCAGCCAGCCGATGGCGATCTGTCCACGCTGGCTGTCAATCAGCTGTCGCTCCTCCAGCGCACGCAGCAGCACGACCGTACTGGCGGTAGAAAGGCAAAGCCCGAAGACCAGTCCGGTCATCCAGGGCCAGCCCATCAGCCGGGCAAGCGCAGCCCCCAGCAGCGTCGCCACCATAATTTGAGCAATGGCGCCGGGTATCGCGATATTCTTTACCGCCAGCAGATCCTTCATGGAAAAATGTAACCCCACGCCGAACATCAGCAATATCACGCCAAGCTCGGCCAGCTCCGGCGCCAGATTAGTGTCGGCCACAAAGCCTGGCGTAAAAGGCCCGACCACTACGCCCGCCAGCAGATATCCCACCAGCGGCGAGAATTTCAGGCGATTAGCGAGCATTCCCAGGAGAAAGGCGAGAACGAGGCCTCCGACAATAGTTGTGATAAGCGGGGTGGTATGGTGCATGCCTCTCTCCTTTAATGGGCGGATAGTGTTGGGGCGCAGCAATGAGTGTATGGCATTTCAGCGCCTTTCGCCTGACATTAACGCGGATATGGTGCCGAAAAACCCATGATCAAGCGCTGATATGATGTAAGAGGGATTTTGCCGCATTAACTCCTTAAGTTATTGATTATGAGCGTCACAAAAATATGATTTGCTCCTTTAACCCTAAAAATGCGGAGAGGAGAGGCTGAATTGTTAACGCAAATGAGTTGTTAATTTCTATAAATTGCTGAAAGGAGTAGAAAAAGCCTTTAATCTGGCCGCGAGGCTCGTATTTAAAGGTCGGCAGTTAGCCGCGTTGAAGGTCTGCTTAGCTGACTTTCCCGTATCATCACGGGATGAGGCTGCGCCAAAAGCAAAAAAGAGTCACACTAGTTGCAGGTAACTGCGGTAGATTGACCTCACTCGCTACGCTGGTGCGTCTAAGTTGATAAACAAGGAGATCCGTTGTGTATTCCTGTAAGAAAAGAGCGCTAACCCTGCTGTCGCTGGCCCTGCTCAGCATGCCCTTAGTCGCGCAGGCCTGGGAAAAAGATCGCGTCTATAAATTCACGATTCTGCATACCAACGATCATCACGGTCATTTCTGGCAGAACGAACATGATGAGTATGGTCTGGCCGCACAGAAAACGATGATGGATAAAATCCGTTACGACGTTCAGGCGCACGGCGGGCAGGTGCTGATCCTGTCCGGCGGCGATATCAACACTGGCGTACCGGAGTCCGATCTTCAGGATGCCGAACCCGATTTCCGCGGCATGAACCTGATTGGCTATGACGCAATGGCTATTGGTAACCATGAATTTGATAATCCGCTGTCGGTGCTTCGTCAGCAGCAGAAATGGGCGAAGTTCCCGCTGCTTTCCGCCAATATCTACCAGAAAAGCACCGGCAAACGTCTCTTTGAACCCTATGCGCTCTTTAACCGGATGGGGCTGAAAATCGCGGTGATTGGGTTGACCACTGATGACACGGCAAAGATAGGCAATCCGGAGTATTTCACCGATATTGAGTTCCATAAGCCGGTAACGGAAGCGAAAGCGGTGGTGGAAGCGCTGCGTGAAAATGAAAAACCGGATGTTATTATCGCCGCCACTCACATGGGACATTACGACAACGGCCAACACGGCTCGAATGCGCCTGGCGACGTTACGATGGCGCGCGAACTGCCCAAAGGCTATCTGGATGTTATCGTCGGCGGACATTCGCAGAATCCGGTCTGCATGGAGAAAGAGAACGTCAGGCAAACCAATTATGTCCCCGGCACGCCCTGCCAGCCTGACCAGCAGAACGGCACCTGGATCGTGCAGGCGCACGAATGGGGAAAATATATTGGCCGGGCTGACTTCAGCTTTGTCAACGGTAAGCTCACGCTGGAGCATTACGAGCTGGTGCCCATTAACCTGAAGCGCATGGTTAAAAATGAGGATGGCACAACCAGTTGGGTGAATTACGCCGCTGAGATCGAAAAAAATCCGGGCATGGTGAAGCTGCTGATGCCTTTCCAGAAAAAAGGCGAAGCGGAACTCGGCGTTAAGATTGGCAGCGTTAAAGGCCGTTTTGAGGGCGATCGCAGCAAAGTCCGTTTTGTTCAGACCAATCTTGCCCGTTTGCTACTGGCCTCGCAGATTGCGCGTACCCAGGCAGACTTCGCCGTCATGAGCGGTGGCGGCATCCGGGATTCCATTGAAGAAGGCGTCATTACCTATAAAGATGTGCTGAAAGTGCAGCCCTTTGGTAATACGCTGACCTGGGTCGAGATGAAAGGAAGTGAAGTAGAAAAATATCTGGCCACGGTTGCCAATATCAAGGCGGATTCGGGCGGCTATGCGCAGTTTGCTAACGTCAGCCTGACGGCAGACGGCACCGGCGTCAGTAATATCAAAATCAAGGGCGAACCGCTTCAGGCGGATAAAATCTATCGCATGGCGACGCTCAGCTTTAATGCGACGGGCGGCGATGGCTATCCCGCGGTGGATAAACTGCCGGGCTATGTGAACACCGGCTTTGTTGATGCGGAAGTGCTGAAACAATATATCCAGAGCCATTCACCGCTGGACGCGGCGGCGTTTGAACCGGGTGGTGAAATTGTGCGCCAGGAAAAGAAAGCGGCGACGCCGGCAGAAGAAAAGACGGCTCCGCCTAAAAAATGGCGGCTGTTTAATATCCAGATCGCGATGCACAAGGCAGAATAAAGGCCAGCGGCTCCCGGTGAGGGAGCCGCCAGAGTCAGCCAGACGCCTCAGACACGGCAGGCGTTGCGCTGCATCCACCAGCCGCGCAGCTTGTCATAAAGCCAGTTATAGACCACGGTATAGGGCAGATAGAAGAGGAAAAACGCGACTTCCAGCAGAAAGGCCTGCCACAGGGTCGTTCCCAGCATCCAGGCCGCTACCGGCAGCCCTATCAGCACAAATCCGCCTTCAAACCCCAGCGCATGCGCTATACGCAATTTCAGACCACGTTCAACGACGCCACGGGGAAAGAGGCGATCGAAGCCGGCGTTATAAATCATATTCCAGATCATCGCCACCGTCGAAAGCATGATCGCCAGCGCGCCCATCTGAAACAGCGGCTTATCAAGCGCCCATGAGGCGACCGGGGCGACCAGCACAATGGCCACGCCTTCATAGCCTGTTGCGTGAATAACACGCTCTTTAAGCGTCCAGGTACGCATAATAACTCCTCCATCAGTAATGCGGGCTATTCTGGTCCGATTATTTGCTAAGATAAAATGAGTACCCATCGAAAAAAGCGATAGAAGTATGCGTTACTCACCGGAATCACTGGAAGCTTTTGTTCATACCGTAGAGTGTGGCTCCTTCTCTGCCGCCGCCCGTACGCTGCGAAAAAGCCAGTCAACGATCAGCACCGCCGTGGCCAATCTGGAAACCGATCTGGGCTTCGCCCTGTTCAGTCGTGATGCCCGTCTGCCGGTATTAACTGAAAATGGCCAGCGGGCGCTGGCCCAGGTCAGAGAAATACTGGCGGCCAGCGCGCAGCTGGACGATCTGGCCGTGCGGCTGACGGGCGAGGTGGAACCCCGCCTGAGCCTGGCTATCTCAGATTTCTGGCAGGCGGATTATCATGCATCGCTGCTGCAACGCTTTGCCGGACGCTATCCTGACATCGAATTTGAATGCATGGTTGCTGAAGATGCTGATGTGATCGATCTGCTTCAGGCGGGCAGGGCGCATCTGGGTGTCATCCGCGTCCAGCCTGACTACCCGCCTGGCATAATCACTTCCCGGCTCCAGGTTAAGGCGGAAATGGCGCTGTTTCTGCATCAGGATCATCCGCTTTCGCAGCAGGATCGGGTGACGGCAGGCGATCTTAACTCGGTCAGGCAGCTTTGCCTGAACACCTGGATTGAGAAAGAGCGCGTCCAGCCCGGCAGCGTCTGGTCGGCGCCCTCCTACTGGCTGCTGCTGGAGATGGCGGAGCAGGGATTCGGCTGGAGCATTTTGCCGCGCTGGATGCCGCACCAGTTTGGGCATAACGTGCTGAAGGAGCTGCCGGTAACCGGCTGGCCGCAGCGGATCTCCGTCGATGTGGTCTGGTCAGGACGCAAGCCGCCTGGTCCGGCGGGACGCTGGATGATCGATCAGCTTATGGCGCAGCGCGCCAGTTAGCGCCTGCGGAGATAAGGAAAAATAGCGGCGTCAGGTTGCTCCCCGTGGCCGGCCGGATAAAGTTAAACAAGCCGGGCTATTGCGGCGAAGTTTGCGTTGAGAAGATCCGCCAGATCCTGCGGCGAAAGTTCGATCTCAAGTCCCCGTCTGCCGCCGGAGACAAACACCGTGGCGAACTGCTGCGCCGGGATATCGATCACGGTAGGCAGGCGCTTTTTCTGGCCCAGCGGACTGATACCGCCCAGCAGATAGCCGGTGGTGCGCTGAGCGATCTGCGGATCGGCCATCTCCACTTTCTTGGCCCCGAGCGCCTTAGCCACATTTTTAAGATCGAGCTGCCCTGCCACCGGCGTGACGGCCACGGCCAGGGTTTTGTTGTCGCCATTCAGCGCCACGAGCAGCGTCTTATACACCCTGTCGGCATCAAGGTTCAGCTTGCGTACCGCCTCGTCGCCATAGTGCGTGTCGCTGGCGTCATGCTCATAGCTGTGGAGCTGAAAAGGGATTTTTTGCTTTTCGAGAAGTTTTACCGCGGGCGTCATCTGAACGGTCCTTTTATCAGGTAATGGCCGGAGGCCGGGACATTAAAAGAGAAAATAGTGGCGAAAATTCAGGCTTTGAGCGACAATCAGCCTCCCATCAGCAACCTGGTTGCGATGGATAACGAAAATCATAAAAAAATTCTACTTTGACGGGCCGGTAGCGATACTGGCCTTTTTTTTATGCTTTTTTCAGTAAGCCGGGCAGGTTGCCTTCGCCGTAGAGATGCAGCGCGCCGACGGCGACCACATAGTTACCCGGCTTCAGCGCCCTGAGCGCCAGGTTCCACTCCCGGTTGCGCTGAAGCATCAGCACATCATTCAGCGCACTGTTAAATGTGCCGGGCAGCACCGTCTGACGGGCGGTGGGCGGGCTCTCCAGCCACCAGCCGATCATGGTTTGCAGCAGGCGGGCATTGGTATTCCAGTGCCTGAACGTGTCCTGCAGCAGAGAAAGCCCGTTATCCGGCAGCGCCCTGAGCAGCGCCAGCTGAGTCTCCGGCCCCTCCAGCTCAATCACCGGTTTCTGCTGGGCGCGTGCCGCCTTCAGTAGCTGATAATCAATGCCGTAATCAGCCCTCAGTCCTAAGCGCTGCGCCTGCTGAGCCTGAAGCATCAGCGCCACCTGCCAGGCGGGCAGCCTGTCTGCCGCTTCGGGAGCGATGGCCACCTCACCGCATAAGCGCTGGAAGAGAGCCAGCTCATCCGCGTTCAGCCGTTCAGCCAGCGGCGGGCAGGGCTCGCTCTCGCAGAACGGAGAGGCGCCAGTGGTAATATCCGCTTCCACAATCAGCGCATCGGCACCGGCAAGCCGCTGCTGTAGTTGCGCAGGCAGCGGCATCATTCCCTGCGTACCCATATGAATACTGCCCACCAGATGCAGCTTGCTGCGCCCAACAATAAGATCCTGTGCCGGATAGGCGTAGCGCACCGGCGACAATTTTCGCCACAGTCCCGTTATCTTACGCAGTAGTGTTCCCATACTCTCGCCTCCTGTCCGTTAACCCTTCATGCTAACGGTTTACCACGCTCAGGAACAGTGATACCACGCCCGTGGCGAAGCGCGTAGCCGATCAGGCTGCCGGAGGCCGGTAGCGGATCAGGCGGTTGGCGTTACTGACCACGGTAATGGACGAGAGCGCCATCGCCGCGCCCGCCACTACCGGGCTGAGCAGCGTCCCGGTCAGCGGATATAACACCCCGGCCGCAATGGGAATGCCGATGGCGTTATAGATAAACGCGCCCAGCAAATTCTGCTTCATATTTCGCAGGGTCGCTTTAGCGATCGCCAGGCCATCCACCACGGCGTTCAGATCATGGCGCATCAGCGTGATCGCCGCCGTCTCAATGGCCACGTCGCTGCCGCTGCCCATGGCGATACCCACGTCAGCCTGCGCCAGCGCGGGGGCGTCATTGATGCCGTCGCCAATCATGGCGACCTGCTCCCCTTTTTGCTGAAGATCGACAATGGCTTTTGCTTTACCGTCGGGCAGCACGCCGGCAATGACGTCATCCAGGCCCGCTTCGCGCGCAATGGCGCGGGCGGTCTTCTCGTTATCGCCGGTCAGCATCACCAGCCGGTATCCCTGCTGGCGCAGCCGTTGCAGTGCCGTCACGCTTTCACTACGCAGCGGATCGCGCACGGAAAACATCGCAACAATCTTTCCGTCAGCGGCCAGCAGCACCGGCGTCACGCCCAGACCTGCCTGTTCGTCAAGCTGGGCCGAAATAGCGGATATCTCTATCTGCTGTTGTGCCATCAGCGCAGCATTGCCGAGCCAGAGTGAAGTGCCTGCAACTTCACCGCTGACGCCCAGCCCGCCCAGGGTGCGGAATTGCGCAACGTCCGGCAGCGACAGCTCACCAGCGCGTTCAAGGATGGCATGCGCCAGCGGATGCTGAGACCCCTGCTCCAGCGCCGCCGCCCAGGCAAGCGCCTGCGCTTCGCTTGTCCCGTTGAAAAGCGCGATTTCAGCGACCTGCGGCTTGCCTTCGGTCAGCGTACCGGTTTTATCAAACACCAGCGTGGTAAGCGTGCTGGCCCGCTGTAGCGCGTCGGCATCGCGGACCAGTACGCCAGACTCAGCGGCGCGGCCCACGCCTGCGATAATCGACATCGGCGTGGCGAGGCCCAGCGCGCAGGGACAGGCGATAATCAGCACCGTGGTAGCGATCACCAGCATATAGACCAGCTGAGGGGCAGGACCGACAAAATACCAGATCGCCGCGCTGATCAGGGCGATGGCGACCACCACCGGCACAAACACCGCTGAAATGCGGTCGGCAAGCTGACCTATTTCCGGCTTGCTGCTTTGTGCCTGACGGACCAGGTTAATGATCCGCGACAGTGTGGTATTCCGGCCCACCGCGCTGGCGGTAAACAGCACGCTGCCATCCTGCATCACCGTACCGGCATGAACCTCGTCGCCGGTGGCTTTCTGTAGTGGAATAGCTTCACCGGTCAGCATCGCCTCATCCAGCCAGGCTTCCCCCTGGGTGATAGTACCGTCAACGGGCACCCGATCGCCCGTGGTCAGGCGCAGCGTCATGCCGGGTTCAACGTCGCTTAAGGCCAGGGTTTTTTCGCCCGCCTCCGTGACGACCCGGGCGACGGGAGGCGTCAGATCCAGCAGGCGCTCCAGCGCCTGAGAGGCGCGCTGGCGGGCTCGCTGCTCCAGCATATGGCCGAGGTTGATCAGGCCAATAATCATCACGCTGGCCTCATAGTAGAGATGCCGGGCTTCGGGAGGAACGCTGTCGGGCCAGAGGTTAACGCCCATGGAGTAGATCCAGGCCGCGCCGGTGCCCAGCGCCACCAGCGTATCCATCGTGGCGGTGCCCTGCATCAGACTTTTGGCGGCACTGCGGTAAAAGTGTCCGCCGGCGATAATCATCACCAGCAGCGTCACCACACCGATGGCAAGCCAGCCGCTGCGGTTACTTTCCGTCAGCATCATATTGTCGCCGATCATCCCCCAGCCCATCAGCGGGATGCCCAGCGCCAGCGCCAGAATGGCCTGCCAGCGGAAGCGGCGCGTTGCCTCACGCGCCGTCTTCTGCTGTTTTTCACGACGTTTGCTGTCATCTTCAATAATTTCTGCGCCATAACCCGCGTTTTTAACCGCTTCGGTCAGCGCCTGAGGCGCGGCCTGACCCATCACCAGCGCGCTGCGCTCGGCAAGGTTAACGCGCGCCCGGCTGACGCCGGGAACGCCTGTCAGCGCCTTCTCCACCCGACTGACACAGCTGGCACAGCTCATACCGTCAATTAACAGATGAAAGCTCTCTGTCGTTTCTGCCGGAAGCGCTTCTGATTCCGCCGTCAGCGCTTCCGGCTGAGGTTCTGAGTCTGTCAGCGGATCAGGCTTTGGGGAGGTGTCGTCCTGCTTCAGGCTGGCGTGATAGCCGGCCTGCTCAACGGCGGCGATTAAATCATCCGCGCTGGCGTTGCCGCTGATGCGGGCCTCTTCAAGGGTAACATCGGCCTGGGTGACGTCATCACGCTGTTCCAGCGTCTCTTTCACCCGTTTTACACAGTGGCCGCAGGACAAGCCGTCCAGCGTCAGTAACGTAGTCTGTGACATAGTAAGGACTCCTGATAGTGTGGTTTGACCCCTTGCGGGTTTTGCAGTAGTTATAAAGCGTAAACCTTCCATCAAGGGGAAGGTCAAGGGGAGTGAAATGAATATCAGCGATGTGGCGAAAAAAACCGGGCTGACCAGTAAAGCGATCCGTTTTTATGAGGAGAAGGGGCTGGTAACGGCACCGCTGCGCAGTGAAAACGGCTACCGCAGCTACACGGCGAAGCATCTGGAAGAACTGACGCTGCTGCGACAGGCAAGGCAGGTGGGATTTAATCTGGAAGAGTGCCGCGAAATGGTCGGACTCTTCAACGATCCTCACCGGCACAGCGCCGACGTTAAGGCCCGTACGCTCAGTAAAGTGGCAGAAATTGAGTCACACATTCTTGAGCTAAGCCAGATGCGCGAGCGGCTGCTGGCGCTGGCGGATAGCTGCCCCGGCGACGAAGGGGCAGAATGTCCGATAATCAATAATCTGGCCGGCTGCTGCCACGCTGAATCCGCAGAAAAAGCCGGTTAGATCGGCGATCTTCGCCCCGGATTTTCTGCATCTTCATTTAAATCCGCCTCATGAAGGTTGTCAGCGCGGGCTTTTCTCCCGATCCTCCCTGACCACCTTAAGCGTAATTCCTTCGATGGCGACAACAACGACGGGCGTTCCGGCCGGGTAGTTTTCTGCGGCCTGCACCCGCCAGCTACTGTCGCCGACCCTGACGTGGCCGATCCCGCCGGAGAGCGCCTCGTCCAGCGTCAGCCGCTGGCCGATAAGCTGGCTACCGCGCTGATTAAGGGAATTCTGCGGCTGTTCACGCACCCGGCCTTTCAGCCACCGGTACCACCACAGGGCGGAAAGCACCGTCAGCAGCGCAAAACTGAGGCCCTGCCACTCCCAGGGAAGCGGCACCAGCCAGACCAGCAGGCCCACCAGCACGGCAGCGATGCCGCTCCACAGCAGGTAGCCGCTGGCACCCAGCATTTCGGCCGCCAGCAGCACGCCGCCCAGCGTCAGCCACAGCCGCCAGGGATTCGCTAACAGATCGGAAAGCATCACCGGCTCCGGTCTTTTTTGGTTTCATTAAGCAGCTCGGCGATACCCGCAATCGAGCCCATCAGGCTGCTGGCCTCCAGCGGCATCATAATCATCTTGCTGCTGTTTGAGGTGCCGATTTTCTGTAGCGCCTCGGTATAATTCTGGGCGACAAAATAGTTTATCGCCTGAATATCGCCGGCGGCGATGGCCTCCGAAACCATTTTCGTGGCGGCGGCTTCCGCCTCTGCGCTACGCTCCCGCGCTTCGGCCTGCAAAAAGGCCGACTGCCGTTCCCCTTCCGCCTTCAGGATTTGCGACTGTTTTTCCCCCTCCGCGCGCAGGATCGCCGCCTGCCGGACGCCTTCTGCTTCAAGGATATCGGCCCGCTTGGTCCGCTCCGCCTTCATCTGGGCGTTCATAGAGGCGATCAGCTCGGCGGGCGGGCGCACATCACGTATCTCAATGCGGGTGATCTTCACGCCCCAGGGGTTGGTGGCCTCATCGACAATCCGCAGCAGGCGCGTATTGATGTTATCGCGCTGCGACAGCATTTCGTCCAGCTCCATGGAGCCCAGCACGGTACGCATGTTGGTCATGGTCAGATTCACGATGGCCAGCTCAAGGTTGCTGACCTCGTAGGCCGCACGGGGCGCATCCACCACCTGAATAAAACAGACCGCGTCGATGGTGACGCTGGCGTTATCTTTCGAGATGATTTCCTGGGAAGGGATGTCGAGCACCTGCTCCATCATATTGATTTTGCGGCCCACGCGATCCATGAACGGCACGACGAGGTTAAGCCCGGGCTGCAGCGTTGTGGTGTAGCGACCAAAACGCTCCACCGTCCACTGATAGCCCTGCGGAACGATTTTGATCCCTGACCAGACGAGGATCAGGGCAAGGACAATAATGACAGGGATCACTGTCAGCATACTAACCTCCGGATTGTTAATATCAGGGCCGAGTCATTCGGCCCTGTCCCGCAACGACGGGGCCGCTACGGAGGCTGAACTCTACTCACATAAGAGACAGATTATCAGTAGAGCAGGGAGTAGAGCTGACGACGGTATTTCGCCGCCAGCGCATCACCGGTACCGAGCGCGGCCAGAATTTCCTGAAGAATTTTACGCGCCTGGCCCTCTGCAGCGCCAAGATCTTTTTTCAGGTGGGTGAACAGCAGCGCCAGCGCCTCTTCATTACGGCCAACCTGATGAAGCTGAACCGCCAGCTTGGTGGCGAGCTCTGCATTGTCAGGGTCCGCCTCAATCTGCTGCTGAAGCTCCTGAATCTCCGGCGTGTTGGCCGCCTGCTTCAGCAGGTCAATCTGCGCAATCAGCCCCTGGTAACGGGTGTCTTTATCCTGCAACGGCACCACGCTCAGCACGGTTTCCGCTTCATCGCTGCGGTTCAGCGCAATCAGCGCCTCCGCCAGCAGAAAGCCCATTTCGCTGTTTTTATTGCTCAGCTGCCAGGCATCTTTCAGCAGCGGCAGGGCCTCCAGCGTTTTTCCTTCCTGCATCAGCTGCATCGCTTCCTGCGCCTTCAGCTCTTCTTCTTTCGGCAGCACCTTGTGCAGCAGCGCCCGGATCGCCTCTTCCGGCTGCGGGCCCTGGAAGCCGTCAACCGGCTGGCCGTTCTGGAACAGATAAACGGTCGGGATTGAGCGCAGACCAAACTGCTGGGCAACGGCGGGTTCAGCATCACAGTCCAGCGTGGCAAGCACGAACTGACCTGCATACTCCTGCGCCAGACGCTCCAGCACCGGCGTCAGCTCCTGACAGTGCTGGCTGCGGCCTGACCAGAAGTAAAACAGGACCGGCACCTGCATCGACTGCTCCAGCGTCTGTTGCAGGTTAGTTTCGTTAATCGGGATAATGGCAGCTTGTGGTGACATGAATTCGTCTCTTTTTCTGGGTTTCTTACTCTATGGGGGCGCGCTGATGCGCTTCAAGTCTTATTAATGGCATCAGGTTATTTCCCGCGCAATATACGATCCAGCATCCAGCCCGGTAGCAACCGGCGTAACAGGGCCATTACATGCGCGACCAGGGTCACAGGATAGCGCAAACGGGGATGGCGGCTCTCTAAAGCATGGCGCAGCTTGGGCAATATCGCTTCCGGCGGCAGGGTAAAACGTGCGGCGATGCCGGGATTTTTTACCGGCTTCTCCTGCTGTGCCTGGCGGACGTTGTCGGTAAAGCGGGTCTTTATGGGACCGGGTTCAATCAGGCTTACCCGGATGCCGCTGCCGTGCAACTCCATCCGCAGCGCGTCGGACCAGGCTTCCAGCGCATATTTACTGGCGGCGTAGGCACCGCGCCCGGGCGTGGAAATCAGGCCCAGCACCGAACTGGTATTGATGATCCTTGCCCCGCCGCCCGCCCGTAAGGCGGGGAGCAGCAGGGTGGTCAGCTGATGGGTACCAAACAGATTGGTGGCAAACTGCTGCTCCAACTGCTCGCGTGAAATGGACGCCAGCGGACCGTAAACCCCATAGCCGCCGTTATTGAACAGTCCATAAAGGCGGTTATCGCAGAGCGAGATAATGGTCGCGGCGGCCCGCGTCACGCTTGCACTGTCGTTGAGATCCAGCTCAACGCCGGTAAACCCCAGTGCATTCATACGCTGCACATCCTCCGGCTTACGGCAGGCTGCCAGCACGCGGTAGCCGCGACGGAGTAGATCGTTGGCCGCCGCCAGGCCAATTCCGCTGGAACTGCCGGTGATTACGACTATTTTTTGCATAACTTTACCTGTAAGGCCCGGTGTAAGCGGTTTACTCATGCTTAACTAGGGGAGCCAGTTCCTTCGCCATCAGCCCGGCGATAAACGGCTGGGCTTCAGGGCTGGGATGAATGCCGTCCTGCTGCATCCATTCCGGTTTCAGATAGATCTGCTCCATAAAAAAGGGCAGCAGTGGAATGGAGAACTCCTTCGCCAGACGGGGATAGATCTCGCTAAAGGACTCGGTATAACGGCGACCGTAGTTAGCCGGAAGGCGAATTTGCATCAGCAGCGGCTGCGCATTGGCAGCCTTCACCTGGGTAATAATTTTACTGAGGTCCTGTTCGATGTTTTTCGGCGGAAACCCGCGCAGCCCATCGTTACCACCCAGTTCAATCAGGACCCAGCGAGGCTGATGCTGTTTCAGCAGCGAGGGCAGGCGCGCCAGCCCCTGAGTGGTGGTATCACCGCTTATGCTACCGTTAACAATAGTGGGCGTTTTTTGCCATTTATCATTGAGTAACGCCGGCCATGCGGCGGAGGCGGACATCCGGTAACCGGCACTCAGGCTGTCGCCGAGGACCAGCAGCGTATCCGCCGTCGCCGTGCGCAGCGTCATCAGGGCCAATAATAACAGGAAAGGAAAATGCCAGCGGAAAACATTCTTGAAGTTCATCATCTTAGTAAGTCCGTCGGTGAGGGTGAGCATCAGCTTTCCATCCTTACCGGAGTTGAGCTGGTTGTCAAACCAGCTGAGACCATCGCCCTGATTGGCGAGTCGGGGTCGGGGAAATCCACGCTGTTAGGCATTCTGGCCGGGCTGGATGACGGGAGCGAAGGGGAGGTGTTTTTACTCGATCATCCCCTGCATCAGATGAATGAAGAGCAGCGGGCCGATCTGCGGGCGAAAAGCGTCGGCTTTGTGTTTCAGTCGTTTATGCTGGTTCCTACCCTGAACGCGCTGGAAAACGTACAGCTTCCCGCCCTGCTGCGCGGTGAAAGCGATCGGCAAAGCCGTCAGCAGGCCCGCGAGCTGCTTGCCCAGCTGGGGCTGGCGGAGCGCCTGACGCATATGCCTTCGCAGCTCTCCGGCGGCGAACAGCAGCGTGTGGCGCTGGCAAGAGCTTTCAGCGGCCGACCCGCGCTGCTGTTCGCCGATGAGCCCACCGGCAACCTTGACCGGAAAACCGGCGATCGCATTGCCGACCTGCTTTTCTCGCTTAACCGGGATTTAGCCACCACGCTGATTCTGGTCACGCATGATGAACAACTGGCTGCGCGCTGCGATCGCCGGCTGCGCATGCGCGACGGCAAGCTGTGGGAGGAAGCATGATCTGGCGCTGGTTCTGGCGTGAATGGAAATCGCCTTCGCTGTTGATTGTCTGGCTGGCGCTGACGCTGGCCGTGGCGTGCGTGCTGGCGCTCGGATCGCTCAGCGACCGCATGGAGAAAGGGCTCAGCCAGCAGAGCCGGGATTTTATGGCGGGCGATCGCACGCTGCAAAGCGCGCGCGAAGTGCCGCCGGAATGGCTTGATGAGGCCAGGCGGGAAGGGCTGACGGTGGGCAGGCAGCTCACATTTATGACCATGACCTTCGCCGGAGAGACGCCGCAGCTGGCGTCGGTAAAGGCCGTAGACGATCTTTATCCCATGTTTGGTGAGCTTGCCACGCAGCCTGCCGGACTGCGGCCTGCCGCCGGTACGGTGCTGGCAGCGCCCAGGCTGATGGCGTTGCTTGATCTCAAAACGGGCAGCAGTCTGGATGTGGGGGATACCACGCTGCGGGTTGCCGGGGAGGTGATCCGCGAGCCGGATTCCGGCTTTAACCCGTTCCAGACCGCCCCCCGCTTACTGATGAACCTGGCCGACGTGGCGAAAACCGGCGCTATTCAGCCCGGCAGCCGTGTCACCTGGCGCTATAAGTTTGCCGGTGACCCCGACGAGTTGAGCCGCTATGACAGCTACATAGCCTCCCGCCTTAAGCCGGATCAGCGCTGGATCAGCGTGGAAAATTCGGAGGATGCGCTGGGCAGATCGATGCAGCGCGCCCAGAAGTTCCTGCTGCTCTCCGCGCTGCTGACGCTGATGCTGGCTATTGCTGCCGTGGCGGTGGCGATGAGCCATTACTGCCGCAGCCGCTATGACCTGGTGGCGGTGCTGAAAACCCTGGGCGCTAACCGCGCCGCGTTGCGAAAGCTGATTGTCGGCCAGTGGCTGGCGGTTCTGTTGCTGGCTGCCGTCGCCGGTGGCGCGGTCGGGCTGGGGTTTGAAGCCGTGCTGCTGCGGATGCTGAGGCCCGTTCTGCCTGGCGAGCTTCCGCCCGCCAGCGCGTGGCCCTGGCTCTGGGCCACGGGTGCGCTGTTTATCATCTCGCTGCTGGTCGGACTGCGCCCCTACCGGCTGCTGCTGGCGACTCAGCCGCTCAGGGTTCTTCGCTGG
Organism: Erwinia psychrophila; assembly: GCF_039023475.1. Taxonomy (NCBI): domain Bacteria; kingdom Pseudomonadati; phylum Pseudomonadota; class Gammaproteobacteria; order Enterobacterales; family Erwiniaceae; genus Erwinia; species Erwinia psychrophila. The sequence continues at coordinate 604,192 of NZ_JBCHVB010000002.1, forward strand.
GATGCGGTTGCCAACGTCTGGCCGCTGAAATTTTATCTTCCGGCGATGGCGGTAGTGGTAACGGGCCTGCTGGCGCTGCTGGTCGGGGGCAGTAAGCTGCTCTGGGCGCTGGTGGCGGGGATCGTGCTGCTCTCACTGCTGCTGGGAGGGCTTGGCTGGGCGTCTCTGATGCTTCTGCGGCGCTTGCGGGTGCGCAATCTCGCCTTCCGGCTGGCGATCAACCGGCTACTGCGTCAGCCCTGGACCACGCTCAGTCAGCTGGCTGCCTTCTCGCTGTCGTTTATGCTGCTGGCTCTGCTGTTAGTGATGCGTGGCGATCTGCTGGATCGCTGGCAGCAGCAGTTGCCTCCGGGGAGCCCGAACTATTTCCTGCTGAACCTGACGCAGGATCAGGTGCCCCAGGTGAAAACTTTCCTGGAGCAGCATCAGATTGAGCCGCAAACGTTCTACCCGATTGCGCGGGTCAGGCTGACGGGGATTAATGATAAGCCCGCCGATCCGGCGCTGGACAGCGCCCTCCAGCGCGAGCTGAATCTGACATGGCAGGCGGATCTGCCTGACCATAATCCGCTGACGGCGGGAAGCTGGCCGCCGGGGAAAGGAGAGACCTCCATTGAGGAAGAGCTGGCAGAACGGCTTGGCGTGAAGCTGGGCGATACGCTGACATTTACCGGCGACACCCAGCAGTTCAGGGCCAAAATCACCAGTTTCCGTCAGGTAGACTGGGAAAGCCTTAAGCCCAATTTCTTCTTCATATTCCCGCCAGGCGCCCTGGACGGCCAGCCGCAAACCTGGCTGACCAGCTTCCGGCTGGAGGGAAATAATGCCCTGCTGGCCCAGCTGAACCGTGAGTTTCCTACGCTGAGCCTGCTTGATATCGGCGGCATTCTGCGGCAGATAGGCCAGGTGCTGGCACAGGTTAGCCAGGCGCTGGAGATCATGGTGGTTCTGGTGACCGCCTGTGGCGTACTGCTTTTGCTGGCGCAGATCCAGGTTGGTATGCGTCAGCGCCGGCAGGAGCTGGTGGTCTACCGCACGCTTGGCGCGGGCAAAAAACTGCTGCGGACCACGCTCTGGTGTGAGTTTGCGCTGCTTGGCGTGGTGGCCGGCGTGGCGGCAGCCATCGGTGCCGAGGCGGCCTTGTGGGGACTGCAGCGTAAAGTCTTCGACTTCCCCTGGCAGCCAAATCTGCTGCTCTGGCTGACGCTTCCCCTGACCGGCGCGATCCTGCTTTCGCTGTGCGGCGGCTGGCTGGGCGTGCGTCTGCTGAAAGGCAAGGCGCTTTTCAGAAGCTACAATGCTGCGTAATATAGAGGCCAGTTAAAACTGGCCTCACGCTTTATTGGCCGTTCCAAAGCCGCTTCCGGTAAACGCTTAACCGGAAGATTTTCGTTCGCCGCATCCATTATCATCCTGAGTGAGAATGAATGCGGCGTTCATTTTTACGTCAGGGAATCATGTCAATGTTGCACTTACTTGATATTAATTACCGATCTCTTTCTGAAGTAAGGGGGAAAGAGCTGTTTACTCTCAGAAAATCGGTATTCAAGGACAGACTAAACTGGATGGTAAACAGTGAAGATAATATGGAGTCCGATGAGTATGATAATGAACTGACAACCTACGTTTTTGGCATGTTTGATGATGTCTGTATCTGTAGCTTGCGGTTTATTGAAACCCGGCACCCCAATATGATTACCGGCACTTTCAAATCCTACTTTCGTGCTTTTGATCTTCCTGACGGAAATTATCTGGAGGCGAGCCGGTTATTTATTGATAAAGCGCGGGTGCAGGCGCTTAAGCTCCGGCGCCAGCCCATCAGCACGCTCCTTTTCCTGTCAATGATTAACTACGCCAGAGAAAATAACTATGCGGGGATTTACGCCATCGTCAGTCACCCTATGTATCTTATTTTTAAACGGTCCGGGTGGAAGATAGAGGTGATGGAGCAGGGACTATCCGAAAAGGATCAAAACATTTATCTTATTTTTATGCCGGTGGACAAAGAGAATCAGCAGACGCTGATTGAGGCTCTTCGCGCAAAGGTCCCCCGGCTCAACGGCTGCAGGCTGGATAGCTGGCCTTTAGCCTTCCCCGTCAGGAAGAATGGGGCGGATGAGATTTAGCTCGATCCCCAGCCTGATCGCATGTTTGGCATTGGTGACGCCCAGTTTTTTTACCGCGTTGCCAATATGGTATTTTACCGTGGTCAGCTTAATCCCTAAAATTAACGCGATTTCCTGATAGGATTTTCCCACGCTGGCCCAGTAGACAATCTCATTCTCCCGCTTTGAGAAAATTTCACGATTGTTCATCTCCTCAAAATATTTTTTACCGGAAAGTTCCTGATAAAGGGTCGTCAGCTTCTCATGCGTTTCGATAAGCAGCATCTGAATTTTGTGCCTGTTCTCTTTTATCAGCTCTTCAGTATTCTCGTCGCAGTCTCTATCTAACATGATAGAGAGCACCACCAGATTATTATTGTGGTCGTGCAGGACAAAGGTATAGCCATTGATAATGTCGTGATTTTTCGCCATATCAAAGAGCTTGGGCACCTTAACCCCTTTATTCAGCATGAGGTTTTCATCCCAGGAGAAAGGCGTCATGCGATAAAGCGCGGTGATCAGAACCGGATCGATAAACTGGAAATTATTTTCTGTATAAACCTTAAACCACTCCCGGCGGTTAGAAATGATCGAAAAATCCGCCGGGTTACGTTTGCTCATAATGGCGTAGGCGTATTTGATATTGCTGTACAGATTCAGCTTTCTCTCCAGATATTCCTGGACCGAAGCATTGATGGTTGGGTTACTAAAAGACGATTTGGTCATATAACGTTGTCCCTGGGTTTCTGAAACCTCCGTAACAACGTAATGTTAACATAATTTCATTGATTCGCCCATGGGAACGGCGGCGGGCCTGTGGCGAAGCGCGGGAGCATGAGGGAGGGGGAGATGGAACCGATGCAGGACACAGAAATCAAATAAGTTGTAAGGAAAACTAATCTTTAATTGCCGCGCCGGGATAGCAAAGGTTCCCCTGGTGTTGACGAAAAATAAATAACTAATTGTAAACTATATATTTTTTATTAACTGCTGGGGTATACAATACTGAAGTTTTCTGAAAAATAATAGCCATACTTAAGTACAGTTAAGCACTGTCCTTTTTATTAACAAAGCTGAATTCACTCTGTTACGTACAGGATAAAAGTGGTGAAAAATTGCGTAACAGTTTTGCAAAAAAGCGGGTTACCTGTCTTATACTTTTGAAATAAAACAGGTAATTACTGGAGCCCTTCAGTGCTGACCCCAGGTGTGCTCCTTTACTTAAGGCGTTCTATGGCCCACGCAATACCGCTGGCATATTCTTCTGGTAGTTGTGGCACAAGTTTTTCAAGCGCCTTTTGTAACGCGCTGACGCTGACGTCTGACAAATTAAGGTGCCCCACTTTACGGCCTGGCCGGACGTCTTTCTCATACCAGTGCAGATGGACCAGCGGCTCGTTGAGCCAGTGCAGATTCACCGGGGTACCAATAAGGTTCACCATGACCGAAGGGGAGCTGACCACCGGCTTCGGCAGAGGCAGGCTGAGGATGGCCCGCAGGTGGAGCTCAAACTGGCTGATGGAAGCGCCGTTTTGCGTCCAGTGACCGCTGTTGTGTACGCGCGGCGCCAGTTCATTTATCAGTAATCCTTCCGGCACCACAAAACACTCCATCGCCATCACGCCAACATAGTTGAGTTCATGCATGATAGCGGACAGCATCGCTTCAGCCTGCTGCTGACGAGCCGGATCCGGCTGCGGCAGCGCCACGCTGGTGCGCAGAATACCATCCTGATGCAGGTTATGCGTCAGAGGATAAAATACGGTGCTGCCATCATGACCGCGCGCGCCTACCAGTGAGACTTCGCCGCTAAAGTTGATGCCCTGTTCAACAATGCAGTCGCCGTAGCACTCCGCCGGCAGCGTTTCAGTCTCATCAGCACGCAGACGCCACTGGCCCCGGCCATCATAGCCGCCGGTGCGCCGCTTAACGATAGCCAGCTCGCCCAGTGAAGCAAAGACCTGCGGCCAGTCGGTCGCCGCCGCCAGCAGCTGCCAGGGCGCTGTCGCCAGGCCAAGCTGGTCAAGCAGCTGCTTCTGCGTCAGCCTGTCGGCCAGCCGGGGAAAAATATCGCGGTTCACAAACGCGGCGTGGTTAGCCAGTTCACGGGTCAGCGCCGTTTCCGGCCAGCGCTCGATTTCAGCGGTAATCACGCTTTGCTGGATCGGCAACGCCTCCGGCTCGGCATCCAGCCCGACAGGATAAACGGCAATGCCCAGCGGCTCACCGGCCTGACGCAGCATGCGCCCCAGCTGACCGTTGCCCAGTACGCAAACCGGCTTCATGCTTCCTCCCGCGGATCCGGGTTATTCAGCACTTCATCGGTCTGCGTCTGGCGCCAGAGCGTCAGCCGGGAAGCGATCTCTGTGTCATGAATCGCCAGAATTTGCGCCGCCAGCAGCGCCGCATTGGCCGCGCCCGCTTTGCCAATGGCCAGCGTCCCGACCGGGATGCCTCGCGGCATCTGAACGATGGAATAAAGGCTGTCCACGCCGCTCAGCGCTGCGCTTTGCACCGGTACACCGAGTACCGGCACCAGCGTTTTCGCCGCCAGCATACCCGGCAGATGCGCTGCACCGCCCGCGCCCGCAATAATCACCTGAATGCCGTTTTCCGCCGCCTGTTCGGCGAAGCTGAACAGCTTATCCGGGGTCCGGTGGGCAGAGACCACTTCGCAGTGAAAAGGAACGTTCAGGCTGGTGAGGATCTCCGCAGCAAACTGCATGGTTGCCCAGTCACTTTTGGAACCCATAATAATGGCGATGCGGGCCGGTGCGGCGTTGGATGACATGCGGGTATGACTCCTGTGATTGTACAAACGTCGCCGGACGCCTGCGCGGTTTCAGGGCAGGCTGTCAGACGGGAAGGGCAGAGAGAATAGCATGACTGTACGGCAAGGAAAACGGTTGCGTAGGCGTCATGCGCGCCATATGAGCAATTTTGTGCCGCTCAGAAAGGGAAAGAAACCAGCGTGATTTCGCTGGCGCTGACGCGGATCATTGATCCTTCCGTGTGCCAGGCACCCAGTACGATACGTTCGGCCGGCTGGCCATTTATTTCCAGCGTGTGGACGGCGGGACGATGAGTGTGACCGTGGATCAGACAGTGAACCTGCTGGCGCGTCATGGCTTGCGCTACCGCCGTGGGGTTCACATCCATAATGGTCATATCTTTACTGCTGTTGGCCTCTCTACTGCCTGCCCGCATTCGCGCAGCGATGCGCTGGCGGATAAAAAGGGGCAGCGCCAGAAACAGCCTCTGTAGCCAGGGCTGATGCACCTTACGCCGGAAGCGCTGATAGCCTTCGTCATCGGTACAAAGCGTGTCGCCGTGCATAATCAGAATGCGCCGGCCATAAAGCGTCAGCACCTGTTCTTCCGGCAGCAGAGCAAGGCCGCTACGACGAGCGAAACGCTTGCCGATAAGAAAGTCGCGGTTGCCGTGAATAAAATAGCAGGGGGTGCCATGCTGCTGAAGATCGTGCAGCGCGGCGGCAATCTCAGCGTGAAGCGGATCGGGATCGTCATCGCCGATCCAGGCTTCAAACAGATCGCCCAGGATATAAAGCGCATCGGCGTTCCGCGCTTCACGCCGTAAAAATGCAAGAAAACCGGCAGTAATTGCCGGTTCTTCAGCACACAGATGGAGATCTGCGATAAACAGCGTGTGGGACATTATTCGCTGATGGTCACTTTCTGGATCACAACGTCCTCTTTCGGCACGTCCTGATGCATTCCGCTGCGGCCGGTTGCCACGCCTTTGATTTTATCCACGACGTCCATTCCTTCCACGACTTCAGCGAAGACGCAGTAGCCCCAGCCCTGCAGGCTTTCGTCACGGAAGTTCAGAAAGTCGTTATCCGCCACGTTGATAAAGAACTGCGCGGTCGCAGAGTGAGGCGCCTGAGTACGGGCCATCGCCAGCGTACCTTTGGTGTTCTTCAGGCCGTTATTCGCCTCGTTGCGGATCTCTTCTTTGGTAGCTTTCTGCGTCATGCCCGGCTCGAAGCCGCCGCCCTGAACCATAAAGCCATTGATAACACGGTGGAAAATGGTGTTATCGTAGAAACCTTCACGGCAGTAATCCAGGAAGTTTTTAACGGTTGCTGGTGCTTTATCGTCAAAAGTTTTAATAACGATATCGCCATGATTAGTCTGGAAAGTGACCATATTCTCATCCTGTAAAGGTTGAAGTGTTTAACGGTAAGCCGGTGTCAGCGCCCGCCAGGACGCTGCACGCTTCTGACAGACGGCTTTTATATCACAAAATCTGATGACGAGTCAGCCTCGCCGCGTAAGCCGCGTAAAGGGATACCGGCATTGCCTTGCTTTGCGTGGCGCTTGCGTTAACAATACGGCAAAATACCAGCTTGCCTGGTTTATCCCGCACACGTCAAAACGGAATGTCTCAATGCTAAAGATTTACAACACCCTGAGTCGTCAAAAAGAGGAATTCAAACCTATCCATGCCGGACAAATCGGCATGTACGTGTGCGGCATTACCGTTTACGACCTCTGTCATATCGGCCATGGCCGGACTTTTGTGGCGTTTGACGTCGTGTCGCGCTACCTGCGCTACAGCGGTTACGAGCTGAAGTATGTGCGTAATATCACCGATATTGACGACAAAATTATTAAACGTGCCAACGAAAATGGCGAAACGGTTGAGGATCTCACCAACCGCATGATCGCTGAAATGCACAAGGATTTTGCCGCACTCAATATTCTGCCGCCGGACCAGGAGCCACGCGCTACCCGTCACATCGCGGAAATAATTGAGATCGTCGGTAAGCTTATCGCGCGCGATCACGCCTACGTTGCCAGCAACGGCGACGTCATGTTTTCGGTAGAGAGCGATGCGGATTACGGCCTGCTGTCGCGTCAGGATCTGGAGCAGCTCCAGGCGGGCGCCCGCGTGGAAGTGGCCGCTGACGTGAAGCGCAACCCGATGGACTTCGTGCTGTGGAAAATGTCGAAAGCTGGCGAACCAAGCTGGGCCTCGCCGTGGGGCGAAGGCCGTCCGGGCTGGCACATTGAGTGCTCGGCGATGAACTGCAAGCAGCTTGGCGAACATTTCGACATTCACGGCGGCGGCTCGGATCTGATGTTCCCGCACCATGAAAATGAGATCGCCCAGTCCTCCTGTGCGCATGATGGCCCTTACGTTAACTACTGGATGCATTCAGGGATGGTGATGGTTGACCGGGAGAAGATGTCCAAATCTCTCGATAACTTCTTTACCGTGCGCGACGTGCTGGCGCATTACGATGCGGAAACGGTGCGCTACTTCCTGATGTCCGGGCACTACCGCAGCCAGCTGAACTACGGTGAAGATAACCTCAAGCAGGCTCGCGCCGCGCTTGAGCGCCTCTATATTGCTATCCGTAACACCGATGCCGCAGCGGAAGCCGCCGGTGGTGAAGCCTTCGAGGCCCGCTTCTGCGAAGCGATGGATGATGACTTCAACACGCCGGAAGCCTATTCCGTGCTGTTTGAGATGGCCCGTGAGGTGAACCGTCTGAAGGCAGAAGAACCGGCGACCGCGAACGGACTGGCGGCCTCCCTGCGTAAGCTGGCTGGCGTGCTGGGCCTGCTTGAGCAGGATCCTGAACTTTTCCTGCAAAGCGGCGTGAAGGGCGGCGAGGATGACGTGGCGGAAATCGAAGCGCTGGTCCAGATGCGCATCACCGCCCGTCAGGAGAAAAACTGGGCGCAGGCCGATATCGCCCGCGACAAGCTCAACGAGCTGGGCATCGTGCTGGAAGATGGCCCGCAGGGCACCAGCTGGCGCCGTAAATAAGGTAACAGGGAGCGAAAGCCCCGCCTGAGAAACCTTAAGCGATGGGAACAGGGACTGGGAGTAAAGCGTCCCGCGCCATGGACGGCGCGGCCGAGCTGTCAGGGATGATGCTTTTTGCGTCTTTACGAACAGGCCCTGTTTCCGGAGCCTGCACATTGTCGATGACCTTGGGGGCGAAAGCCTCCTTTTTTACGCCGATTCCCGGGCGATAAGCTGCCCGGAAAGGGTGATGCGCTGCGTTTGCAGTTCCGGCTCTTTCAGCTTGCGGATCATCAGCCCGGCCGCCTGGCGTCCTGACTCTTCGCTGGCGGAAGAGACATAGGTAAACGACGGCGAGGTGAGGTTAACGTGCAGCATATCTTCAAAGCCGATCAGCGCCACCTGCTGGGTTAAAAACACATCTTTGCCAACGGTGCGGCCCACCTGATGGATACCGGCAATCGAACCAATCATCGCATCGGGGGAGTGGCAGAGCAGGGCGGTGAAGGTGTTATGCTGCTCCAGCAGCTGCCGGGTGGCGATACCTGCTGCGCGGGTATCCTCGCTACAGGCGGGCGTCGCTTCATCCCGTAAGACCAGGCCATACTGGCTCATGGCACTGCGGAACCCTGCCAGACGCTGCTGACGTATCAGGTCGCCTTCGGTGCCGCCAATATAAGCGATATTGCGATGGCCGCGCTCGATCAGGTAGCGTGCCGCCAGAGTCGCCGCCTGGCGATTATCGCGCATCACCAGATTGCACTCATCTTCCAGCATGAGCTGAGACACCACCACCAGCGGTAGCGGACAGAGCCGGATCTGCTCAGGCAGATGTGATGAGCGAGCATCGCAGGCCAGGTAAATTACGCCGGCAACGCCCTGCTGTTTGAACGAGAGCAGACAGCGCTCCAGATGCCCGCCATCGTTTAGCGGCTGGCCGAGAAAAACCATAAATCCCTGTTTTTCCAGCTCCTGAACGATGCTTGCCATCACTTTAATCGAAAAGCTGTCGCTGAAATCCCGCAGGATCAGCCCGATAAGATTGGAGGTATTGGCACGCAGATTGGCGGCGGCGACGTTATGGATATAGCCAATATCGTTGATGGCAGCCTGCACTTTTTCGATGGTCGCATCCGAAATTTTTCCTTTACGGCGCAGCACCAGCGAGACGGTGGAAACCGACACGCCCGCGCGTTTTGCGACATCGATGATACTGACTTTCTTCAAACCCCCTCCCTGACATTGCACCCATATCCGCCTGATATGACAACGTCTCCCAGACTACAGGAGACGTGTCAGGCAGGCATCTTATTATTTGCCCGTTATTTCAGACATACTTTGGGCAATAAACTGTGCTCTCGCGCCGAAAATCACCTGAATACCATTATCACCGACGAAGACCACGCCGCGTGCCCCCAGACTGTTCAGCCCGTCTCTGTCCACATTCTCGCTCTTCGCCACTTCCAGACGCAGGCGAGTGATACAGGCACCGACGGAGTCGATGTTTTGCGCACCGCCCAGCAGAGCGACAATTTCGCCAGCCAGCTCTTTATCGGTTTTATCGTCCGTCGTGGCCGTCACCTCGGTCCGTCCCGGCGTTTTGACATCGAAGCGCCGGATGACGAAGCGGAAGGTGAAATAATAGATTAGCGCCATGGGCACGCCGACAATCACGGCGTTCAGGAAGTTGGTCTGATAGCCGTTGAATGAGGGCAGGATGCCGAAGGAGATGTAGTCAATCAGGCCTGCGGAAAACGATTTCGCAATATGCGCATGCAGCAGATACATCGCCATGTAAGCCACGCCGGCCATGATGGCGTTAAAGACATACAGGATGGGCGCAACAAAGATAAAGGTAAACTCTACCGGCTCGGTGATCCCGGTCAGGAAGCAGGTCAGGGCCGCCGAGAAAAGAATACCGGAGGCGATTTTCTTATTTTTGGTGTGCGCTTCGTGATACATCGCCAGACAGGCGGCGGGCAGGGCGAACAGCATCAGCGGGAATTCACCCTGCATAAACTTACCGGCATTCTGGTAGGTATCGCTGCTGAAGGTTTTCTGTCCTTCTTCCAGCATTTTGAACCAGATAGTCTGATCGCCGTGGATCACCTGGCCGCTCAGCGTCGTGTAGTCGCCAAACGAATACCAGAAAGAGGGATACCAGATATGGTGCAGGCCGAGCGGGATAAGCGCGCGTTCCACCAGTCCAAAAATAAAGGTTGAGGCCGCCTGATTATCGCCGTTGACCACCAGGGAGAGCGCATCGATACCTGCCTGAACATGCTGCCAGACGTACGGCAGCAGCAGCCCCAGAATGAAGGAGAGAAAAGCCGTCGCGATGGCAACAAAGCGTTTACCGGAGAAGAAGCCAAGGAACTCCGGCAGTTGCAGAGTATGGAAGCGGTTGTAGCACCAGGCGGCGAGAATACCGCAGATCAGCCCGCCAAATACGCCCATTTGCAGTGTCGGAATACCGACCACCATCGCGTATTTGCCGCCCTGTGATGCCATTTCCGGCGTAATGCCTAACAGCGTGCCGATGGTGATATTGGTAATAAACACCGATACGGCAGCCGACAGGGCGGCAATGCCCGACTCTGACGCCAGACCGACGGCGGAGCCGATGGCGAACAGCATCGGCAGGTTGTCAAAAATCACGCCCCCTGCGTTCATCATCAGCGGCAGATGGAACTTGTCGCCGAAGGCCAGCAGCAGCCCTGCGGCAGGCAGCAACGAGATTGGCAGCATTAACGCGCGGCCAATCATCGACAATTTAGATAACGATTTCACAAACCTTGATATCAGACTCATGCTGACTTCCCCCGAATGGCGCTTTTTACGCCCTGTTATTGTAAGTAGAACGTTTTAGTAGAACGTTCTACCTATCGTGAGAGAAGCCTGATTTTGCTGCAACAAGATTTTTACAAAGTACGAGAGGAAATAGTGATACTTTGAAGTCGATCGGATATTGCCCTACGGGAGGTAAGGTGTGGCAATGGAAGAGGGTTTGCGACTGCGCCGAGCCGGCGCGGGGATAATAAGAGAGTCCCGGCAGCGCAAAGCTACCGGGAAGCGGCAGGCTTATGCCGTGACCGTTATACTCTGACCTTCAAAACTGACGACCTGGCCTGCGACGATTTTGCAGCGTTTGCGGGTTTCCATCGCGCCATCCACCTTTACCAGGCCATCGGCGATAACGATTTTCGCCTGCGCGCCACTTTCTACCCAGCCTTCCAGCTTGAGCAGATCGCACAGATCGACGTGTGGGTGCTTACCCAGAGAAAAAGTTGCCATTATTGTTCTGCTCCATCATGAAATTCTTCGCATGCCTGTAGGGTATTCTGGATCAGCGTGGCGACCGTCATCGGGCCGACGCCGCCCGGAACGGGCGTAATGTAGGAGGCGCGGGCGGAGGCGGCGTTAAAATCGACATCGCCCACCACCTTGCCGCTTTCCAGGCGGTTAATACCGACATCGACGACGATGGCGCCGGGCTTGATCCAGTCACCGGGAATAAAACCCGGCTTGCCGACGGCGACCACCAGTAAATCCGCATTTTCAACGTGATGACGCAGGTTTTTCGTGAAGCGGTGCGTTACGGTGGTGGTGCAGCCTGCCAGCAGCAGCTCCATGCTCATCGGACGGCCCACGATATTCGATGCGCCAACGACCACGGCGTTCAGGCCGAAAGTGTCTATGTTGTAGCGCTCCAGCAGCGTAACGATGCCGCGCGGCGTACAGGGACGCAGCTTGGGCGAACGCTGGCAGAGACGGCCAACGTTATAGGGATGGAAACCATCCACATCCTTGGAGGGCGAGATGCTTTCCAGCACTTTCACGTTATCGATGCCCGCTGGCAGCGGCAGCTGAACCAGGATGCCGTCGATTTCGCTGTCGTGATTCAGTTTATCGATCAGCGCCAGCAGATCGGCTTCGCTGGTGGCAGCTGGAAGATCGTAGGAGCGTGAAACAAAGCCGACTTCTTCACAGGCGCGGCGCTTGCTGCCGACGTAAATCTGCGACGCCGGGTTTTCACCCACCAGAACCACGGCCAGACCTGGGGCGCGTTTTCCGGCGGCCAGACGCTGCCCGACTTTTAGTGCAACTTCCTGCCGCACCTGCTGCGCAATCGTTTTACCGTCAATAATTTTTGCTGCCATCAGAGAAAGGATCCATCTGTGTTGAGTTTAAAACGGGGAGTGGCGCCTATTTTGTCAGAAGCGGGCGCTGCTGTCAGGCAGAGAATGTCGGGGCATTGCTCAAGAGTGCAGCAACAGGACGCGCTTCGGAGTAAAATCGTTGACTCAGGAGGTTCGCACCGTATAATTCGACGCAGTTCTCCATGCGCCCTTAGCTCAGTTGGATAGAGCACCGGCCTTCTAAGCCGTAGGTCACAGGTTCGAATCCTGTAGGGCGTACCATCTCTTCTTCTGCTAGTGTCTCCTAAAGTCTACAAATACCTCCTAACCCCTTGCCAATACTGGTTACTACATCCAGCGTTGTATCTGTTTGTCTATTGAAAGCTACACTCGATTGGGGGCATCATAGGGGGCATTGTCCCGTTCAATAGATCACGATGCCCCCACATGAAGCTAAATGCCCGTCAAATCGACTCTGCTAAGCCGAAAGAGAAAGCCTATAAACTGGCTGATGGAGCTGGCTTGTATCTCGAAATTTTCCCCAGCGGTAGCAAAAGCTGGCGATTAAAGTACCGCTTTGCAGGGAAAGAAAAGCGCGTGGTATTCGGGCTTTATCCCGCCATATCTCTTGCCGAGGCGAGGGGTAAGCGCGAAGAGGCCAAAAAGATACTGGCAGCGGGAGGAGATCCCGGACTAGCCAAACAAGAAGCCAAGCAGGCCAAAATCCTCGCCATCAACAACAGTTTTGAATCACTGGCGCAGGAGTGGCACGAACATAAGCGGCCCAATTGGTCCCAGGGCTATGCTGACGACATCCTTGAATATTTACGCAAAGATGTTTTCCCCGCGCTGGGCAAACGACCTATTGCAGAGATTAAAGTGGCTGAAATGTTAGCCGTGCTGCGTAAGATGGAGCAGCGCGGCGTGCTGGATAAGTTAAAGAAAACGCGGCAGGCGTGCCGGCAGATATTTACCTATGCCATCATCACCGGCAGGGCAGAGCATAATCCTGTGACCGATCTCGCGGGGGCATTGAGAGCACCCAAGCAAAAGCATTTCCCGCATCTACTAAGTCATGAAATCGGTGGTTTCTTGCGTGCGTTAAGTGGCTACAGCGGCAGCCGCATCACACATCACGCAACACACTTGCTTATGCTCACTGGGACTCGAACCATCGAATTACGTGCCGCTGAGTGGCGTGAGTTCGATTTGAAGAAGGGAACTTGGCAGATTCCCGCTGAACGGATGAAGATGAGGCGTCCACATGTTGTTCCTCTTTCAAGTCAGGCTCTTTCGCTGCTTGAAGAAATGCATGAGCTTAGCGGTCGAGGTAAATTTGTGTTTCCAGGCCGAAATCATGCAGGTAAGCCCATGAGCGAGGCGAGCATTAACCAAGTGATCAAACGTGTTGGATTCGATGGGAAAGCGACAGGGCACGGCTTCCGACACACAATGAGCACCATATTGCATGAGCAGGGCTACAACACGGCTTGGATCGAGACTCAACTGGCGCATGCGGATAAAAATACCATTCGCGGGACTTACAACCATGCTCAGTACCTCGATGGACGGCGTGAAATGCTTCAATGGTATGCCGATTATCTCGGTACGCTGCATGACAATGCTTGATAGCAATGAGGAATACGGCATGACAGCACCTAAAGTGACTATCTACTTCTCAGATGAATTTATGCATGTGCAGCTAGAGGGGAAAGAGCAATTGGACATCCCATTGCAAAATTTCCCAAGATTGCTGCTCGGTACACCTGAGCAGCGGAATCAGTGGGAGCTATCTGGATTGGGGCCGGGGATTCATTGGGGGGAGCTGGACGAAGATATTTATGTTCCTTCTCTGTATGAGGGAAGGGATAGGGATCAAAAGAATGGAAGCAATTAGAACCCAAGGTCAATTATCGGATTCTCTTTGCTGCTTACGCTATAAAGTATCGCTTGGTTCCATATTTAAGAGTGCGTTGCTGTAAAATTGCTTAAATAACATAAACTTAAAGAATTATGACAGGATGAAAATGACAAGCCTCCAACAACGAGCAGAATTACACCGTCAAATCTGGGCAATTGCCAACAATGTTCGCGGATCGGTGGATGGATGGGATTTCAAACAATATGTACTTGGCGCACTTTTCTATCGTTTTATCAGCGAAAACTTTTCCAGTTACATCGAAGCCGGTGATGACAGTGTTAACTATGCCTCGCTGGATGACAGCATCATTACCGATGACATCAAAGACGATGCCATCAAAACTAAAGGCTATTTTATTTATCCGAGCCAGCTGTTCTGCAATGTGGCCGAGAAAGCGAACAATAACGACAGATTGAATGCTGATTTGAACAGCATATTCGTCGCCATCGAAAGCTCAGCCTATGGCTATCCTTCTGAGGCCGACATCAAAGGCCTGTTTGCTGACTTTGACACCACTAGTAACCGCTTGGGTAACACCGTTAAAGATAAAAACAGCCGCCTCGCTGCCGTGCTGAAAGGCGTTGAAGGCTTAAAGCTGGGTAACTTTGATGCGCACCAGATTGACCTGTTCGGGGATGCCTACGAGTTCCTGATTTCCAACTACGCAGCGAATGCCGGGAAGTCAGGCGGTGAGTTCTTTACGCCACAGCATGTATCTAAACTGATTGCCCAACTGGCAATGCATGGTCAGACCCACGTTAACAAAATTTATGACCCAGCAGCAGGCTCTGGCTCACTACTATTACAGGCGAAAAAGCACTTTGATAATCATATCATCGAAGAAGGCTTTTTCGGGCAGGAGATTAACCATACGACGTTTAACCTTGCGCGTATGAACATGTTTCTGCACAACATCAACTACGACAAATTTGATATCAAACTGGGGAATACGCTGACTGAGCCGCATTTCGGCGATGAGAAACCCTTTGATGCAATTGTCTCCAACCCGCCTTACTCGGTGAAATGGATTGGTAGCGACGACCCGACGCTGATTAACGATGAGCGCTTTGCTCCGGCAGGTGTACTGGCTCCGAAATCAAAAGCCGATTTTGCTTTTGTGCTGCATGCGCTGAATTATCTTTCTCCCAAAGGCCGCGCAGCAATTGTCTGTTTCCCAGGGATTTTCTACCGTGGCGGTGCTGAGCAAAAAATCCGTCAGTATCTGGTCGATAACAACTATGTTGAGACGGTGATTTCACTCGCGCCAAATCTGTTTTTCGGCACCACCATTGCCGTTAACATTCTGGTGCTGTCAAAGCATAAAACCGATACCAGCGTGCAGTTTATTGACGCCAGCGGGCTGTTTAAGAAAGAAACTAATAATAACATCCTGACGGATGCGCATATTCAGCAGATTATGCAGGTGTTTGACAGCAAAGCAGATATCGAACACTTGGCGAAGTCCGTGCCGTTTGAGGCAGTGTTTGCCAATGACTATAACCTGTCTATCAGCAGCTATGTGGAAGCCAAAGACACCCGTGAAATAGTGGATATCACCGAGCTGAATGCCGAACTGAAAATCACGGTCGGCAAGATTGACCAGTTGCGCAACGACATTGATGCGATTGTGGCAGAAATAGAAAGCAGCGAGGCGCAGGCATGAGTGAGCTGAGTTATCTGGAAAAGCTACTGGATGGCTTTGATGTTGAGTGGATGTCTCTGGGAGATATTGGCAATTTTATACGAGGAAATGGGCTACAGAAAAAAGATTTTATTGAAAGTGGTTTTCCTGCAATACATTACGGTCAGATTTATACACGATATGGATTATCAGCAGATAAAACATTTACTTTTGTTTCATCAGAGCTAGCTAATAAGCTGCGAAAGGCTCAAAAAAATGACTTATTGTTAGCTACAACATCAGAAAACGATGTGGATGTCGTAAAGCCTTTAGCTTGGCTTGGTGGGGAAACGGCCATTTCCGGGGATATGATGTTATTCCGGCATGAGCGGAATGTTAAATATCTCGCCTACTTTTTCCAGTCCGAAATATTTCAGACGCAAAAGATGAAATATATCACTGGGGCTAAAGTTCGCAGGGTTTCCAGTAGTGACTTGGCGAAAATAGTGATTCCTATCCCGTGCCCGGACAACCCGGAAAAGTCGCTCGCTATCCAATCTGAAATCGTCCGGATTCTGGATAGCTTTACCGCCCTTACCGCTGAGCTTACCGCTGAGCTTACCGCTGAGCTTACCGCACGGAAAAAACAGTACAACTACTATCGCGATCAGTTACTGAGTTTTGAAGAGGGTGAGGTTGAGTGGAAGACTTTGGGAGATATTGGTGAGTTTATTCGTGGAAAGCGATTTACTAAAGCGGATTATGTAGCAGAGGGAATTAAAGTTATCCACTATGGTGAAATTTACACTCGTTATGGTGTTTATGCTACCGATTCGTTGTCTCAGGTAAGAGCTGATATGGCTAACTCACTGCGCTACGCTGAGCCGGGAGATGTAGTTTTAACTGATGTCGGAGAAACTGTTGAGGATGTTGGTAAAGCAGTGGCTTGGCTTGGTGATGAGAAAGTGGCTATTCACGATCACTGTTATGCTTTCCGACATACGATGAATCCTAAGTTCGTTTCGTATTGTATGCAAACAGCATCGTTCATAGCCAAAAAAGCAAAATATGTTGCGAGGACAAAAGTTAATACATTGCTCATTAACGGTTTTTCAAAAATATCAATTCCTGTTCCGTATCCAAATGACCCTGAAAGATCTTTAGCAGAACAAGACAGAATTGTCAGAATATTGGATAACTTTGATATTTTAACAAATTCAATTAGCAAAGGTCTCCCCCGCGAAATCGAGCTACGCCAGAAGCAATATGAGTATTACCGAGATTTGCTGTTCAGCTTCCCGAAGCCTGATGCCGTCAGTCAGTGACAGTCATGCTATAACTAACCGGTCAGCGTTTGCTGGCCGTGCCATACATAAGCAAATTCATCGGCTGGTAGCTTTTACTTTATCTGCTGCCGGTCTTTGCCATACAGCACACAGGATGCGCGATGACTCAACAGACTCACACCATTGCTGAATCGAATAAATTCATTGTCCTCGATAAGTACTCTAAAGCATGGGAGACAGGTGATAACTACCAGAGTGAATCGGATCTGGAGCGTGAACTGATTCAGGACCTGTGCAATCAGGGATATGAATTTGTTTCCTTCACCACTCAGCCGCTGATGCTGGCGAATATCCGCACGCAGCTTCAGGCGCTTAACGGCGTGGTATTTAATGACAGTGAATGGCGACGGTTCTGTGAGAGCTATCTGGACAGCCCGGGCGACACCAGCCTGGATAAGACCCGTAAAATTCATATCGATTACATCTGCGACTTCACCTTTGATAATGGCCAGCTTGAAAACATTTACCTGATTGATAGAAAGAATCTGGTCCGCAACAAGGTACAGGTTATCCAGCAGTTTGAGCAGACCGGCTCACGCGCAAACCGCTATGACGTCACCATCCTGGTCAATGGTCTGCCATTGGTTCAGGTTGAGCTGAAAAAACGTGGCGTGGCGATTCGGGAGGCCTTTAACCAGATACACCGTTACAGCAAAGAGAGCTTTAACAGCGATAACTCCCTTTTCAGGTATCTTCAGCTGTTTGTGATTTCTAACGGCACCGATACCCGCTACTTTGCCAACACCACTAAACGGGATAAAAACAGTTTTGACTTCACCATGAACTGGGCGAAGTCCGATAACACGCTAATTAAAGACCTTAAGGACTTTACTGCCACTTTCTTTCAGAAGCATACCTTACTGCATATTTTGTTTAACTACAGCGTGTTTGACAGCAGCCAGACGCTGCTGGTGATGCGTCCCTATCAGATTGCTGCCACTGAACGCATTCTGTGGAAAATTAATAGCTCCTTTAAATCAAAAGACTGGTCAAAACCTGAGAGCGGCGGCTTTATATGGCATACCACCGGCTCGGGTAAAACCCTTACCAGCTTCAAGGCTGCAAGGCTTGCTACTGAACTAGAGTTCATCGATAAAGTTTTCTTTGTGGTTGATCGCAAGGACCTCGATTATCAGACCATGAAGGAGTACCAGCGCTTTTCACCGGACAGCGTCAATGGCTCAGATAACACCGCCGGCCTGAAGCGTAATCTGGAGAAGGATGATAATAAAATCATCGTCACCACCATTCAGAAGCTCAATAACCTGATGAAGGGAGAGGCAGATTTACCGGTATACCGGCAGCAGGTGGTGTTTATCTTTGATGAGTGCCACCGCAGCCAGTTTGGTGAGGCTCAGAAGAACCTGAACAAAAAATTCACCCGCTTTTATCAGTTCGGCTTTACCGGCACGCCGATTTTCCCGCAGAACGCTCTGGGGGCAGAAACCACGGCCAGCGTGTTCGGTCGCGAGTTGCACTCTTATGTAATCACTGATGCCATCCGGGATGAAAAAGTGCTGAAATTTAAGGTGGACTACAATGATGTCCGCCCGCAGTTCAAGGCAATGGAAACGGAAACCGATGACAAAAAACTCAGCGCAGCGGAAAACCAACAGGCCTTTTTGCACCCGCGCCGCATTGATGAAATCACCCGCTATATCTTGACGCATTTTCGTCAGAAGACCCATCGTGCTTTCCCGGGGGCGAAAGGCTTTAATGCCATGTTCGCAGTGAGCAGTGTCGATGCTGCCAAGGCCTATTATGAAGCCTTTAAGTCTCAACAGCAGGAAGCATCAGCGGCCTCAGAAACTTATAAACCGCTGAGAGTAGCTACCATATACTCCTTTGCTGCCAACGAAGAGCAGAACGCTATCGGCGATATCACCGATGAGAGCTTTGATGTCAGCGCGATGAACAGCAGCGCCAAAGAGTACCTGGATGCGGCGATTGATGACTACAACGACTACTTTAAAACCAACTTCAGCACTGACAGTAATGGCTTTCAGAACTACTACCGGGATTTAGCCCAGCGCGTGAAAAATCAGGATATCGACCTGCTGATTGTTGTCGGGATGTTCCTGACCGGCTTCGACGCCCCGACGCTGAACACCCTGTTTGTTGATAAAAACCTGCGCTATCACGGGCTGATGCAGGCGTTTTCACGCACCAACCGTATCTACGATGCGACCAAAACGTTCGGCAATATTGTGACTTTCCGTAATCTGGAGCGTGCAACGATTGATGCCATCACGCTGTTTGGCGACAAAAATACGAAAAACGTGGTGCTGGAAAAAAGCTACAAAGAGTACATGGAGGGCTTTACCGATATCGTCACCGGTGAGGCGAAGCGTGGCTTTATGGACATCGTCACTACACTGGAACACCGTTTTCCTGATCCGGCTGACATTGAAAGCGAGAAAGAGAAAAAAGCCTTTGTGAAGCTGTTTGGTGAATATCTGCGGGCGGAGAACATCCTGCAAAACTATGATGAATTTGCCACGCTGAAAGCGCTGCAAACAGCCGATATCAGTAACCCGAAAGCCGTCGAGGCGTTCAAGGCCGCGCATTATCTGGATGATGATAAGTTCGCAGAACTTCAGACTATCCGCCTGCCAGCCGAGCGGAAGGTGCAGGATTATCGCTCGGTGTACAACGATATCCGTGACTGGCAGCGCAAAGAAAAAGCAGCCGATGACAAAGATAAATCAACCATCAACTGGGAAGACGTGGTGTTTGAGATCGACCTGCTGAAGTCGCAGGAAATCAATCTGGACTACATTCTCGGCCTAATATTTGAACGTAACAAGCAGAGTAAAAACAAAGCAGGCCTGACCCAAGAAGTTAGACGCCTGATACGCTCCAGTCTGGGTAACCGTGCCAAAGAAGGGCTGGTCGTTGACTTTATTCAGCAGACGAATCTTGATGAATTGCCGGATAAGGCTGGAATTATTGATGCATTCTTCACCTTCGCTCAACGTGAGCAGCAGCGTGAGGCGGAAGAGTTGATTAAGACAGAAAATCTTAACGAAGAAGCCGCAAGGCGCTATATCCGTACATCCCTGAAACGTGAGTACGCGACGGAAAATGGCACCGAACTTAATGAGGCACTGCCAAAATTAAGCCCACTGAATCCGCAATACAAAACCAAAAAACAGACTGTATTTCAAAAAATAGTATCATTTATTGAGAAGTTTAAAGGCGTAGGTGGTCAGATCTAAAAATTGTTAAAAAGGGGAGGCCATCAAGGATGGTATGACTCCCCCATTTATTCCCCCGCTTAGAAGGTTTAAGAGATTAGCTGATTAATTACTGCGGAATGAATGTAACCTATTGATACTTTAAGTTTTGGTTCGATTCCCCCACTTGATGCGCATATAAGGCATTGAAGTGGGGGAATCATTATCAAATGCACATTGCATTATTTCTTCCCCCACATAATCCCCATTTATTCCCCCGCTTTAAATTCCTGAGAAACCGGCCTGATATGATCACCGTCACAAATGACACGGCCTTCCTTTTCCAGCTTATCCAGCCAACGAGTGAATTTCTTAGAGACATCGAATCCCATCGCTCGCATGTCATCTCTAACTAGCGCACGAGTACAGGCATCACCGTTGGCGGTTCGGGAGCGAATGGCTTGCCAAAGGGCAACGTGATTGTCAGTCAGACGTGAAATGCCGGTTAGCTCGGGATCGGTGTCATCCATGACAGGTCGTCCCTCATCATTCAAAACTAGCGAGGAAATCTGGTCACCATCATTATCGATGTAGAGATCTACCGGCACCAAGTCATAAGCCTGCCGTGGTGGCTCCTCGGCATCCTTCATTTTGGTACAGCTAAGAATCAGCGCTCCGCCTTCACCTTCGCGGCGGACGTTAAATTCAACATCAAGGGCAGCACGGAATGCACTGGAACCTCGCGCACCTTTGTCCTGATCTTTACCGGAGTGATGAATGACTAAGACTGTAGCCTCAGTAGCTGCCTTGATAACATCACAACCCTGAATAAATGCACCCATATCTTTGGCAGCATTCTCATCTGAGCCACCAAAGCAGCGGGCGAGAGTATCTAAAATAATCAATCTAACAGGCATGCCTGAAGCTGCTTTAACATCATTGGCGGCCCTGATGACTTGTTGCACGCTTTCGGAACTGGCAGGAAAAATGGGGCAGTCGATGCGATAGAGTGTATCGATTGGCGAGCCGTTATTGAGAGTTTCTTCCCAGGCACGAATTCGGCGTGGAACCCCAATTCCTCCTTCACCAACGACATAGATTACTGCACCTTGCGTAACAGGCCTGCCTGCCCAAGGCTTGCCTGTTGCAATATGACATCCCCAAGAGACCGCCAGAAAGGACTTATAAGATCCACTTGCACCATATGCGCTGGTTACTGATGCGCTAGGGAGATACCCCTTGATAAGGTAATCCTGCCGGGTATCAAAACCATCAGAGCCTTTGCGCAAAGGGAGGGAGGTGCTGAGGTCTGGCTTACGTTCTTGAATGCGCGAGATTGATGAGAGCTGTGAGTCTGGCTTGTACATTCGCAGATGAAATGCTTCGTTAACCGCCGCCTCGTCATGAATTTGGCGGTAATCATCCCAATCGCTAACATTTTGATCAGGGGGTAACGAAACCCAGCCATTCACGGTTACTGCCGCTTTTTCTGCTTGTACTAAACCAACGTTATTAGCCTCAATTGAATCATTTTCAGCAGCCATGATGATGTTGCTATTGGGATATTTATGCCTCGCAGTGACAGCGATATTCAGTAAGTTATTTGCAGACATCGCCGCTAACGCCAAATGACCTGTTGCAATGTTTACCGTTAATGCAGTGGCATAGCCTTCCGCGATGATGATGTTTGCTGTATTACTCGAATCGCCAACCTTGATGAATCCACCATTTTGACGAGTACCTGGCAAGTATCGTTTCTCACCGGCCGCGTTGATCAATTGTGCGCTAATCAACGTCCCATCGATATCTTGAATTGGTAGGACAATTGAGTCGTTATCAAAACTGACCCCGCCTATTGTTAGTGCTTTCTGAATGCTGAGCATTTGAACAGATGCGGATAACCCTTTGTTTTTCAGGTACGGGCTTGTAGCAAGGCGCGATGAGTTAAGCAGTCTCATTGCTTCAATTGATGCACAGGGCTTTGATACTTTTTCCCTGGCAGGCGCAGTTTGGCAGGGCAGACTGAGTTCTGAAATGAGTTTTGTCGCCTGCAGTGGGTTGCACTTTTTTACCTTAGCAATCAGATCCAAACCATCGCCATTTCCACATTGATTGCAGAACCATGTACCACGGCCATCTTTATCATCAAAGCGAAAGCGGTCTGTTCCTCCGCAGCATGGGCAAGGACCATGTTTGTTCAGGCCGGGTAAGTCGATACCTAATTGAAGAAGGATTTCCTCCCAACGATGACGAGATGCGGAAATGGTTTCAGTTACGCAATTAGTCATGGTTTGCCTCCCGCTTTCATCTTTTCATTCAGCACATTAAGGCGCTCACATAACACATCGGTAAGCAGTTCCTTGGCAAGAGCATTGTCTGATTTGACGATCGTAAAGGCTAACGCACGGCAGTAGTCGAGGATTTCTTTGGCAGAAAATGGTGTTAGATCAAACATATTGCACCCCCGAAAGAAGAGGGGTGTATTGCGGGTGCAAACAAGGAAGGGTAGTAGCCATAGGGCCGCCTCCAAGAAGTAGTTGTGTTGACTACCACTAGAGACGCTAACCCCTTGGGTGGTAGCCCAGACGGAGTTAGCGTTACCGGCCTTCTTGGAAACCGGCGCTTCTTGCGAAGCCCCCGCCTGAGCCACCATTGACAGGCGAGCGCAAGCATTGCCCAAATACTTGGGCATCAAGAAGAATTTCGGAACGCTAATTCCGACTACGGATTTTGCCGCAGTGCGCGGATTATACTTAAAATCGCCTACCAGGGAAAAAATTGAATTCAACATTACTATGCTCCATCACGTTGGTTGATTTTACTTGAGATCCATTCATCAACTTCGCTCTCTACCCATGCCACTGAGCGCGAACCAAGCTTGACGGCTTGAGGAAATTCATTTTTTTTCATTAGCTTGTAAATCCAGGCTCTTTTGACACCGGTTTTATTCATCACATCGCAAAGTCGGATTAAGGTGAGGGTGCTCATGCTTGAACCTCCTGAAGGCCATAGACACGTTCGACATAGCGACCACGCCCATCGCCGTGACCGAGATCCATTGAAGTGAGGGCATTTGCTTCTTTGCGGCTAAAACCTTGCTCCTGATAAAAGCGAATCGCATCTTGTGCCCATGCATAGCGGAGGCTGTGGGGGGAGTAGGAGCCAATCAAACCAATGCGGGTTGTAGCTGAGCGCCAATAATTCATGGCAGTTTTGAGATCAGCGCGGTCAATAAGTTTGCCGTTGCGCTGTTTAGCAATAACCAAAGCTTGAGCGATTACATTGCTAACAGCTGCACGATCCAAAATGCGTGTTTCGCGCGGTCTACCACCTTTGGTGCCAAAGACGACACTTAGTCTTTCAGCTCCATGGCCAAGTTGTTTTTGCCAGGTCTTAAGGGAGGCGCTGCATTGGACAGCCTCTTGTGAACGCAAACCCAGTAAGCGTGATAGCTGAAGGGCAATTGCTAATCCCTCATCAAGCTGTCGGGCTTGATTAATGGCTTGCTGATATTTTTCTGTTGGAATAGCGAATTTAGTGCCTGCTCGGCTACTGCCGCTGAGACCCAGCGCCCTGTTAGTTAATCTCGCTGAGGCTACTAATTTTTCCCGTCCGGCTTGATGCAAAACCGAACGCAAAGCGGCCATCTCATTCTGCAAGGTACGTAAGGCAATTCCTTGTACACAGCGTGCAGCGATATAGCTCTCGATATGCCTTGTTTTCAAATACTGGACGCTGCGAATTTGAATATTTAGCGCCAGTAAGTGATTACAAAACCTGTCAGCAATACGAATGCGATCGTGTACCGTTTTGTGACTGCCGCCAGCCTGCTTCGACAGTTGCTTCATTTCTCTACCTGTTCTACTCATCTGATACTCCAATCTGCTTCTCTGGCGCGTGGCAAATAACGGATACAGCGATGCTGTTCCGGACTGAAAGTTGCCTGTGCGCCAGAGCGGATGCAGTTGAGGTATTTCGGGGTGTCAGTGATGCACTCAGTGCAACTGCCTGCTATTGCAGGTAATCCCCCAGGCTAATGCCTGCCTCGGCAACAATTCAGATCTCCTTTAAATGGATATTTGGTGTATGAAAACGCGGTGTCAGATTCAGATACCCGCTTGAAACGGGCGAAGGTAGAGGATGGGCAGCGGTTTACGCTATGGCGTCACTTTCAGGCGTTAGCACGCAAAAGTGACGCCACGTATTGCACGCAGCACGACTGTCGCTTGCTCATGCCTAAGCGGCATAGCAAAGCGCAGCCCGCAGCGTTTAATACGCGCCAATGATTTTTTGAGTTGATGCAGTTATGACTGCGCTGTGAAGTGGTAAAAATTGTGTCAGTACTGACGCATTGTGGTGGTGTGACGCAAGAAGCTGATAGCGAAGCACTATCAGCATGGTTGAAAGTCGAATTACTTCTGATATGGAATCTTCTCGACCCAAGAAACATCACATAAGGATGTTTAGTTAGTTAAATGAACCCTCATCGTCACGCAGTAGGAGCGGTTTTAGTTGACGATATCTACTTCCAAGAGTGAGTAGATTTACCGCTCAATCAAGAGCATTGCCTTTCAGGCTACGACAAGTTTTGTGTGATCGCCCGAAGGCGTTTCTCTCAGATCACCGGCATCATCCTGATACTCGAAACATCGGTGGCTGTCATTGACAGCAAAGTTACAAACCCGAATCTACGTTAATGAGTTTTATTTTTCAAGGCATCGATGAGATGAAAGAGGTGGGCCTTACTCATAACACCCGTCAGATTGAGCGCCAAAAAACTTATTGGGGGCACTTATGGGGGCATTCAAGTAAATTGAACTATAAATACATGATATTTTTCAGCTGGTTGAAGTTTTAAGTTGAATCCTGTAGGGCGTACCATTACTTTTCAATGAGTTACCCACCTTCTCCTGACTTCAAATTTTCCTTGTGGGACAGATTTGGGACACGGACATTAAAAATCGCATCAATTTTACGTGCATGCCCCGTCAGATGGTTGGGTGCCAGGTGAGCGTACCTCCGCACCATCTCTATCGATTCCCACCCTCCCATTTCCTGAAGAGCCGAAAGCGGAACTCCTGACTGGATTAACCAACTCGCCCAAGTATGCCTGAGGTCATGGAACCGAAAGCCCTCTATGCCAGCCCGTTTTAGTGCGAGCCTCCATGAATTGTTATCATCACGGCGCTTCTTCCTGATTGCTGCTGTTTTCGTCCCATCATGCCTGGTCGCTGCTTTAGTGTGTACAAACACCCAGCGAGAATGTTTTCCAATTTGTCCCTTCAGTACCCTGCATACTGTATCATTCAGAGCCACGCCGATAGCCTTGCCCGCTTTGGCGTTCTCTGTATTTATCCATGCAACCTTCCTTTGCATATCAACCTGAGTCCATTTGAGTCTATTCCAGGTCAAGTATGTTTGACCTGCGTAGGCCAGTAGAAAGTGCCGGTACGATTACCGGACAGCTGCTTTCAGGTGGGCAATTAAGCCGCCTGTTAATAGCCTGGCAAACGACGTGAGCTAGCCTGCGCATAACGAAATGTGGCAAAAACCGACCCGCCATCGGCAAGACAACATCCAGAGTGCCGCAATAGCGAACGAACTGCTCCAGGTAAGCAGGGAATAACTGTTTTTTATATTTGTCATCTTGTTACTGATTCAGAAAGGGCAGATCATATCATCACTTAACCTGAACAACGCGGAACACAGCAGGCTCCATGCTCATCAGCACTGAGGATCTACGTAATAACCTTGCAGACAGAAAACTTGCCTGCACGCTTGCTGCCGTAGCCGGCGCCCTCAACACAGCAGCGTTTGAGGTTGTCGGTTTTTTCTCGGCCAACATGACCGGTAACGTCTCTTCGCTTTCAGATCATCTGGCTAAAGCCAGCCTTGCACCTGGCATTTTTTTTCTGTCGGTCATCTGCATTTTTATCGCCGGTTCCGCATTCTCCGCCCTTCTTATCAATGCGGGTCGCAGGAGGAAGATGCGGACGGTTTACGCCGTTAATATCATCCTTGAGGGGGGAGGGCTTGTTCTGCTGGGCATGGTTGAAAGCTGGATGAACCCAGCTTCACCCGGCGTTCTGCTTATCCTGTGCCTGAGTTTTTTAATGGGGTTACAGAATGCCGTGGTGACGCGTATCTCCAATGCACGAGTAAGAACGACGCATGTGTCAGGGACATCCACGGATATCGGTATAGAGCTGGCTATGCTGTTTGATGTGCTGAGACGAAAGGAATCGCCAAAGGATGCCCCGATCTATCTTGAGCGGCTCGGGCTGCACGCCTTTACATTGCTCTCATTTCTGGCTGGCGGTGTGGCAGGGATTTGGCTGTTTCATCTGCTCGGCTATGGTTTTCTGATTTTTATAGGCACAGGCGTCATTTTGCTGGCATTACACAATATGCGCCATAAACATCAGGCTGAATAAAACAGTGAAGCCGCCCATGGGCGGTTTTTTTATTCCCTGCAATAACCCCCTGGCGCGTCGCTTATGGCGCTTTGGGAAAGTTAAGTCTGATGGCTGGTTTCGTTGCATGGCACTCTGGCATGTTCAACACCCGCAGCGAACGCTTTTCAGGCCGCCTTCACTATTCCGTATGCTGTACTGTTCACTATCACAGCGACCGCTTGTGCTGAAAGCTTCAGCCCGGCTTTTATTGGATTTTGAGCATCTGAATTAAGCTCGTTTCTGAGCGCATATGTCACGTAATCCATTACCTGTTCTGGTGAACCGTTAAAGGTGTCACATCCCTGTCATCGTTTGCGTGACAAAAAATTTTAATAACGGCCCAATACCGCCGTTTTTTTCTTTCTGGAAGCGCCACTACCGAGGGTTTTCGCGGTGCTGGCTAAAGCGTCGTTAAGCATCATCAGGGTTTACCGGATAGCTTTTCACGGGTTTTCCGTGCGAGCTGGCTCTGATATTTCCCATAAGATCAGCATAAAATTCAAAAATGTGAAACGCAGTTTCAAAACCTTTCTTACAGCGCCACTTTTCCCCTAAGCGTGGCATTATCCACAAGGTGAGGGCCAGACAAGCCCCGTATTTTCGTGGATGGAATACTATCCCCACGATGAGGCAGTTATGAACATATTACGAATGGTCAACGCCCTTCTTATGTGCTGTTTACCCGCGCTGGCGTTCACGTCCCAGGCCCAGACCGTTCTGCGTCTGGCGTACGCTGAAAACAGCCAGCCGGTTAAGGACGCCCTTCACTTTCTGGGAAACCAGATTGAAGAAAAAACTGCCAATGAAGTAAAGGTCATCTATTTTCCCGACGCGCAGCTGGGCGGGGAGCGTGAACTGGTAGAGCTGACGCAGGTTGGGGTGGTGGACATCACTAAGGTGTCTTCCGGCCTTATGGAAAGCTTCTCTCCGGCCTATGGCGTCTTTTCCCTGCCTTATCTCTTTGCCGACGTCGAAGAGTATTACAAAGTAATGGATAACCCTGACGTTATGGAGCCCGTCTATCAGTCAACCGCGCCGCAGGGGTTTATCGGCATCGGCTGGTATGACTCAGGGGCCCGCAGTTTTTATATGAGCAAAGGGCCCATTCGTAAGATAGAAGATCTGCAAGGCAAAAAAATCCGCGTCATGCAGAGTGAAACCGCTATCCAGACGCTTAAGCTGCTGGGGGCATCTCCCATTGCGATGGGCCAGGCGGAAGTTTACACCTCTCTACAGCAGGGTATCCTGGATGGTGCCGAAAACAATGAGTTTGCCCTGACCATTGCCCGCCACGGTGAAGTCGCCCGCTACTACACCTACGATATGCACACCCGCATCCCCGATATTTTGTTGATGAGCGCCCTGACGCTGGAAAAGCTGACGCCTGAGCAACAGGAAATTGTTAAGGAGGCGGTCAAAGCCTCGATCGAATTTGAAAAAGCCGCCTGGGATAAAGAAATGGAAACCACCCGGCGACAGGCGACCGAAAACTTCAACGTGGAGTTTTTCGATATCGATAAAAAACCATTCCAGGATGCCGTACAGCCCATCTATGAAAGCTTAAAAGATAAGCCGGAACTCTATGAGCTGTATCAGAAAATCCAGTCAGCGAAAGGCTAATCTCTCAGGAGGGATAATGGATATATTAAGAAAGACGCTCAATAAGATACTAGGCAGTATATGTTCCCTCCTGCTGGCGGCCATGGTGTGTGTGGCCTGCTGGCAGGTCATAAGCCGTTATATTGTGGGTGTGCCCAGCACCGCCACGGAGGAGCTGCTGCGCTTCTCGCTGGTCTGGCTTTCGATGCTGGGGATGGCTTACGTGGCCGGGAAGAACCAGCATATCAGCCTGACGATCCTGGTAGATAAGGTGTCGCCAGCCGTGCGCCGTTGGTGGATGATCGTGCTGCAACTTACTTTCGCCGCCTTCTCCATCTGGGTGCTTATCATCGGCGGTCTGAAAATCTCCGCCATTTCCATGCTGCAAATCTCACCCGCGCTGGGCATTCCGATGGGACAAATCTACTACGCACTGCCTGTCGCAGGCGTACTGATCATCCTCTACAGCGTAATGAACATTGTCGATCTGCTTAAAGCAACCTCGACCAGGGCTGATACCGGCACGGTAATGGAGAACCAACATGATTGATCCTATCCTTGCCTCCGTTACGCTGGTGAGCATATTTGTGGTACTGCTTGCCATGGGCGCATCCATCGGTCTTTGTATCGTTATCGCCTCCGGCTGCACGATGCTGCTGGCCTTGCCCTTTGATATCTCCATGTTCGCCACGGCGCAGAAAATGTTCTCCAGTCTGGATAGCTTTGCCCTGCTGGCGGTGCCGTTCTTTGTGCTGTCAGGGGTAATAATGAACAGCGGCGGAGTCGCCACGCGGCTGGTAAACTTCGCCAAACTTTTCACCGGCAGGCTACCGGGTTCGCTCTCCTATACGAATATCATGGGCAATATGATGTTTGGCGCTATTTCTGGCTCCGCTATTGCGGCCTCGACCTCTATCGGCGGTGTGATGGTGCCGATGAGCGCAAAAGAGGGCTACAGCCGTAGCTTTGCCGCGGCGGTGAATATCGCCTCTGCGCCCACCGGGATGCTGATCCCTCCCACAACGGCTTTCATATTATATGCGCTGGCAAGCGGCGGTACCTCCATCGCGGCGCTGTTTGCCGGCGGGCTGGTCGCCGGTATTTTGTGGGGCGTGGGCTGTATGCTGGTCACTTTCGTGGTGGCCAGACGGAACAACTACCGGGTCTTTTTTGCGCTGCAAAAAGGCGTGGCGTTAAAAGTTACCCTGGAAGCCGTCCCCAGCCTGCTGCTGATCGTGATTATCGTCGGCGGGATAGTGCAGGGCATCTTCACCGCTATCGAAGCCTCAGCCATCGCCGTCGCCTATACCCTGCTGTTGACCATGGGGCTTTATAAAACAATACGCATCAAGCACCTGCCTGAAATCCTGCTGCAAACCGTGGTGATGACCGGAATTATCATGTTCCTGCTGGCTACCTCTGCGGCCATGTCGTTCTCTATGTCGATAACGAATATCCCGGCGGCGCTGAGCGATCTCATCCTCGGCATATCCGATAATAAGTTCGTTATCCTTCTCGTAGTGACTATATTTCTGCTAATTATCGGCGCGTTTATGGATATCGGCCCCGCCATCCTGATTTTTACCCCTATCCTGTTGCCGATCATGGTGAAGCTGGGCGTCGATCCGGTGCATTTTGGCATTCTGATGATCTACAACCTGGCAGTAGGGACCATAACCCCGCCGGTGGGAAGCGGATTGTATGTCGGGGCAAGCGTCGGGAAGGTGAAGGTGGAAGAGGTAATGAAACCGCTGGTGCCGTTCTATATCGCCATCATTGCCATGCTGCTGGTCATTACTTATCTGCCTGAAATTACCCTGTTCCTGCCGCGAATGATGGGCGTAATGTAATTCTTATCCTGCATCCGGGCTTCGGATGCAGGACCTTCTACCCTTCGGTAAACCACTTCGCTTGAATATGTTATCTACAGTGGGATCTTAACGCCGACTGTTTATCGCTAAGACTCCTACTTCAGAAAATAAAAGGCGGCAGAGTTTATGGCGTTAAATAATCTGCACCTGGTCGTTGTCCAGGCTTCCAGTCCGGCATCTAAATCTGGAAGGTTTTAAAAACTAAGTGATGGGTTATTTAAAAGGGGAGGGCTTTAAGATGGTCGGAGTAAGATGTTGCGCATGGTCAGCCTTATGCTGACCGACCATGCTGCTAACATAGTGCTGACCGGGAGAAATATATTTTCAGTCGGTTTTATCAAGACTATATAGAGATGACGGTTTTGCTGTCAGAAGGTATAACCCACACCGATACGGAAGCGCGTCTGACGCTCATCGCTGGTGCTTCTTACCGAAACATTCCCCACTTCGATAAAAGGAGACCAGTTTCCGGTTAAATAGGCCGTTCTGAAGTTATACTCATAGTTGTTTTTACCATTATTATAGAGGTCATATTTATCGGCTTTCTTATAAATCCCTTCAAGCGTCCAGTCAAAATTATTCCAACGGTATCCCGCCCAGACGTCCATACGGTTAATGGTGTCATCATCCCTGATATCAGAGGAGCGGCGGATGTACTCATAACGGTAGCGGGCACCCAGCCACCAGCTGTCATCGAGCTTCCAGGTTGCTCTGAAATAAGGTTTATAAACGGAGTAGCCGTTGCCCGTCTCCAGTACGATGCCCGGTTGCCAGGCTACCGCGCCACTCGTGAACTGGTAGCTTGCGGTATATTCATTGCCCTGAACTTCCATATCGTTAAAGGCTTTATTAGTATCATCCCCGCCTGATTTTGAAATAGCCTCAATAGCAAATCCAAATCCATTATCAAAGCGGTGGGAAATATAGGCGCGATCGTAGTTAGCTTTACTGTCGTCAAGATACTCATGGCGAACATCGACATACACCGCATGGGCACTTGTGGCAACAAGAGGTAGTAAAAGTAAAAGTGACTTTTTCATGGTAGATCCATTTTTATATTAAAGGAGGAGGAAGTGGAGTACTTCTTGTAAAACCCCACGCTGAAATGTAAGTCTTATGAAACGATGTTTCAATTTGTTTTTATGGCCACTTTAGAAAATTGAGAAGTGATTCAAAAATAAGAAAACTAGTTTTAAATAAATCTCCCTGGGGTGAATCAGAAAAACGAAAGGTAAACAGGCTTGATTTGTTTTTTTGGAGGGGGGAGGTGAGTAAGTCGCTGTTTTTTTAAGCGCGCTCTGTAAAGCCTCGCACGAGCTAATTATTTGGGTGTGAAGTAGTGAATAAAAAAGGGCATTTAAATTTACGTATGTAATATTATTAAATTTATCATTTGTGACCCGGCATGTACCCATCTTTATTTTATTGCCAGCCTGCCAGGCTGGCTGTCATTTCCGCGAAGGTAAAGCCTTCCGGCAATTTTTCCTTTGGTAAACCCTGCGCAGAAATAGTTCGCCAGACGAAAATGCCCGCAACCGGCCAGCCGCGCACCATAATTTGACAGGCCCTGTTCGCTTTCTGTCCGTACGCAACGGACTCCACCAGCGATGGGCGGAAAAAACGGGCAGGGCGTTCTACACTTATTGTCATCCTGACTAACTTAAGAGGTGATTATGACTGAACGTCCTGATTATGACGATCCGCTTCCCCATCATGAAGTTGTTACAGAGTTCCCGGAAAAGGAAGATGATATGCCGATCGGGGATGATGAGCCGGTCGGGGATGACGATGACTGGGGCACTGAGCCTGACAAGATTTAAAACGACCTAAGCCGCCTGCGTGCGGTTTTTTATCGCCTGTATAACACGCAGGATCTTTGCTGTTGAAGCTTCCCTTGCTTTTAACGTCAGTGTAACCCGATGGGCAGACCTCAGAGTCTTGTCTGTCGTCCAGCTTTGAATGATAAAGAATCCACAGAAAACACCTGTTACGAGCCTGCATGAGCGTTATGTACAGCGGGAGCGGGAACAGAACATCACCCGGGAAACATAAGATTTAACCTTATTAAATTTGATGTTGAGACGAACGATACAAACAAGTCATGTGATGCAATGAAGTGATTTACCTTTACTCTAGAATCCCCCTTTAATTTTCCGCTACAACCCAAACCTAATCGCTCATTATTTGCGTTGGATGAGGTGATTTTTTTAGGAAATGACTGGAAAAAGGTTTTTTATACTTTTTTAGATCTTCCAGGAAAAATCTCATTACTTAAGTGTTACCCTTTGCATCCTTGCTTACAAAAAGCTTACAATCAGTTTTGTTAATCCTTTATGAAAACAACAATAACAGGGAAGTGGCTGGCGCTTGCTGCTGGATTATTTATCAGCAGCGTGATTGCAGCGCCCGTATCGCCCGGCGATCGTGATTTTATCCAGCAGCAACAACAAGAACGGCTGAGGCAGAATCAGCATCAGCGTGATGCCCTACGCCAGACGCTATCACCGCAGGCCGCGCCAGCGCCTGTTTCTGGGGGTTCCGGCCCATGTTTCCCTGTGCGTAATATTGTGATTCGCAATGTATCGCTTTTATCCGTGCAGCAGCAGAAGAACCTTACTGAACCTTATAGCAATCGTTGTCTGAACTTAACGGAAATTAACTCTCTGGTGCATGATATTTCCGACTGGTATATGCAACGGGGATATATTACCAGCCGCGCTTATTTAGTTGAGCAGGATTTGTCTGAGGGTGAATTAGTCATTCCGGTACTGGAAGGGAAGCTGGATGCCATCCGGCTCGAAGGTAAGCATCCGCGAATGCTGAATATGGCTTTTCCCGGTCTGGAAGGAAAAGTGCTGAACCTGCGCGATATTGAGCAGGGCATGGAGCAGATTAACCGTATTCGCGTTACGCCGGTGCAGATTGAAATCCTGCCATCGCCTGAAGCCGGTTATTCGGTGGTAAATCTCACAGCAAAACCGGAATTCCCGTTAAGCGCCTCGTTCGGCTTTGATAACAGCGGACAGAAAAGCACGGGTGTCGGTCAGCTGAACGCTGCGCTGACCGGTAATAACCTGCTGGGTCTGGCCGATCGCTGGTTTATCAGCGGCGGCCGCAGCAGCGACTTCAGCGACTGGCGCGACGCGCAGAATGTTCAGGCGGGAGTCAGTGTGCCTTACGGCTACGGCCTCTTTGATTACAGTTACAGCTGGAGCAACTACCACAGCAGCTTCGTCAACAATGGCTTCACCTGGCTGAGCAACGGCGACAACGTTGCCCACCGGCTTAATGGCTCATGGGTCCTGTTTCGCGATGGTGATATCAAAACCGGCGTACAGGCCGGACTGAATCACTATTCCAGCCACAACTTCCTTAACAATACCTTACTCCAGAGCAGCAGCCGCAAAATCACCAGCATCCAGCTAGGCATTAACCATACCCAAAAGTTACTCGGCGGTGTTGCCACGCTCAACCCGACCTTCAGCCGCGGCATGCAGTGGTTTGATGCCGAGCGTGACGCGGGTAAAAACGACGATCTGCCGAAAGCCCAGTTCCGTAAGTGGAGCCTCAGCGGCAGTTTTCAGCGCCCGGTGACCGACAAATTATGGTGGTTGAGCAGCGTCTATGGCCAGTGGTCACCGGACCGCCTGTACGGCAGCGAACGCCTGACGATAGGCGGCGAAAGCTCGGTACGTGGCTTTAAGGAGCAGTACCTCTCCGGCGATAACGGCGGCTACCTGCGTAATGAACTTAGCTACAGCCTCTTTACGATACCGTTTCTGGGAGAGGTCAGCGCCACCGCTGCCGTTGACGGCGGCTGGCTTAAAAGCGACGCACAAAACCGCGAATCCACCGGCACAATCTGGGGCAGCGCGGTTGGCGTCGGCACCCGTAACAAAAATTTCTATACCCAGTACACAGTGGGCATTCCGGTCAGCTACCCCGGCTATCTGCAACCGGACCCCGTCAGCATTTACGCCCGTATCGGGCTGGTTTTCTAAGAGGCAATGATTATGGACGATCGTCAACCTGTTTCCCTGGCGCGGCGCGCGCTGAGCTACGCGATCTGTTATCTGATTGCCGTACAGCCGATGTTGCCGGCGGCGGCAGCAGTCATAACCCCGGTAACGCCCGGCACGAAAATGGATGCTGCGGGTAACGGTGTGCCGGTGATAAACATCGCCACGCCCAGTCAGGCGGGCATATCCCATAATCAGTACCAGCAGTACAATGTTGGCAAAGAGGGGCTGATCCTTAACAACGCCACGGGTCAGCTTAATCAGACCCAGCTGGGCGGACTGATCCAGAACAACCCGAACCTGAAAGCCGGGCATGAAGCGAAGGCGATTATCAATGAAGTAACGGGCGCAACCCGTTCACAGCTCCAGGGCTATACCGAAGTTGCGGGCAAGGCGGCTAACGTGATGGTGGCTAACCCTTACGGCATTACCTGTAATGGTTGTGGCTTTATCAATACGCCGGACGCCACCTTAACCACCGGCAAACCGACGATGGATGCGCAAGGCAATCTGCAGTCGCTGGCGGTAAGCAAAGGCATCATTACCATTGAGGGGCAGGGGCTGGATGCCAGCCAGAGTGATGCGCTCTCCATCATTTCCCGCGCCAGCGAGATCAATGCGGCTATTCATGCCAAAGACCTGAAGCTGATTGCCGGAACCAACCGGGTGATGCCGGACGGCAGCGTGACGCCGATAGCCGGAGAAGGCGCTGCCCCCGGCGTGGCGGTAGATACCGGCGCGCTGGGCGGCATGTACGCAAACCGTATCCACCTTATTTCCAGTGAAAAAGGCGTGGGGGTTAACCTCGGCAATCTGAATGCGCGTCAGGGCGATATGGTACTGGACGCGAGCGGCAGGCTTACCCTAAAAAACAGCCTCACCAGTGGCGCGCTGACGGCAAAAGGCGACAGCCTGGTGCTGGCTGGCGATCATAAGGCCAGCGGTCCCGTAACCTTGACCGGGCAAAAAGATATCACCCTCAGTGCGGGCGCAGTGGTAAGCGATAACAGTATTATCCTGAGCGGAAACAATACCGTGACGCTGAGCGGCGGCAAACTGACTGCCGGAAAAGATATCCGGCTCAGCGCTACAGACATAAAGAGCGACAAGGCGAGCACGGCGGACAGCGGTGGCGATATCGGGCTGACGGCGCGCAACGGGGTGGATAATGGCGCACAAATCACCACGGGCGGGATGCTTAAGCTCAGCGCAAAACAGGTAAAAAACAGCGGCGCCCTGCTGGCGAAAGGGCAGCAGACGGTCATCGCCACTGATTCGCTGGAGAACAGCGGTCAGATTCAGGGCGACGAGGCGCTGGCACTGACCGCCGGCAGGCTGATTAACAGCGGACAGGCGCAGACCAAACGCACGCTGGCGCTGACGGCTGACGAAACTGAAAACAGCGGCAGGCTCGTTGCTGACAGCCTGATCATCAAAGGTAAAAAGCTGGCAAACAGCGGTGCAGTACAGGGTACTCAAACCCTGGACATTACCGCTGACGAACTAAGTAACGACGGCAGCCTGAAGGGTGACATCCTGCGGGTTCAGGGGAAAACGCTGACAAACCGCAAAGAGATCTTCGGCGGTAAACGCAGCGAAATCACGGCCGACCGTCTGACGCAAAGCGGTACATTAAGCGCGCAGGGAACAACGCAGCTGACCCTGGCCGAAACGCTGACTAACAGTGGTGCTATTGCCGCTGATGATGCACTCGCTATTACCAGCCTTAGCCTCTTTAACACGGGGTCGCTGAGCGCGCCACGGCTCCAGCTTGGCAGCGCACAGCTGACTAACAGCGGTCTGATTCAGGGCAGCAAAGCGTTATCGATCGCCGCTGACCGGCTCGACAATCTCAGCGGCGGTAGCATCGACTCCCGTAGCGGCTTCACGCTGGACCTCCCGGCGCTGTATAACGCAGGTCTGATAAAAAGCGATGCCGGCCTGACGCTGGCTGGCGACACTCTGGTCAACAGCGGAGAGCTTAGCGCCGCCACGCTCACGGCCAGCCATAACAGCCTGCTTAATGCGAAGGGTGGGCAACTGCTGGCACAGAACGCAATGCAGGTGCGTCAAAAAACGTTCACGAATCAGGGGCTTCTGTCGGCTGACGATCTGACTGTTGAGGCGGATAACCTGAAAAACAACGGCACCTTACAGGGTAGCCAGCGGTTAAACATTACCGGAAACAGCCTCAGTAACAGCGGCACTTTGCTTAGTGCTGGCGCGTTAGCGTTACAGGGCGGCAACCTGGATAATCAGGGCTTAATACAGGGCGAGAAGCTGACAGTAACGACCAGTGACTGGCAGAACAGCGGTAACGCGCTCAGCGCCAGTGATGCCGATCTCCGGAGCAAAACGCTGCATAACAGCGGAAAAATTTTAGGCCAGCACGGTATTCAGATACAGGCTGACAGTACGGATAACGGCGGCTGGATTATGGCGCAGGCGCTGACGCTGCAAAGCGATTTAATCAACAGCGGCCTGCTTCAGGGCGACGATCGCGTGATGGTGAACGGCGATACCATCAGCAACCATTCTGACGGACAACTGCTGAGCACAGGCACGCTCGATGTGACTGCCGCGCAGCTGGATAATCAGGGAACGCTCCAGGCGGACAGGGTAAACGTGAACGCCGGGGAGTGGCAGAACAGCGGCAGCAGCCGGGCTGCCTCACTGCTTGCTGCGCAGGTCACGGGCATCATCAACAACGCCGGAAGTCTGACGGGCGAGCAGCTACTGGATTTACAGGGCAGCCAGATCCTTAACCAGGGCAGTCTGGTGGCGGACAGGCTGAGTCTTGCCGCGCCGCTGCTCTCCAATGGTGGCCTGATGCAGGGCAATAGTGCGCTGACGCTGAACAGTACGCAGCTAGTTAACCAGAAAGAGGGTGAGCTGCTGAGCGGCGGACCGCTGTCGTTAACGCTGGATCGGCTGGACAACGCCGGACTGCTGCAGGTGGATGGCGCGCTGGAGGTGACGGCTCGTCAGATCAGTAATGATGGCAGGCTGCTGGCCGATACGCTTAGCGCACAGGCCGATAATTCGCTGATAAACCGGGGTGAACTGCTGGCCCGGCAGCAGGCCACGCTTAATGCCCAAACGCTGGAGAACAGCGGCGTCATTGCAGCCCACAGCGTTGGCGTGACCGCCGATACGCTTTCTAACCGTGGCGCGGTGCAGGGCGACACGCGTGTGGAGGTAGCCGCACAGCAGCTGGATAACCAGCGTGACGGGACCATGCTGAGCGGCGAAAAACTGACGCTGCGTGGTGACAGCATCAGCAACAGCGGCGGCTTGCAGAGCCAGCAGGTTGATATCACCGGTAATACGCTGGTTAACCGGGGTCTTATCAACAGCACCGGTCAGCTTACCGCCAGCCTGCGCGATAAGCTGGATAACAGCGGTAGCCTGCTGAGCCAGGCAGAGAGTCAACTTACGGCAAATCATCTGCTGAACAGCGGCAAAATCATGGCTGATGGCCTGACGCTGCGTGGGCAACGGCTGGAGAACAGTGGGCTGTGGCAGGGCGATTCTCTGCTGGATGCCCGAAGCGATACGCTGGACACCGCCGCAGGGAGCCGCACTCTGAGCGGTGGCCTGCTGAGGCTGGATGCCGATCAACTCACTACGGGCGGCACCTTACAGGGTGGACAGGCGCAGGTTACCGCTGGCAGCTGGCAGCACCAGGGGTCGCTGCTTGGCACTGGCGGACTGGAGGCCAGCGTCGCCGGGCAGTTGATCAATGACGGCGAGTTACTGAGCCAGGGCGCTGCGCAAATAGGTGCGCAGACTCTGATCAACATAGGCGATCTGCTCAGCGCGGGCGTTATGACGTTAACCGGCAGCACGCTGGATAACAGCGGTTCGGTACAGGGGCAGACGCTGACGATCTCGCCAGCAAAAGTGATCAATCAGGGCAGCCTGATCGGGCTGCAGGCGTTGACGCTGGGCGCACTGCCGCAAGCTGCCGGTCGCATGATGCTGATGGCGATGGCCGTCCCGGCGCGGGAATTAACCAATAATAAAGGTGGTGCGCTGCTGACGCAGGGTACGCTGACTATTAATGGCGATACCATCACCAATAATGGCAGCTGGCAGGGGCAGCAGATTTTGCTGAACGCCCGGCGGTTAAATAATGGTGGCGCGATCCAAAGTGCCGACGGAATGCAGCTGATCCTGGCAGACAAGCTGGATTCGACCGCAGGCAGTAAAATCAGCGCCAACGGTACGGCCGCGCTGCAGGCGCAGGCGCTAACCAATCAGGGGCAATGGATCGCCAGAAATCTGACGCTGAACGGCAATACTCTGAACAACGGCGGCGACATCAGCGGCGTCGACGGCCTGACGATCACACTTAACGGCGCGCTGACCCAGCAGCAGAATAAAACGCTGCTGACGGCGGGCAAGCTGGATCTGCAGGCAGCATCAGTGAACAACGCAGGCCGGATTCAGGGGGGAGAACTGAACGTCACCAGCGGCGCGCTGGAGAATAGCGGCGCGCTTCAGGGCGATAAAAATCTGCTGCTGACGCTGAACGGCCGGCTGACCAACGCCGCCAGCGGCACCCTGATCGGCCAGAACGGGCTGACGCTGACCACGCCGGAACTCTATAACTACGGCCTCATTCAGGGCGGTGGGACAACCGGTGTTAACGCCACGACGATTGCGAACAATGCCGGAAAAATCCTTTCCGGCGGCGAGCTGACGCTTGAGACGCCGCAGCTGATCAACAGCGGCTGGCTGCAGGCTACTCAACTGATGCTCACTGCTGCCAGCGCCAGTAACAGCGGTACGCTACTGGCTCAGCAGCAGGCTACCCTGACCGGCAACGGCTTCACTAACCAGGGGAGCGCCCAGGGCGGCAGCCTCAGGGTTAACTATCAGCAGCTTAACAACAGCGGCACCCTGCTGGGCAACAATCAGCTGGACGTGACCGCCACCCAGGTAAACCAGCAGGCGGCGGGCAAACTGTTCAGCGGCGGCAGTATGGTGCTGAGCAGCAACGGCTTTGATCAACTGGGCCAGGTAGTGGCGCTGGGCGATGCGACGCTGAAGCTGATTAACGGCTTCACCAATCAAGGTACGCTGGCGGCGGGCAAGCGGCTGAGCGTGACCAGCAACGGCGCGCTGGAAAACCAGGGCACATTGCAGGGCCAGGCGCTGACGCTGGGCGCGGGCGGTAGCCTGGTTAATAAGGGCCAGCTCACCAGCGGCAGCGGCGACAGCACGCTGAGCGGCAGCCGTATCGCCATGAACGCCAGCGGCACGCTACAGGGCGGCGGCAATATTAATCTGACCAGCCGCAGCGATATAACGCTTGATGGTTTTACCGGCACGTTGGGTAATCTCACGCTCAGCGCGCCGGGCAGCATCGTGAATACCGCGCTGCTCTATGCGGCAAATAATCTCTACCTCTACGCCAACAGCATCAAAAACCAGCAGGGCGATATGCTGGCCGGCAACAGCCTGTGGATGCAGCGCGACGCGGCGGGGAATGCTAATACTGAGATGGTGAACAGCTCCGGCACCATTGAGACGCAGAAAGGGGATATTACGGTTAAGACCGGGCATCTACTTAATACGCGTAATGGATTGCATGTGACTCAAACCAGTACGCCGTCACCGACCCGCACTGGCGTTGGCGATGCGACGATGAAAATTTCCATCTGGGACCTGGCGGTGGGTGATTATGGTTATTACACCCAAACCATTACCCGTGAAGGAAGCGGCGGCAATAATTCGGGATGCGGTTGTGGAGGAAGTACTACTTCCAAAGACTACTATGCGCCAACTAAAGATGCCGCAACGCAAAAATTTGCGCTTTCCAGCACTACCGTAGATGTGGTTAGCAACGGCGGTGCGGCACGTATTGCATCCGGCCGTAATCTCACCATTAACGCAGACAGCCTGGAAAACCAGGCCAGCAGTTTGCTCGCAAATGGCAATATTCTACTCTCTGGAAGCCAGCTTAATAATCAGAGCTGGCAGGCAGGCACCCAGAATGACTACGCTATTTATGAGTATAAAGGGCCACTGGCTAAAGGAATAATTGGCGCCGAGAGAACCCGCAATGCTACCAAAGGGAGCCAGTTTACCTATACGCTTACAGGCCATGAAAATTCTTTCACCCCAGGTCAGCTTTACCGCGCCGTCATTCAGGCCGGCGGCAATGTTTCCGCTAGCTTCAGTGGCGATATCAGCAATACCAATACCACGGCAAATGCCGGTTGGGACGGCAACACGCTGGCGGCCCCGGACCTCAACCGCTTCAGCGTACCGGGTAGCGTAGCCGCCGTACAGCAGCAGCAGTTTGCCGCCGCAGGCAATGTCGCGGTCAACTCACCGCAGTGGCGCGATCAGTTGCAAAACGCGCTCCAGCAGGTGAACGGTGCGGCAAGTCTGGATGATGTGCCGACAACGGGCGTATCGCTTGCCGATCATGATATTAAGGCAATCGACAACGTCAAACTTGGCAAAGTCGCTGAGTTAAAAGTTATCGGGGACAACGGCGGTCAAACGCTGAACTCATATCAGCCGTCCCACGTAGACGTCAGCGCCTATCCACTGCCTTCCGGCAGTAACGGTTATTTCGTCGCCTCTACCGACAGCAAAAGTCCTTATCTGATTAATCTCAATCCAAAACTCAACGGGCTGGGCCAGCTCGATCAAAACCTGTTCGGCGATCTGAATGCGCTGCTGGGTAAACGCCCCGGTAGCGCCCCCCAGGAAAACAGGAAACAGTACACCGACGAGAATGCATTCCTCGGCTCCTCCTACCTGCTGGATCGGCTGAACCTGAAGCCTGAATATGACTATCGTTTGCTGGGCGATGCGGCTTTTGACACCCGTTACGTCAGCAACGTAGTGCTCAATCAGACCGGCAGCCGCTATCTGAGCGGCCTGGGATCTGAGCTTGATCAGATGCGCTATCTGATGGACAACGCCGCGGCCGGGCAGCAGGCGCTCGGCTTACAGTTTGGCGTATCGCTGAGTGCAGAGCAGGTTGCTTCACTGGATAAAAGTATTATCTGGTGGGAAGCGTCCACGGTGAATGGCGAAACGGTCATGGTACCGAAAGTCTATCTCTCCCAGAAAGATGTAAAACTGCAAAACGGCAGTGTGATTGCCGGTAATAACGTCTCGCTGAAAGCGGGCAACATCACTAACAGCGGCAGCACGGTGGCCGCGCAAAACGGTCTCGAACTGGACAGCGGCAACCAGTTCAGCAACCTGAGTGCTGGCCTGATACAGGCTGGTGGTGACCTGCAGCTGAGCGCCCTTGGCGATATTAATAATGTTGGTTCCACCATCAGCGGTAAAACGGTGGCGCTGGAAAGCGTTAACGGCGACATCAGTAACATTACCACCACGCAACAGTGGACGCTGGACGCCCGCAATAACTGGGGGCAGCGTAAATTTTTCACCGAAACATTAATCGGGCCAGCGGCCAGCATCGCTGCGCTTGATTCCCTCAGCCTGAAGGCTGGTAACGACATCAGCATCACCGGCGCGAAACTCAGCGCGGGCGGCGATATGCGGATGACAGCCTGGAATGATATCGCCATCACCGGCAATCAAATCGAGACAGGCAATGCGCAGTCGGGCTTCAAATATGGCTGGCAAAATATTGATGCTACCAGCGACAGTTCCCTCTCCAGTCAGAGCAGCCAGCTCAATGCCGGCGGCAATCTTGCCGTGCAGGCTGGTCACAACCTGGACGTTACCGCCAGCGCGGTGAAAGCCGGTGGAGATGCCCAACTGGCAGCCGGAAATGATATCAACCTCAACGCCGCCGCCACGCAGCAGAACAGCCGCAGCGGAAATTACGAATCCCATTCCTCCGGCGTGGATCGTACAACGATCTCCAGCGGTGGCGATCTCCAGTTGGT